>NZ_JAALFV010000003.1:0-529462 GCF_011800405.1 Pantoea sp. EKM21T
GAACCGCGCAGCGGCGCGAGGACCGCCAGCCCCTGCCCGGCACCAGACTGCGTTATCACCTGTCGCTTAACTGACTGGCATCAGGAAAATCTTCCGGGGTTTTCTGATCTCAAAACATGAAATTTCCGCGCGTCAGCCTTATCAGAATGCCGCTTCAGCCTGCATTGCGCTCAAAGTGGCTGTTCACAAAGGCGCGGCAGCGTGGCGAGATCGGATCGAGAAACACCTGCTCCGGCGAACCGGACTCCTCAATCATTCCCTGGTGCAGAAACACCGCTTTGTTCGACACGTCGCGCGCAAAGCCCATTTCATGGGTGACGATAATCATGGTACGTCCCTCTTCCGCCAGACTGCGGATCACCCGCAATACTTCGCCCACCAGCTCCGGATCCAGCGCGGAAGTTGGCTCATCGAACAGTATCGCTTTCGGCTGCTGCGCCAGCGCCCGTGCAATCGCCACGCGCTGCTGCTGTCCGCCGGAAAGCTGCGACGGCCAGGCGTCGCGTTTTGCATAGAGTCCCACTTTATGGAGCAGCGCTTCTGCTTCTTCAATCGCCTCTTTATGGCTGCGCTTCTGCACATGAACCGGCGCTTCAATGATGTTCTGCATCACCGTTTTATGCGGCCACAGGTTGAAGCTCTGAAATACAAAGCCGAGCTGCATTCGCATCAGCTTGATGCGACGGCGCTGCTCGCGGCTCAGTTTTTCGTCGGCGTTATCCAGCGTAACGTTCACCTCGCCTACCGCAATTTCACCCGCCTGTGGTACTTCAAGAAACGGGATGCAGCGTAACAGCGTACTTTTGCCCGACCCACTGGCACCAATCAGCGATATCACATCGCCATCCTGCGCGGTCAGGCTGATGTCGTGCAGCACTTCGTGTCCCGCATAACTCTTTCTGAGATGACTCAGCATGATGGTAGGTGCGGTCATGAGCGTGCTCCAAAATAGTAAGGTGATAAGCGTCGTTCCAGCATCGATACGCCTTTGCTGACCAGCATGGTGAGTATCAGGTAGATCACCGCCGCGCTCAGGAACACCTCCAGCGCCCGGAAAGTGGAAGAGACTATCGAGTCGGCAATGCCGGTCATCTCCATCAGGCTGATAGTGCTGACCAGCGACGTTGCTTTGATCATCGAGATGATCTCATTGCTGTAGGCCGGCAATGCCTGTCGAATCGCAATCGGTAAGGTGATGCGGGTAAAGATCTTATACGACGACATGCCCGAGACTTTAGCGGCTTCCAGCGACTGCTGACTGACGGCACGCAGCCCGCCGCGCAGGATCTCCGAGGTGTAGGCGGCATCATTCAGTATCAGCGCCAGCAAGCCGCACCAGTAGGGATCGCGCAGCAGCGGCCAGAACAGGCTTTCCCGCACCGCCGGTAAACTGCCAAGGCCGTAATAGACCATAAAGATCTGGATCAGCAGTGGCGTACCGCGAAATAGCCAGACGTAGAAGCGACAGAAAACGCTGCCGACACGCGTCATGCGCAGCAGGTTAAGCAGCAGCGCCAGCACGCCGCCGCCAAAGAGTGAGAGCAGCGCCAGGTTGATGGTCAGCGGCAATCCTTTCAGCAGCGCCAGCAGCGTCTGCTGTAAAAATATGATATCCACGTGGTCTCCTTACCCCTTCACGCGCTGTTGACCGCGCATCGCAAACTTTTCCACGTAGCGGAAAACCATATCGGAACAGGTGGTGATAATCAGGTAGATCACCGCCCCCACGCTGTAGAAGAAAAAGGACATCTGGGTGGAGTTGGCTGCGGTGGAGACCTGGTTCATCGTTTCCACCAACCCGGTTACCGAGACCAGCGCCGACTCTTTAATCACCGATTGCCACTGGTTGCCCATGCCGGGCAGCGCGGTGCGTAACGCCTGCGGCACGATAATGCGGCGAAACATCATCAGCCGTCCCATGCCGGTCACGGTCGCCGCTTCCAGCGTTCCGCCGGGAATGGCGTAGAAGGCGCCACGGAATACCCCGCTCTGATAGGCACCGGAGATCAGCCCGATGGCAATCGCACCCGCCACAAAGCCGTTCACATCAAACGGTCCCTGGAAGCCCAGCGCGGTGCCCACGGTGGAGACCACCTGTCGTCCACCGAAGTAGAAGAGGTAGATCACCAGCAGTTCCGGCACGCCGCGAAACAGTGTGATATAGCCTGCCGCCAGTCGCTGCTGCCAGCGTGAACCGGCAATCTGCATCCAGCAGAGCACGCTGCCCAGCAACGCACCCAGCAGCCAGGCGCATAACGACACGCTGACGGTGACGGCGGCGGCATTAAGCAGCACGCCACCCCAGCCCTCATCCCCGAAGCCCAGTATCTGCCAGTCAATATTCATCAGCATCAGCGGTTACGCTTTCGGCGCGACATCTTCGCCAAACCATTTGATCGACAGTTTGCTCAGCGTCCCATCTTTGATCATGGAGTCCAGCGCCTGATTCAACACCTGCTGCAGCTCACTGTTGCCTTTACGCAGACCAATCGCCGAGCCTGCGCCCAGCACGCCACCGGAGAAGCCATAGCCGCTGCTGCTGATCGCCTCAGCATGTTTTTTCACAAAGGCGTTGAGGTTGGTACGAGACGCCATGACGGCATCCACCCGGCCATTCATCAGGTCGGCGAAGGTTTCAGGACCCGCCTGATAGGTGCGGATAGTGGCAACGTCGCCCAGGTATTTCTGCAGGAAATCCGCCTGAATGGTGGCGACCTGCACCGCGATGGTTTTCCCTTTGAAGGTGGTTTTCAGATCGTCGATCGCTTTTTTCATGCCGGCGTCATCATCCGCCGTCACAATCGTGCCGCTGCCTGGCAGCGTGGCCAGCGGGCTTTTTTTCGCAGTCACAAAGCTGGAGACGCTGACGGTGTACTGATGGGTAAAATCGATCGCTTCAGCACGTTTTGGCGTTACGGTCACCGCATCGATCACCGCATCATATTTACCGTCGATAAGACCTGGGATCATGCCCGACCATTTCTGGGCGATGATTTCATATTTGAAGCCAGCACGTTTAGCCAGCTCCGCCACCATATCCGGCTCATAACCGACGATTTTGCCGCTCGGTGTGGTCTGGTTGAACGGAGGATAAGCCGCTTCAGTCGCAAACTTCAGGGTGCCGAAATCTTTCGCCTGGCTGAACGCGGAAGTGGCGAGCAGCGCCACGGTCAGAGAAGCCGTAAACAGGCGGTTACGCATCATCATATAAACCTCATTTATTTATTATTAAGAGAGTAAATCAATTGCAAGGCGGGTCAGCGCCTGCGTCCCGGCGGTAATGCTGCGTTCGTCCGGCTGATAGTCGGAGTTATGCAGGTGATCGTCACGGCCCGGCGTGGCCGATCCAATATGAATCTGGCAGCCCGGTACCCGTTCCGTGAACAGTGAAAAATCTTCGGCTCCAAAGCTGGCGCTGGGCTGCGCGATGATGGGCTTATCAAACTGATGCGACAGAATCTGTTCCAGTGAATCGATCAGGCGATCGTCATTCATCAGAGGCGGCACGCCACGCTGGAAGTTAACCTCCACCCGCACGTTTTGCGCCAGCGCCACCCCTTCGCACATCCGTTTAAACGAGGTTTCCATAGCAGCGCGTACTTCCGGCGACTTAGTACGGATGGTGCCCTGAAACAGGCAGCTATCGGGAATGATATTGTGGGTGGTACCACCCTGAATGTGCCCGATGGTCAATACGGCGGAGTGAGCGGGATCGCGTTCACGCGAGATGAGGGTCTGTAGCTGGCTGATGAGATGCACGGTAGCGATGATCGGATCGGTGCCCATGTGCGGACGTGCCGCGTGGGTCGATACGCCATGCACCGTAACGTCGAATTCATCGCTGGAGGCAGTGCTGGCCCCGCGCGTCAGGGCGACTTCCCCCGCAGCCAGTTCAGGCTTGTTATGCAGGGTCACGGCCCAGTCGATGCCATCTGCCGCGCCGTCCGCAATCATCGCCTCAGCGCCACTTTCTGGCGTCTCTTCCGCGGGCTGGAATATCAGCCGGACCCGGCCTTTGAGCTGCTGACGATAGTGCGGCAGGATCGTTGCGACACCCAGCATCGTTGCGGTGTGAATATCATGCCCACAGGCGTGCATTTTTCCGGGATAGCGGCTGGCAAACGGCAGACCGGTCTGCTCATGGATTGGCAGCGCGTCCATGTCGGCGCGCAACAGCAGCGTCTTACCCGGCTCTGCGCCGTCGATATCCACCACAACACCGCTGCGGCCAACGCCGGTGCGGGGATTGAGTCCCAGCGCCTGCAGATACTCTGTGACCAGACTGGCGGTGCGCAGCGTATCAAAGCCTAGTTCCGGATGCGCATGGATATCACGTCGAATCGCCACTAACTGCGATTCAAGTTCATTAACTCTGGCTTTTATTTCCCCGGCCAGTCGTGCTTTTTCCTGATTCATAGCAGCCCCGGCAATATGCGATCGGCACTCTGTTGCCGACCGCTATTTTAATCTCATCCTGATGGCGGACGTTGATGACCGTTTATTTATTCACAGCACGCGACAGAAAGCAACGCGCAACAGCCTGCTCTACATACTTAAAAATCAATAAGATAGTGTTATTTATTGGAAACCTGTATGAGATAACAGCGGATCAGCAATAATATTAATAATCCGCCACACGACATTACTTTCACTACTGTCACTGAGGTGATATTTCGCTTTTATCCGGAGAGGGAATAAAGAAGTCTGCCAGTATTTCCGCTAATTTCTCGGGTTGTTCGTCGGGAATAAAATGACCGCAGTTGAGAACAGTTTCACTGCTTACCTGATGCGCTACGGTGCGCAGCGGGGTGGCCATATCGGGTATCGATCCCTGGTCGGCACTGACAGCCAGCAGCGGTAAAGCCAGTTTGCCTTTTAACGCGCGCTGTCGATTCTGCTCTGCCGACTGTGCGAAAGCGCGGTAAAAAGCCAGTCCGGCCCGCAGGGCCCCGGGCTGCTGAAAAACGCGCAAATATTCATGACGGGCCGCCGCATCTATGCGATGTGGATTGGCTGACTTACGGTTAAAAAACCAGTCGAGGTAGATCGCCTCTCTGCCAGTGATCAGCGCTTCCGGTAAATCATCCACACAGTGAAATCCAAAATGCCAGGTTTTCCAGGCGCTATCACCCACCATTGGCATTAAGTCAGGCAGCGTGATACCGGGAATACCGCCATCCAGCAGCGCGAGACGGCTAACCTTTTCGGGATGGCCTGCCGCCAGTGACCAGGCGACCCACGCCCCGATATCATGCCCGGCCAGATGAAAGCGTTCGATACCCAGCTGGTTCAGCAGCGCCAGTATGCGCTCTGCCACGCTGTCAGTGTCGTAACCACTGGCTGGAAAGTCAGAATCACCCTGCCCTGGCAGGTCGGTTGCGATCACATGAAAGCGGCTGGCAAGCAAGGGAATAACCTCCCGCCAGGCATAACTGCTTTGCGGGAAACCCGCGAGCAGAACCACAGCCTCAGCGTGTTCACTGCCTGCGTTGAGGTAGTGCAGCCGCTGCGAGTCAATGTTAATAAAGTGGTGCTGGTAGAGTGGATATACGCGCATATAACCTCCGGATAATAAGGAAACGATCGATTCCTTAATGTGTAAAAAATTTAGTCGAGTATCTTTAGCGCCAGGGGGATGATGCTGGCATCGGGCCGGGTAGCAGCAACTTTACCGGCTACCCGCATCCCCAGAACAATGCATAGCATCAGCGAAGCGGTGGCCTCTCTGTCCAGTGCAGGATTGACCGAACCATCCTGCTGACCCAGGCTGATTATCTGCTGCAGATTCTGCTGGTTGCGTATCAGCGCCGCGCTGACGGCTCCGGCAAGTTCCTCATCCAGAGTTTGCAGCTCTAAGGCGCTGACAGCCACCAGACAGCCGCGCTCACCTTCGACATCGCGCACTGAATCCACATAAAAATTGAGTAGCGCCGCCAGTTGCTCACGGCCATTTTCACATTGCGCCAGCCGCGCAGCTAAACTGCTGTTACGCATTGAGAGATAGCGAGCAAAGACGTTTGCAAACAGCGTGCGCTTGTCGGTAAAAGCTTTATAGATGCTGCCGGTAGTGAGCTGCATAGCCTGGCCCAAATCGCCGATCGAGGTGGCGTGATAGCCCTTTTGCCGGAATACCAGCATTGCGCTGTCCAGTGCCGCATCGGCATCAAACGCCCGCGGTCGTCCCCGCTCTTTATAACGGTTATCGTTCATCGCAAACACCATTAGAGAATGATCATTTCCTTTAAAATAGACTGATCTGTCCGCCAGATAAAGGCTTTCTTATGCCTGGGGCTCGCCTGGAAATGGAACCCGCCCCTCACCATGACCTTCTCAGATAAAACTCCGTATCGACGGCGTGTGAAAGGCATAGGCCCAGACATGTTCGGCACGTCAGGCACGCCGTTTTAATCTCGCGTTATCTAATCAGGCCCATCTGAGCCACGTATTGCCGATCTTGAGCAGGAGCTGGAAACTCTGGTTCAACTTAATGGAACGCCCTCTGGCAATATCCGCTTATCCGCAGGGGAGCATGCAGCTCAAACTCTCGTATGGCCGAAATTAAAACTTTTATCATTGGAAGTTTGAGAAGGAAGGAAAATCGTTACGTGTCAGAGTTGAAGGACAGGTCACGTTTAATTTTCTGTCAGAAAGAATCGATGCCGTATTATCGGGTTTTGGTATTGCCTGTGTTCCTGAAGATACGATCAGGGAGCATGTAAAATCCGGAAAGCTAATTCAGATTCTGCAGGATTGGTGCCCTGCATTTCCCGGTTATTATCTCTGTTACCCGAGCCGTAAACAGCATCCGCCCGCTTTTGTGCTGATGATAGATGCGCTTCGGCACCCGGAATAGCGGGTCTACAATTCGATGCAGACCCGCCTGAATCTTAACGGCCCACACGAGCCTGATGCTCAGGGGAGTAACGCTCGCCGACGATTTCTATCGTTTCAAGCGCCTCTTCTATCTGCCGCACGTCGTCCTGTGAAAGAGTGATGTCGGCAGCACCCAGGTTTTCATCCAGCCGGTGCAGTTTAGTAGTCCCGGGGATGGGAACAATCCACGGTTTTTGTGCCAGCAACCATGCCAGTGCTATTTGTGCAGACGTAACCCCTTTTCCGGCAGCCAGTTCACCCAGTAATGTGACCAGCTTTTCGTTGGCTTCAATCGCTTCAGCGGCAAAACGCGGCACCTTACTACGGAAATCGTCACTGCCAAACGTCGTTCCTGACTTAATCGCGCCCGTCAGAAATCCTTTGCCTAATGGACTGAATGGCACAAAACCAATCCCCAACTCCTCCAGCAATGGCAGGATCTCCTGCTCGGGCTCGCGCCACCACATTGAGTATTCGCTTTGCAGTGCAGTAACAGGTTGTACGGCATGTGCACGACGAATGGTTTGTGCACCCGCTTCAGAAAGGCCGAAATGTTTGACCTTACCTTCTGAAATCAGGTCTTTCACGGTTCCCGCAACATCTTCGATAGGGACTTCCGGATCGACGCGGTGCTGATACAGCAAATCAATCACATCGGTTTTCAGACGATGCAACGAGCCTTCAACCGCTTTGCGAATATGTTCCGGGCGGCTGTTTAAAATCTGCTGTTTATTGTCCTCACCAAAGGTAAAACCAAATTTGGTAGCGATAACCACCCGGTCGCGTAAGGGTTGTAACGCTTCACCCACCACGTCTTCATTAAGATATGGGCCATAAACTTCGGCTGTGTCGAAAAATTTCACCCCACGTTCAACCGCGGCGCGAATCAGCTCAACAGCCTGACGGGTGTCGGTCGCCGGACCATAGCCATGACTCAGGCCCATACAGCCCAAACCGAGTGCTGACACTTCAAGCCCTGATTTTCCGAGATAGCGTTTTTGCATTATTGAAAGCCTCTTCTGTTGCGTTTTAAACGTCAGGTTTGCGGCCAGTCAGCCACTCCATCATCGCCGGATAGGAATGAGAGAAGAATGTGCTGGTTGCGGAATCAAGCGCCGCAATTTGCAACATATCCTCAGAACTGCGTTCAAAAACGAGGATATTGATGTTCTCTACCATTGTTGAGTTTTAGAGTTGGCATGGCGTTATCCTTCAGCCGTTGTGTGTGAAAATCATAACGTAAAATAATTTATTGGATTAAGTAGGGTAATTAGCTAGGGCTTATTACTTTTATTCATCAATGATGATTAATCCTGATCTTTGCCTGCCCGCTATTGCAGATTTCGCTCTTTAAGAAACTGGCTGATGAGATCGACAATCTGCACATTATTCAGATCAATAACGCGATATGAATGAAACTCATGAATATGTGTGAGTCGCGACTTGCTCTGACACATGACTCTGAATGGTTCAGAGTGACCGGTTTTCCTGATTTATCAGAGCCTGAAATTTGCGCCACCACCCACCAAATGGTTATAGTTAAATGACCAATTGGAGGTGACAGATGAAAACATTCAGTTTTTCTGCGAATAAAACCAGGCCGCCACGCTTATGGCAGGCCGCAGGCCTGAACAACGCTGATGGTGTCGCCCTGCTTGCCCAGATTAATGAAGGCCTTGATGGCAACGTAGCTCACCTGATCGTCAACTGGGCGAAGATTACGCAAAACGATCTGCGCAAAATGTCCGGTATTCCCTCCACGACGTTCAGCCGAAGCGTCAAAGCGAAATTCAGCGCTGAACAAAGTGAACGACTGGTACGTATTATCCGTGTCATTGATCGCGCAGTTGAACTGTTCGAAGGTGATAAGGATGAAGCGCTAAAATGGTTGAATGAGCCTAACAGGGCGCTGAGCTGGAAAATGCCCGCAGAACTGATGGCGTCTGAAACCGGGGCTTACGAGGTCATGAAATTAATCACGCGCCTGGAGCACGGAGTTTACTCTTGATTCTCTACAGGCTGACCAAGACAAAGTATCTTTCGACAGCCTGGACGGGATTTGGCGCAAAAGAGGCGGGCGGCCGCTGGAACAGCATCGGCATATCCATGGTTTATGTTTCTGAAACAGCATCGCTGACTTTACTGGAAACACTGGTCCATCTGCATTCAGCACACATCCTGGATGCTTTCACACTTCTGCGCATCGATGTTCCCGATGTGCTGATTCAGACCGCTGATATCACTGAGTTGCCTGCAAACTGGGCCGATGAAGACGCACCGGCAGAACTGGCTGACTATGGAGACGCCTGGTGCTCTGCCTGCGATGCGGTTGCGTTGCGTGTTCCCAGTGCCCTCTCCCCTGTAGAATATAACTATCTGTTAAATCCTGAACATCCCGAGTTCTTCCGGATAGTTCAACAGGCTGAGGCCATTCCGTTCCGGTTTGATCGTCGGCTGAAACCGGATCGTAAATAAACTATCCGGATAGCTTTAGCCGCGCCTTCATGCGTTGAACAAGGGTCAGGAGCCACCGATGATCGTCTCTTATGCCCTGAGAGAAGCCTTCCCCCCCTCTGACCTGACGCAAGGCACTGAAGCTTAAGCCTCATCTATACTGCAGCTTATCTTTGCTGAAGGAGCCCAATCATGGGACTGAGCTGGTTTACCCTCTGGCCGCCGCTGGCACGCGTGCTGTTTATCCTCGCCTGTCTGACCATTATTCTGACCGGCCTTTATCTGGCAGCACCGCTGATCAATCAGGTCCTGCTGGCGATGTTACTGGCCATCATGCTTGATCCCCTGATTACCCGTCTGGAAAACAAACGCATACCGCGCATCGTCTCGTCACTGCTGGTGATTATGCTGATGCTGTTGATCATGGTGGTCACTATCCTCAAGTTAACCGTGCTGACGCCCGATTTAATGCAGCTCAGCCGTCAGGCGCCCGTGCTACTGGCGGCCCGGCTTGAACAGCTGACGCTGGCCTTTGCCCGGCTTGATATCGGTATGACGCCCGACCAGTTGCTGACCTTTGTGGATGCGGGTGCGATAGTGCGCATCGTCACCGCGTTTCTGACGCAAATCCCTGGCGTCATCTCATGGTGGATCATGGTGTTCCTGATGCTGCTGTTTATGCTCTATGAGATGCCGCTGCTGAAAGCTGCACTGCAACAGCGGGTAAAGGGAAAACATCAGGCCTTTTATCTGGCGCTGCAGGAGGGAATTCAGAGCGTGATTGTGTATGCCAGAGTAAAAACGCTGACCAGTATTCTGGGCGGGTTAATCGTGGGCGTCGGTGCGCATCTGATCGGGCTGAAGTTTGCCTTTTTCTGGGGCGTGCTGATGTTCATCTTTAATTACGTGCCGGTGCTTGGCTCCTTTCTGGCCGCGATTCCGCCGGTGATCCAGAGTTACATCATGTTTGATTTACAGATCGCGCTGGCGGTAGCAGGTTTCTTTGTGGTGCTGAACCTCTGCCTGAGTTCGGTGATCGAACCATTGCTGATTGGGAAGCGACTCAATCTGGCGCTGACCACGCAGTTGCTGGCGTTTCTGTTCTGGCAGGCGTTACTGGGGATTACGGGCGGGATACTGGCTATTCCACTGACCTATCTGATTAAAAAGGTCCTGCTGGCGAGCAATCCGCAGCAGGACCCGGAGACAGAATTAACTCAGTGATGGCGTCTTCACCCGCCATGCGCGGGTGAGGCGTTTTTCAATCTCAACTATGATGAAGATCGCGATACTGACAATCAGCGAAATCAGCCAGTAGTTGATCGGCAGTGGACGGGTACCAAACAGCGTGTTCATTAATGGCACATAAATAATGATCGCCTGAAGGACAATCAGTACCAGCGTCACCAGCCAGATACCGCGATTTTTCAGCAGACCGCGATCCAGTGAGAAGCCATCAGAGTTACGGCAGTTAAGCATGTAGGCCCACTGCGCAGTCACCAGCATCTGCAGCAGCACGGTACGGATAAACTCGGCACTGTAGCCACGCGGTTGCAGCCAGGCTTCCAGCACAAAGGCACTGATTGAAATCAGCAGACCGACAAACACCACGCGCCAGATAGCGTAAGCGTCCATCACGTGCGCTTTAACATTGCGCGGTGGCCGGCGCATCGCATTGGCTTCAGCAGGCTCGAACGCCAGACCAAACGACAGCGTGGCGGATGTTGCCATGTTCATCCACAGAATCTGTACCGGGGTTAACGGCAGCAGATTGCCCATCAGAATCGCGATAATAATCAGCAGACCCTGCGCCAGGTTGGTGGGCATGATAAACAGGATGGTTTTCTTGAGATTGTCGTAGACCCGACGTCCCTCTTTGACTGCCGCAGCGATGGTGGCAAAGTTATCGTCGGCCAGAATCATATCGGCCGCCTCTTTTGTCACCTCAGTGCCTTTAATACCCATCGCAATACCGACGTTGGCCTGTTTCAGCGCCGGAGCATCATTGACGCCGTCGCCGGTCATGCCAACGATCTCGCCGCTCGCTTCCAGCGCTTTCACCAGACGCAGTTTATGTTCCGGGCTGGTGCGGGCAAAAATGTCATAGGTTTTTGCCGCATCGGCCAGTTCGGCGTCGCTCATGTGTTCAAGCTGGTAGCCAGTGATAGCAGCCTGGCTGTTGCCGATTCCCAGCATCTGACCGATCGCCATCGCGGTTTCCTGATGGTCGCCGGTGATCATTTTGACGCGAATGCCCGCTTTCTGGCACTCGTCAATGGCGGCAATCGCTTCGGGACGGGGGGGATCCATCATACAGGCCAGACCCAGCAGCACCATGTCACTTCTCAGATCGGCATGATCCAGCGCGGTAACGGGTGCAGAGGTTCTCTTCCAGGCGGCGGCAACGGTGCGCAGCCCTTCGCTGGCGTAGGTGGTGATGGCGGCATCCCAGTACGCACGGTCTATCGGCTCTGCACCCTCCGGCGTTTGCTGCTGTTGACACAGCGTCAGCAGCACGTCTGGCGCACCGGTCAGCAGCACATAAGATTCGCCGTTGGCAACACAGCTGACCGACATATATTTATAGAGGGAATCGAACGGCAGCTTGCTCACCACCTCAACCGGCTGAGGTGTCGTCTGGCCCTTCGCCGCCAGCACCTTCAGCGCGCCTTCAGTCGGGCCGCCAACAATCGTCCAGTGACCCTGACTTTCCTGACGCAGCTGGCTTTCATTACAGGTGTCTACCGCATGCAGGAACTGCTGAAACAGCGGATCCTGTGCCGCAGAGAGTCCACTTGCGTCGCCCTGCTCAGCAACAATCTCCCCTTTGGGTTCATAGCTGTTTCCGCTGACACGCCAGCGGCTCTTCGCGAGCACCACCGCTTTCACCGTCATCTCATTCATGGTGAGCGTGCCGGTTTTATCGGAGCAGATCACCGACATCGCGCCTAGTGTTTCAACAGTCGGCAGCTTACGGATAATCGCCTGGGTGCGTGCCATCGACTGCACGCCCAGCGACAGGATGATAGAGATAATGGCAGGCAGACCTTCCGGAACCGCAGCAACCGCCAGGCTGATGACGGACAGCGACAACTCGCCCAGTGGAATGTCACGCAGCAGATAGCCGAAGATAAACAGGGCGACCATCATCAGCAGGATGATGAAAAAGATCGCTTTACCGAGTTTGTCGATCTGCACCAGCAGCGGGGTTTTAACCTCTTTTATGCCGCTGATCATTTCGTTGATATGGCCCAGCTCAGTATCACCGCCGCTGGCGATCACCACGCCTGCGGCGGTGCCGGAACTGACGGTAGTGCCTGAAAAAGCCAGGTTCAGACGGTCGCCCAGCGATTTTTCACCGCTCAGCGTATCGGTGTTCTTCGACACCACCGTCGACTCCCCGGTGAGAATCGCCTCTTCAACCCGAAGATTATTGACCTCAAACAGTCGCAGATCAGCCGGGATTTTATCGCCCGGGCGTAACATCACCACATCACCAACCACAATATCGCGCGTCGCGACCGTGACCTGTTTGCCATCCCGCACCAGCATCGCTTCACTGGCGAGCATGTTCTGAATACTTTTCAGTGACTTCTCGGCATTATTCTCCTGAATAAAGCCGATCAGGGCGTTAATGACGGCCACGCCGATAATGACAAAGGTATCGACCCAGTGACCCATGATCGCGGTGATCACCGCCGCGGCCAGCAGAATATAGATCAGCACATCTTTAAAATGCGCGATGAATTTGAGCAGAGCCGATTTCTCAGCTTTTTGCGGAAGGGCATTGGGACCGTGTTTCTGCAGGCGTTCCTGCGCAGTGGCGGTGGATAATCCTGCTGATGAGCTCTGCAGTTCGGAGAATATCTCTGCCACACTACGCTGATACCAGGGGCGCTCAGATAAAGCTAACGCTTTATCCTGCTTATCATTATTTAGCATATATAAACCTCGTGCCATTTAGCGATGAAATAAAGGCGCAATTAAAAGACATGCATTTTGCAGGCAGCCCCTCCTGCAGGTAATGACCGATATCATATTTACGTAAGAAACGTCTGACGAATAACATAAAATGGCTAAATTAAATCTAACCTATATTATGAGAATGACAACGTTGTTTTTGTTTAGCTAAGGTTTAAGTATGCTGATGCAGTGTGCATCGGTTTATACTCTGGCTCGCAAAAGGAAACTCTGATGAAAAAACAGAGCATTATCATGCTTTGCGGTTTCGTTATTCTCGCGGTCGCCGCAACGACTCTGGTGGGCTTACTGACCTGGCTGGCGGTCTCTCAGATGGCGGCGTAAGCCGATTCAGGCGAAGCGGCCCTGCCGCTTCGTTAAACTTATATGACGAAGATTAAAAATAAGTTTATCCCGGTCGCGATAAGCATCAGGGTTTATTACGCCTTAATGCTTATCAAACCGCAGTTTAAAAGCTGATGTTAAGGCGAAGAAAATGATTAAACGCAAGGTTATCCTCATTTTGCTCTGTTGTTTTTTTATGACAGCGTGCGATGAAAAAAAAGAACCGGATGCTCCCCCGCCCCGCGTAATTAAAGTTTTCACCCTTGAGTCGGACATCGCTCAAAATATCCGGGTATTTCCTGCGCGTATTCAGGCGGGTGATAATACCGATCTTGCCTTTAAACGGGCAGGCCAGCTGGTACAGCTTGATATTCGTGACGGAACGCCCGTGAAAGCGGGACAGCTTCTCGCTACCCTGAATGATGCAGATGCGAAACTACGGGTACGCGACCGCCAGACTGCACTGCAACTGGCGGAGCGACAATTTCAGCGCTTCAATACGCTGGCCCAGCGCAGCGCCGTTTCAAAGTCTGAAATGGATGTGCAGCGTGCTAATCGCGATGCCGCCGCGACTGCGCTGAAAATCGCACAGGAGGAGTTACAGTTTCTTAGCCTTCGCGCGCCGTTTGATGGCGTGATTGCAAGGGTACAGGCGCGTAATCATCAGGTCGTGGCCGCCGGACAGCCCATTGCGCTGCTGACCCGTGCCGATCTGCTCGACGTCATCTTTACGCTGCCCGAAACCCTCTTCACCAGCCTCGATATCCAGAATATTGACTATCAGCCTGAGGTGCAGTTTAACGCCCTGCCAGGCCGCTTTTTCACCGCACAATATAAAGAGCATACCAGCCAGACGGATGCCGCCACGCTGACCTATCAGGTGGTGCTGACCATGCCGCGTCCGGCTGATCTCCCTGGCGTTGCCGGCCTCAGCGGTTCGGTGCGCGTCAGGCTGCATAACCTGCCGAATGCCCCTGCCCAGCCGCGTCTGGTCGTGCCTGCGGCGGCGGTGTTCAATCCCGATCGCAGCCCCACTAATCAACCGCACGTCTGGCTGGTTGAGCAGGATGGCGAGGCGCTGCGCATCAAAGATCGACCTGTCGAAGTGGGCCGTCTCACCGCCCAGGGCATAGAAATCATCAGCGGGCTGAAGCCGGGCGACCGTATCGTTGCCGCCGGAGTGGGTGAGTTGCGTGACGGTGAAGCGGTGCGCATCTGGCAGCGCGAGCGGGGGTTATAATGCGTATTCAGGAGCATTTTCTTGATAAACCCATTCGCATCTGGATGGTCATTCTGCTGCTGGGCGTGGGCGGCATCTATGCGCTGCTCAACATTGGCCGCCTTGAAGATCCGCTGTTTACCATTAAGTCTGCGGTTATTGTCACCCACTATCCCGGCGCGTCCGCACAGCAGGTTGAAGAGGAGGTAACGCTGCCGCTGGAGAATGCGCTGCAGCGCCTGCCGTCGCTGGACAATGTCACGTCCATTTCTGGCAATGGCCTGTCGCAGATTACCGTTAATATTCATACCCGCTATCTGGCCGATCAGCTGCCGCAAATCTGGGATGAGTTACGTCGTCGGGTCGGCGATGCGGCCCGGCAGTTCCCGCCTGGCGTTCAGGCCCCGCTGGTTAACGATGATTTCGGCGATGTTTACGGTTACTTCTTCGTCATCCACGGTAAAGACTTTACGAACAGCGAACTGCGCAACTATGCCGATCAGCTGCGGCGCGATCTGGTGCTGGTGCCGGGTGTGGCTAAAGTTGCGGTAGCGGGCGTCGAGCAGGAGGAGATCCGCATCGCTCTCTCCGCCAGCAAAATGACCGCCTATGGTATGACGCCGCAGCGCGTCGCCGATCTGCTGAGCCGGAATAACAGCGTTGCCAGTGCCGGAACGCTGCGGGTCGACAGCGAATCGATCCGTTTTCATCCCACCGGCGAACTGCAGACGCTGGACGATCTGGCTAATCTGCCGATTCTGCCCGCTGGCAACCCACAGAACGTGCATCTGCGCGATATCGCCACCCTGACGCGTGGCGTTACCGACAATCCCGCCAATATCTACTTTGCAGACGGTGAAGCGGCTCTGGCTATCGGCATTTCGTTCGCGCCCGGCGTCAATGTGATTGATGTTGGCGACGCGCTTTCCGCCCGAATGGCGCACTACCAGCAGGATACGCCCGCCGGTATCAGTCTGAAGGTGTTCTATAACCAGGCCCATGAGGTGAAACAGTCGGTTGATGGCTTTATCCTCAACTTCCTGATGGCGCTGGCGATTGTGGTGGGAACGCTGCTGCTGTTTATGGGCCTGCGCAGCGGCATGGTGATTGCCGCCTCGCTGGCGCTTAACGTGCTTGGCACACTCCTGATCATGTACCTGTTTAAACTTGAGCTGCAGCGGGTGTCGCTGGGCGCGCTGATTATTTCGCTCAGCATGCTGGTGGACAATGCCATTGTGGTGGTCGAAGGGGTCAAAATCGATCACCAGCGCGGTCACCCTTTACAGCAGGCCATTGCCCGTATGGTACGGCGCACTGCCCTGCCGCTGCTGGGTGCCACGGTGATTGCGATTCTCGCCTTTGCGCCGATTGGCCTGTCGCAGGATTCGACCGGCGAATATTGTAAATCGCTGTTCCAGGTGCTGCTGATTTCACTGATGCTGAGCTGGGTCACGGCGCTGACCTTAACGCCGGTGTTTATCAACTGGAGTGAGAAGCGCCGCAGCACGGCTCAGCCTGAGCAAACCGAACCCTCCACGCCTTATCAGGGCATCGTATTTCGGCTCTATCGTCAGGCGCTGGGCGGCCTGCTGCGTTTCCGCCTGACCACGCTGACGGTAATGGTGGCACTGCTGGCTCTGTCGCTATATGGCTTTACACTCGTGAAGCAGAACTTTTTCCCCTCCTCCAGCACGCCGGTCTTTTTCACCGATCTCTGGCTGCCCTATGGCACCGATATTCATTACACCGCGAATACGGCGGCGGATATTGCCCGGTTCATTAACCAGGATCCTGAGGTCGCAGCCACGGTCACGACGGTGGGCCAGGGCGCTCTGCGCTTTACCCTGACCTACGACGCGGCACGGCAGTATAGCAACTTCGCCCAGATTATGGTGCGGGTTAAGGATGGCCGACAGCTTGATGCGCTGGCGCTGAAAACCGAGGCGTATATTGAGCAGAACTTCCCACAGGTGAATCAGCGCATCAAACGTATCCAGTTTGGCAGCGCCAGTGACAGCGCCATTGCCCTGCGGGTGATCGGCCCCGATCCCGAAGTGCTGCGCCACATCGGCAGCCAGCTGGATGCCATTTTCCTGGCGGATGGCTCAACGTTTCCGGTGCGCAATGACTGGCAGGAGCGCAGCAAAGTGATCCGCCCGGTCTATTCGGCGCTGCGTGGTCAGGAACTGGGTATCGATAAACGTGACATCGATCAGGCGCTGAGAATGAATTTCAGCGGTGACGCGGTGGGCATTTTCCGTGACGGTTCGCGGCTGATGCCGGTGATGCTCTATCCGGCTGATGAAGAGCGGCAGAGTGTCGATCACATCGAGAATATTCAGCTGTGGAGTGCCGCCCTGCAGCACTTTGTGCCACTGAGCAATGTGATTTCCGACTTCCGGCTGGAGTGGGAGAATCCGCTGATTATGCGCCGCGATCGTACGCGCGTGCTGACGGTGCAGACCGATCCCGATCCCGCTTCAGGGTTAACCTCCGCACAAGTGGTGGCGCGGGTTCAGCCACAGATCGACCAGCTTAAACTCCCGGCGGGCTACCGGCTTGAATGGGGAGGTGAGCTGGAAAGTTCACGTGAAGCACAGAGCGGGCTGCTGAGTTCGCTGCCGGTGGGATTCCTGGCGATGTTCATCATTACCGTGCTGATGTTTAACTCGCTGCGCGACGCAGTCGCTATCTGGATCACCGTGCCGCTGGCGCTGATTGGCGTCACCTGTGGCTTTTTGTTCACCGGTATTCCGTTTGGCTTTATGGCGCTGATTGGGCTGCTGAGCCTGTCGGGCATGCTGATCCGTAACGGGATCGTGCTGATTGAGGAGATCAGGCTGTTCCGGCAGGAGAAATCGCTGCAGCTGGCAATTATTGATGCGGCGACCTCACGTCTGCGTCCTATTCTGCTGACCGCCTTCACCACGGTGCTGGGCCTGCTGCCGCTGCTGCGCGACGTCTTTTTCCAGAGCATGGCGGTGGTCATTATTTTTGGACTCGGGTTCGCGACAGTATTGACCCTGCTGGTGCTGCCGGTCATCTATCGTTGCTTCCATGGCCGGGAGGCGCGCGGTGAATAAGAGCGGACTGGCAATGCTGAAGACGCTGGCCTGTATCACCGCCGTCTCGTTTTTCACGCTTTACCAGAGCTACGATAGCTACCATTACGACATTAATCTGACGCTGAACGTGCTGAGTTTTGTTTCGACGATCGCCACGCCGCTCTATTTTCTGCTCAGCGGTTATATCGACGCCGGTGAGCTGCATACGCCCGCGTGGCAGCTCGGCAAAATTCGCCGCATTCTGCTGATTTTTATCTTCTGGTTCAGCTTTTTCTGGTTTGCCGGGATGCATCATAAGGGCTATCTGATTCAGCCGTGGTTTGTAATTGCGCTGATTGTGATTTATGTGTCGCATCCGCTGATTGACCGACTCATTCAGCGGCCTGGGCTGATGGCATCGGGGATTTTACTGCTGCTGGTGTTAGCTTTTGCCTATGACCTGCTCGCCAGCCTCTACCCGGGCCAGCGGGCCTTTTCGCTGCTGCCGCAATACCGAATCTGGACCTGGGTGCTCTACTACCTCACAGGTCGGCTGATGGCCGCGCCGCGCGTGATGCAATTGCTGACATCACCCAGAGTGATAAAGATCAGCCTGCTGCTGCTGCCCGCGGTTTATCTCTTTACCTGGCTGTATGAGCGTCATTACTTTCTTGCGCGCTTTCTGGCGACCCATAACGATGTGGTGCTGACGGGCTCGCAGGTTTATCTGCTGGTGGTGCTGATTGTGATCAGCATTAACGCCATTCGCCTGCCGGAAAAAGTCCAGTGGCTGACGCCGTTTCTGACGACCCTGGGGAAGACCATGACCGGCGTCTATATCCTGCACTATCTGATTTTTGGCCTGCTGGCGGCGGCAATCCGCATCCAGACGCTGGGCGATAAACTGCTGGTCATCGCCCTGACGTTAATCTTCTCAATGGCGCTGTCACTGCTGCTGTTGCGCATCCCCGGCGTCAGTAAGCTAATCAGCCTGTAGTCGCAGGGCGGCTCGTTCGGTTGCCGCGCGACGAGTGGCAAGAAACTCAGCCATTTTAGCCCGTGCCTGCTCCACTTCCTGTGGCGGTGCGGTATGCGGTGAACCGCTGGTAAACGGCGGTTCGGGATCATATTCCATCTGCAGCTGAACCGCTTTCGCCACCGCGTCACCCGCAATTTCGGCCACCAGCGTCAGGGCAAAATCGATGCCAGAGGTCACGCCTGCGCCGCTGATACGATTGCGGTCGCGCACCACCCGCTCACTGACCGGCTCCGCGCCCAGCAGTGCCAGCTGATCGATGGAACTCCAGTGCGAGGTAGCACAATATCCCTTTAGCAATCCGGCGGCCCCCAGCACCAGCGAACCGGTACAGACCGACGTAACCCACTTCGCCTGATCGGCCTGCTGGCGAAGGAAATTCAGCGTGACGTCATCCGACATCAGGGCAATCTGTCCTGGCCCGCCAGGCACACAGATCACATCCAGTGGCGGGCAATCTGCAAACGTAGTAGTCGGCAATATCGACAGGCCGCGATCGGAACGCACCGGCTGGCGATCTTTCCAGATGAGATGGCACTCGACACCAGGCGTGCGCGCAAACACCTCCCACGGGCCGGTTAAGTCGAGCTGAGTGACATCAGGGAACAGCAAAAGACCAATCTGTAGCGGACGATTCATGCGTGAACTCCGGGCAGGTGATGAAACGCCATCATGCCGCGATGCCCGGTCAGATATCAATCCCGGCTACCGGAAACTATTTCCAGCGTATCCACCAGCGATGAGGGTAATATCTGGCCGTGACTCTGACCGGGATAACGCGTCAGAATCAGTCTGGCACCGCTCGGGCGCAGGATGTCGGTAAGCGCACGCTCTTCCTGCTGAAGAGCGTCAGAGTGGCCGGTTCGGCGTTCGGTGATGTCATCGCCCTCCATCAGATAGAGCGACAAATGTTTAAGCGGTCCGGCGTCGGCGCGTCGGGCCAGGGTAAGAATGCGCTGATGATTCCAGCTCAGCGAGGGAGCGGCCGCAAAATAATGGCTGAACCAGGCGGCATGAAAGAAGGTATCCAGCACGAACAGTCCGCCGTAGGAGTGCCCCCAGAGCGCACGCCGCTGCGGATTACTGGGCGCAAGGCGTTCTGCCCACGGGACAATTGTGTTCAGCAGCAGCTGACGAAACTGATGGCTGCCTCCGCCTTTGCGGCCATGAGGCTGAGTGACCAGAGTATCAGGCGCATCATTGGGTGGGGTGTAGTCGTAATTACGCGCCACCACATCAAAGGGCAAATGGGTGTCGTAACCCACCGCGACCAGCACTGGCGGCGTGCCGCTGCTCAGCTTTTTAAGCAGAGGTTCTGTCAAATGTGCCATCGCCGCATTGCCATCCAGTAGCCAGAGCACCGGATAGCCGCCTGGCGGCGCATCGCTTTTGGGGATAGCAAGCCACACCCGATAGTGCCGTTCCCCATCCTGTGAGACAAACTTTTTACTCTGGAAGCGATACCAGGCGGAGCCTGTGTCGGCGATGTTCTTGCCCAGCGGACGCATATCGGGTCGGGCAATAGCCGGAACGGCGGTTAAACCGGCTGTCATCACGGTCAGCAGCATCAGGAGGAAACAGGTACGGATAGTGTTCATTCAGCAATCCCTGCAAGGTTATCGGGCTAATCACGCCTGAGAGAGTGCCATCCTGACAAATTTTCACCGCGATAACATCCCCGCTTTTGCCGGGGTTAATAACATCCTCAGGGCATGCCGAGAAAACGCAACAGCGCCGTCATCGCCGCCGCCCCCAGAATAATCATAATCAGCGGCGCACGACGCCACGCCAGCAACAGGGCAAAGCCCACGCCCGCCACCCGTGCCACACCGGCAAAATGCTGGCCTTCAAACAGCGTGGTGGTGGCCGCTACCGCCAGCAACAATATCGTGGCGGCGTCGGAGAGCATCTGCTGGGTGCGCTCGCTGATTGGCAGACGGTTTCCCAGCCTGACGCCTGCAAACCGCATCAGATAGGTTCCGGCAGCCAGCAGGGCAATCCCGGCGATAATCATTCCCTGATGTGTCATTTGCGCGATCTCCATGTCAGCAGGCCCAGCAGTGAAAACAGCACCGGCATGCCCGCCGGAACCAGTGGCGTCGCCAGCAAGGAGAGCAGCGCGCCGACGGTCGCGGGGATCCGGGTGCGTCGCTGGCGCAGCGCCGGGAAGATCAGAGCAATCAGGATCGCCGGAAACACCGCATCCAGTCCGATCACCGAGACATCAGGAATAAACTGCCCGATTGCTGCCCCGATCATGACGCTGACCGGCCATATCAAGCCGATACCGATACCGCACAGCCAGTAAGCACTGCGGCGCTGCGCCAGTTGCGGCTGAGAGATCCCAAACACCACACTTTCATCGTTCATGATGTGACAGCCCAGCCAGCCTGACGGACCCTGCCCCACCAGATCCTTGACCGCGATGCCAAACGGCAAATGACGTGCGTTTACCAGCAGGCCCGCTGCGGCGGCGGTAAATGGACTGCCGCCACCGGCCACAATGCCGATAAACAGGAACTCCGACGCCCCCGCCAGCACCAGCGTTGAGAGCGCCAGCGGCACCCAGAGCGGAAACCCGTCGGCCGACGCCAGCGAGCCATAGGATAAACCAACAATTCCATCAGCCAGGCAGACCAGAAAAATCGCTTTGATCACCCCTTTGTCCAGCAACTGCATTTGCGGAAAAAGCATCACTCTGTCTCATAATGAACATATAATCCGATATAATGAACACTGCGAAAGCGTTTTACAAGATGAACGTTATGTTCGATATAAAAAACATTCAGGTTATCAGGAGTGCGTTTGAATACCCCTATCAGCATTATTGCCAGTGCCTTAGTACGTGAACGTCAGCGAGCCGGTCTTTCACTGGCTGAAGTGGCGCGCAGAGCAGGGATCGCCAAATCTACGCTGTCACAGCTGGAAGCGGGTAATGGCAATCCGGGCATTGAAACCCTGTGGTCGCTTTGCGTAACGCTGAACATTCCATTTTCACGTCTGCTGGAGCCGGATGCGCGTCGTCTGCAGGTGATTCGGCGTGGAGAGGGCCTGACGGTAACCGCCGATCTGGCCGATTATCAGGCCGTTTTGCTGGCCTCCTGCCCGCCCGGCGTTCGGCGTGATATCTATCTGCTGGAAGTTCAGCCCGGCAGCGAACGCATTTCACAGCCCCATATCCCCAATACCATTGAGCATATTATTATCGCTAAAGGGCGTGCGCTGGTGGGCCCGGTCGACAGTGCGGTGGAGCTGGATGTGGGGGATTACATTACCTATCCGGGCGATGAGCTGCATATCTTTCGGGCGCTGGAAGCCGATACGATGGCGCTGCTGGTGATTGAGCACAGCTGATCACTGTTTAGTGAGCTTCTGCAGGGTTTCTGCGGGCGTGAGGTGAGTGATTAGCTGCACCTCACTGCTCAGCCTGATCTCCGGATAGTGCTCGCGCATCCCTTCCAGCAGCACCTCATCAGGCCATTCCTCCTGTTTCCCCAGCGTCGCGGCGACTTCGCTTAAGCGCAGCGTGTCGACCTGCTTCACCCACACGATTACCGCGTCCGTATCATCCTGCTGATTCACCAGTCTCAGCGGACCCATGGTGATATCGCCCTCCTGCCAGCGAATCGTCGAGGTTTTCTCTCCGGACCTGACGGCTGGCATCAGACGCGGGACAAGCGTGAGTTGTTGCATTTCCACTCCCTTTTAACGCTCATTGGTACCCACAACAAAAACACAAATCCGGATTGAAAACAAACTCACTAATGTTATGTTATAACGTATCTCTAATCGCGTTCTTACAGGTAACACCATGACACTCTCTGCTCTGACATCCGACGATCCCCGTCTGCCGGTTGCCGTTCTCTCCGGCTTTCTCGGTGCCGGTAAAACTACCCTGCTTAATCATATTCTGAACAACCGCGAAGGACGGCGGATCGCGGTGATCGTCAATGATATGTCTGAAATTAATATTGACGCTGCGCTGGTGCGCGATGGCGGTGCGCAGCTCTCCCGCACCGATGAAAAGCTGGTCGAAATGAGTAACGGCTGCATCTGCTGCACGTTGCGTGAAGATCTGCTGCTGGAGGTAAAACGTCTGGCTCAGGCCGGGCGTTTTGATCACCTGGTGATTGAGTCTACCGGCATTTCTGAACCGCTGCCGGTTGCCGAAACCTTTACGTTTGAAGATGAAGCGGGTGAAAGTCTGTCAGCCTATGCCCGGCTGGACAGTATGATCACCGTGGTCGATGGCTTTAACTTCCTGCGCGATTATCGCTCAGCCGATGATCTGCAGTCACGTGGCGAATCGCTGGGCGCGCAGGATGAGCGCTCAGTGGTTGATCTGCTGGTGGATCAGATTGAGTTTTGTGATTTGCTGGTGCTGAACAAAACGGACCTGCTCAGCCCGGCGCAGCTGCACCAGTTGAAGGGCATGCTGCAGGCGCTTAATCCGCACGCGCTTATTGTGAACAGTGAGTTTGGGCAGGTTCCGCTGGACTGCCTGCTGAATACCGGCCGGTTTGATTTTGACCGGGCAGCGCAGGCACCCGGCTGGCTGCAGACCCTGCGCGGTGAGCATCAGCCGGAATCGGAGGAGTATGGCATTCGTAACTTTGTCTATCGCGCCCGTCGTCCGTTCCATCCGCAGCGTTTCTGGCATGCAGTAAACCACCAGCTTGACGGCGTTATCCGCTCTAAAGGCTACTTCTGGCTGGCCAGTCGACCGGAATATGCCGCGATGTGGTCGCAGGCGGGCGCGGTGGCACGTCAGGGTTATGCCGGGCGCTGGTGGGTCAGCGTGCCGCGAACTGAATGGCCACAGGATGCGGATTCGCTCAACTTTATCGCTGAACAGTGGCAGGAAGGTACCGGCGATGCGCGCCAGGAACTGGTCTTTATCGGCATTGAGATGGACGAGAAGAGCGTCCGTGCCGCGCTGGATCATGCGCTGCTGACACCACAGGAGATGGCAGCAGGGCCTGAACAGTGGATCACTCTGGCCGATCCGGTGCCCGCGTGGTTCGATGAAACCACCGCCTGACGCCGTGGTTGACGTACTTCTTTGACTTCGCAATAGTAAACGAACCGGCGGGTAGCAGTTTTCACTAATCCCTGTTCAGGAGAGACCAGATATGCCACAACGTATTGCCGTAATCGGTGCAGGCGTGCTGGGTTTAGCCGTCGCGCAGTCATTGTCGCGACGGGGCGCACAGGTCACCGTCTTCGATAAAAACTATCCTGGCAGCGGAACCAGTCAGATCAGCTATGCCTGGGTCAATGCCAACGGCAAAGAACCCACCAGCTACCATGATCTTAATGCCCATGCGATAGACGAGCATAAGCGCTGGCAGGCCAGCCATCCTGCATCACCCCGATGGCTGCTGGAAACCGGCACGCTGGAGTGGGCAGCCGATGATTCATCCCTGCGCCAGCTGGCGCAGCGCGCAGCAAAGCTTACGACGCTCGATTACCCCGTAGAGAAACGTAGCCGCGCCGCACTTCTGGGTGCAATGCCCGAGTTGCGACTTGATCCCCGCGTTCAGCACGCCTGGTCTTTCCCGTCGGAGTGTCTGCTTTATCCGAGCCTGTTTATCGCCTCTCTGCTGGCAGAGCTGCGTACCAGTGGCGGGCAGCTGGTCTGCAACAATGAAGTGACGACGCTGACTGAATCGGCGCAGGATGTCCATCTTACGCTGGCCAGTGGGGATGAATGGCGCGGCGATCAGCTGGTGCTGGCGACCGGCCGCTGGGCACCGGAACTGATAAGCCAGTGCGGGCTTGAACTGGCGATGACCGATGCGAACCGCGCCGATCCTGTTGCCTGCAGTTTTCTGGCGCAGACGCAGCCTCTGCCGATCCCACTTAAATGCAATCTGATTACCCCGGAACTGAATGTGCGGCCGGATGGTGGCGGCCGCCTGATGCTGCAGGCGCTGGATCTGGATCAGCATGCCGATCCGGCGCGGCCGGTCTCGCCGGATGGACTGATTGGCAAAGAGATGCTGCGTCGATTGCGGCGGATGTTTAGAAATACGGAAGGCGCGAGAATTGAGCGGATTGAAACAGGACAGCGGTCGCGTCCGGCAGATGGCTTGCCGGCATTAGGCTACATCAGCGAGTCAGCACGCGTTTATCTGATGATCAGCCATAGCGGCATGACACTTGCCCCATTGCTGGGCAGGCTGGTGGCTGAGGAGATGCTGAGCGGCACAGGCTCACCAATGCTGAGTGCGTTTGCACCGCATCGGTTGCTGCGTCCGCTCAGTGTGGTCGCTAAAACAGCGCCCGCTTATCTTCCGTCGGCACAGTAAATACTAGCGACGATTCTTCCACACGGTCTGCACGTTACAGAATTCGTGCACACCAAAGTGCGACAGTTCACGGCCGTAGCCGCTTTTCTTCACACCACCGATGGTAACGCGCGGATCGGACGCGCCGTTGCCATTAATAAACACAGCACCGACTTCCAGCTGCAGCGCCAGCCGATCGGCAATCTCTTCATTACCGCTCCAGACGGTGGCGCTGAGGCCAAATTCGCTGTCGTTGGCGATCTCCAGCGCATGTTGTGGATCCCTTGCGACCGCAATAGCGGCTACCGGGCCAAACAGCTCCTGCCTGAACGCGGTCATGTCGCTGGTGACATCAGCGAGAATGGTCGGCGCGTAGTAGTTACCCTGCCCTGCCACTTTCTCGCCGCCCAGTACCAGACGTGCACCTTCACGCAGCGTGGCCTTTACCTGTCCATCCAGTTCGTCACGCAGATCGGCGCGTGCCATCGGGCCCAGGAAGGTATTTTCATCCAGCGGATCGCCCATGGTGAGTGCCTGGACCGCGGCAGTGAAGCGTTTTTCAAATTCTTCAGCGATCGGAGCTTCCAAAATAAAGCGTTTGGCAGCCATACACACCTGTCCGGTATTCTGGAAACGTCCAATAACGGCTGATTTAACCGCTTCATCAAGATCGGCATCCGCCAGCACGATAAAGGGATCGGATCCACCCAGCTCCAGCACGGTTTTCTTAAGTGCTGCGCCCGCCTGTGCGGCGATCGCGGCGCCAGCCCGGACACTTCCGGTAACGGCAACGGCGGCAATACGGTCATCTTTGATGGCTACGGAGACACCATCATTGTCAACGTTGATCAGGTTAAAGCCGCCAGCAGGCAGATCGGTTGCCCTGAACAGCTCAGCCATCAGTGTGGCGCTTCCCATGACGTTAGGCGCGTGTTTGAGCAGATAGGTGTTGCCTGCCAGCAACATACTCACTGCGCCCCGCAGAACCTGCCACAAGGGGAAATTCCATGGCATTACAGCCAGGATCACCCCGATGGGACGGAATCGCTGCCACGCATCGGCAATCTGCGTAGGCTGATCGGCCAGCATTGCAGGGCCATGTTCCGCATACCAGTCGCATAAGTTAGCGCATTTCAGAACTTCAGCGCGTGCCTGTGCAATGGGTTTACCCATCTCCAGGGTGATCATGCGGGAAAGATCCTGCTCACGCAGACGGATCTGTTCGCCAAGCTGACGCAATACGCGAATGCGGTCCGTCATGGTGCTGCGTTTCCATGCTGCAAAAGCAGATGCGCTTTCAGTCAGTGTCTGTTCCAGCTCTGCACTGTTCTGCAAAGGATAGCGTGCCAGAATTTCACCAGTTGTAGGGTTACGTGATAAGGCATGTTCAGTCATGGTGCCGTTTTCCTCATTCTGTCAGTGATGGAGAGACAATACGCGCTGTAGTTGATGATGAAAAATGAATAATAGTGAGGAAGTTGTTTATTTATTGAGAATGAAGGCTGCTGTAGCTGATTAGCCTGTCAGGCAGTGGGCAGATTGCGGGCCAGTTTTTGCTGATGGTCAGCACATTTGAAAAAGATGTTACGCCTTAAGTTTTCCACTTATACAGTGACCAGATCCTAATAAACGATCCTTAATAGATCATATAGAGATCCTAAGAGATCCCCGATCGTCGCAGGCCGCACCCCACAAGGGCTGAAAGGGTGATCGCGTTCACTATAATCAGTAAAGTGTTCACTGTAATCAGTACTTTATTCACTGTACCAGGTAGAATGTTCACTGTAAACAGTGCTAATGTTCACTGTAGTCAGAAAACGATCCCTTTCATCCACAGAATGAAGATCTTACGCCATGGCAGATAAAGACAACGAAAACAAAGCGTTACTTGAACCTTTTCTGTCAGTGACAAAAAACAGCGGTGAAGTTATTCAGCTTCATCCCAACAAGAATAATACTGTTCAGCCCGTCGCTTTAATGCGTCTTGGGCTGTTCGTGCCGACGCTGAAATCTACTGCACGCGGTAAATCCGGTGCGATGGCATCAACAGATGCGACGAAAGAGCTGAAGAATCTGACGCTGGTGAAAGCGGAAGGCTACGAAAAGATTACCATTACCGGCGCGCGGCTGGATATGGATAACGATTTCAAAACCTGGGCGGGTATTATTCAATCGTTTTCCCGCTATCCGACCAAAGGCGATACCGTCACGCTGCCGTTTATCGATTTTGTGAAGATGTGTGGCATTCCCTCTGCCAACTCTTCAGCCGCCCTGCGCAAGCGTCTTGATGCCTCTCTGCGCCGCATCGCGACCAATACGCTCTCTTTTGAAGGCAACGGCAAGGCCTATCATACCCACCTTGTTCAGTCTGCTTATTACGATCGCGAAAAAGATATTGTGCGCATCCAGGCCGACCCCAAGCTGTTCGAACTCTATAACTTCGACCACAAGGTCCTGCTTCAGCTCCGTGCGATATCCCGTCTGAAGCGTAAAGAGTCTGCGCAGGCGCTTTACACCTTCCTGGAAAGCCTGCCAACTAATCCAGCGCCTATCTCGCTTGCACGCCTGCGTATGCGCCTGAATCTCGGCTCTAAGACCACCACGCAGAACCATGTCGTGCGGCGCGCGATGGAGCAGCTGAAAGAGATCGGTTATCTGGATTACTCAGAAGTGAAGCGTGGCCGCTCAGTCTTTTTTATTATCCACAGCCGTACGCCTAAGCTTGATGGCATCAGTAATCTTGAGAGCATCGATTCGCTGGATGAGATCGAGTTTGATGATTAACCCCTCACGTTCACTGTAATCAGTATTCCTGCGTGGCAGTGTCACTTTCTGCGTTACCGGTGACATTGCGCCATCCACTCTTCATTCACTGTAATCAGTACTCTCCAGAGATTCACTGTGATCAGTAACGTTCACTGTAATCAGTATACGGGCCTCCGGGCAAAAGTGTGTTCTTCCCCCCTCTCCCCTCTGCGTGCCATTTTATAAGGCTTAACAAGTAAGTTAGTACTTACTCTCATATTTGTTAGCACTCAATTATACTGTGTTTACTGATTACAGTGAATGCCCTGACTTCGGTTGGCTAAGCCTCTCTCTGCTGATTACAGTGAATCCTTTTTACTGACTACAGTGAATGCCTTTGCTCTGCCCTGTTCTCAAAGAGCATTACTGGCTGGCCAGCAAATCAGGGTTGGATGCGGTTTACCATGAGGGGTCTGCTCAGCGTGATTCACATGATACGTATGACCTGAATGACACACGTAACCAGAGAGAACAGCGTGACACTGTTACTGATTACAGTGAATGTTTGCTGATGGGCACTACCCTCGCCTCACCATTGAATCTCTTAAACGGCTTTCCGAATCGCTACTGATTACAGTGAACGTTGTTACCAGATGCCCGGTCTGAGGCGAGTCATAACTGCCATGGCGAGATGCTAATCTTGTACTGATTACAGTGAACGTTCTGCTGATTACAGTGAATGTTTGCTGCGGTGTACCTGAAGGCATCGTGCATTCTACTGATTACAGTGAACGTTAAAGTGAACCTGCTGACGGCATTGCTGATGTATACGATACGGGGCTGGTGCATGACTGGCTGAAGGACGACAGAAGAAGCCGTTGCTCGCATGGCCTGAGTCTTTCACGACCACTCGGCACACACTGATGCAGAACGGAATCGCCTCTGTCTTCTTACTGCTATCTACTGACTCATATTACGACCCTGTCGGCACGCGCTGATGCAGAACAGAATCGCTTCTGTCTACTTACTGCTAACCAGGAACTACTGACTACAGTGAATGTTTGCGCGGTTGTTCTCCTTCTAATCCCTCTTCTGTTTGTGATGTTACTGACTATAGTGAATGTTTACTGCTTTCTGGATTTACTGATTACAGTGAACGTTTATGGGCTTTACGCTTCTGTATCGCAGAACAGAGTCGGTTGTGACGTTGCCGGTGTATATTCCCTCTCCAGATTCCGATGCTTTTATCATCCGCTGAGGATTTTTCAACCCATCCTTACTGACTACAGTGAACGTTTACTCTGCCCTGCTCCCTCTTCTGGCTCCTGATCGGCAAGTTTACTGATTACAGTGAACGTTGCTCTTCACAGAGCTGAACACGTAAAACGCTACTGACTATAGTGAATGTTGAAGTGATGCAGTGGCAAAGATCAGCACAGCAACCTGCAGTCACTGCCTGAAATCCATTTATCAATGTATCCATCGCTCTTTCGCCTGCTCCATAACGTCACCGAAAGAGACACAAGCTTTACTGACTACAGTGAACGTTTGATCTCAAGGTTCGTCTTCTGTGTTCTCCCCCTTTCCCGCTCAATGTACCCGGTTTGTCTGATGATTTTTAAACCTGTTTGCTCACTACAGTGAATGTTCTGCTGATTACAGTGAATGCTGACCGCAATTAACCTGCAAAATATATTCGGCCAGACGAAATAATGTGATGAAGCTCACCAAAACCCGTGTGGTTACATAAAAACGGAGATTATGTTGAGAAGATAATTTATTGCCTCACGTGCAGGATTTCTGTATAAAGTCATAAATCCTACATGTTTGGAGCAACTATGGCTAATGATGACAAGCAGGTGATGAAGGTTGCGCAGCGTTCAGAACGCATGCTGCTAAGCCTCACCGAGCAAATTCAGGCGCAAAAGCAGGAACTGCATGAAAATACCTACTATCAGGTCTATGCCAAAGCGGCGCTGGCAAAGTTGCCCAAACTGACCCGAGCCAGTGTGGATTACGCAGTCAATGAGATGGAAGAAAGCGGTTATCAATTTGATAAACGTGCGGCCGGTTCTTCCGTTAAATATGCTATGTCGATTCAGAATATTATCGATATCTATCATCATCGTGGCGTGCCGAAGTATCGCGATCGCCACAGTGAAGCCTATACCCTGTTTGTTGGTAATCTGAAGGGCGGCGTCTCCAAAACGGTTTCTACCGTCTCGCTGGCACATGCGCTACGTGCACATCCACATCTGCTTTTTGAAGATTTGCGCATCCTGGTTATCGACCTTGATCCGCAGTCCTCAGCAACCATGTTTCTGAACCACGAGCGCTCCGTCGGGCTGGTGGAAGCGACTGCGGCGCAGGCAATGCTGCAGAATGTCTCACGAGATGAGCTGGTCAACGAGTTTATCGTTCCGTCGATCATTCCGGGTGTGGATGTGCTGCCAGCATCGATTGATGACGCCTTTATCGCCTCAAGCTGGGATCAGCTTTGTGCTGAGCATCTTCCGCAACAGAACGTTCACGCCGTGTTGTATGACAACGTTATTGCCAAACTGAAAAAAGATTATGACTTTATCTTTATCGACAGCGGCCCGCATCTTGATGCCTTCCTGAAGAATGCGATTGCAGCGTCAGATCTTCTGATGACTCCGGTGCCACCGGCTCAGGTAGACTTTCACTCGACACTAAAATACCTGACACGTCTTCCGGAACTGATTGCGATTATCGAAGACTCCGGCGCGACCTGTCGGCTGCAGGGTAATATTGGCTTCATGTCGAAGCTCTCCAATAAAGCAGACCACAAACTCTGTCACAGCCTGGCAAAAGAGATTTTTGGTGGCGACATGCTTGATGCTGCCCTTCCCCGCCTTGATGGTTTCGAACGTTGTGGCGAATCCTTTGATACGGTTATCTCCGCCAATCCTTCGACATACGTCGGTAGCAGCGAAGCGTTGAAGAATGCACGATCCGCCGCAGAAGACTTTGCTAAAGCCGTCTTCGACCGTATCGAATTTATTCGCCTGAACTGAGGTTTGTATGAGCGCAAAAAGAATTACGATTGGCAGAACCTTCAGCCAGACTCCACTGGAAAATGACACGCCAGACAGCCAGCACAACCAGACATTCGTTCTGGCAACGGGCAAGCGCGCCCTGTTTCGCTTTGAACGCATTGCCGCCAGCGACGTTGAAAGCAAAACGTTCGTCACAATGGAAACCAACGGTCGCGATCAGGCAGGCCTGACACCTGATTCGCTGCGCGACATTATCCGGACCATTAAGCTGCAGCAGTTCTTTCCCGCTATTGGCGTGATGCGCGATGACCGCATCGAAATCCTGGATGGCTCACGTCGTCGTGCAGCCGCACTCTACTGCAAAACCGGCCTGGACGTGCTGATCACTGACGCGGCCATCACCGCTGATGAAGCCCGCCGACTGGCGCAGGATATTCAGACGGCACGGGAACACAATCTGCGCGAAGTGGGTATGCGTCTGTTAACACTTAAAGATGGCGGTTTGTCGCAGAAGGAGATTGCTGAAAATCAGGGTTTGTCCCAGGCGAAAGTGACGCGTGCCCTGCAGGCCGCCAGCGTTCCATCAGATTTGATTTCACTTTTTCCTAATCACGCTGAGCTGACCTATCCCGACTATAAAGCGTTGTTACAGGCTGCTGACAAGTTGAGTGAGTCGGGGCAAAGCGTTGAAGCTCTGATCAAATCCATTTCCAGGGAAATTGATGTGGTCTGTGCCCGTGAAGGTCTGGCCGAGGACGAGCTTAAAAATCATATTCTGCGTCTGATTCGACAGGGCAGCCAGACTCTGATCAAAGAACCGGAGAAAGATAAAACCCAGGCGACTGCGCTCTGGTCTTTTGCTGATAAAGATCGGTTCGCCCGAAAAAAGGTACGCGGACGGATGTTCAGTTATGAATTTAACCGGCAGTCGAAAGAGTTGCAGGAAGAGCTGGATAAAGTTATTGCGGAGACCCTGAAAAAATATCTCAACCGTTAACGTATATGCACTCAAATCAGCCAGCGATAAACGCTGGCTTTTTTTTCGATTTTTGTAGCGAGTCGTCGTTAAAAGAGATGGCGGACACCCAAATTTCAGGCTGAAATCGCCAGATTTTTAAGTGTGAATTCCTGCTTAAGATATTGAAATATAATAAATTGCTTTATTATCTCTTGCTGAAAAACTGCATGAAATCGCCACTTCGCTGAACTCTTTCGCCAGATACCCAGGCCCCTTCCAAACCGCACAGGTCACTATAAACAGAGATAACGTTTTTCGTCTGATGCTATCGTTGATGAATCTCATCGCCGTCAGCGCGCATCCGACGGTCAGAATATTGCAAGTAATGATTTTCCGGGACTGGTTCATTAGTGACCAATCAACCCCCACTGAACCTCAGTCACAGCGTACCGGCTTCACACACTCCGCTAAACCCTCTGCCTGGCCTTTCTCCAAACATTAGCCCGCCAGCGATATTTCGTGATTAACTGTTTGTTTTTAATATAAAAGATTCAAGAATTTCAGCCTGAAATCGCCATGCCTGCAGTTAAACGCTCCCTCGTTTAGGCCTGAGGGCGAACGGATAAGATCAGAAAAGAGGCGTATCTTAAGAGCAGTAAAGTCCTGAACAGAGAGTGAAAAAAGATACTCAGAAACTATCCCTCACTTATCCACAGAAAAAGTGGATAACTTTTTCTGCGCGATAAAATTTTTTTTGAAGAGGTGCGATACAAGATGCAGCTTTGGCAGGGAACTCCATTAAAACCTGATCAGCGCGAAAAGATTGTCACAGTCTGCTCATGACGGAAAGGTAGTTGCATGGCATCAGATTCACTGTATTGGGTAAAGCAGATGAAATCGGCAGCTTACGGACGAAGAGCCCCTATCGGCCTACCTGATAAAAGGCGATGGCTCACTGCACTGCTGTTTACAGTGAATTGCGAGAAATAACGTCTGTATGGCATTGAACCGGGTTATAAGTGGCTGTTATCAGCATACAGCGTAGTTGCTGATGCGCAGAGAGTGCTGACCACTGCAATCAGTAATCAGACCGATGTGAAGTGACGTAATGCAATGATGATCTTCCACGGCAGCAGCGAACCTATGCAGAAGAAAACCGGGCCAGGCCCGGTTTTGATATGAATCAGGCTTCAAGCCAGGCGGTGATTTGCTTAACCATGGCATCAGTTGATATGCCATAACGGTCATGCAGCGTCGGTAGTGCGCCTGCTGCAAGGAAAGCATCCGGCAGAGCAATCTGTTTAAAGCGCGGTGTCACATGGTTTCGCATTAACAGGCCGGCAATAGCTTCGCCTAAGCCACCCGTTATCGAATGATTTTCAGCGGTGATAACCAGCTGGTTATGATGCAGTGCTACCCCCGCCTCACGCAGGATGGTCTCTTCATCCAGAGGCTTAATCATGGGTGAATGAACCACACCGACCTCAATCCCCTGCTTCTCCAGCGCTTCAGCGGCTTCGAGCGCCCGCATGGTCATCAATCCGCTGCTGATAATAACGGCATGCTTACCGCCGCGCAGGCGCTGAGCCTTACCGTGCTGATAGCGATAGTCATATTTATCCAGCACCAGCGGAACCTTACCGCGCAGCAGGCGCAAATAGACCGGACCCTGATGTTCAGCGATAGCCGGTATCACCTGGCTAATCTCCAGTGCATCGCAGGGATCGATGATAGTCAGGTTCGGCATGCCACGGAAGATTGCCAGGTCATCAGTCGCCTGATGACTCGGTCCATAACCGGTGGTCAGGCCCGGCAGTGCGCAGGCGATTTTAACGTTCAGATTCTCTTCGGCGATGGCCATGCAGATAAAATCATAAGCGCGGCGGGAAGCAAAGACGGCATAAGTGGTGACAAAAGGCATAAACCCTTCACGCGCCATACCTGCTGCGGCGCTCATCAGTAACTGTTCCGCCATGCCCATCTGATAAAAGCGTTTCGGAAAAGCCTCTGCGAACAGGTGCAGATCGGTGTATTTACTTAAATCAGCCGTCAGCCCGACCACATCTGAGCGCTGCTCTGCCAGAGAGACCAGGGCATGTCCAAAAGGAGCTGAAACCGTGGGCTGGCCTTCAGCGGCGATCGAGGCGATCATGGCGGATGTGGTCAGACGTTTTTTTTGCGGTTGTGAACTCATCTCAGACTCCTTGCTCAAGTGCAGTCAGGGCTTTGTCCCACTCATTGGCATCGACCCGAATAAAGTGGGTTTTCTCACGACTTTCCAGAAACGGCACCCCTTTGCCCATTCGGGTATCGCAAATGATGACGCGCGGCTGGGGTTCGGGCCAGCTGCGAGCCGCATCAAAGGCGGCCTGCAAAGCAGAGATATCGTTGCCATCAACCCGCTGGGTGTACCAGCCAAAAGCCTGCCAGCGATCCACAATGGGTTCAAAAGCGAGAATCTCACTGCTATGGCCGTCAGCCTGCTGATTGTTGACGTCGATAAGGGCGATCAGGTTATCAAGTTGCCAGTGTGAGGCGGACATTGCCGCTTCCCAGGTAGAGCCTTCATTCAGTTCACCATCTGAAAGCAGGTTATAGACTCGTGCCTGCGAGCCTTTCTGTTTCAGCCCCAGACAGGCACCCACAGCAATACCTAAGCCATGACCCAGTGAACCGCCGGTTATTTCCATGCCTGGGGTATAGGCAGCCATGCCGGACATCGGCAAGCGGCTCTCATCAGTCCCATAGGTTTCCCTTTCCTCTTCAGGTATCACGCCTGCTTCCAGCAGGGCGGCGTAAAGGGCGATAGCGTAATGGCCAATCGACAGATAGAAGCGATCGCGGTCTTCCCACTCAGGTTGATCCGGCCGGTAATTCATGGCGTGGAAATAGCTGACAGCAAGCAAATCGGCTGCACCCAGCGCCTGACCGATATATCCCTGCCCCTGAATCTGCCCCATTAATAAGGCATGGCGGCGAATATTGGTGGCTCGTTGCTGCAATGAGAGCACGTGTGAAGCGTGACGAGAGTCAGTCATATTACCTCCTGATTAACGATTAACGTCCGCTGCCCGGATGCGCAGCACGCATAGCGCGCCACCCAGCAGGACGGCAGCAATAAAGTACATTCCGGAAGCGGGCGTACCGGTTGCGGTGGTGATGGTGCCTATCAGCCACGGTGAGAAAAAACCGGCCAGATTAGCAATGCAGTTCACGGCGGCGATGCCTGCGGCGGCAGAGACGCCACCTAACAGATTGGTCGGCAACATCCAGAACAGCGATGAGGCGGAAAGAATGCCCGCAGCGGCAATACAAAGGGAGAGCAGTGACAGGGAGACGCTATGGCTCAGCAGAGTTGCCAGCGTCAGTCCGGTGAGTCCGATCAGCATCGGAACAATCAGATGCCAGCGGCGTTCACGATAGCGGTCGCCACTGCGCCCGGCCAGCAGCATAAAGATAATGGCGCAGAGGTAAGGCAGACTGGTCAGCAGCCCAATATGCAGCGGCTCACTGACGCCTGAGTTTCTCACCAGCGTCGGTAACCAGAACGTCAGGGCGTACTGACCCATCACCACACAGAAGTAGATCAGCGCCAGCAGCCACAGACGACGGTCGGCGACAAAGGCTTTTACCGTGCCATGACAGGCTTTCTGCTGATTATCCTCGTCAAGATCGGCACGCACGCGGCGTTTCTCATCTTCATCCAGCCACTCTGCCTGTTCAACGCGATCCTTCAGAACCAGCAGTACCACTAATCCCATAATAAGAGTGGGGATAGCTTCCAGCATAAACATCCACTGCCAGCCGGCCCATCCGTGAAAGCCTGCAAAGGTCGCCATAATCCAGCCTGAGAGCGGGCCGCCAATCATCCCTGAAAGTGGAATGGCGACAAACCAGAGCACGGTCATACGCGCGCGACGGTGTGATGGAAACCAGTAGGTCAGGTAGAGCAGTAAACCTGGCGCAAGACCGGCCTCGGCGACGCCGAGCAGAAAGCGCAGCAGGTAGAACTGCCATGCGGTTTCTACAAAGGCGAACAGGGCTGAGATGATGCCCCATGTGATCATAATGCGGGCAATCCAGCGGCGTGCGCCGACACGGTGCAGGATCAGGTTACTCGGCACCTCAAAGAAGAAGTAGCCGATAAAAAAGATCCCGGCACCCAGTCCATACACGGTTTCGCTGAGAGACAAATCATCCATCATCTGTAATTTAGCGAAGCCCACATTGACGCGATCAAGATAGGCGCAGAGATAACAGAGCATCAGCCAGGGCATCAGGCGCCAGGCAATTTTGCGATAGGTGATATCGCGCGCAGCAGAGGCTGCGCTCAGATTAAGCGTGGTCATGGTGTTCACTCCCGAAGTTAGCCCGCCAGGCGTGCGGGCAGGGAAGGGCGCTATTTAATGGATCAGCATGCCGCCGTTCACATCCAGCGTGATGCCGGTGAGATAACCGGAGAGATCGCTGGCGAGAAACAGCGCAGCGTTGGCGACGTCACTGGCGGACCCAAGGCGGCCGAGCGGAATTCCGTCGAGAATGGCGTGGCGGCGTTCATCCTGTAACAGGCCACCAGTGATGTCCGTCTGGATCAGACCGGGCGTCAGGGCATTAATGCGTATCTGGTCAGGGCCAAATTCGCGCGCCATCGCTTTAGTCAGGCCCAGAACGCCCGCTTTAGCGGCACTGTAGTGCGGGCCACCGAAAATCCCGCCGCCGCGCTGTGCTGAGACCGAGGACAGGCAGATGATGCTGCCGCCTTTCTGCTGCTGCATGGTGGGGATCACCGCCTGAGACATCAGCAGCGTGCCGCGCAGATTGACATCAAGAATACGGTTGTAATCCTCGATGCCGATTTCCAGTGTTTTAACCGGCTGAGTAATACCTGCATTGTTGACCAGCACATCAATACGGCCGAAGTGCTCAAGGACCTGGTCGATGGCACGACGAACAGAGAGGGGATCGGTCACATCGGTGGCCAGGCCGAGATGCCCATCACCACAAGACAGTGCGCTGGCCTGGGCGGCCTGCAGATCTAAATCGAGCACCACCACGCGCGCGCCATGCTGAGCAAAACAGGCGGCTGTAGCCCGGCCAATGCCGCGCTGAGAGGCGGCACCTGTAATAATCGCAACTTTATTTTCGAGTAACATTGTCCACTCCAGAAAAATAATTATTAGTGGTTCGGTATCGCTACCGGCAGGGTCACGATCAGAATTGATAAAGCGGCTAATATTGGCAATGCAAAAAAATTCATTTGATGCTGAATGAATTTGTTGGTTTGATGCAGTTAACAATTCTGCGATTTAAAAATGGGCACACATCACAAAATTCCAGTGTGGAGAGGCGGATGGAAAAGCAGTCTGATCACTTACCTTCGATTAAATCACTGCGGGTTTTTGAGCAGGTGGCCCATTTTGGTAATGTCGCGCGTGCGGCCGAGGAATTAAGTATTACGCCTTCGGCGGCCAGTCATCAGCTGGCAAAACTGGAGCGTGAACTGGGCTGTATTCTGTTTAATCGTTCGGCAAAGGGCGTAGTGCTGACGCTGTCGGGTGAGCATTACCTCAGGGAGATTGGTCCGATACTGCTGAGTCTGACGCAGGCGACTGCACGCATCAGTAACGAGAAAGCCCGCAGCAACCTCAGGATCCACTGCGCGCCCAGTTTCGGTCTGCTGTGGCTGTTGCCGCGCATCCATAAATTTCGCGACAGCTATCCCGAGTTCCAGCTCACGCTCTCCTGCTCTTACGAGAATTTATCTTTCAGCCGCGACAATATTGATATTGCGATACGCCATGGATTCCCGGACTGGAACTCATTTGAGATTAAAACGATCCGCCACGAAAGAATGTCGGTGCTGGCCTCGCCTGAGTATCTGAAAAAACATCCTGTTAATCAGGCCGCTGATTTAATTCATCATGCGCTGATATTATCGGAGTCGCCGCTTATTCAGTGGCCGCAGTGGTTTGCTTCTCAGCAATTACCTCAGCCAGATAAAGAGTGGTTATTTCGCTTTGATCGCTCTTATATGAGTCTTGAGGCGGCGATGTTAGGCCACGGTCTTATATTTGAAAGTGAATTGCTGGCGGAGGATTATCTGCGCAGTGGAAAACTGGTCAGAGTCTTGTCCGAACAGGAGAGTCTGCCCGTCAGCGCCCATCATCTGGTCTTCCCGCGTGGATTTGCCCAGTTTCCCCGCGTCGCGCATTTCCTGAGCTGGATTCAGCAGGAACTGAAAGTGTTAACCTAATGTTAAAATAACTTTCACGACGTCATTATTGCGCTGGTTTATTTATCCGGTTAACTATCCCTGTTATAAAAATCGCATTGCTAAAGCTAACTTTTAAATACCGTCTACACTTCTTTACCCACTCGGTAAATATGTTCCATTTCTATTCCGTATGAAATTTAATCAAACGGATGTTTAACTAATTAATGGCAGGGATATTATGAGTACGAATACACCAGACTCTGGTGAAGCGGGCGATCACGCGCCTGCGGATACGGTACGCCAGCGCATTTTTTTAGTGGTACTGGTTGCCACTATGGGCGCGCTGGCTTTTGGTTATGACACCGGGATAATCTCGGGTGCGTTACCCTACATGACCTCACCACCCGATCAGGGTGGACTTGGACTGAATTCATTCACTGAAGGGCTGGTAGCCTCTTCGCTGGTGTTCGGTGCCGCGATAGGCTCTTTCCTGAGTGGTTTCTTCTCTGACCGGTTTGGCCGGCGTATTACACTACGCAGCCTGGCGGTTATTTTTGTGCTGGGTTCACTGGGAACAGCGCTGGCGCCTTCTGTCAATGTCATGGTGGCAATGCGCTTCCTGCTGGGGATTGCTGTCGGTGGCGGTTCCTCTACCGTGCCGGTGTTTATCGCCGAAATTGCCGGACCGCGCCTGCGTGCGCCGCTGGTCAGCCGCAATGAGCTGATGATCGTTACCGGACAGCTCATTGCTTATGTTGCCAGTACGCTGCTGAGCTATCTGCTGCATGATGAGCACCTGTGGCGCTACATGCTGGCAATTGCCATGGTACCGGGTCTTTTGCTGTTTATCGGCACGTTCTTCGTTCCCGCCTCACCTCACTGGCTGGTGGCGGAAGGGCGTCTGAAAGAGGCTAAAAAGATCCTGAAGTATCTGCGTGAAACGCCGCGTGAAGTGCGCCATGAGATGGCGCAGATGAAGAAGCAGGCGAGGGCGGCGGAACGTGGGCCGGATGCGAAAACCCTGATCCGTGAAAAGTGGGTGATTCGCCTGATGGTTATCGGCGTCGGTCTGGGCTTTGTCGCCCAGTTCACCGGGGTAAATGGTTTTATGTATTACACCCCGATCATCCTTAAACAGACCGGACTTGGCACCAGCGCCTCGATTGCCGCGACCATCGGTAACGGCGTGGTCTCAGTGGTGGCGGCGATTGTCGGTATCTGGGCGGTTAGTCGCTTCCCGCGCCGGACGATGCTGATTACCGGCCTGTGTCTGGTGGTCGCTTCGCAGATTATGCTGGGCAGCGTGATGACCTTTATCGCTCCCAGCCTGATGCAGAGCTACCTCGCCCTGGCCTGTATTCTGCTGTTCCTGTTCTGCATGCAGATGTGCATCTCGCCGGTCTACTGGCTGATGATGTCGGAGCTGTTCCCGATGCAGCTGCGTGGCGTATTAACCGGCGGCGCTGTCTCACTACAGTGGATCTTTAACGCGATAGTCGCCTTCGGTTTTCCACCGATAATGGAATATGCTGGTAGCACCACCTTCTTCATCTTTGCCGCGATTAACGTCGGGTCGCTGTTCTTCGTGATGGCGATGGTGCCAGAGACGCGGGGCAAAAGCCTGGAAGAGATTGAGTCACACATGAAAGAGAAGTTTGGTGAAAAGCCAAAAGAGGCTCAAGCCTCGTGAGTCTCCCACCGGATTCAGCCCACCGGCTGAATCCGGTTTTACCTCCTTACCTCCTTACCTCCTTATCTTGTTATCTTGTTATCTTCTTACTTACATACCGTTGCACCGCATTTTCCCGGTCCTTATCCTCACTAAATCCCAGCAGACAACATTCACTGTAATCAGCAATTTTCCCTCGATTAATTTCCATACAGGTCTGGCGATTTCAGGCTGAAATCGCCAGACCCTGACTGAATAAGCTGTCGTTATTGTCTTCAGAAACTACCGGTTAAGCGAAGCATGACCGCTGACAAAGATTGCATCAGGCTCTGCGCTATACTCATTTTTCATCTGCTCCGCACGCTGACCGGTACGCACTATGAAAATTTCAACCACCACGGCAGTTTTTGCCGCATTGCTGACTACTGCGCCATTGCATGCTGAAAACACACCAATCTCCTCCTGGTGGAATGGATTCACTGACGATGTTGCGCAGACCTGGAACGCGCCTCAGCATACCGATCTCTACCTGCCATTTATCAGCTGGCACGCCCGCTTTATGTACGACAAAGAAAAAACCGATAACTATAACGAGAATCCCTGGGGAGGCGGTCTGGGCATTTCCCGCTACAGCGACAGCGGCAACTGGAGCGCGCTTTATGCAATGGCTTTCAAAGACTCACACAATGAGTGGCAGCCGATTGTCGGTTATGGCTGGGAGAAGGGCTGGTATCCTGGTTCGAATCAGGACTTTCGTCTTGGCGCGGGATTAACCGCCGGTATCACCGCACGCGAAGATTTTGGTAACTATATTCCGCTACCGATTATTCTGCCGCTGTTCTCTGCCGGTTATAAGGCGCTGAATGTACAGTTCACCTATATTCCGGGCACGTACAATAATGGCAACGTGCTGTTCGCGTGGTTTCGCTATGCATTTTAATTTTTCAGGAAAGGATTTATGACCCGGAGGTGGAAAACCGTCACCCGCAGGCTCTGGCGTCTTGCGATTGTGTCTGGAGTATTGTTACTGCTGCTACTGATTATTCGAATCTATGAAGCGGAGCGCGGGCCGGAGTTACATCGCTGGCACACCTGGGTCCCGCATGAACTGACAGTGGAACAGCTTGATAATGCGACCTATGCTGACTACCTCAAGGCCGAAAATCATCTGTTCGACGAGATGAAGCAGCAGGTCAGCGACCGACTGGATGCGGAAGAAAAAACGCCACTCAACCGATACTATGCTGGCAGCATGATCTATCCGGGGCATTTCGCGCAGGACTGGAACCGTTCCTATATTCTGCAACCGACGGGCAGGCCGCGCGGTGCGGTAGTGCTGTTACATGGACTGACCGACAGTCCTTACAGTCTGCGGCATGTGGCAGAGGCTTACCGTCAGCAGGGCTATGTGGCGGTGGCGATACGGTTACCGGGTCACGGTACGGTGCCTGCGGGTCTGACCGATGTTGACTGGCAGGACTGGATGGCCGCCACACGCCTGGCGGTGCGGGAAGCGACCCGGCTGGCGGGCACGCAGACGCCGCTGCATCTGGTGGGTTTCTCGAACGGCGGGGCGCTGGCGGTAAAATATGCGCTCGACAGCCTGGGCGATCACACGCTGCGTCGTCCGCAGCAATTGATTCTGTTATCGCCGATGATCGGTGTGACTCGTTTTGCCCGGTTCGCAGGTGTTGCCGGGTTGCCCTCTGTTTTCCCTGCCTTTTCGAAAACGGCCTGGCTGAATATCGTGCCGGAGTTTAATCCGTTTAAATACAACTCTTTTCCGGTTCACGCTGCCCGGCAGACCTATTTGCTGACGCAGGCGCTGCAGAAAGAGATCCTGCAATATGCGCGTAATCAGCAGCTCTCCGGTTTCCCGCCCGTGCTAACCTTTCAGTCGGTAATGGATTCCACCGTCAGTACGCCTTCGGTCATCCGCTCGCTCTATAATTATCTGCCAGTGAACGGCAGCGAACTGGTGCTGTTCGATATCAATCAGGCGGTCAGCGTCAGTCCGTTATTCCGCCACTCCTCATATACCGCGGTTAATCAGCTGTTGCCTGCAGCGCGTCGGAATTACTCATCCACGGTGATCACTAATGCCTCCGCCACCTCACTGGAGATGGTGACAAAAAGCGTTCCCGCGGGAGAGATGCAGGAACGGATTCAGCCGCTGGCAATTGCCTATCCTGCGGGTCTCTACTCGCTGTCGCACGTTGCGATTCCGTTCCCGGCCGAGGATGGGTTATATGGCAGTGCGCCCGCGCAGAAGAATGAGTTTGGTATCAGTTTTGGGACGTTGTCACTGCGCGGCGAGAGTGCAGTGCTGATTGTCGGGCTGGACTCAATTATGCGCGCCACCTCTAACCCGTTTTATCCTTATATGATTAACCGAATCGATCATCACATCAGTTGTAGCGACAAGCCGCAACTTGCGGCCTGCCTCAGCAGTTTCTGAATCAGTACAGCATCAGGCCCGCATCGTGCGGGCCTGATGTTAAATAGCGTTCAGCTTTTCCATCACCTCATCCGACAGTTCCAGGCTGCCGCTGGCAAGATTCTCTTTAAGATGTTCCGGGGAAGAGGTGCCTGGAATCAGCAGAATATTTGGCGATCGCCGCAGCAGCCACGCAAGTGCGACCTGCATCGGCGTGGCATTCAGGGATGCAGCCACTTCATTAAGCTGATCCGACTGCAACGGAGAGAAGCCGCCCAGCGGGAAGAACGGCACATACGCAATTCCCTGCTGCGCCAGCTGATCCACCAGCTCATCATCCTGTCGATGCGCCAGGTTATACATATTCTGCACGCAGACAATCGGCGTCATCGCCTGAGCTTCTGCGATCTGCGTGGCGGTAACGTTACTCAGTCCAATATGGCGAATCAGTCCGCGTGCCTGTAACGCCAGCAGCGCCTCCAGTTGTGGCTTAAGAGAGCCTTCTTTGGGCCTGGCCGGATGCAACATACTGCGCAGGTTCACCACCTCAATCACATCCAGCCCCAGGTTGCGCAGGTTATCTTCAACTGCCTGCGTCAGCGCCTCTGGCTCCATCGCCGCCAGCCAGCCGCCTTTGGCGTCGCGTCGGGCACCCACTTTGGTGACAATGCAGAAATCCTGCGGATAGGGATGGAGCGCCTTTTTAATCAGCTGGTTGGTTTCGTGCGGACCGTAAAAATCGCTGGTGTCGATATGATTAACGCCTGCCGCGACAGCGTCGCGCAAAACCCGGATTGCCCGGGCTTCATCTTTTACCGGGCCGAACACGCCCGGCCCGGCCAGTTGCATTGCGCCGTAGCCGATACGGTTAACTTCACGATCGCCTAACGTAAAAGTCATGGTGGTGTTTGACATGAAAACCTCCTGCGTGAATGTAGATCAATTGTAACGGTGATTCAGCTGTGCAACTATCCGGTGAAATCAGGACAGACTGTACGGGGTGATGCACAATGGCGATCGATATGGCGCTGCTGGATGCCGTCGTGGTGGTGGCAAAAGCGGGAGGGTTTAGGGAAGCGGCACGCGTCACCGGCAGCAATGCGTCACGCCTGAGCGATGCGGTACGACGGGCGGAACAACAGCTGGGCATTCGTCTGTTTCACCGCACCACCCGCACTGTGGTGTTAACCGAAGCGGGCAGGGCGCTGATGGAACGTCTGCTGCCCGCGATCAATGAAGTTAACGCCGCGCTGGATGCGGTTAATCGCTACCGTAACACCCCTGGTGGCACGCTGCGGCTGAATGTGCCGGTCAGTGCAACCCGGCTGGTGCTGCCGGCGCTGGTGCCGGAATTTTTGCAGCGTTATCCCGACATCCGGCTGGAAATTGTGGCGGAGAGCAGCGTGCAGGATGTCTTTCGTGACGGTTGTGACGCCGGGATTCGTTATGATGAGCGGCTGGAGCAGGATATGGTGGCGATGCCCATTGGCCCCAGACAGCAACGGTTCGCGCTGGCGGCTTCTCCGGCTTATCTGGCAGAACATGGCCGACCGGAACATCCGCGCGACCTGATCCATCATCGCTGTCTGCGTGGCCGTTATGCCAGCGGCATCATGGCTGACTGGACCTTCAGCCACGAGGGCGAAGAGATCAGCGTTGAAACCAGCGGGCCGCTGGTGGTTTCGGTCGGTGGCGCAATGGATCTGGCGGTGGAGGCGGCCATCGCCGGAAGCGGCGTGATATATCTGTTTGATGAGTGGCTCAGGCCAGCCCTTGACAGCGGCAGGCTGGACCCGCTGCTGCAACCCTGGTGGCTGACTTTCTCCGGTCCGTGGCTCTACTACAACGATCGCCGCCTGATCCCCGCCCCGCTTCAGGCATTTATCGACTTTGTGCGCGAAAAAAACGGGCGCGAAAACAACTCAGCTATACCAGCTAAACCCCTGTGGCACGCGTGAAAATCCGGCATGTCGCAACGCGTTAAGCAGTGGTGACTGCGAAACCGGTTCACCATCTACCTTCTCCAGCGTGAAACTCGCGGGCTTTTCACGCTTCAGTGCCAGGCCCAGCGCCGCCACCGCGACCTGCTGCAGCGCGGGATCGTCGATGAATGTCAGCAACTCTTTGCCTCCGGGCGTCAGATAAAGCAACAGCGCGCCGCCTGCAATCACCACGCGTCCCCCCTGACGGCGGGTCGGGCGGATGCCGCTGGCGTGGAGCGGCCAGCTCAGTAACGCGCCAAACGGATTCGCCGGGTCCGGTGCGGCCAGCGCCACCGCCTCTGTCGCGGTCAGCGGCTTTTCTGCCAGCTCCCGCAGCCGCTCAATGGTGTTATGGTCGGCAAACTGCGCGCCGCCCGCACCAGCGACATACCTGCCACGCAGCAGCCGTCCGGCATCTTCCATGCTGCGTAATACCGGCTGTAACGCCGGGAATCCTCCGGGGATCTGCTCCGATATCGCGCTACCACGGCTGATCACCCCATAACGGTCGAGAAGATTTTCCACCAGCGACAGGGCCAGCCGGGCAGGATCAATCTCCTGTCGGTTAATCCGCGACCAGCGACCAGCCAGCGTGTTGACCGCTGGTCGGCGTGCAGAAAGTGCGCCCGGGGTAAAACGCTGACCAAAACGGGTGCGCAGGGTACGCGCGGGACGTGAACGGGGGGCGCCTGCCGTGGTCAGCAGCCCACGCACCGCAATCCAGCTATCGGCGGTGACATAGCCTTGCCACACCAGTTGCCACAGGGCAGCATAAATGTCGGTGGTTTGCGTTTCTGCCTCATTCATCTGTGCCATGATCTCATGAACAAACCACGAGCCACCCCGGCTCAGTGCTTCGAGAGTCGCCTGCAGAATCGGCGTCAGAGGCTGCGTAGTGTCAATCACCGGCAGTGTTTCAGCGGCATATTCCGTGAGGTGCAACGAGATCAATCCATCATTCTGACCCAGCGCTTTGTGTCCGCACCAGGTAACCTCGCCACTGGCTAACAGTTCATCGAGCATCGCGGGCTGATAGTCGGCTATCCTGGCACGCAGGATTTGTGGCTCCCACAGCGAGGCCGGTAGCGGCACGCCCGCAAGTTGCTCAATCACCCGTAACAGCCCGCTGACACCCTGATGCTCTTCACGCTGCGTGTTAAGCACACCGTGACGCTCCAGCAGCAGACTAATCCAGGCGGCAGGTGGAACAGGCCGGGTTGCGTCACGTGCTGATTGCAGTGAACGTAAGCGTAACCGTTTGAAGATCTCTGTGGAAACCCACTCCGTATCCGATGCGCCCTCTGGCGAACCCATATTGAGCAGGTTGCCCTGCTGATGCAGGGAAAGCAGCACCTCATTCACAATGGCGATACCCAGACCAAAATACGTGGCCAGCTGTCGGGCAGTGAACAGGGTATGGGTTCGGGCGTAGCGATTAATGAGATCGCGTAGCGGATCGGCCTGCGGCTCCAGAAATGTTTCGGGCAGATCGTCAGGCAGTACAACGGCCAGTGCGTCGCGCAGGCGGGCTGCATCTTCAATGATTGCCCAGCGCTCTTCACCGGCAAGGGTGATCGGGATCATTCGCTGCGCGGCAGCAAACTGCGTTATGGCTTCCGCGATCTGCTGAGCGTTGCCACTGAAACGTGCCGCAATACCGGCAACCGCGAGCGGGCCAAGATCGCGCAGCAGATCGATAATGCCTTCGGCGTGTTGTGCCTGATAGCGGGAATCGATGCGCTGCAGTTCCTGTTCAACCTGCTCAACGACGTCAGGTGCCAGCAAATCACGCTTGCTGGTCTGGCCGAGCAGCTCACCCAGCAGGTTACTGTCGAGCGCCAGCAGTGAGGCGCGCCGTTCTGCCTGGGGGGCGTCGCTGGCGTAAATAAACTCTGCAACATAGCCAAACAGCAGCGGCGCGGCAAAAGGGGAGGGCTGTTCGGTCGTCACCTCGACCAGTTTTACCTTTCCCTGTGCCATCTGTTCCATCAGCTGGTGCAGGGCAGGCAGATCGTAGACATCCTGCAGACATTCGCGTGCGGTTTCGATAAGGATTGGGAAATCGTCATACTGTCGTGCAACTTCCAGCAACTGACCGGCGCGCAGCCGCTGCTGCCAGAGTGGCGAACGTTTGCCCGGATTACGCCTCGGCAGCAGCAGAGCGCGTGAGGCACATTCACGGAAGCGGGCGGCAAACAGCGCCGACTGACCGACACTCTCAGTGACCTCCCGGGTCAACTGGTCGGCGTCGAACATAAACAGGTCAGCGCCGGGTAATACTCCCTCACTGGCGGGAAAGCGGGCCACAATGCCGTCATCGCTGGCCGCGACAGAAGCATCAATGCCCAGGCGTTGCTGGATTCGGGCGGCAATCGCCAGCGCCCAGGGCGCATTGACCCGCTTTCCCCAGGGCGAATGCAGGATCACCCGCCAGTCGCCGATTTCGTCACGACAGCGTTCGATCAGCAATGTACGATCGTCCGGCAGTACGCCGGTGACGGCGCGTTGTTCAGCCAGCAAAGCCAGCAGATTCGTGACTGCGCGGGCATCCAGCCCCAGCGTGCGCAACTGCTCCTGCGCGTCTACCGGTGAAGCCGCACTCAGATGACGCAGAAACAGCCCGAGGCTGGCACCCGATTCGGCCGAGCGGCCCACACCTTCTCCGCGCCAGAAAGGCAGACGAGCCGGACGGCCTGGCGCAGGCACCACCAGTACCTGGTCGTGGGTAATCTGCTGAATCCGCCACGACGTTGCGCCCAGGGTAATAATGTCATTGACCCGCGACTCATAGACCATCTCTTCATCCAGTTCGCCGACACGGCGTGAGCCAGCCTGCTCTTCGCCTTCCGGCAGGATGACGCTGAACATGCCGCGATCGGGAATGGTGCCGCCGCTGGTCACGGCCAGATGCTGAGCGCCGGGTCGCGGCGTCAGCAATCCGCTCTGACGATCCCACACCAGCTGCGGCCGCAGCTGAGCAAAAGCGTCTGAGGGAAACTTACCCGCCAGCATATCGAGCGTGGCATCAAACAGCCGACGCGACAGAGTGCGAAACGGATCGGCCCGACAGACCTGCGCGTACCAATCATCGACCTGTAAGGGATCCATTGCGACGGCCGCCAGGGTTTGCTGCGCCAGAATATCGAGCGGGTTACGCGGCGGAGCCAGCGCATCGAGCTGGCCCGCACGCATCGACTGCAATATGACGGCCGAATCCAGCAGATCGCGCCGGGTGCGCGGAAACAGGATGCCGGTTGATACGCCGCCAACCTGATGCCCGGCGCGTCCCACGCGCTGCAGTGCGCTGGCGACTGAAAGCGGTGCGCCCACCTGGATCATCAGATCCACCGGTCCCATATCAATGCCAAGTTCCAGACTGGAAGTCGCCACCACGCAGCGCAGTCTGCCCAGCTTCAGTGCGGCTTCAATCTCGCCTCGCTGCTCTTTCGAGACGGAACCGTGATGCGAGCGGGCAATAAGATCGTCACTGTCGTCGCGTGCTGCATCCCGATCGCCAGCGGCTGTCTGCTGCGCCAGATAACGCGCATTGAGCCGCGCCGTCAGCTTTTCTGCCAGGCCACGCGAATTCACAAACACCAGCGTGGCGCGATGGGCCATGACCTGCTGCAGAATGCGCGCTTCAATGTGCGGCCAGATCGAACCGCTGGCAGAGGTGGCTTCACCGGTCAGGTCATCGGGGCTGGCGATATCGGTCATATCTTCGACCGGAACCTCGATGGTCAGGTGCAGCGTCCGATCGGCGGCCGGATTAACGACCTGAACGGGCTGACAGCCGCCAAGGAAGGCGGCCACCCGCTCAACCGGTCGTACCGTGGCGGAAAGCCCGATACGCTGGGCGGGCTGTGGCAGCAGCGCATCCAGCCTCTCCAGGCTCAGCGCCAGCTGGGAACCCCGCTTTGATCCCGCCACCGCATGCACCTCATCGACGATGACCGTGGTCACGCCCTGCAGCGTCGTGCGGGCTTTTGAGGTCAGCATCAGAAACAGTGACTCGGGCGTGGTGATCAGGATATCGGGCGGGCGGCGCACCAGCCTGGCGCGCTCTGCACCGGGCGTATCGCCGGATCGCATTCCGATATTCAGAGTGATCTCTGGCTCATTCAGTGCCTGCCGCTCAGCGTAAACGCCCACCAGCGGCAGATTAAGGTTGCGCTGTACGTCCGCGGCCAGCGCTTTAACCGGTGAAATATAGAGTATGCGGGTGGTCGTTTCACGCGAGGGTGAGTGCTGGTTGGTTCGGAACTGAAACAGCGTGTCGATGGCGGTGAGGAAGGCCGCCAGCGTCTTCCCTGAACCGGTCGGGGCGATCACCAGCGCATGTTCTCCGCTGGCTATCGCCTGCCATGCCGCCTGCTGCACCGGCGTGGGTGCAGCGAAGGTGGCAGAAAACCAGCGTCGTGTGGCGGATGAAAACCGGGCTAAAACCGCATCAGATTGGGATTTCGACATCATACTCACGGTATCACGCAGCAACTGCGCCTGAAATTAATCCGTTGAGTGTATGTGAAAATTACCGTTTGTGGATGACGCGGCAGATATCTGGCCGCGTCGGGCGGGTTTATTAACTGGCCGCTCCGGCTAAAGCGCGACCTCTGATCGCCAGCAGCGACACCAGCGCCAGCACGATAATAGTCATGCCATAGAACCAGGCGGTCTGGTTCAGCCCGATATGGGGCGCTGCCATTCCGGCGGCAATCGCAGGCAGGGCAAAGGCGAGATAGCTTTTGATTAAAAAGGCGGAGAACAGTCCGGCGCGTTCATGACTTTCAGCTAACTGCATAATGATCTTCAGCACGCTGGAGAAAATCGATCCAAATCCCTGACCCGCAATGGCAGTGCCGAGATAGAGCCAGGCCACGCTGTGCAGAGAAAGGCCCGCAAGAGTGACGCTGACGCCCGCTATCAGCATCAGCGTACCGATAACTAATGCCCGCGCGGGCGGTAACGGGCGAAAGAGAAATACTGCTGCCGTTGCGCTCAGCATCAGCGTTGCCACAATCGAGCCGCCGATAAAAGGCGATGTCAGGCCGGTTGCGTTCGCCACCATTGAGGGCATCAGTGAAAGGTAAAATCCGCCCAGCATCCAGGTTGCGATGTTAACCGGCGTCACCATTAACAACGGACCCAGTGCGCGTCGCGGTATGCTGACCTGGGGTCGCAGTGCGGCCAGAACACCCGGTTGAGGCGCAATGGTTTCAGGTATCAGCGGCAACAGCGCCATGGCAAACAGCATCAGTATCAGCAGCAGCGCATAGAGCGTCACCGTGGGAAAGGGCGCAAAGGTGACCAGTATGCCGCCCGCCAGCGTGCCCAGCGTCATCCCCAGAAAGGCGGTGAACGAGTTCAGCAGAGGTCCGCGGGTTTTACTGGCGTCAATCAGGCTGGCACCAAAGGTCGGCAAGGCAATACCGGTAGCAAAGCCCTGCACCAGTCGGGCAACGATTAAGGTGGTAGCAGAACTGGCAGTCATAAAGATCACCAGCGCGACCGCATTGATCGCCAGCGCCAGCAGCATCAGCGGACGGCGGCCGGTATAGTCGGACACTTTACCCACTGTCAGCAGCGCGGCCAGCAACGCGAATGCATAGGCGCCAAAAATCAGTGTCAGCATGGTCGGCGTCAGATGGAACAGGCTGCGATAAAGTGGGTAGAGCGGCGTTGGCGCACTGCTGGTGGCGGAGATCAGCGCCGCACCGGTAAAACTGAAAAGCGTGGTGCGGGCAGCAGCCTGAGGCGTCAATGTGGGGTTCATGGAAATCACCTTAATGCAAAGTATTAGCTTTTAATAAGGTATACGGCTATCTGTGCCTTAATGCAATATCTTTGCTTTAACGTTTGTTGCGGTGATATCTCTAACCTCCTGATGGAAATTAATGTGCTGGTAACCACACGCTGACTTTGGGCCACCGTCACTTAAAAGATAAACTGAAGCCGTTATAAAATTAATATGAGGAAACAGGCACATGTTACTGAAGGAAAGCCTTAAACAGGAAGTTACTGAAGCGGTTAAAAAATCACTCACTTTCGATATTCTGTATCAGAGATTAAGACCCGACATATCACCCTTTGTGGCGGCAACGTCGAAATTACCATTAAAAAGTCTTAAGGAGTGGGAGGGATTAATACGCAGGGAGATCGATCTCTTAGTTTATCGTTTGGATTATAAACAGGCAGGCATTCAAACTCTTCAGATTGGTTCTCTCAGGTGGCTGGACTTATGTCATGCCGATGGTTTTCGGCGGGAGCGTGCATTACGGACGTTATCAGTTGGGGCACCCAACAGTTTTTTGTTTGCCTTAGCCGTCAGAAAACTGAATGACTGGGTTCCTCAGGTCAGAGAAGCTGCCCGTGAAGCACTGCTCTCAATCGCAGCAGCTTCAGACCCGGAAGTTATCGTGGATGTCTTGTTTGTAACGCTACCCTATTGGAACTCATGGGGAAGAGCGGATGAGAAGGAACACGAGGTACTGACAGACATTATTTCAATGGAGAATGTCACCGCCTCTCTGAAAAAAAGACTTATCTGCGCTTCTTCGGGGCCTGCTGCCACTGTTTTTACCCAGGCAGGACGCACGTCAGTATTAGATAATTTCCTGTCTGAGATTGCTGAATCCTCCATTCAGCCCTCACTGCGTGGGAAGGCGTACCGCTGCCTGTTCGAAGGCAAAATTATCTGGTCCGAGGGGCTGGAATGGAAGTGGATTGATAAAGCCTTTGGCATACGACGCCGTGTCCCTGTTTTAAAAGAAAGAATACTAGTCGTTTCCAGGCCATTTATTGAGACTTTAAAGCTGGCAATAGTCGACCGTTCACCCATGGTGCGGCGTATAGCCGGAGAAATGCTGATTAAAGAATTAGAAAATATGGATGAAGAAGCCTTAACCATGGCTACTCAGCTGGCATCCGATATATCGGAATCTGTAGCCGAACGAGGAAGGTTTGCATTGGCCTGCATAGCAAAGGGTAAGTGAGGCTTTTATTAAAAAAACTCAGCAAAATGACTATCGCAGGAGCTTTAGGGTGACCGCTTTGCGAACTGAATTATGGTAAATGTTATGTTGTTATGTGCTTTGCGGGTTGTTTATCAACAACGTTTCGACGAGTCTCACTGTTAATAGCAATCAGGGAGCCAGATGATGAAGATAGCTGAGATTGATCATATCCATCTCTACGTTGAAAATATTGAACAGGCAGAAAAGTGGTACAACGAGATCCTGGGCTTTGAACGCGAAACTTCCCTGTACTTCTGGTTTGAACAGGGTGGGCCGCTGGTCATAAGAAATAACAGGGCATCACTCTCTCTTTTCCTGCGAAAATCTCAGCCACCAGGCCATACGGTGGCTTTCGGGGTGGCAGCATTATCTTTCAACGAACTTATGCCTGTACTCCGTAACAATAAAATCCCTTTCAGCGTCAGTGACCACGACGTGTCGATGTCCGTCTATTTCAGCGATCTCAGTAATAATAAAATTGAAGTGACCTCTTACGACTACCTGCATGCAAAGCAGATACTGGAGAGCTTTGCGTAACGCTATCGCAGTTTGCGCTTAGAGGCGTGACTGCAGGCGCACTGTGATCTCCGTTCCGAAAGTATAAGTACTTCACTCATCAGCACGCTGGAGGAAGTTAAGCCTCCAGGCCCTGAACGGCGATTAATAAAGTGAGTTCTTCAATCTCTCAGGCAGCGCTTTGTCGTAGGCATCGCCATCAATCTCTGCAATCTGTTTGAGGATCGAACCGGTGCTGGGCAGCGACTGCCGTGAGATCTGCGTTTCGGCATCCCATAATCCGGAGCGAATAATCGCCCGACTGCACTGAAAGAAAACGCTCTCCACAGTGATGCGCAATACGGTTTTTGGCAGCTGATTGTTGATGGCAAAGCGCTCAAGCAGCGCCGGGTCGGTGCTTATCGCTGCCGTGCCGTTCACGCGCAACGTCTCGCCAATGCCAGGGATGAGAAAAAGCAGCGCTACCCGATTGTCATGCAGAATGTTGCGCAGGCTGTCGATGCGGTTATTGCCGCGTCTGTCGGGTAGTAACAGGGTCTTGTCATCTTCGATTTCGATAAATCCGGCCGGATCGCCGCGCGGTGAAACATCCAGTCCCTCAGGCCCCGACGTTGCCAGCGCCACAAAAGGCGAGGCGGCGATAAACGGACGATAGGCGGGATGAATATGATCCGTCTCTTTAGCGACAGAGGGCCGGGCGACCGTGCCGTAAAGACCTTCAAGTTCGGTAAGTTCAGTGATAATGCTGCTCTGTTCAGACATTTTTGCACTTTCCTTTCACTATTCAGATCCTCATAACGCTGAAGGTGAGACTACACAGACCCGACGCGCCAGTTTAAGCTGCACTTTAACACCCATGCAGCGTATTCAGAACCCGTGCGCCACCCTTTATGGCAATCGCCCCAGGTGAATCCGTCTTCCCGCCGCGAAAACAGCTTATTACCTGGGGCGGCAACCTCTTTCCACCCTTTACCAATATCAGAAGCACAACACAACGTAGTGACAGCCTCTGATGAGAGATCCATATTTTGCAATCAGATGAGCACGAAAACCGCGACTTGCGCACTGAAATTAGCCGCCGTTCGTTAAGCGTATTAACAGAGTTGGTGACAGCAGAAGTTGCTGATATAAAGAGTAAAGATTGCTTATTCAGCACCCAAAAGGAGCGCATGATGGTTTGGGAATCAGAGCGGCTGCTCTACAGATATACTCTTCGCGAGGATCTTGACGACCTCTTCAGAATTTATGGCGACCCCGAAACGCATAAATTTAACCCGCGAGGTCCATGGCCCGACAGAACGTATGCCATTCAGGCCATAGAGCGCATATTACAGAGCTATCAGGAACAGGGTTTTGGCGACTGGACGATATTTGAGAAAGCCCATCCGGATAAAATCATTGGCTTTGGGGGCGTTTTCAGAAGCCAGTTTGACGGTCGTCAGACGAATAATCTCGGTTACCGGTTTGAGCCTGCTGCCTGGGGAAAAGGGTATGCCACCGAGCTTTCCCGCAGAGCCATTCGCTACGGATTCGAAGAGGCCGGGCTGAGCATCATTACGGGTGTGACGCGCGAAAACCATCTTGCTTCGCGGCGGGTACTGGAAAAAGCGGGCCTGACCTTTTTGAAAAAGGTCGACGATCCTGAGGGGTTGCCTCCCAGCCTGATGTACACCCTGACACGACGTGACTGGCTTGCGGCTGGCAACATCGTTACCGAATAAGTTTGATCTTTCCCGTTTGTGATTCAGGCGTGGCGAAATCTGCGCCACCTTTTCGCGCAAAGTCCCTTTAAACCTTCTCTTATCCCGCGATTAATACTCCGCTGTGTGGATTACTTTAGCCACCTTAATCAAGGGAGGCTTTATGGATATTCGTACAATTTTTATTTCAGCAGTTATGGCAGTCAGTCTTTTATGGATAGGCGCATCAGATAACCGTTCGTCACATCTCACCGCCGAGCCGGTTAAATCTGTCCTGAGTAAACTGCAGCCTTGATTCTCAATCGTCCGATAGCACACATTAGCGCCTGCTCAGCCTGAGATGCGGTACACTGCCGGTATCTGTTAATGCAACTTCGTTGCTTTAACCATGACGTTCAGGCTGATAAAAGCGGGAGAAAGTGATGGCGAGGGAGATGATTCGGCAGGGTGGGCGCAGCGCACGTATTCAGGCGGAAGTGCATAACACCGTTAACCGCTTGCTTGAAACGCTTGATCGTTCAGCTATTACAGTGCCGATGATCGCCGAACAGGCAGGTGTGACACCTTCCACGATCTATCGGCGCTGGGGCGATCTGTCCCAGTTGCTGGCGGATGTGGCCGTGGCACGGATGCGGCCCATTGCAGAACCGGAAGATACCGGATCGACGGCCGGCGATCTTACCGCGTTCATCCAGCAGTATGCTGAAGAGATGTCGTCCAAAGTCGGTCGTGAGCTTCTGGCTGATGTGATAGGAAGTCAGGCTGAAGTGGCGAGCCAGAAATGCTGTGGGTTTACCTATCAGCATCTTCAAACACTGAAAAGTCGGGCCGAGGCACGCGGCGAATCAGGTTTTGACGTTGATCGCATCATCGATGTGGTCGTGGCGCCGGTGATGTTTCATATTCTGTTCGGTGACCGCGAAATCTCAGCAGAATACTGTTCGTCTCTGGTTCAGCGGGCATTTCAGTCAGCAGTCAGCGCTGAATAAAGGGCAGGGCGGCTTGCGTGATCAGATGCTGCAAGAGTGCTCGCGCCGGATCGTCACCCTGATCTGAGCGGGCGAGCGCGATACCCAGATAGCCGGGCATTGGCAGCCGGTGTGATTCAATCACCAGCGTCTCCGGCAACCCTGCGCGGGTGCGCAGGGTGATGCCCAGCCCGGCCTGTAATGCCGCCCAGATCCCGCTAAGACTGTGGCTGGTGAACACAACCCGCCACGGAATACCTGCCTTATCCAGCGCCTCGATGGCGCGCGATCGCATGACACACGGCGCATCGAATGCCACCAGCGGCAGCGGCTCGCCGCGCTGCAGATATCCCGCCAGATCAAACGCCGGATGCTGTATCCAGGCTAACGGACACTGACCAATTAACTGCGTGCCAGCCTGCTGCTCTGCCTGCCACAGCAGCGCCAGATCCAGCTCATGACGGGCCAGCGCCGTAAGCAGCGGCAGATTTCTGTCGACGCGTGCGGTCAGCATCACCTCCGGATGCTGCCGGTTGAACGCGCCGAGAATGTCCGGCATCAATGCCTCGCCAAAATCCTCCTGCATCCCGATGCGTATTTCGCCCTGTAACGCTTCGCCTTTCACTGCCCGCAATGTCTCATCGTTCAGCGACAGCAGGCGTCTGGCGTAACTCATCAGCTGTTCACCGCTGCGGGTCAGCTGCACATGCCGCCCTTTTTTCATCACCAGCGCCGTGCCGCATTGCTGCTCCAGTTTCTTAAGCTGCGCACTCACGGCCGAGGCAGACCGACACAGATGCTGTGCCGCCAGGGCAAAGCTGCCGGCATCAATGCCCGCGACGAAACTGCGCAGCGCATCCATATCGAGGGACTCCGGTACCTTGTTCATTATTGTCCTGTAATTATGGATGGTAAGAGCTGATTAATTTGATTTTCAGGATTGAAGGCCTGAGTGACACTCTGTCTCACCACTGAGGAGTGTGCAATGAAAAAATCGCTTGATCGGGAAACACTGGCGCAGCGCGCGCCAAAACTGGCCGAACTGACACAGCAGGTGCTGTTTGGTGATATCTGGCAGCGCGAACTGCTGTCACCGCGTGAACGCAGCCTGCTGACGCTGGCAACGTTAACCGCGCTGGGGCGGGTCCAGCAGCTGCCGTGGCACATCGATTTCGCCCGACAAAATGGGCTGACGCAGGATGAGCTGGTGGAGAGCTTCACCCATCTGGCGTTTTACGCAGGCTGGCCCGCCGCCGTCACCGCGCTGGGTTATCTGGAGGATAATCACTGATGCCCTATACCCGAATTACCCTGCGTCAGGGCTACAGCGAGGCGGCTCTGCATCAGATCTCCACGCTGCTTCAGCAGGCGCTGGTCGCAGAATTTGACGTTCCTGAGCATGATTGCTTTCAGGTGATTGAGATGCTGCCCGCCGGACAGCGGGTATTTGATCGTCACTATCTCAGCGGCGGGCGCAGCGATAATTTCGTGCTGTTTCAGGTGACGGCAGGCCGACCGCGAACCCGGCAACAGAAGCAGCGGTTTTATCATTCACTCTGTACGACGCTTCAGGCGGAGATGGCGATCGATCCTGACGACGTGATGATCATCATTCAGTTTAACAGCACCGAAGAGTGGAGCTTTAGCGGCGGCCGGATGCTGGCACAGGAGGCGTTATGATTATAATGCACTACCGTTTTACCCTGCCCGCTGACTACGACATGGGTATCATCGAACAGCGCATCAGTCTGAACGGTGCCCGCCTTGATGGCTTTCCAGGGCTGGTGGCCAAGGCGTATCTCTACACCTGCCGTGATGATGACGGACAGAATGAAAACCGTTATGCGCCGCTCTATTTCTGGCGGGAGGCGAGTGGTATGCAGCGTTTCCTGCAAAGTCCTGGCTTTGCGACGCTGGTCAGGGATTTTGGCTGGCCGATCATCGAAAGCTGGCTGGCGCTTGAGGGGCAGACCCATATCCCTGATCTGGCCGATGCCCGCTTTATAACGCTGAACCGCTGGACGATTCCACCGCATTCAGACCTTACGACACTGCCGGTAACAACAGGGATCAGCGCCTGGGATGTGAGCCGCTGGCAGGGAGTAGACGTTAACGCTTCACACCAGCGCCCCGCTGGCGAGCAGGAAGTCTATCGGATCGGTTATCTGGCACGGGGTGCAGCCGCCGCGGATCTGCAACTCTAGCATCGGGAATGTCGCTGCTTTCTACTCACAGGGCAAAAATGGCTTCTATCTCTATGCGCAGGTCAGCGGAGAAAAGTCCGCTGACCTGTACCAGCGAGCTGGCGGGCAGATGCTCGCCGTAGTTGCGATAAAGCACTTCCCGCAGCGCGGTGATCTCTGTGAAAGAGGTGATGAATATCGTGACCTTCAGCAGCGCTGCGAGCGACGTATGCTCAGCCGCGGCAACCGCCCTGAGTTGATTAAAAATGGCTTCTGCCTGTTCAGCCATATCTCCCTGCTGAGCCGCCGTACCGAAAGCGGTCAGTCCTGAGACATACAGCGTCGCGCCATGCTTCACTGCGTGGACATAAGGCGCTTTTACTTCGCCCAGTTGCGGGTAATTTTTGCGTTCTGGCATCGTCATATTTTTCTCTTTTAAGTGATTTCATACCATACAGGCTACTGGCATTAAAGCAGGCTGAGAGTCGATAGCGGGTTGTGTTAACAAATCGGCAATAGGCAGAAGAGGTGATTGCTAGTGGTTAAGGCGATCTTTTGACGATTTCAGTCGATTTCAGACATCAACGCCGGTCCTGTGTTGCGTGCTATATACAATACATTGAATAGCATGACTACCTTCTGATTTTAAACCTATCAGGACGATGCCTTGCCATCCTGATTCAGTAACGTGGATAGGGTGGATAAATATGTACACGATTTCACTCGTAGGTTATATTCATCCTATGACCCTCGGAAAAGAGAGGGGCAGTTCAAATCTTACGGTCTGTGAAATTTTTTAATCAACGATGAAATCTGGATGGCTCTACCGGCAATCCCTTTGATTTTACCCGTCCTGTCTAATCGGAAATCATGTATGAACTCAAATCAAACCATGTCCCAGAAGCTTGCCAGAGACAGTCTCGGAAATGCTGCCGCCTTCGAAGGAGGAGTATACGTAACAAAAAACGGCGTCTCTGAACTCTTCATCCAGACTGCTGCTGAGCGTCAGGCTGAGATTAGAGAGATCGAGCAGGAAAGAAACATAAACGCCCTTTTCAAGCTGGCCTTGCAAGCTAAAAAGGAAGTCGCTGATGGCAAAGGCATGACCCCTGAAGACGTTCTGGGAAGGTTACGTGCCGCAAGAAAATAATAGAGAGGCTTTGAGTGTCAGAACAATATCAGCTGGTAATCGCGCCTCTGGCTGAACAGTGTCTCAAGGACATTGAGTCCTATAAGAGCGGAACAGTTGGGGCGCAGCAAGCGGCTGCATTTGTCGATAATCTACTCATGGATTCAGTCGACAATATCAGTCAGGATCCTGAAAGGTATCGCTACAATGCTTATCTTTCAGAGCGCGGGCTTTTGTTACGCGAACGTCTTGATGTTGAAGGAGAGTATCGTGTTCTGTACGATTTCGTGGACAATACTATCCAGATTCTTCTTTTCGTTAGCATGAAACAGGATTTCGGAAATTTGCTCTACAGATACAACATACTGAAATGACGCTCAGGGCCCGCTAATGCGGGCTTTTTCAAAATGAAAGCTTATGGACGTAAGTGCCACTGTCAGCATCCCCGTTTTAGTTTCACTCAATTTTTGAGATTTCCGGATTCTCAGCCATAAGCCCATATTCTTCCGGCATCAGGTTATCAGGGATTCATAAGCCCGCTTACCTGTAAGTCGTAGACAAAAAACACGGTAATTTCAGATGCGTAGGGATAAGCCAGGACGGGCGCGGCCATAATGATGACCAGCGCGAAATCATATGATTAATGATATGAACACGCCCGTCAGAAATCAGCGTTTCAGCAATTGCTGGCAGGCGAGGTTATCCTGCACGGCGCGCTGTTGCTCATCAGGTGTCAGTTGCTGCCAGCGAGCAATCACGCTGCGGCCCAGCCCCGGTTTATAAGCCATTTTTTGCAGCGCATAATCAGAGTTGCCGCCTTCAATGACGTTCTGCATCTGCCGGTCGAGGGGCTGCTTACTATCATGATCAATCGCGCACAACACCGCGACGTAATACGCCTTATCTTCCTCACTGTCGTGTGGGATAAACCACCAGGCGGCCAGGGCGAGGATCAGCAGCAGGGGCAGGATATATTTTACTTTAGCCATTTTAGTCACCGGTTGAGTGCCGTTAAGTCAGCCGGGTATGGCCAGACGCAGGGCGCGTATCCTGCCACAGTTTCCGCTAACCGTTAACCTTGTTCAGCCGCGGTTGAGGCAATGTTCAGTTTGCTGGCGCTTCAATCAGCGTCGTACTGATTTGCGCACCCGGCATCATCTGCTGTAATCCCGAAACCAGATCGTCGCTGGCCTGTTGCAGCGCGGAAAGCGGCATAGCGGGCAGACTTTCCAGAATGAACCACATCTGCTGCGCACTGGCATCCAGTCGGGTTCTTACACCCTGACGCCAGTTCCAGCGGCGACAGGTTACGCCCTGATCGTCGCGCCAGATCACTTCGCCTGGTTCCGGCGACTCATAAACCACCTCGCCCTCTTTAACGGTATCGAAACGTTCACTGCCGTCAGCAATCACCAGATGTGGCTCGCCAGCATAGGCCTCGATATTTTCACCTCCGACCGGCAGCGCATAACGAATGCTGATGGCGTTATAGAGATCGACAACCGGATCGATGGCAGGCAATGCGCCATCCCGCAGCACACGCTTACGCAATGCTTCTGCCGAACAGGGTGTACGTTTCGCTTTGGCACCAAAGGCTTTAAATACCTCAGCCCAGGCGGCGAGATGCGCGTCTGCCCACGTCGCATCATCATTTAACACCTGCTGGCATGCGCTTTTCAGTGCATCGCTGGCAACTTCTGGTCGGGTAATCGGTGTGGCTTCCACCACAATACTCATGGCACGAAAGCCGGGAGCGAGCGCGAAAACAGCAGGATCGATTGACGGGTGAACAGATAACATCGGATACTCTCTCAGTGACTAATTTATTTCATAGTAATGACCGATGACCAAAAAAGTCAATATAACGACCGATGCGGGTGCCGATGTCGCCAGTGTCAATCAGGCTGTTTCGGACAGCATCAAAAGCTGGCGTAAAAGTCAGAAACTCTCGCTGGATGAGTTATCACGCCGGGCTGGCGTCAGTAAAGGCATGCTGGTGGAGATCGAAAAGGGTGCCGCCAATCCCAGCATCGCCATTCTCTGTAAAGTGGCTGCCGCACTGGGCGTCTCGGTGGCAGATATCGTCAACGTTTCGCATGCGCCTGACGCCTGGCTGATTGAGAACAGCGAAATGCCCCGGCTGTGGCAGGGTGAGCAGGGCGGTTATGCGCAGCTGCTGGCGGGAACCCGTGGGCCGGATATGATCGAGCTCTGGCGCTGGCAGATGTTTGCGGGCGAAGCTTTCCGTTCTGCCGGTCACTCCTCAGGCACACTCGAACTGTTGCATGTCGAGCAGGGCACGCTCGCCTTAACGGTGGGTGAGCAGACCCTGGTGGTGCAGCAGGGCTGTGCAGCCGTAGCGCGAACCGATATGCCGCATGCCTATGCCAGCGCCGATCACCTGCCGGTTATCTTCACCATGACGGTGGCCGAACTGCAGCGCTGACGGCGCTATTCTGCGGCTGTCGCTTCGCCTGGACACGCCAGCAGCAGCGTTTTCAGCAACCTTTCCAGTTCGGCACGCTCTGAAGCGCCAAGCGGGGCCAGCACCGCCTCCTGCGTAGCGGTATGGACGCGGAGTGCATGCTCAATCTGCTGCTGCCCGTGCGGCGTCAGCCCGACCAGCATGCTGCGCTTATCCTCTGGCGCGGCAATACGCTCAATCAGATGCTGCTGCTCCAGCCGGTTCAGACGATTTGTCATCGCACCGGAAGTCACCAGCAGCGCCTGGTAGAGCTGGGTGGGCGACAGGCGAAAAGGCGATCCCGCCCGTCGCAATGTCGCCAGCACATCAAATTCTCCCTCCTGAAAACCAAAAGGCTCCAGTGCCTGACTGCGCGCTTTCGCCAGATGTTTCATCAGACGCAGCACCCTGCCGAAGATCCGCATTGAAGAGGCGTCGAGATCGGGCATCGCGTCGTCCCACTGACTGACAACGAAATCAATATGGTCATGCATAAATCACCTTTAAATATTGTGGTTATGTTGTCGGGTTGTGCGCAGCCTCTTAACACCGGGGGAAATTTATCTTAACGTTAAGATAAATGGTGGCAGCCCGGTGCTGTCATCGTCAATCCTCTGTTAAGGCGTCGATGATGAAAAATAAGGTGTTGTTCCCCATTCTGTTTGCCGTGATCGCTTTTCTTATCGGGCTGAATCTGCGGCCTATGCTGGCGATTATCGGCCCGCTGTTCCCGGTGTTGCAACTGCAGGCCGGGCTGTCGGCAACGACGTTCAGTCTGCTGACCACGCTGCCAGTGGCGATGATGGGTCTGGCCGCACTCTCAGGCCCGTGGCTGATCGCCCGCATCGGGCCGGTAAAGGGAATCGCCGCCGGTTTGCTCTGTCTGACGGTCGCCTGCCTGTGGCGCGGGGTTACGCTTACTCCCTCTCAACTGCTGCTCACCGCGCTGGCGGGGGGCGCAGGGATTGGTGTGATACAGGCGCTGATGCCCGCTCTGATCCGGCAACGCTTTGCTGAGGGCGCGGCGACGCTGATGGCGCTGTTCAGCACGGGCATTATGGCGGGCGCGGCACTGACTGCTGCCGGTGCTGACCCGCTGTTTTCATGGCTGGGCCTGCAACCCGCGCTGGCGCTTTCCGGCGGGTTAACGCTGGTCACACTGCTGATCTGGCTGACTTTAGTCAGACGATCGCCGCAGGTGAGCGTGGCCTCTGATGCAGCGACGCTGCCTGTGCGGCGTACCCTGTTGCTGATGCTCTTTTTCGGCATTGGCACGGGTGCTTATACATTAGTGCTGGCCTGGCTGCCGCCATTCTATATTCAACTAGGCTGGAGTGCTCGCCACAGTGGCTATCTGCTCGCGGCCCTGACGTTAACCGAAGTGGTGGCAGGATTCATCGTCTCGGCGACGTTACATCGCTTTCCCGATCGCCGTCCGCTGCTGCTCGGCGTGCTGGCCCTGTTGCTGCTGGGGCTGCTGAGTCTGGTCTTTTACCCGGGTACGATGCCGATACTCTCTTCACTGTTACTGGGTACGGGCATCGGTGCGCTCTTTCCGCTGTCGCTGATCGTCACGCTGGATCATGCGCGCAGTGCCAGAGAAGCGGGCATTCTGCTGTCACGTGTACAGGGAGGCGGATATCTGATTGCGGCTCTGATGCCGCTGCTGGCAGGCTGGGTGCGTGATAGCGGAACGTCAATGACTCAGGCCTGGCTGATCATGAGCGCTGGCGTTGTGCTGTTAATGGTGATTGCCCGACGCTTCAGACCTCAGAACAGTATCAACTGAACAAAGCCGTTGCCGATCAATGTCGATCTGGCATGCTGGAATAAAACCCCTGAACCCGGAGTGCATTGTGAAAGTCATTGGTCTGTTAGGCGGTATGTCGTGGGAGTCTACCGCGCTCTATTACCGTATTCTCAATCAGCTGGTTAAACAGCGGCTGGGCGGCCTGCACTCGGCGGAGCTGGTGCTCTATAGCGTGGATTTTCAGCGCATTGAGCAGCTACAGGCCGCGGGCGAGTGGCAGCAGGCGGGAGAGATACTGGCTGAAGCGGCACGCAATCTGGAACGGGCTGGCGCGCAGTTCATCGTACTCTGTACCAACACCATGCATAAAGTGGCAGCACAAATCAGCGCCGCAACGGGCATCCCGCTGCTGCATATCGCCGACGCCACCGGACGGCGCATTCAGCAGGCCGGGGTGCGTAAGGTCGGATTACTGGCGACGCGATTCACCATGGAACAGGATTTCTATCGCGGGCGACTTCAGCAGCAGTTTGGTCTTGAGGTGATCACGCCGGATAGAGAGGATCGGATTTTTGTGCATGAGGTGATTTACCACGAGCTCTGTCTGGGCGAGATCAATCCCGCGTCGCGTCGCCGTTATGGTGAGATCATGCAGCAGCTGGTCGCGCAGGGGGCGGAGGCCATTATTCTGGGCTGCACCGAAATCACACTGCTGGTGGATGCCACGGATGCCAGCGTGCCACTGTTTGATACCACGCTTATCCACGCGGAAGAGGCCGTTACCCAGGCTCTGGCCTGACGTTTATCCTGCACTTAGCCTTGAGGGAATCGCATGAAAATTGAAAATCTGCCGTTTGGCCTGACCCAGTGGGATCAGATTGAAGAGACGATTCATCCCGGCGACCAGGGGCAGGCGACCTGGCGAACCGTGAAGTTTAACGATATCCGGGTGCGGATGGTCGACTATTCACCAGGCTATGTCGCCGATCACTGGTGCACAAAGGGCCATATTTTGCTGTGTATGGCGGGTGAGTTGCACACTGAACTGGCAGATGGTCGCCGTTTCGTGCTGACACCGGGCGTCAGCTATCAGGTGGCGGACGATGCTGAACCACATCGCTCCTTTACGTCCACAGGCGCGCAACTCTTCATCGTTGACTGAGTTCACCGTCAGCCTCTCTGGTGATCAGCTGCTGGTGAATCATCGCGTCGTTGACACTTTTAAAAGTAAACTGAATCAGCTTTATAAAAATCAGCAAAATTAATGGCTTATTTCATCAGAGTTATCTGGTTCTGACAGGAATAATTTCCATCAGGTTGTATGCTAGAAGCCTTATAAGAACGTTTTGCATTCACCTGAGGTGGGGAAGCCTGTGCTGATAAAAAAGAAGAAAGTTCGTTCGCATACCGAAGATCGACTGCTGGCGCTGGTGCTTGCCACTACCGCCGGCATCCTTAATGCCATGGCGCTGGGCGCGTTTGGATTTTTTCCATCGCATATGACGGGTAACACCTCGCAAATCTCCCAGGAAGTGACCACCAGCGACCTCCATACCATGCTGTTTTTGATGGCACTGATTATTGCCTTTGTGCTGGGCTGTACCGTTGCCCGGCTGGCGGTGGTAGTGGGGATCAGACATAAGTTACGCACCATATTCTGTCTGATCATTCTGGCGGAAGGGGCGGCACTGACGGCGGCATCAATCTTTGAGATCGTGTTCTACCGGCCAAGCTTTAACGGGGAAGTGCTGTTAATGCTGGGCTTTTTAATGGGGATTCATAATGCGACATCGACGCAGCTCTCCAATGGCCGCGTCAGATCGACCCACATTACCGGCACGCTGACCGATGCGGGTATTGCGCTGGGGTCGTGGATCTTTGCCCATACTTCTCACGCCGTGCATCTTGAAACCGACGATCGTCGCTTTTTCCAGAAGGTTCTGCACACCCATCTGACTACCGTGTTTTCATTCCTGAGCGGCTGTATTGCCGGTCTGCTGCTGTTCAAAGTCTATGGCTTTAACGCCATGGTTGGACTGGGAATATTTCTGATGCTGGTGGCACTGACGGCCATCGCTATCACCGTGCAGCGTACCCGCAGAAGCCTCTACTGACAGTAAAGCCGCCCGCCCGATGCGCACAGCGCATCGGGCGGGTTGCTTACTGCTGCGTTCGGGTTGGCCGCACCACGATTTCGTTCACATCCACCTCTTCAGGCTGTTCAATGGCATAGCGCACGGCGCGCCCAATGGCGTCCGGCTGCAATGCAATAGCGCGATAGTGCTGCATCGCCTCGGCGGCTGCCGGATCGGTAATGGTTGATGCCAGCTCGCTCTCCACCACACCGGGATGAACACAGGTCACCCGCAGCTGACTGTTCTCCTGCCGTAATCCGTCGGAAATCGCCCGCACCGCAAACTTGGTGGCGCAGTAGACGGCCGCGGTGGGCGACACGGCCAGCGCCCCTATCGACGCGACGTTGATGATGTGACCGCGCTGGTGGGCCAGCATGGTCGGCAACACTGACGCAATGCCATACAGCACCCCTTTGATGTTTACATCGATCATCTGATCCCACTCTTCCACCCGCAGCGACGCCATCGGAGACAAGGGCATAATACCGGCGTTATTGATCATTACATCCACCCGGCCCCATCTCTCCAGCGCATACTCAACAAACTGCGTCATCTCTTCGCGGCGCGTAACATCAAGCGCTTTGATCGCCACCTCTGCACCATTGAACTGCAGCTCTTCAGCCAGCGCGGCCAGGCGGCTTTCCCGCCGCGCACCCAGCAGCAGAATGGCATCTGTTTTCGCCAGTTCACGTGCAATGCCTGCACCGATGCCGCTTGAGGCGCCGGTAATTAAAATCACTTTCTGAGTCATTTTGTTTCTCCAGTCAGGTTGTCACTGGCGATCATACGGCGACTGGATTATAAAGATAATCCACCGAACACTTTACGCACTGGTAACTCAATCTGACCAATGAATGCCGATAAAAATGCTCTCGAAGTTTTTGTGATTGTGGCGCAGACGCGAAATTTCCGGCTGGCCGCAGAACAATTAGGTGTTACGCGTCCGGCGATCAGCCAGAGTCTGCGGCGTCTGGAAGACCGGCTTAACCTCACGCTGATGCAGCGCACCACACGATCGGTTCAGCTGACCGAAGCCGGACAGCGGCTCTATGCCGAAGTGGCGCCGGCGATCAACCAGCTCAATCGCGCCGTGACCGATATTGCCGAACTGGCTGCGGAACCTCGGGGCCAGCTGCGGCTGGCGATCTCCTCGATTGCTGAGCGGATGCTGGGGGGAAAACTACTGGCGAGCTTTATTACCGCTTACCCGCAGGTGGAGCTGGATATCACCGTCACCGATGAGGAGTTTGATATTGTCGGGCAAGGCTATGACGCGGGCGTGCGGCTGGGGGAGGTGATTGCTCAGGATATGATTGCGGTGCCGGTATCCACCGCGCAGCGTCAGGTGGCGGTGGCGTCACCCGCCTATCTGGCTCGCGCAGGCACGCCGCAACATCCTCAGGATCTGGTCAATCATCGCTGCATAGGCTGGCGAAAAGGGCCTGGTCTGGCCCCTTATCGCTGGGAGTTTGCAGAGCAGGGGCGCGAGTTTGATGTTGCCGTCAATCCGCAACTCACCACCAACGACATGGGGGTGATGATCCGCACCGCCTGCGCCGGGGGCGGCATCAGCTTTGGCATGGAAGAAACCTTCCAGCCTTACATCGCACGTGGCGAACTGGTGACCCTGCTCGACGCATGGTTGCCTGCCTTTGCCGGCTTCTATCTCTATTTTCCAAGCCGCAAAAATCTGGCCCCCAAGCTGAGGGCGCTGATCGATCACGTCAGACTTTAGCGACAGAATGCACGTCTGATTTAGCGCTGATATTGCTGATCGCTGACCTGCTCCAGCCAGTCAACCGGCGAGCCGTTCAGTGACTCAGCGATAGCAATATGCGTCATGGCGTTATCCGGCGTTGCACCGTGCCAGTGCTTCGCGTTTTCCGGGATCCAGACGATATCACCGGTGTTCATCACCTGAATGGCTTCACCCTCACACTGAATCCAGCCCTGGCCATGCGTGACGATCAGGGTTTGCCCGAGTGGATGGGTATGCCATGCGGTGCGGGCACCCGGTTCAAAAGTCACCGTTGCGCCACCCACGCGGGCGGGTTCGGTTGCCTGGAATGGTGCATCAATCCGAACCGTACCGGTAAAATATTCAGCAGGTCCTTTACGCGAAGGCAGCGATCCGTTGGCGATAATTTTCATTACTCACTCCTGTTGTTAACGTGTCATGCACAGTGTAACCGGCAAGCCGGAGCGTGATTAGCCCGCTCAGTCGGCAAACGGTTATGAGCCGGGCTCATTAATTGCCTGACAGTTTTTCAGGCTGTCATGTTGTAACGGGTGATGATGTTGATTTTAGAGTAGGGCGCGGGCGGTTCTGAGGCGGGCAAAAATCCATGAAACGCCAGCAGCGTTCTGAAAGCGTGCAGCGCATCAAGCTGTAAATTATGCTCGATTAATGCATCAATTTTACCGGCCTGCAGCAGTACACGATTCTCACGATCGAGATCGTGACCAATAAAAGCGTTAACCGTCCGCTTTTGTTCGGCAAAAGCGCGCAGTATGCCGGGATTACCGCCACCGACTGTGTAGACCGCATCTGCATCCGGATGGCTCTGCAAGAACTGTGTCACCGACTGCTGCATCCGGGCGTCAATGCCATAACCGCCTGCTACCACGCTCACCTGATGCTGGGGCGCAAACTCCTGCATTGCTCGCTGAAATCCCTGAATTCTCTCCTGTTCGCCAATGAAATCGTGACTGCCGGTCACAGCCACAATATGCGAACGACTTACCCGCAGCCATTTTGACATCAGAAAAGCCGCCACTTTACCGGCATCAAAATTATCCATGCCGATATAGCGCAGGCGCGCGCTGCCGGGCAGGTCACTCATCATGGTGACCACCGGAACGCGTTGTTTCAGCAGTGATTCAAGGGTGGGATGAATTTCACCAGAACAGGCTGCCTTAAGAATGACGCCGTGACTATGCAACGCTTTTTTATTCAGCAGCGCGTTAATCGCCTCCGCAGTCAAATTCGCGCCGAAGTGGAAACGCAGCTGAAGTTTAAAGGCAGTAAAACTGGCAATCTGACTGCTGAACGCCTCACGTATCAGTGGCTGAAAGCGGTCAGGTGTATGCATGATGACGTCGAAATAGATCGTTCTTCCCCTGGCGAGTCCCGCTTTTTGCATCAGTTCCAGGTCCGCTATCGCCTGCTGGATTCGGTGCTGGGTTGTGGCATGCACGTTGCCGCGCTGATGCAGTGCCCGGTCGATGGTCGCCAGACTGAGTCCCGACTGGGCAGCAATCTGTTTCAGGGTAAATTTAGCCATGTGCTGCTCGTGACACCAGAGGATGACGATAGTTTTATCATACTGCTGGCCATTGTCAGATGATCATTTAACACAGGCTGGTCAGAACATATCAGGCAGGGAAGCCTGCCGCGCAGGTTATCGCAAAAAACAGTGAGTCGAAAAAGTGTTTATAACACATTCAGCCAAAAGTCTGTTTCCGCGATATATAACTATCCAACTCTCAATATACATGGGCATAAATAGATTACAGCGGTTGCTACCACGTTTTGGCTATTTATAGCTTCAGGGCTGCATGGGGTGAAAATAAATCAAGATAATATTCTGAGGTTGTATAGTTAATAACCTTTTTGCCGCTTCGCTTATATTTCCCGCTTGACGGCTTTTTTGTTTTTTGGCTCCCGCTAATGATAGACTGTATATGCATACACCATCGGGAGGTCGTGTGAAGTACGACAACGATAATGAAATCCGTGCGCTGGTTGGTGCGGTAGTCAGTGATTTGATCAAGGCGGGAGAGCCGGTTCATTTCCACGACATTACGGACGCGCTGTTTCGCCTGAGCGAAGAGACGCGTGACAGCAGGCTGAAAGCATTGTGTCAGGAAGCGATAAGCTTTTTCACTCGTAAGATGCATTAAGGTTGCCAGGCCTGATGCCGGGCGTTGTCCCGGCCTGTGTCATGATAGCGGCCCTGCTACCTTTGACATCGGCGAGAATAAGAGGCATTGCATATTGCTGGCAGCCATTAAAACGGATTTTTTGTGAGTCGTTTGTTTCTTTTTTATTCAGCGTGACGGTTGATGACCGCATTAAAAATGTCAGTCAGATCTTTCTGTTGATTATTCATTAGGGGTGGCGAATTTCTGATAAAGAAGTTCGCCTTTTCATTGGCAGGTCTTATTAAGCCTGAATGATCATCATCTGGCATGATTGCAAAAAAGCGTTATCGTCGGGATCAAATCCCTGCTACATCATTAACCTGCAAAAGAATTTTTATATCGGATAATTTCTGTGTGGCATATCGGGTATACAGCGAAAGTGAGGGAAGGAAACAAAAGCGGGCGAGGGGGAAGAGTATCCTGCGTTACCAGAGGTAACGCAGAATGGCGTATCAGATGCCGGTATCGTCTGGCGTGCGGCCAACCACGATTTCCAGCGTTTTGCGTAACACATCCAGCCTGACAACATCTGAAGTGCATTCCAGTTCAGCGATCAAATAGAGGATGATCGCTTTATTGGTTACACGTCCCTGATCAGCAACAATGTCACGAATCACTGCGCCCAGCAGTTCGGTTTCCGGAGCAAGCTGGTCGCCTGCGCTACGGAAGTAGTCAATGATTGAAGAATCTGATGATGAATGCTGCATGATTATTCTTTCTCTGAGGAAAATGGGTCAGATGCAATGGTTGAAGTCAAAAACGAGTGTAGGCGCAGTTTTCGTTTTGCCCAGCCCGCCTTAAAAATTCTGTTCAGGTCTGCCGCTTCGCTTAAAATTAGCCGCATGTATCAGGTACGCAGTACGCTCAATCAGTGCTTTTTCGAACCTTCAGGCGGGCCATCACTGTTCATACGATGAGCCGTGTTATCACGTTCGGCACCGTCGCCCTGCACGCGTTTGCGCGCGGCAACCATACCATTACGGACTTCAGTGATGGCTTTGCGAATCACTGACACTTTCACGGCGTCGTCAGCATCAGCAGCCATCAGTTCGAGCTGTGCGATTAAGGCGTTGCTGGATACCGGTTTGTCTGACTTGAGTAATGTCAGAACGGCTTCGCCGATCATAACATCTGTCAGTTTCTCATCTTCACTTCTGTACATACTGGCTTCTCTGATTGCGAATCAATGGCCATGCTGCGGGTCCGTATGCGTCAGCGGGTGCGACTTAGTGCACCCGATACGGGAAGCAGAACTGGGCTTTATTGCTAGGATAGATCTTCCTGGGTGATGGCTGAAACAGGCGTCCTGATTAACATGCACGACCGTGAGAGGGCATTAATCTTCGCGACGAAACAGCATCGCAATGAGTTCATGCAGATGACTCTCTTCTTCTGGCGTGGCAGCCAGTTCAAGGCGACTCAGCAGTTTACTGCAAATCGTTTTCCGACTAAGGCTATGACCTGCGCGCAGAATTTCCACCACAACCGAACCCAGCGTCTCCTGTTGCGACGGTGAGCTGGCCTGATTAAAGTAACGGGCAATATCGCTGATCGTTTCCGGGGCTTGTCCGTTCTGACGCATGTTGTTGTCCTCAGGTGATTTAAATGTATGCACTCTGGATGCGCAAGTTATACATCTTTGCAAAACTTGTACAGAATTTTGGATTTTTGGGATTAATTTTTTTGTGCAAAAAGTGCTAAGGCTTTTAAAACAGGGTGTTACGAGGAGTTTGTAGCGAGGTAAAAATTGTACCAGATTCTTGTATCATTCACACCCCACCGACGCTCCGACCTGAATATTAAGGCCGGAGAGGAACGGCACACCTGGGTTAGTGTTTAAAGAAGATGTCATCGGCAGAGACGGGAGCAGCGGGCTCTTTGCCAGTGGTTTTGGCAAGCCAGTTCGCCGGGGCGGTGCTGCGGGAACCGATGGTTTTGAACCCCATCAGCCATTGAAGCGCATGCTGCATCTGCTCAAGGCGAGTCTCATTAACTTCAGAGTCAGCCATGACCCTTAGTTCATTAATCAGCAGTTCAACATTCACTTCCTGACCGGCATTAAACAGGTTCATTGCGGCTTCGCCAATGATGACATTCGCTTTTTCGTCGCTGGAAAAATACAAATTATCCTCCTGGGTGATTGCGGTAAGTAACATTAACTGTAGCAAAAAAATTTACGAAGCTTAATCAATTCAGCCTATCAATAAGATTATTTTAATTGTCGGTCTGCTATGCGTGTCATGTGAGTGCCGCCAGGTGTCAGAGCGCTTTTCGGTCAATTGCACAGCCAGGATGGTCTTTTTGTAATCCTGTTATCGCTTTTGCGGTTTACTCAACCACAGATGAGAAAGGCGTAAAACCCGGTTATAGCTATACATCACGCTTTCCATAAACTTTCCATCAATGAAATTAACTTTTTACATATCAATAAGTAAAACACCTAGCTTACAAAACTTCACATTCGGGCCCGGACGCTGAAGAAACTTCACAACCCTTCGCTGTTACAAAGGTATAGCCTGTGCTATAAAAAATAGCCTATGCTAATTATGTTCTGTTTTTAATCACCTCTGGAGATCGCCCTATGGTCCCGAAAAGAAAAATAACCATGATGCTACTGAGTGCGCTACTGACAACCCTGATGGCGACCAGCAGCTATGCAGCAGAAAAATTTAAGGTAGTGACGACGTTTACGGTCATCGCTGACATGGTAAAAAACGTGGCGGGCGATGCGGCCGAAGTCACTTCCATTACCAAACCGGGTGCTGAAATACACGAATATCAGCCGACGCCCGGCGATATCAAACGTGCGCAGGGTGCGCAGTTAATCATGGCGAACGGTCTTAATCTCGAACGCTGGTTTGAGCGTTTTTACCAGCATCTGGATGGGGTGCCGGAAGTGATTGTCTCTGCCGGGGTAAAACCGATTGGTATCGGCGAGGGACCTTACAACGGTAAACCGAATCCGCACGCCTGGATGTCTCCGGACAATGCGTTGATCTATGTCGATAATATCCGTGATGCGCTGGTGAAATATGACCCGGCACATGCGGAAACCTATCGTCAGAACGCAGGCGCCTATAAACAAAAAATCACCGCAGCGCTGGATCCGCTTCGCCAGCAGATTGCCGACATCCCGGAGGATAAACGCTGGATGGTGACCAGCGAAGGCGCATTCTCCTATCTGGCTCGCGACCTGGGTATGAAAGAACTCTACCTGTGGCCTGTAAATGCTGATCAGCAGGGCACGCCGCAACAGGTGAGAAAAGTGATTGACCAGGTGAAGAAAAATGCGATTCCGGCGGTGTTCAGTGAAAGCACCGTGTCGGATAAGCCAGCCCGTCAGGTCGCGCGGGAAACGGGTGCGCATTACGGTGGGGTGCTTTACGTCGATTCTTTAAGCAATGCTCAGGGACCGGTGCCGACCTATCTGGATCTGCTCAGAGTCACCACGGAGACGCTGGCACAGGGCATCAAAGCGGGAGAGAAAGCGCAATGACAGACACCATCGTGGTTTCCGATGTTACCGTGACCTATCGCAACGGTCACACCGCGTTGCATGATGCCAGCTTCAGCGTGCCGGGCGGATCGATTGCGGCGCTGGTGGGCGTCAATGGCTCAGGCAAGTCAACCCTGTTCAAAGCGCTGATGGGCTTTGTCCGGCTCGCCAGCGGCAGCATCTCAGTGCTCGGCATGCCAACCCGTGAAGCACTGCGTCAGAGTCTGGTCGCGTATGTGCCGCAGTCGGAAGAGGTGGACTGGTCTTTTCCGGTGCTGGTGGAAGATGTGGTAATGATGGGTCGCTATGGTCATATGGGCCTGCTGCGTCGACCGAAACCGCACGACCAGCAGATTATCAGTGATGCGCTGGCGCGGGTCGATATGCTGGATTACCGCCATCGTCAAATCGGTGAACTCTCCGGCGGACAGAAGAAAAGGGTATTTCTGGCGCGCGCCATCGCCCAGCAGGGCAGCGTTATCCTGCTGGATGAGCCGTTTACCGGCGTGGACGTTCAGACCGAGGCCAGAATCATCAGCCTGCTGGGTGAGCTGCGCGATGAAGGCAAGACGATGCTTGTCTCAACGCATAATCTGGGATCGGTCACGGAGTTCTGCGATTACACCGTGATGGTCAAAGGCACCATTCTGGCCAGCGGCCCGACCCGCACCACCTTTACCGCCGCCAACCTTGAGCGTGCATTCAGTGGGGTGCTGCGTCATGTGATGGTGAAAGGGCTGGACGATCAGATTATCACCGACGATGAACGGCCTTTTATTGCGCCACGTACGGCACCTGAAGACGGAAACTGACCATGGAACTGTTACTGGAGCCTTTTGGTTATCACTACATGCTCAACGCGATGTGGGTCTCCGCCATGGTCGGCGGCCTGTGTGCGTTTCTCTCCTGCTATCTGATGCTCAAAGGCTGGTCGCTGATTGGCGATGCGCTGTCGCACTCCATCGTGCCGGGCGTAGCGGGTGCTTACATGCTGGGACTGCCCTTTGCGCTGGGCGCGTTTCTCTCAGGTGGGCTGGCGGCGGGCAGTATGCTGTTACTCAATCAGCGCACCCGCTTAAAAGAAGATGCAATCATCGGCCTGATCTTCTCCTCCTTCTTTGGTCTGGGTCTGTTTATGGTGTCGCTCAATCCGACCGCGGTAAACATTCAGACCATTGTGCTCGGCAATATTCTGGCGATTGCGCCCGCAGATATACTTCAGCTGGCGCTGATTGGCGGGCTGTCGATCATCATTCTGCTGTTTAAGTGGAAGGATCTGATGGTCACCTTCTTTGATGAGAATCACGCGCGCGCTATCGGACTGCGTCCTGAACGACTGAAAGTCCTCTTCTTTACCCTGCTGGCAGTCTCAACCGTGGCGGCGCTGCAAACCGTCGGTGCATTTCTGGTGATCTGTCTGGTGGTGACGCCAGGCGCGACGGCCTGGATGCTCACCGACCGCTTCCCGCGTCTGCTGATGATTGCCGTAGCGATTGGCAGTATCACCAGTTTTCTCGGTGCGTGGGCGAGTTACTACCTGGATGGCGCAACGGGCGGCATCATCGTGGTGGCGCAGACGTTGTTGTTCCTGCTGGCGTTTGTCTTTGCGCCCAAACATGGCTTGCTGGCTAACCGGCGTCGTGGCCGCCATCGTCCCGAAAAGGAGCCTGGCTGATGTGGATCTTTGAACCTTTCCAGTTCGCTTTTATGAACAGCGCGTTGCTGATTGCGCTGGTGGTGGCGATCCCCTGTGCGCTGCTGTCGGTCTTTCTGGTACTGAAAGGCTGGGCGCTGATGGGCGATGCCATGAGCCATGCGGTATTCCCCGGCATCGTCCTCGCCTGGATGGCCGGGCTGCCGCTGGCGGTGGGTGCGTTTGTCGCAGGTCTGTTCTGTGCTGTTGCCAGTGGATTTCTGCAGGACAACAGTCGCATCAAGCAGGATACGGTGCTGGGAATCGTCTTCTCCGGCATGTTCGCGGTGGGATTGATCCTCTATATCGCCGTGAAACCGGAGGTGCATCTTGATCACATTCTGTTTGGTGACATGCTCGGCATTACGGGCGCTGACATAATTCAGACCTCGCTTATCGCAGCGGTGATCGTTGGGGTCATTGCGGTGAAATGGCGTGATTTTATGCTATTCAGTTTTGATCCGCAGCAGGCGCAGGTCTCTGGCTTACCCGCACGCTGGCTGCATTATGGGCTGCTCTGCATGGTCTCGCTGACCATTGTGGCGACGCTGAAAGCAGTAGGGATTATCCTGTCGATTTCCCTGCTGATCGCGCCCGGTGCTATCGCAGTTCTGCTTACCCGCCGCTTTTCACATGCGCTGCTGGTGGCGGTCGTGGTGTCGGTGCTGGTGTCGCTGAGCGGGGTCTATCTCTCGTTCTTTATCGACAGCGCGCCAGCACCCACGATCGTGGTGCTGTTTGCACTGGTGTTTATTGTGGCGATGGTGATTTCAGGCCGCAAAACGCGGCAGCTTGAACGACAGCGGCTTAATGCCAGCTGACTGGCTATCGCGGCTGTCTCTCAACCGCGATAGCGCACCGCATCAATCAAGCGTGTAAAGGCGCTGGTGTGCTGTCTGCGGCTGGGATAGTAAAGATAATAACCCGGAAAAGGCTCACACCAGTCAGCCAGCACCTGAACCAGACGGCCACTTTTAAGGTGTTCCGCAACGCTATCCTGCGGCACATAGCAGATCCCCATCCCGCTCAGTGCGGCATCAATGCGCGACGCGAGATGATTAAAAATTAACTGACCCTGCGTTTTGACCCTGATCTCCTTGCCATCACGCATAAACTCCCAGTTATAGAGGCCACCCAGCGTCGGCAGCCGCAGGTTGATGCAGTTATGATGCTGTAAATCATAGGGCGTCTCAGGTCTGCCGTGCTGATCAAAATAGCTGCTGGCTGCCACCACGCACATATTCCAGTCCGGCCCGATGCGCACCGCCACCATATCCTTTTCGACCTGCTCACCCAGTCGCACGCCCGCATCGAAACGGCCGCTGACAATATCGGTCAGACTGTTATCCACCGACACTTCAACATGGACATCGGGGTATTGCTGAAGAAAGGGCCTGAGCAGCGGCCAGAGTGTAGAGGTGAGCGCATGTTCGCCTGCGGTGATACGAATGTTGCCGGAGATTTTACCCTGACTGTCAGTGACATTGACCAGTTCAGACTCAATCTCGCTGAACAGCGGGGCGAGGGTAGTGATCAGCCGTTCACCCGCTTCTGTCGGGGCAACGCTGCGTGTAGTGCGCGTCAGCAACCGGACGCTAAGACGCTCTTCCAGAGCGCGAATCGCGTGGCTCAGTGCCGACTGCGACACACCCAGCTTCGCCGCTGCCCGGGTGAAGCTGCGCTCTTCTGCTACCACCACCAGATAGATCAGATCGTTAAAATTTTCTTTCAGCATAGGCCCTCTGACCTGTTTGATCGGTTTTCCTGGTCGGGACAGGCCGATTTATCGACGTTAACTACGGCTTCGCTACCCGACCTGCTATCAGACCCGAAATTGCCTTTCAGGGTTACACATTTCGCGGCAGGATTAATGAGGCGGACAGATAAACCCTATGAACGACGGCTATAAAAGCTTTTTTCAATAAAATTAATAAAATCATTTAGATGAGCGTTGTATGAACACATATTTATCCCGATTCAACCTCGCTCCGCCATTCAGATAACACTTACTTTTCCCTGCTTCCCCGCAAAATTGCCAAAAAGCTGCTAAACCTTAAAGCAGAGATACGCGCGTAAAGATTAGGGTTATCACGATTTTCCCCCGATTCGAACCCCGTCAGAAATAAACCTATAAAAAATTACATCTTTTGGCCCCCAACAATGGGAAGCAGACAATGTCGGAAAAAATATCGCTAACAATGCAGGTTAATGGTCAGTCGCAGCAGATGCAGGTCGATCCCCGTGTCACCCTGCTTGATGCGCTGCGTGAGCATCTTAACCTGACCGGCACCAAAAAAGGGTGCGATCAGGGGCAGTGCGGTGCCTGCACGGTACTGATTAATGGCCAGCGGGTGCTGAGTTGCCTGACGCTGGCGGCTCAGGCGGATGGCGCCGAAGTGACCAGCATTGAAGGGCTAGCCTCCACCGAAGGTGAACTGCACCCGGTGCAGCGCTGCTTTATGGAGAATGACGCCTTCCAGTGCGGCTACTGTACACCGGGTCAGATTATGTCCGCCGTCGCCTGCATCAAAGAGGGCCATGCGGGTTCAGAAGATGAGATCCGTGAGTATATGAGCGGCAACCTTTGCCGCTGTGGAGCATATCCGCACATTGTGGATGCGATTAAACAGGCCGCAGCAGAGATGGCGAAGGAGTCCGCATGAATGAATTCAGCTGGAAAGTCGCGCAGTCGCCTGAGGAAGCCGCAGCTCTGAAACAGCAGCCTGGCAGCCAGTTTCTGGCAGGCGGCACCACACAGCTCGATCTGATGAAGTGTGGGGTCTTCACGCCGCCGCAGCTCATCGGCATCACTGGATTGACCGGGCTTAAAAACCTGCAGTTTGACGACGATAAGATCACGGCCGGCGCGCTGGTCACCATGAGCAGCCTGGCGGATCATCCCGCCTGCCAGCAGAACGCGCCAGCCATCTACGGAAGCCTGTGGCAGGCCGCGTCACCGCAGATTCGTAACATGGCCACGCTGGGCGGTAATTTACGCCAGCGTACCCGTTGCGCCTATTACCGCGATCCGGCGACCTTTTCCGCCTGCAACAAACGCAATCCGGGTTCCGGCTGCGTCGCACTGGATGGCGTTAACAGCAATCATGCCATCCTGGGCGCCAGCGACAGCTGCATCGCGGTCTATCCCGGCGATCTGGCGGTGGCGCTGGTGGCGTTTGACGCCATCGTGGTGCTGCAGAATCAGCAGGGCGAAACCCGCCGCATCGCGATTGATGATTTCTTCCTGCTGCCGGGTGACACACCTGATCGTGAGCACGATCTGCGCGATGACGAAATTATTGTGGCTATCGAAGTGCCGCAAACCGAGTCACTGCGGCACTCACACTACCTTAAAGTCCGTGACCGCAGCTCTTATGAGTTTGCTGCAGCCAGCGCGGCCGCAGGCTTCACGCTGGAGAACGGTGTGATGCGTCAGGTGCATATTGCGCTGGGCGGCGTCGCCACCAAACCCTGGCGGGTCAGGTCGGTGGAGCAGGCGCTGGAGGGCCAGCCGTTTAATGAAGAGACGGTCTTCCAGGCGGCAGAACGGATTACTCAGGAGACGCAGGCGCTGACCCACAACGCCTATAAAGTAAAACTGGCGCCGCGTGTGATTGCACGTGCGCTGATGGCAGCAGGAGAAACCGCATGAGTGACGTAAATGACAAAGCACGTCGGGAGTTACTGAAGGCGACGGCGGCGATCTCAGCGGCGGGCAGCCTGGGTCTGAGTATGCAAAGCGCCAGTGCCAGTGATACTGCCACGGCGGAACCAGAAACCACCGATCCGATTGAGGGACTGGGCGCCGGGCGCTCGCGGGGTGACGGCAAAGTAAAAGTCACCGGTGAGGCGCGGTATGCGGTAGAACATCAGCCGGGAAATCCGCTCTATGGCGTGGTGATCCAGTCTACTGTTGCCAGCGGCCGTATCAGCCGGATGTCTACGGAAAAGGCGCAGCAGGCCTCGGGAGTGGTGGCGGTTTATACCCATCTGAATAGCCTGAAGATCAACAAACCTACCGCGATTGCAGACGGCGGCGCGGCGCAGTCAACCTATACCCCGATTCAGGACGATGTGATTATTCACAACGGCCAGAACATCGGTCTGGTGGTGGCAGAGACGTTTGAGCAGGCAACTTATGCCGCCTCGCTGGTGGAGATCGACTATGAAACCTCGCCTGCACTGATTTTTGCCACCGATGAGGGTGTCGAACCGAAACCGGTATCGAAACAGGATATCGATATGGGCGATGCACAGGCGGCGATGCAGCAGGCCGAGGTGCGTCTGAGCCAGCGCTATACCACGCCGCGCGAATACAACATGCCGATGGAACCGCACGCCTGTGTCGCTGAGTGGCTGGATGGACGCATTACCGTCTGGGAGCCAAGTCAGTGGGTGGCAGGCGCGCAGGTGGAAATCGCCGAGTGGATGGGCATTGACGTTGAAGATGTGCGGATCATTTCGCCCTATGTCGGCGGGGGATTTGGGTCCAAGCCAGTGCCTTACACCCACGTCGCACTGGCCAGTGTGGCGTCACGAGCGCTGAAGCGTCCTATCAAAGTGTCGCTGACCCGACCGCAGACCTTTACTGGTCTGGGCGGACGTCCCGCCACCTCGCAGCAGCTGGAACTGGGTGCCTCGCGTGACGGCAAAATCCAGGCGATTATCCAGCGCAGCTTCAGTGAAACCTCATTAATCGATGTATTTGCTGAGAACTGCAGCAAAGTCACCGCCCGCATGTATGCGGTGGGCAACGTCTCCGCCCAGCATCAGGTCAGGCCGATCAATACCGTGACGCCAGGCTGGATGCGGGCGCCAGGTGAAAACCCCAGCGCCTTTGGCTTGGAAGTGGCGATGGACGAGATGGCCTATGCCCTGAATATCGATCCGCTGGAGCTGCGTCTGCGCAACTGGGCGGACAAAGATTATCAGCTCGATCTACCGTGGAGTTCGCGTCGCCTGAAAGAAGCCTATCATAAAGGGGCTGAGGCCTTTGGCTGGGATAAGCGCATTATGACGCCGCGGTCGATGCGCGAAGGGCGTGAACTGATTGGCTGGGGCATGGCCTCTGGCACCTATCCGGTCAACAAACTGCCTGCTGAGGCAAAAATCATCCTGACGCCACAGGGTAAATTTGTGGTGCAGTGCGCCGGTGCGGATATCGGCACCGGGACCTATACCATCCTGGCGCAGACCGCTGCCGACATTCTTGGCGTCGCCTCCACCACCATTGAGGTTCAGCTGGGTGATACTGAGCTGCCGCGTGCCGGTGTCGCAGGTGGATCGCAGCTTGCGGGCAACGTGACCGCGGCGGTGAACGATACCGCCAGACGAATGCGCGACCAGCTGCTGAAACTCGCCAGCGAGCTGCCACAGTCGCCACTGAATGGCACTCCGGCATCTCAGCTCACGCTGAAAGGCGACGGGGTTCAGCATAATCTGCGCAGCGGTCTGGCGGTCTCATTTGCCCGGCTGGCAAGCCTGGCACCGGCGGAGAGTCTGACGGTGAAAGGCGGCACTTTCCCGGACGATCTGTCACAGAGCGAGCGCGACAAGATGGTGCGCAACCTTAATGACATGAGCCGCCCTGAAAAATTCTCGGCCCACAGCTGGAGCGCGCAGTTTGTGGAAGTGCGGGTCGATGAAGATTTCGGCACTATCCGGGTCAAACGGATGGTGGCGGCGCTCGACAGCGGTCGTCTCTACAACCCTAAACTGGCGCGCAGCCAGTGGATTGGCGGCATGATCATGGGCGTCGGTCAGGCGCTGATGGAAGAGGGCATCGTCGATCCACGCAATGGTCGGGTGATCAACAACAACCTGGCGGACTATCTGGTGCCGGTTAACGGTGACATCCCGAGCATTACCACCATCAACGTTGGCGAGCCCGATTTTGAGGCGACCACCATGGGCGGTAAAGCCGTGGGTGAGCTGGGTATCGTGGGCGTGGCGGCAGCGATCAGTAATGCGGTGTTCCATGCCACCGGTAAGCGGGTGCGCGACTTACCTATTACTCTCGATAAGATTATCTGAGCCTGTTCCTGACCTGCTGCCAGCAGATCGATGTGAGGATATGCGGGCGCGGGCTGAAACCTGCGCCCGTTTTTCACGCTTAGCGGAGAGAAAGAGTGAAGATAGCGTTGATTGTGCTGGCCGCCGGGCTGAGTCGCCGTTTTCGCCAGCAGGCGGGTGAGCATAAGCTGCTGGCCGATCTGAATGGCAAACCGGTGCTGCAACGCACGCTGGAGCAGGCCGCTGCCAGTGGTCTTGACCTGTTTGTGGTCACGCGCCCGGACGCCGCTGCGCTTAAGGCGCTCTGCTCGCAGGCTACCCTGGTGCTGTGTGACAGCGGCGGGCTGGGCGAATCAATCGCCGCAGGTGTCAAAGCCAGCCGTGACTATGACGGCTGGCTGATTGCGCTGGGCGATATGCCGTTTGTCACGCCTGAAAGTTACCGCGCCGTCAGCGCCGCGCTGGCGGACGCGCCGATCGTCAGGCCGTGGATTGACGGCAGGCCGGGCCATCCGGTTGGCTTTCAGCACCCCTGCTATCCGATGCTGAGCACGCTACAGGGCGATGCCGGGCCGCAGGCGGCGGTGAAGTCACTCGCCGTCCGGCTGCCGCTTCAGGATCGCGGCTGTTTGTGTGATATCGATCTCCCTGCTGATCTGCAGTTAATAAAGGAATTTTCATGATTACGCTGGATCAACGTGTGATTAATGCGGCACTGAGCAGCTGCCAGGCGGGTCAGCAGGTCTGGCTCTGCACGGTGCTGCGCACCTATGGATCTTCGCCGCGCGCGCCTGGCACCCTGATGACGGTCAACGAAACGGGTGCTTACTGTGGATCGCTGTCGGGCGGCTGCATTGAAGAGGACTTTCTGGCGCAACTGGCGGCAGGAGCCTATCGCGCCAGCAGTCAGCGGGTGCGGTACGGTGAAGGCGGAATGCGTCCTGACGTCAGCCTGCCGTGCGGCGGCAGCCTGGAGATCGTCATTGAGTTTCTGCCGCCCGATGATGCCACGCTGGCGCTGCTGACGGCCATGCAGCGCGCGCTGAGCGGACAGCAGCCGATGGTGAAAATGATACGACCCGGTGAACGTGCGCAGTGGGAAGTGCTCGCCCCGGACAGGGTGTTGCCTGCGCTGGATGCCAGTGAGCAGCAGATGTTACTGCCGGTTGGTGCGATACCGGAACTGCTGATCGCGGGCTACTCGACTGTGGCATATGAGTGCATCCGGCTTGGGCAGATGCTGGGTTTTCACGTGCGGGTCTGTGAGCACCGACCGGAGATGCTGACGGAGCTGGAGAGCCACTTCAGCGCTGCGGACAACGTGACGCTGGTGTCACAGCATCCGGCGCGCTGGCTGGAGCTGAACGGCGCGCATGCAGCGGTGGCGATAGTGGCACTGACCCACGATCCCCGCATTGATGACCTGACGATGATGGAGGCGATCGCGACACCCGCGTTCTATATCGGCATCATGGGCTCGGCGAAAAACAGCGAGAAAAGACGGGCGCGACTGCAACAGATCGCCGGCATGGATCGTGCCGAACTGGACCGCATCCATGCGCCCATCGGCCTGCCTATCGGCAGCAAAACCCCGGCGGAGATAGCGCTGTCGGTGATGGCCGATATCGTCCGGGTGAAAAATCGCGGGCTGTCAGCCGCCTGATCCCGGCGTCGCCTCCGGTGCGAGCCGGTAGAGGTAGCTGCCCGAATAGGGGATCGGCAGGAAATCATGGAACAGCTGCCGCAATGTCTGTTCAGGATCGACATCGCGGAACAGTTGCGGATAGAGCGTGGTGGCGAAGAATTCTGTCGCTACCAAGTGCCACGGACTGAGGTAAAAGTTGTGCCAGATTGCCCCGGCATGACCGTCCCGCAATGCCGTCAGCTGCTTCAGCGCATTCTGCTGACCGGTCAGCGCCAGCAGGCTCTGCCGGGTCTGCGCTGTTATGACGGCGGGGCCGAGTTTTAAGGCTCCCGCTTCACCGGCGCTGCCGGTGCCGGTGGCGAAGTAAAAGTCGGGCTGTGCCGCAATCACACTCTCCTCACTCAGCCGTCCGAACACGCCTTTGATCTGCTGACTGGCGATGTTGTCGCCCCCGGCAAAGCGCAGCAGCTCACCCAGGTTGCCATTCACCGACGTCACGCAGCATTCACTGCGCCGCCCGAGATGCAGCTGCAAAAGAACTTTAGGTTTAGCTCCGTGATAGTCCGCCAGTCGGCTCTCAATGCGCTGCATGTGGCTGCGGTAAAAGCGATTGAAGTCAGCAGCCCGCTGGGGCTGATTCAGCACCTCGCCCAGCAGGGTCATGCTGCGCTCGGTATTTTTCAGCAGCTCAACCCGCAGATCGATCTTCACCACCGGGATATGCGCCGCGCTGAGCATCTTCTCCAGCACTGCTCCGCTTTCACTGCCGCGCGCCAGCTGCGGCAGGATCACCAGGTCCGGTTTCAGTGCGATCACCTGTTCGGGATTCATGTCATTGACGCCATCCAGACCCAGAACCGGAATGTCCTCCATTTGCGGAAACTTACTGGCAAAAATCTGCCAGGTCTGGGGATCATACTTTTTCAGATCCTGTGGCCAGCCAGCGATATGCTGCAGCGGATTGCCGGGCATCAGCAGCGCGACGCTGTAGAGCATCCGGCTTTCACCCAGCACAATACGCTGCGGATGGTCGGGTATCTCTACTTCGCGGCCGGTGATGTCGGTCAGCGTGCGGGCGTGTGCGCCAGCGCTGACCAGTATCACGCTCAGCATTAACGCACAGCGCAGCGATTTAAAATTCAACACGGGCCTGTACCATCAGATTGCGGGTTTCACCTTCACGGACGCGCAGGTTGCCGCCGCTTGAACTGTAATAGTGCTGGTTAAACAGGTTATTAATGTTCAGACGCAGCTGCGTTTTTTCACCGAACAGGCGGTTGTTCCATGCCACGAAACTGTCTGCCACCACATAGTCGGGCAGGGTGAAACTGTTATCGGGATCGCCCGCACGGCTGCCGACATAGCGTGCGCCTCCGCCGAGCCGGAACGAGCCGGGCAGGCTGCTGATTTGCATCTCATGACTGAGATAGAGCGCACCGGCATGGCGCGGCGCATTCTGCAGACGATTACCATTGTTATCCGGATTAACCCGGTCATTTACGATCTCTGCCTGATCATAGCTGTAGTTCGCGCTCAAATCCCAGCCGGGTGCAATTTCGCCGTTCAGCTCAAACTCAGCGCCGGTCGATCGGGCTTTATCAATGGCCCGCGTGCTGCCATTAATATTCAGCGACATCGCTTTTTCGTCTATCCGATAGAGCGCGACGGTGGCGAACAGTTTCGGCGAGAGTTGCCATTTACTGCCAACTTCCCAGCTGGTGCCCTGTTCCGGTTTGCCGACATTGCCATCATCATCCACATCGGTTGACGGCGTAAACGACTTGCTGACGCTGGTGTAGAAAGAGAGGTCAGGTGTGAATTTGTAGATCACCCCCGCCTGCGGCAGAAACTTATTACCCTCATCATTCAGGGTTTCCACCTGCGGATTAAAGCCGCGCGAGGCGCGCTGTTCATAATGCTGATAACGACCGCCCAGCACCACAATCCAGTCGGGTGACAGAGAAATGCTGTCTTTGGCGTAGAGTGACCGGCTATGAATGCGGTTCAGGTTATTGGCGGCTGCGCTATTTTCCGTGCTGGCGTCCGTGACCGGTGACAGCAGGTCATATTCAGGCGTGAAATAGTTGAACTGGCGGTTGACCTTGCCCTGATACTGATGGGCACGATAAGTCTGGTTCATCTCATAGTCGGTGCCCACCACCAGCGCGTGCTGCATACCCAGAATTTCGGGATTACCCAGCAGATCCCAGCTCAGATATTTGGTTTTGTGGTTAAACCCGCGATTGGCATCGGCGCGACGTGTGACCACGCCGCTGCTGGCGTTCACCGCCGTCACGCGCACTTCATTGTTGTCATAGCGCCGCTGGTTCCAGCCCAGGGTTAACCGGGTGCGCCACTCATCATTAAACTGCCAGTCATAATGAGCATTCAGGGTTTTGTTATGGCCCCAGGCGTGATTGGCTTTGTCATCCAGCCGATCTTTATAACCGATGTCGATCGGCTTGCCGTCGATAAAGGCCGTGCCGCGATCGTAGGGAATGTCATAGCGGTAGTCGGCATAGCTGATCAGAAAACTTGCCTGCTCGCCATACCATTGCAGAGAGGGTGCCAGCAGTGTGTGCTCTTCACTGCCAAAGTTGCGCCAGTAATCCTGATTCTGCTTTTCGGCGATCAGCCGGAAGGCGAAGCCGTTGCCCAGCGGGCCGGTGACATCCAGGGTGCCCGCACCGCCACCTTCACTGGCGTAACGTCCGCTGACGCTGGAGTGCCAGCTGTATTGCGGCTTTTTGCTGACCACATTGATAATGCCGCCCGGATTCTGAATGCCATACAGCAGCGAGGAGGAGCCTTTCAGCACCTCAACCCGCTCGGTCGTGGCATCGAAATTCAATCCCTGACTGCTGCGAATGCCATCCCGGTAGATGGAGCCATCGGCGTTGCTGCCAAATCCGCGTCGTACAAAGCCATCTTCGGTGCCAGCCAGCGTGTTCGCTTCGGTCACACCACTGACAAAGCGCATCGCATCCGCCAGTGAGCTTGCCTGGTAATCGTCCAGTTGCTGCTGCGTGACCACGCTGACCGACTGCGCCTCATCGATCCGCGCGGTCGGCATTTTACTGGCAACGCTACTCTGGCTGGCGCTGTAATTTCCCTCTGAACTGGCATCCGCGGTCACGGTCATATCCGGGGCGCTGTCGGTTGCTGCATTGACCTGTGGCAGCATGATGCTGCTGCAGATCGCCACGACCAGAGCGGGGTGCCGGGCCGGATATCGTGAGTCTTTGTTTATCATTTTTCTTTTGGTGTCTGTAACTGGCAGTTTCTGAAGCAAATACGCCCTGCATGACGGTCTGTCACTCAGGGCTTCCCTGGAGGTGGTCTGCAATATGCAGCGCTTTAAGCAGAGGAGAATCGCATCAGGGGTCAGACATCATTTCGTCTCCCGGACGACAATACTTCTCATCTGTAATTGAGAATCATTCAAACATCCGATATTGTAGTAGTAAACATAATTTGAATAGAATTGACTACATTTTTTCCGTGTCGTTTATCGCTGCAAAAATGTTGGCTGGCATTTTTATTTAATTGAAAATAATGAATATATTTTCATGGGGAGGTGAGGTTTTTGGTTAAATCCACATCTTCTTCAGGTGAAATATAAAACAGCATGACGTTTTTACTACATCTCCCGGCCCTGAAACTATCTATTTAGCCAGACTAGCAATGAGTCTTTCACACATTTAACCCCAGTTGCAGGTGCAGCATGAAACAGAGCAGGCCCGTTAAAAACAGAGTGGATGTGGTGGCAGAACGTCTTCGCGCCCGTGAAAAGCAGCTTTCACCCCGCCTGCTGGCTGTGGCGCGCTATATCGATCAACAGCGGGAAACGGTGCTGGAGAGCACCGCGATGGAGATCGCTGTGGCGAATCACACCTCTGATGCCACTGTAATCCGCGCGATTCAGGCGCTGGGCTTTAGCGGGCTGCGCGACCTCAAACAGACACTAAAGGCCTGGTTTGGTCCTTCGCTGACCTCTGAAGATAAGATGATTACCACCGTCAGTGAGGTGACCAGTGATGTGAACAGCGCCATCGACTTTGTGCTGGAGGGCCACCGGCACGCCTGTGAGGTGCTGTCGCAGCCGCAGAATCGGGTGGCGGTAGCGGATAGCGTGGCGCTGCTGGGCGATGCTCGGCAGGTCGCTATTTTTGGCATCAACGCCTCAGGTATTCTGGCGGACTACAGCGTGCGGCTGCTCAACCGTATCGGTCTGCCCGCCTTTTCCCTTAACCGCGCTGGAATTGCGCTGGCAGAGCAGATGCTGGCGCTACAGCGTGGCGACGTGCTGATCATGATGGCGCAACAGTCGGCGCACCGGGAAGGGACAACCGTGGTACGTGAAGCGAAGCGGCTGGATATTCCGATTATTCTGCTGACCAACGCCACCGACTCCTTTTTCGCCCGCGAGGCGGATGTCGTAATCAATGTGCCGCGCGGCGGCGAGAAGGGACGCATTCCCCTGCACGGCACGATTATGGTCTGTCTGGAGATGCTGATCCTGTCCGTTGCCTCAACGCTGCCACAGCGTACCGTTAAGACGATGAAACGGTTACAGGATCTTAATCGCGGGCTGAAGCCCGCCAGCAAAAAGTAGCCAGTGTAACGACGCTGTGGCGGGTTCCCGGTATTTCACCTGAACCGGCACGGCTGATCTTTAAGTCAAATTTCTCCGCTTTGCGAGCGCGATCCCGTATTTTCTGCCACCCCTTTCCTCAGCCGTCTACGCTTACAGCTTGCTGCGCCAGCCGGTGCGGTTCTTACTCATACTGACTTTCATTTGATTTGTGCGGAGCTGCTGATGAAACCCCTTCACGCGCAATACCTTTTCTGCTGTGCCACGCTTAGCTTGCTGTCGCCGCTGCCTGCGATGGCCTGGAGCGACCTCACCGTCTTTGGCGATAGCCTGAGTGATGGCGGGAACGTCGGGCGATTTACCTATGATGGCGCGACCCATCCGCTCTATGACGAGATCGTAGCGCAGTCGCTGGGTGATAACCTGCGCCCTTCATCGCAGGGCGGAAACAACTATGCCGAAGGTGGCGCAGTTGCGGTGCCTGCGATTAATCCCCTGTTTAACACTCAGGATCAGCTTGATAACTACCTTGCGGCGCGGGGCGGACGGGCTGATCCGGACGGTCTCTATATTCACTGGATTGGTGGCAATGATTTAGCGGCGGCGGCTCTTGCCCCTCTCGCTGCCCGGCAGATAGTGGATAACAGCGCCAGTGCAGCGGCCTCACAGGTCAGCCGGTTGCTGGATGCCGGAGCAGGAACGGTGATTGTTCCGACGGTACCCAATGTAGGGGCAACGCCCGCCCTGCTGCAGGCGATTCTGCAGGTGCCTGGTCCAGCGGCACAACCTGCCACGGCGGCGCTGTTTCAGTCGCTGAGCACCACCACTACGCCTGACCGTGCCGCAAGAGAGCAGGCGATTGAAACCGCGCTTGGCGAGGCGGCCGGACAAATCTCTTCAATTCCGCTGATCCGGGATGCCATTGCACAGCAGCTGATTGCCGCCTGGCAGTTACTGAGTCAGGAGGCGGCGGCCCTCACCGACCGTTACAACCAGGCTGAAGAGCAGGGGCTGGTGACCGCACGCGGGAACATCGCACGAGTGGATATCAATGGCCTGTTTAATGAGGTGATCGATAATCCGGGCCTGTATGGACTCACGAATACGGCCGGAATGGCCTGTCCGCCAGGTGTCTCGGCGATGGACTGCACCTCCTCGACGACAGGATTTTCGCAGTCACAGCAGTATCTGTTTGCAGACAGACTGCATCCCAGCCCGGCGGTCCATGCGCTGATCGCCGATTACATTCAGTCGGTGCTGAATGCGCCGCTGCAGGTAGCTGCACTGAGTCAGGCGCCGTCGATGCTGGTGGGCGATGCGCGCAATACGCTGGATGGACATCTGCAGCAGCAGCGTCAGCAGCCCGCCAGTGCTGGCGAGTTTACTGTTTTCGGCGGTTATGCCGGGCAGCAGCGTGATTTCCGCGGCGACAGCCTGCAGGATGGCGATGCGACCAGCGCCAGCGGCACCGTGGGTGTGGGCTATCAGCTGACCGATCACTGGCAGGCCGGTGCCATGCTCTCTACGACCTCGCAACGTCAGGATCCCTCGTCGCGCTTTGATTACCGTTTACGCGGCAATCTGGTGGCACTCTGGAGTCAGTTGAATTATCTCGATCGGGGATGGATTAATGCGGACGCCCATTATGCCGATCTCGACTTTGATGATATTGAGCGTCAGATCAGGCTGGGACCGGCGACCCGCACGGAAAAGGGCAACAGCAACGGTAAGGTGCTGGGAATGCGGCTGCAGACCGGCTGGGATTTGCCGCTGGGTAGCTATGTTTCTACTGGCCCGGTGGCCAGCTATGCGCTCGACTACACCCAGGTCGATGGCTATAAAGAGGAGGGCAACAGCAGCACCTCAATGCGCTTTGGCGACCAGACGCTGCACTCTCAAATCGGCGCAGTGGGCTGGCGTATCGACAGCAAAGATTTGCTGATCAATCCCTGGGCGCAGGTCAGCTACAACCACCAGTTTGGTGACAGCGATTCGGCGGTGACCGCCGGACTGAAATCGACCCGCACCGCCTTTACCCGCAGCAGCGATTCCAGTGATGATAACTGGATCGATATGGCGGTGGGTGCGAGCGTGCCGCTTGGCACCTCGGTGAATGCCTTTGCGGGCGTCTCGGCGGTAACAGGCAACAGCGACATGCATCAGGTGACATGGAACGTCGGGCTTAACGCCCGCTTTTAACCGATCTGCTTTGCGGAGTGAAAAGCCCTGCAGACGTTGTCTGTCGCTCTCATAATGATAGCGGCGGGCGACGTTGCAGCAGATCTGAGCGTTCATCACGCCCCGGATGCAGTCGGGTATAACTCTCTTCTGCGGCGTGTCGTTTTCACGCTTCGATCAAAGCCTGCGCCTCCAGATCGCGGACCCGCGGTATCACTTCGCGGCCAAAGAATTCGACCTCTTCATGAAAGTGCAGAAATGCCAGCAGCAGCAGATCCACACCGGCCTGCTTCAGTTCGATAATGCGTTCAGCAATCTGCTGCGGTGTGCCAATCAGATTGGTTTTAAAGCCGTCGTTGTACTGCACCAGATCCTCAAACGACGATTTCGCCCAGTTTCCCTCTCCTTCGGGTGAGGCACTGCCAGCATTTTTGACCTCATGCTGAAAGCCTTTTACCGCATCCGGGTTGGCTTTGCTGATGATCTCATGAAGCACCGCCTGCGCCTGCTGTTCGCTCTCGCGGGCAATCACAAAACCGTTCAGCCCGATTCTGACCTGATGCTGATGACGTCCGGCTTTTTCACGGATATCCGCGACCTGCAGACGAACGCCGTCCGGGGTATTACCGTTGGTAAAATACCAGTCTGACACCCTGGCGGCCATGTCGCGCGCCGCGCGTGAACTGCCACCCTGGAAAATTTCCGGGAGCGGTGACAACGGCTTGGGTTTCATCACGTAATCGCGGAAGCGATAAAAATCGCCGGCAAAGCTAAAACTCTCTTCACGCCAGATGCCGCGCAGGCAGCGAATAAACTCTTCTGAACGCAGATAGCGCTCTTCATGATCGAGCCAGGGTTCACCAATTGCCTTGAACTCGCCCCGGAACCAGCCGCTGACAATATTAACGGCGATGCGTGGACCATAAAGATGGCTGATAGTGGCAATCTGCTTTGCCGCCAATACCGGATTCCACGGGCCGGGAAGCAGAGCGGCAATCACTTTTAATTTCGAGGTGTGACTAAGTAAATCCTGCGAGAATGTGACCGATTCATGCTGATTATCTGCGCCATATCCGGCAGTAAAGCGAATCTGCGTCAGCGCGTAATCAAAACCCGCCTGTTCAGCGATCTGCGCCAGTTTGCGGTTGTATTCGGCATCCCAGCGGGTACGCTGCTCTATCTGACTGATCACCAGTCCGCCCGAGACATTCGGCACCCAGTAGGCGAACTGTAAAGGTTGGTTCAGTGACATGGTTTTCTCCTGGCATATAGCTGGATTAATGGAACAGTTAATTTTTCCAAACTTTCAGATATAAAAGAAAAGACCAAGCAGTAACCATGCCAGAGCGTAATAGATTGATGTTACTAGATTAAAAACCAATGTTGCATAAAGTGGATGTTGCAAATGCAGCAACACGTAAACAGCACGGTTGCCAATGCAGCAGCGCTTCATGACCGCGCGTAACTGCGGCGAGGCCAGGGGCACTGAACCCGGCGGTATTCGCAGATAGCCGCAAAGCGATGTGATAACGTAGCGGTTCTGTTGCAGAGCCGGAGGGCACTATGATTGTCAGACAGGCATCGCCCGAAGAGGCGCATCATTTATGGAACATCAGAAATCTGGCCATCCGTCATGGCTGCCAGCATGCTTATCCACCCGACGTGCTCGCCGCCTGGACGCCAGACCGCATGCCCGCCAGCTTTCCCGCAATGATCCGCATGAATCCCTTCTTCGTGATTGATGGTCCGGACGACGTACCGGTTGCTATGGGATCGCTGGACCTTGCCGCCGCCAGCGTGGAAGCCATTTTTACCCTGCCTGGGTTCACCGGACAGGGAATGGCGGGCCTAATCATCAACACCATCAAAGCGGAGGCGCTGCAGCGTGGCTACCGCCGGTTGACGCTCGCGTCGACGCCGAACGCCGTGGGTTTTTACCAGCAGCATGGCTTCCGGCCGCTGGGCGAAAGTTTCTATCCGTCAAAGCTGGCGGGCAGCGATTTGCGCTGTACTGAGATGGCGATTGATCTGTGAATGCCCGCTGCCGTCAGGCTGGCAAAGCAGAGCAAAAGTTTCCGGTGCAAAGACTTCGCAAGCCCCCGCCGGTAAGGTATAGTCCGCGTTTTTTGGAGGAATCATGCTGACTGACTCATCAACTCGTCTTAATAAATACATCAGCGAGAGCGGCATCTGCTCCCGTCGTGACGCCGATCGTTACATCGAGCAGGGCAACGTTTTCATTAACGGCAAACGCGCCACTGTAGGCGAGCAGGTATTTGCAGGCGATGTGGTGAAGGTCAATGGTCAGCTTATCGAGCCGCGCGATGAAGACGATCTGGTGCTGATTGCCCTGAATAAGCCGGTGGGGATTATCACCACCATGGAAGAGGGCGAGCGCGATAACATCAGCGATTTCGTCAATCACAGCAAGCGCGTCTTCCCGATTGGCCGACTCGACAAAGATTCTCAGGGGCTGATTTTCCTTACCAATCACGGTGATCTGGTCAACAAAATACTGCGGGCCGGTAACAATCACGAAAAAGAGTATGTCGTTACGGTCGACAAGCCGATCACCGATGAGTTTATTGCCGGAATGAGCGCGGGCGTGCCGATGCTGGGCACGGTGACCAAAAAGTGCAAAGTGAAGAAAGAAGCACCGTTTGTCTTCCGCATCACGCTGGTCCAGGGGCTGAATCGCCAGATCCGCCGTATGTGTAAGCATTTTGGCTTTGAAGTGACGAAGCTTGAGCGCACCCGCATCATGAACGTCAATCTCAAGGGATTGCCGCTGGGGGAATGGCGCGATCTCACTGACGACGAACTCGTTGAGCTGTTTAAACTGCTGGAGAACTCCTCTTCAGAAGATAAACCAGCGAAGAAAGCTAAAGCTCCGGCGAAACCGGCCGCCGCTAAAAAACCGCAGAAGAGTGCGGCGAAACCCGCTGAAAAAGCGGATGCTAACGGTGCCTCACGCAAGCGCTTTGTCCAGCCGGGACGTAAGAAGAAAGGGCGCTAATGCTGGCCCGATGCAGAGAGCGACTTTCCTGCTCTCTGCATCGGTAATCAGCGGATCATCACGGAATGATCCGGGCCGCCCGGAAGCGGGCAAACAGATCGCAGAACATCTTATCCGTTGCGCGATAACCGTGGAATCCCGCCCGCCGCAGCTTGCTGCCGTCGCCAAACATGTCATAATCCCAGCCAAAAACAAAATCAGCGAAGACACCATCACTGAGCGCCAGAATATCGGGCTGGAGCAGCGCGTCGGCAGCGGCGATTTCCCGCCACAGCGCACGATAATCCTGAAATAGTTGCCGGAACGACAGCGAAACCGGCGGCGCGATCTCCAGTTCAAACCACGCTGCAATGACCGGCCATAGCTCACTCCAGCGCCAGAGATCGCCATTATTGATATTAAAGGCCTGATTGCGTGCGTCAGAAGTGCGTGCGGCCCAGATCGTCGCGTCGGCCAGCAGAGTGGCATCGGTAAAATCGACCATACTGTGCCAGGTTTCCGGCGAACCGGGAAAGCGTAAGGGCAGCCGCGCCGCGCGACAGATTGAGGCGTACAGCGCCAGGCTCAGCGCCAGGTTCATGCTGTTGCCCGGCCTGTCACTGCCGACCACACCGGGCCGCAGCGCACTCCAGTGCCAGGCTTTACCTTGCTGTTGTGCGCTCAGCCAGTTCAGCTGCGCGACGTTAAACTCAGCACCCGGTACACCAGGATCGCTTTCCCGCGCCGGCGTTTTAAAGCGTCCGAGATGGGCGCCATACACCTTGTATCCCTGCATCAGGCTGACATGCTCAAGTGGTGCGACATCCTCCATGGTCTGAACCAGATTTTGCAGCATGGCAAGATTTGGCCCGACCATCGTTCCCCAGTCAGAAGCGTTCAGCCAGGCGCTGTAAAAGATATGCGTGACGTCGGTGAGTGATGCCAGCCGTTGCTGGCACTGCTGGCTATCGCGCAGATCAACCGCAATCACCTCTGTGCCGCTGACTGCATAGTCTGACCGATGCGTCAGTGCTTTGACCTGCCAGTGGTCTGCTACCAGCGCCTGACTCAGTTGCTGACCGACAATCCCGCTGGCACCCGCCACCAGCGCAACCTTCTTATCCTGCGTCGTTTTCATGATCATTGCCCTGTTAAGAGAGAAGCCGCATTCTCACCTGCGTTTATTTCTGATTAAATCCCCTGAACCGGACGTCACTTATCAGGAAAATCAATAAATGCAGAACAAACTGAATGCGATTCAGACCTTCATCCGGGTGGCGGAAGCGGGATCTTTTTCGGCGGCGGCCCGGCAAAACGGCATGAAGCAGTCGGCGGTAAGCCAGCAGATTGCCGCGCTTGAAGAGGCACTGGGGGTTGTGTTGCTGCACCGCACCACCCGCAAAATGGCGCTGACGGAGCAGGGTCAGCATTATCTGCAGCAGGTCAGGCAGCTGCTCAGCGCGATGGAAGAGCTGGAGCAGCAACTACGGCCTGAATCGCAGCCTCTGCACGGCAAACTCTATATGCAACTGCCGAGCGGCATCGGGCAGCGGCTTATGCCGCATCTGATTGCATTCCAGCAGGCGCATCCCGCGCTGCGTCTGAATATTGCGCTGGAGGATCGCCTGTCGGATCTCATTGGTGAAGGCGTTGATGTGGCAATCCGCCTCAGCGAATCGCCGCCCGCTACACTGGCTGCCCGTTCACTCACCACGGTTGAAACCGTGCTGGTGGCTTCCCCTGAGTGGATAGCGCGAAACGGCACGCCGCAAACTCCCAGTGACCTGCAGCACCATCCCCACATACGTTTTAGCGGCGTATCGCCCGATGCGCCGCTGCAGCTGGTGTCCGCGACCGCGAGGGTGTCTGTGCCGGTGGAAAGTGCTTTTCGCTCTAACAACAGTGATGCATTGATGCAGGCCCTTGAAGCGGGGCTGGGGATCGGTGGGTTACAAACACTTATCGGCGCAGACGCGCTGGCATCCGGCCGACTGGTGCGGGTTTTACCGGACTGGCGGCTTCCCGACCGTTATCTTTATGCTGTTTTCCCCGATGCCCGCTTTATCCCGGATAAAGTGCGGAAGCTGGTCACGTTGTTAACTCAGGAGCTGGTGCGGTTGCAGGGAACAGGGCAGGGCGAGACCTAACGCCCAGGCAGTTTTACTGATCCGCATGGTGCAGCAGAACCCGGAAACGCTGAAGACGCTCGCGAAGCTCTGACAGGCCAGCCCGTAAGGCTGGCATCCTGTTTCATTATCGATGCCTCCGGTTTCCCCTCTCTGACGAATTTAAAACGCTAACCCCTCTCCCCAATCCGATAGTCCGTTCCACGCCACCCGCCAGATTTTAATGGGGGGTCACATTCAGACCAACGACACTTTTCACCCTGATCAGGGCGTGGCAGGATAAGCGCAATCTATCAAGGAGTGTGCCTGATGTTACTGAAAGGTATGAACGATCCGCTGCTGAAAGCGTATCAGCATCCCAAATCACGGATGATGATCAGCCGTTTCAGGGGGCTGGCGGGGGATCGAAGACTCAGTGACTGGCAGGCGTTCTGTATTCTGGTCACCGGCTTTACCAATTACTGGTATGTGCATGCAGGTCACTACACCATTAATGTCACACTGACTAAAACCCGCCAGTTCGACTTCCTGCAGGACTTTCTGCATTTCACGGTTACGCTGGATGGGTTAATTGGTGATGAACATTTTCGTAGTCCGGACTTTGTGCTGCCCCATTACGATGTGCCCTACGAATTCTGCCGCTGGCGTAACAAGCGCGGCTATGATGCGTTAACTACCTATGTCAGCAAGCAGGGTGTGAAATCCCATAAAGGGATATTTGTCGCCTCAGAAGGGGCTTCCCCGGAAGAGCAGGTGATGAAATGGGAAGGTGTGGTCAACGTCTATGACAAAACCTTTTTTAGCGTGACTAACTTCAGCACCACCCAGGAATTTCTGATCAAAGACATCAGTAGATCCATACAGGAAGGATTACTGAAGCACCTGAGTTTTTACCGCGATCTGTTTCACTATATCTTCCCCTCACCAGCGGAGGCGCGGTTGCAGGCGCGCGATGACAGGCGCTATCTGGCGAAAAGATAGCGCCCGGGCATCTTTAGATCAGGTCAATGGGTTCAGCCGGGTCTGCTTAAACGTTGCAAACCCGGTAGTCAGCTGACCTCTCAGCGGGATTTACCACTTCATCTCGCCGGTATTGACTTTGGCGCTGAGTTCCAGTGAAGCCGGTTCTGCCAGTTTCGGCCAGGCGGCTTTCATGGCGGTAATCACCTGCGCTGAGGTTTTATGTTGCGCCAGCGCCGCCTCAAAACTCTTCAGATAATTCAGGGTGAAATCCACCGCCTGTGAACCGGCCGGACGGGCACCGAGATAGTGACCCGGAATCACGTTCTTCGCGTTCAGCGTCTGCATTTCGGTCAGGATATGACGCCACTCAGCGCGGCTCTGAACGGTCTGAGTGTCAGCCGTCCAGACATGAATGCCCGAGGAGAGGGCGGTACCGCCCAGAATGGTGCTCGCAGACGGGATCCAGATATAAGCGGCGTATTGCTCCGGATGACGCAGCTCCAGCACCTCGCCGTCGACGCTAAAGCGGGTCTGATGGGTCACTTCAGGCACGACCACCTTATCCGGCGCGCCCTGCTTCATCTGTGGACCCCAGTATTTCAGCTTGGCGTCATGCGTCTGCTGGATATGCTTCACCACCGCCGGCGCGGCAACCACCTTCACGTCCGGCCAGGCTTTAACAATTGGCTCCAGACCAAAGTAGAAATCGGGATCGCCAGAAGTGATCACAATTTCCTTTAACGTTTTTCCGCTCTTTTTAATCATCTCTGCCAGTTTTTCACCGTCCTGGGTGCTGAACTGGGCATCAAACAGAATCGCTTCGGTTGGCCCACTAACCAGCGTTGAGGAGACGGCAAAGATGCCCTTTTCCTGCGGATTATAGGTTTGCAGTTGCAGGGTGGCCGCTCTGGTGGAGGCCGAGGCCAGCACCAGCATCACAGGTAACAGCGTAGTTTTCATTGAGGATCCTCAGAGATAAATGCCCGACTCAGGCAGGCGTAACGGGCGATGTTCAGTATCAGTGGCGCTATTCTACGCATCTGGCTATCTGTTAGAATTCCCGCAATCAGAGATGCTGAGTTTCATAATCCGAACAGGTGGAGTGGATGGACAGAGTCACGGCGGCAGCCGTTTTCAACCGGATATGTGAACTGGGCAGCCTGAGTGCCGCCTCACGATCGCTGGGGATCTCTCGCCCGATGGTCAGCCGTTATCTGGAGGAGATGGAAAAGTGGGCGGGAACGCGTCTGCTGCATCGCTCTTCGCGCCAGCTGACCCTTACGCCTGCCGGTGAGGCGATCCTGCAAAAAACCCGTCAGCTGGCCCTGCTCTCAGAGGCGATCCAGCAGGAAACCACCCAGGGCGTCCCGGCCGGAACGCTTCGCATCGCCTGCGCCCACTTTACGGCTCTTCATCTTGTCGGCCCGGTGATCCCCGATTTTCTGGCGCGTTATCCGGCACTGCGCATTGAGCTGGAAATTAACAATCAGCCAGTAAGCCTGATTGGTGAGCGTATCGATCTCGCTATTCGCATCACCGACTCGCCAGAGCCGGGGGCGATCGCACGCCGTCTTGGCGAATGTCATTCGGTACTCTGCGCTTCACCTGAGTATCTTAAGGCGCGGGGTAACCCGGAAACCCCGGACGATCTGGCTCAGCATAATTGCCTCTACTACAGTCGCTTTGCCGGACAGAGCTGGCATTTTACGGCGGCTGGCGGGGAGAAAATCGCGGTTGCCGTCAGAGGAAATTTCAGTGCGGGTATCTCTTCACTGTTGTGTGACGCGGCGATAGCGCATTGCGGGATAGCGATGGTGCCTGAGCAGGAGGCTCGCCATGCACTGGAAACAGGGAAGCTGGTAAAATTACTGCCCGATTATGAGCCGCAACGTATTGGCATATGGGGGCTTTACCTGTCGCGTGAGCACCAGTCTGCCGCACTGCGGCTGATGCTGGATGAGCTGCAAAGCAGAATCCAGAACCGGTGATCAGAGGGGCGAGTAACCGATCAAAATGGAACCTTACTATGAGTGATAATCAAACCCATTACTGGAACCCTATGGTGCCAGAACTGACCGTCACTGACTTTGCCGCTTCGCTGCATTTTTACACCGTGGTGCTGGGTTTCAGTGTGAGAATTCAGCGCCAGCAGCCTGATTTTGCTTACCTCTGCTATGGAGAGGTGCAATTGATGATTGAGCAGTTCCACCCGCAGGGCTGGAACATAGCCGATCTGCGCTGGCCGCTGGGGCGGGGTATTAATTTCCAGATTGAAGTCGATGATGTTCAGGCTGTGCTGACGCGTTTGCAGCAGCATGCTGTTCCGCTCTATCGGCCGCTTCGGGACAACCACTATGACATCGGCGAGACCACCGCCTGTCAGCGGGAGTTTCTGGTGCAGGACCCCGATGGTTATCTGCTGCGTTTCAGCCAGTATCTGGAATAAGCTGAACGTGTTTTGGCAATATTAATCAGCAGGAGAATGGCTTGAGTAAAATAAACGTTCTCTTCGGATATTTTATATTGACTGTTCAATCATGATCAACGGAAGCCTTTAATAGCAGCGTAGTGAAGTCATCTAAAGCGCGAAGAGTTACCTGCTGTTTACCACCGTCACATTAATCATGACCTTTTCCACTTACGGAAGGCGCTATGCATTGCGTGTTAACTATTGCAAAGCGTCATTAAGTCACAGGCGGCCATGATTTGCTGCTACAAGGCCATAATAAAAAATGAATGTAAGAAAGAAAATTTATCCAGCGATGGTCTACACTCTCGTTAGCTGGCTGGATTAGGATTATTCTTAACAAAAGTTTTTTTAAGGGATTTCATTGGGCTAAGCGTTCGTAAATTTACATTTATTCGTTCACTCAGCACTTAATCTTTGGGAATGTGAGCCGATAACAGGTGATACATACTCAGGAGGACGCACAATGAAATCTTTTTTATCTGTCTGCATTAGCACGCTGCTGATTGCCCTGGCCGGACCGGTTATTGCGGATTCAAATTCAGGCATGCTCACCTTCAGCGGAGCCATTACTAATGGTTCATGTAATATGAATGTCGGACAAAATCCTGTCGTGTTTGACTGTTTTGATCCCGCCAGTGGTAAGGCTGTGGTCACTACTGCTGACCTGATGAATCCCGAATCGCTGACCAAGTTACCTCTGGAAGTAAAAATGCACTGGTTTAATCCTGAAAAGAGCAAAGGGATACTTTACGTTACCTATCTTTAACGCTTCTCCTGAAGTTTTATTCTGAACGACAGTGCAATGCCTTAGCAGCAACGGTGACATGGAACCTAAAGATATAAACCCATAGCCAATACAGGGTTTATCATTAAGTCACTAAGAGTCAGTGAAGTATCTTTTTTGAAATTTTTAAGTCAGCATCGGGGAATTCATTTTACCGGATTGATCATCAGATAGTGTGCGCATCTTATTAAACCCCTGCATAATTAAGGGTTAACACGCGTTGCATCTGTTGATATGCAGAAAAACCCACCTTTGCTGTCAAAGGTGGGTTTAATTTATAAAAAGCTTGCGTGAAGATCAGTAAGAGTCAGAAGAGCGCTGAGTAAAATATTTCGTGCTCTGACGCTTCTCCTTTTTACGACGCAGCACCAGGCTGGTGGTAATAATCAGCAGCGTCAAACCGCCGGTTGCCAGTAATTCAGCCTGATGTTTCGCATCAAACAACATGATTACCAGCACCGTGACGATAAACAGGATAGTGACCCACGTCAGGCCAGGAAATAACCACATCCGGTAACTCAGGACTTCACCCGCTTTCTCGCGCTTTTTACGCAGCACCAGGTGGGACGCAGCGATCACCAGATAGACCAGCAGTGCAATCGCTCCCGACGTGGCCAGTAAAAATTCAAACACCACGCTGGGCGCCAGATAATTGGCGATCACCGCCAGAAATGCAGCCGCGGTAGAGAGCAGCACCGCAATCCACGGCGTGCCGCTGCGATTGGTGCGTGAGGCAGCCGCCGGTGCATCTTTGCGGCGTGACAGGGAGTAGAGCATGCGCGATGAGGTATAAAGCGCAGAGTTAAGACAACTGCACACCGCCATCAGCACCACCAGATCGACAATCAGTCGGGCGTGCGGGATGTTCATCGCCTGTAACACCGTCTGCCATGAACCCTGTTCAACCAGCCCTGGTGCATTCCACGGCACCAGCGCCACCACAAAGAAAATCGACAGCAGATAGAACAGTGCAATACGCCAGATGACGGAGTTAGTCGCCTGAGTAATCTGCTTGCCGGGATTCTTTGACTCTGCGGCGGCAATCGTGACAATTTCTGTGCCCATAAAAGAGAACATGGTGGTCAGGATGGCAGCCACTACCGCGCCGATACCATTCGGCATAAATCCGTGAGTGTCATAGAGATGCGACAGGCCGCTGGTATTGCTGTCAGGCAGCAGACCAAACACTGCCGCACCTGCCACGCCCAGGAACAGGATGATGGCAACGACCTTGATCAATGCAAACCAGAACTCAAACTCACCATAATTTTTCACGCTGAGCAGATTAGTAATGGTCAGCAACAGGGTGATAGCAAACGTGAACTGCCAGATGGCGACATCGGGGAACCAGGCATGAAGAATGGTTCCCGCAGCGTTGGCTTCCAGCGGGATCACCAGCACCCAGAACCACCAGTAGAGCCAGCCGATGGTAAATCCGGCCCAGCGTCCCAGCGCTTTATCGGCGTAGGTTGAGAACGAACCTGAATCGGGTGAGGCGACGGCCATCTCGGCCAGCATCCGCATAATCAGGACCACCAGCGCACCGGCAGCGGCATAAGAGATCAACACCGCGGGGCCCGCTTCAGAAATAGCATGGCCGGAGCCAACAAACAGCCCGGCGCCAATCACGCCCGCAATTGAGAGCATACGCACGTGGCGCGGTTTCAGGTTTTGAGCCAGCGAATCTGCATTCGCACTCTGAGTCATCGTCATGTAAACGTCTCCTGTCGACGTCCGGCCTGGATGGCCGGACGAACGGGGATGAACTTGCGTTAACGCGTCAGCGAAATCAGGCCGGGACGACGGGATGTCCGGCGGGTGCGACACAGTGATCGATCACCGTGGAGAGAATGGTCAGCGCCTGGCTGAACTGGGCATCCGGAATGGTGAGCGGGTAGAGGAAGCGGATGACGTTGCCTTTGGCTCCGCAGGTCAGCAGCAGCAAGCCCTGTTCCATCGCCATCTTCTGAACCGCCTGCGCGGTGCTGGCCTGATAGAACTCCATCGCCACCATCGAACCCAGCGCACGCACTTCAGCAATGTCCGGATGTTTGCGTTGATGTTCCTGGAGTTCTGCTTCAAGCCGGGCACCGAGATCAACGGCGCGCTGGCAGAGCTGCTCCTCTTCTATTACATCCAGCACCGCATGGGCCGAGGCGATAGCCAGCGGGTTTCCGGCATAGGTTCCGCCCAGCCCACCTGGTGCAGGTGCATCCATCACCTCTGCACGACCGGCGACTGCGGAGAGCGGCATCCCGCCTGCCAGGCTTTTCGCCATGGTGATGATATCGGCCTTCACCGGGTAGTGTTCCATGGCAAACAGCTTGCCGGTACGGGCAAATCCACTCTGGACTTCATCCGCAATCAGCAGAATGCCGTGACGGTCAGCCAGCTCCCGCAACTGCACCATAAACTCTGCAGGTGCCGCATGGAATCCACCTTCGCCCTGCACCGGCTCCAGCACGATCGCGGCGACGTCATGGGGCGCAATGTCCTGCGTAAAAATTTCTTCAAGGCTGGTCAGTGCCGCCTCGATGCTGATCCCCTGAACCGCGCTGGGATAGCGTGCATGGAAGACTGACGGCGGCATCGGGCCGAAATCCCGTTTGTAAGGCGCCACTTTTCCGGTCATCGCCATGGTCATAAAGGTGCGGCCATGGAATGCGTTACCAAAGGTGATGATGCCGTGGCGGCGGGTATAGGCACGCGCCACTTTTACGGCATTTTCTACCGCTTCCGCCCCGGTGGTGAAAAAGGCTGTTTTCGCCGCACCGGCGATGGGAACCCGCTGATTAATACGCTCGGCCAGTGCGATGTAGCTTTCGTACGGGGTGATCTGGAAAGCCGTATGGGTAAACTTTGTTAATTGATCGGCAATCGCCTGTTCAATGCGTGGATGGCGGTGGCCGGTGTTCAGTACCGCGATGCCGCCCGCGAAGTCGATCCAGCTATTACCCTCCTGATCCCATAAGGTGGCGTTCTCTGCCCGGGCAACGTACCAGTCGCACAGCGTACCGATACCTTTGGGGAGAGCCTGTGCTTTGCGCTGCTGCAACAGGTTATTTTTTTCGCTCATTTATTCCACCTCGTTAATATGCGTGTTTACAATTCCCGACAAACACGTTTATTTATGCCTGAGGCGTGGTGAGTTGCCAGAGCCAATTGTCAGAGGAAAGGTGGAGCCAATTGCGACTCTTATACGCAGATCATCTATTAGCGCGGTTACAGTTTATAAGAACTGGCTCATTACATCAGCGGCTGCTGAACTGCATGCAGGCCGCGATCGCTGAAGAGGTGTTTCCGCGCGGAAGCCGTTTGCCGCCAACCCGCGATCTGGCGCGCGAACTGGGCGTGTCGCGAAACACGGTTATGCATGTTTATGAGAGCCTGATGGCTCAGGGCTATGTCACTGCGCGGACCGGCAGCGGCACCTGGATTGCAGAGACGCTGCCGGAAAACTCTCTGCAGAGTGATGCAATTGCCGACCTTCAGGCGGTGAAGGCGCAACGACCGGCAACGCTGTCGAAGCGTGGCGCCAGTCTGCTGGGGCATGCTACAGCATCGCCTTACCAGTGGGGCGCGTTTGTCCCTGGCGCGCCGGATGTGACCGAATTCCCCCATAAGCTGTTTAGTCAGATTCAGGCGCGTCTGAATCGCGAACCTGACGTTCACCGCCTGGTCTACAGCAGCGGCGGTGGCTGTCCCGATCTGCGCCATGCGCTGGTGGATTATCTGCGGGTGGCACGCTCAGTGCGGGCCGATGCTGACCAGATCCTGATCACCGAAGGGGTTCATCAGGCGGTTGATCTGGTGACGCGGGTGTTGTGCGATCCTGGCGATAGGGTCTGGATGGAGGAGCCAGGCTACTGGGGAACACGCAATCTGCTACGCATGAATGGCCTGAAGATTCGGGCGATGCCCGTGGATGAGCAGGGACTGGTGCCGGACAGCGGCCCGGCACCAAAGATGGTGTTTGTGACGCCCTCTCATCAATATCCGCTGGGTGTGCATCTGAGTCTGGCCCGTCGTCAGGCATTGCTCACCCTTGCACGTCGCCATCAGAGCTGGATTGTGGAAGATGACTACGACAGCGAATTTCGTTTTTCCGGCCAGCCTCATCCCTCACTGCAGGGGCTGGAAGCGGATGCGCCGGTCATTTACATGGGAACGTTCAGCAAAACGCTCTATCCCGCGCTGCGCATTGGCTACATGGTGGTGCCGAAACCGCTGGCACAGCCGTTGCGCATCGCCGCGGCAGAGCTCTATCGCGGCGGACATCTGCTGATTCAGCGTGCGCTGGCGGAGTTTATCCGGCTGGGCCATTACATGGAGCATATCCGCCGGATGCGCCTGCTTTACCGCCAGCGGCGGCAGTTTCTCTGCCGGCTGATCGAACGCTATCTGGGGCCAGCCTTTTTACCGGCATTCAATCATGAAGCGGGACTGCATCTGGTGATCCCGCTGCCAGCAGGCGCGGATGACGTGGCGATAGCCGCGGAGGCGCTAAAGCGCGGCGTCAAAGTACGGCCACTTTCGCAATATTATATGCACCCTCAGGAGGCGCGCGGATTGCTGCTGGGTTACGCCTGCGTCAATGAGCGGCAGTGTCAGGATGCGTTTGGCACACTTAAAGCCTGTCTTGCGTCCGCCGGAATGGTATTCACTCCGCAGCGCTAGCGGGTTCAGGGACACTTGTTTTGAAGGAGGGCGGTTTTACTGCCGCCTCTGTGCTAACGCATTGACATTTAATCAGAGTCACCGAGAATACTCCTCTTTGCGCCCCGACCAGACAATACTGGAGTCTATCATCGCCTTTAAACCCTTTACTGCACCGGCCCGTGCGGCTATTAAGCGAGGCGCCGCGCTGGCTGCCGCGTTGTTGCTGGTCAGTTGCGCATCTGAGCCGCCGAAATCGCTGGTCACACCTTTTCCGCCCGTGACGAAACAGCCGCTACCGACGCCTGGCAAGCCAGCACAACCTCATGCGCAGGAACCGATGCGGGGCGTCTGGTTAGCCACGGTTTCACGTCTTGACTGGCCGCCGGTTGCCTCGGTGAATGGCACCAATCCGGCGCAGCGTATCCGCCAGCAGCAGCAATCGCTGATCGACAAGCTGGATAAGCTGAAAAGCCTGGGCATCAACACGGTGTTTTTTCAGGTGAAGCCTGATGCCACGGCGCTCTGGCCCTCAAAAATCCTCCCCTGGTCAGATATGCTGACAGGAAAAATTGGTGAAGATCCGGGCTATGATCCGCTGCAGTTTATGCTGGATGAGGCGCATAAGCGCGGTATCAAAGTCCATGCCTGGTTCAACCCTTACCGGGTGTCGGTAAACACTAAATCATCTACCGTCAGTGAACTGAACCGCACGCTGTCACTGCACCCGGCCAGCGTTTTTGTGCTGCATCGCGACTGGATCCGCACTGCAGGCGATCGCTATGTGCTCGATCCAGGTATCCCTGAGGCGCGTGACTGGATCACCAGTATTGTGGCCGAGGTGGTGGCGCGTTATCCCATCGACGGTGTGCAGTTCGATGACTATTTCTATGCGGAATCTGCCGGTTCACTGCTCAACGATAATCAGACCTTCAGCCGTTACGGTCAGGGGTTTGCCAGCAAAGCGGACTGGCGGCGTCACAATACTCAGCAGCTGATTGAGCAGGTGTCACGTACCATCAAACAACTGAAGCCGGACGTGGAGTTTGGTGTCAGCCCGGCGGGCGTCTGGCGTAATCTGTCGCATGATCCTGCCGGTTCCGATACTCGCGGAGCGGCGGCGTATGATGAAGCTTTTGCCGATACCCGCCGCTGGGTGCAGCAGGGCTTGCTGGATTACATTGCACCTCAGCTCTACTGGCCTTTTTCCCGTCAGGCGGCCCGATACGATGTGCTGGCAAACTGGTGGGCAGAGGTCGTGAAACCGACTAAAACCCGGCTCTACATCGGCCTTGCTCTCTATAAAGTGGGCGAGCCGTCAAAAGTTGAGCCTGACTGGACACAGCAGGGCGGCGTACCGGAGCTGAAAAAGCAGCTCGACCTTAATGAATCGAACCCCAATATTGATGGCACGATTCTGTTCAGAGAGAACTATCTGAATCAGCCGCAGACTCAGCAGGCGGTAAGCTATCTTAAAAGCCGCTGGGGAGGCTGAGAAACGCCGCGACAGCATGACCAGTGCGGTTAAGTTTTTCCTTGTGACTTGCTGCTATTCTTGCGCTTTATATGGGAGGAACCATGAGCGAACTGATTGATATTTTTACAAGTCATAAAAGTGAACGTAGTTTCACTGAGCAACCTGTCGATGAAGCTGTGCTGGATCGGATTATCAGTACCGCTTATCGCGCACCGACATCAGTAAACTCGCAGCAGGTTTCTGTGGTGATCACGCGTGATGCCGGACGTCGCGCACAGATCGCCGCCATTGCAGGCGGTCAGCCGTGGATTGCCAAAGCACCGGTGTTTATCACCTTTGTGCTGGATATGCATAAATCAGCCGTGGGAATGGCCGCTGTCGATCAGCAGCAGATCGCCCATCAGAGCATTGAGAGTATTGTGTCGGGTTCTACTGATATCGGTATCGCGCTGGGATCGGTAATGGCGGCTGCGCGTGCGGAAGGTCTGGGGATTGTGCCAATTGGCGGTATCCGTCGCGACCCGCAGGCGATGATTTCACTGCTGGAGCTGCCGCCACTGACCTTCCCGGTAGCGGGTGTGGTAATCGGTCACGTAGACGAACCGGCTCATCAGAAACCACGTCTGCCTCTGGCGACGTTCCGCCATGATGAGACTTACCAGACTCAGGGTCTGGAGCAGCAGATTGCGGCCTACAACGATGAGATGGTTCAGCACTGGAAGACGATTGGTCGTAATGACGGTGAGAGCTGGAGCGAAAGCGTCAGCGGTTACTATAAAAACATCTACTTCCCGGATGTACTGCCAGCACTGCTGAAGCAGGGTTTTGGCACAGATAAATAGTTCGCTCTCGTTATTGAGTGAATAGAAAAAGGCCATCCGTAGCGTTTACGGGTGGCCTTTTTCATTTTGTTACTATAACGAAAGGTGACTTTCCACGGCGTAACACATAATTTCCCTTTTAACCGAAGCGCAACTGCCTCTAACACTTACCTTCCAGGGAAATAACATGTCTCAGCGTTCACTCTACGCGCTCTGTTTAATGAGCTTTTTTCTGGCCGATGTCCGCGACGGCCTGGGACCATTTCTGGGCATCTTTCTTACGGAGCGACACTGGCGACCCGACGAAATCGGTCTGGTAATGACCTGTGGCGGTATCGCCGGATTACTTGCCACGCTGCCGGCAGGGATCGCCGCCGATGCGACCCGCCATAAAAAAATCATTGTGCTGCTGGGCTGTCTGGTGATTACCGTTGCCACGCTGCTGCTGTGGTACAGCAATCAGACCTGGACGGCGATGGTCTCGCAGGTTGTAGCCGGCCTGGCTGCGGCGTTTATCGGCCCGACTGTGGCGGGGATCACCTTAGGGCTCACGGGTCAGCGCGGCTTTAACCAGCAGATGGGACGCAATGAGGCGTTTAATCATGGCGGTAATACGATTGCTGCATTGCTGGCCGGTTTTTCAGCCTGGTACTGGGGCATGGGTGCCGTTTTCATTCTTATGACGGTAATGGCGGTTTTCGCTGCCTTCGCTACGCTGGCAATTCGCGGAAATGAGATCGATAACGATGTGGCGCGCGGTTATGAACCGCATGAAGAGCGTAAGCCAGCGCTGCACTTATCAATGTTGTTGCGAAACCCGGCGCTGATGATCGCCGGTTTGACGCTGCTGCTGTTTCATCTTGCCAATGCCGCGCTGCTGCCGATGCTGAGCATGCGCGTCGCCTCGGCAGGCGGCCAGGCGGCGATCAGTCCGGGCCTTTACGCGGCGGCAACGGTGGTGATTTCCCAACTGGTGATGATCCCGGTCGCGCTGTGGGTATCTAAACGCGTTGATACGCACGGCTATCGCCTGTTTATCATGATCGCCCTGATGATATTACCGCTGCGCGCGGTTCTCGCCGCCGGCTTTGCCGGGCCGATTTTTGTCATTCCGGTTCAGGTTCTGGATGGTATTGCGGCTGGGATTCTCGGTGTGGCAGTGCCAGGCTATATTGTCTCCCTGCTGCGGGGTACGGGGCATGTTAACGCCGGGCAAAGCGTTATAATGCTGATGCAGGGCGCAGGTGCAGCGCTGAGTCCCGCCATGACGGGCATGATCGCCGCACGTTATTCCTACAGCACCGCGTTTGCGGTACTCGGCGCAATTGCGCTGGCAGCTCTGATTCTATGGTGGCGCACCGGTAGCGCCCCAGCCGCCCGTCTGGCCTGATCGGACACAAAAAAGGCTGCCCATTGGGCAGCCTCTTCTGGCAAATCCGTTTGCGACCATCCGTTATTTATACAGTTCTGCGGTCATGTGAACACGGTTGTTGGTGTTCGCTTCCGTAATTTTATACTGCGCGCCCTGTTCCTGAGCCTGAGCAGCAATTTTTGATTCTGCGCCATCCAGTGTGGATGAGGTGACAGAAATGCTCTCGGCAAAGCTGCCAAAAGAGATCAGAGAAAGAGTTGCGAGTGCGGCGATTGAAAGTGCTTTTACGTTTTTCATGGTCATATTCCTGAGTTATGAATTGGGAGGATGTTTGCCTCCGATGGGAATAATAGTAACTCAGGTTATGATATCAATATTAACTATTAGTGCGGCAATGGTGATCGTGCTAATTGTTTATCTGAGGATCAGACAGCGACTGTGCCGTCTCCGTTATCAACGCCCTGAACCAGCGATGGGCAGGATCGTCGCGATAGCGTGCATGCCAGCCCATTTCAACCGGAAAGGTGCCCAGGTCAACCGGCGCGGGAATGATTCTGAGCCGCTGATCGCGTGAAAGGTGCTGACAGATCAAACGCGGCAGGGTCGCGCAGTAGTCCGTGACCGCAATCATTTCCGGCACGGCCAGAAAGTGTGTGACGGAGACTGCAACCTGACGACGCAGGCCCCGCTGCTCAAGCGCCTGATATAACCCGGCGCGCATACGGCCAGGCGGCAGAACGTTGACGTGCTTTAACTGCTCATATTGCTCTGCGCTGAGGTTTTCGCCCACCAGCGGATGATCGGCGCGTATCACGCAGGCCAGACCTTCATTCATCAGGTGCTGAACGACGAGATTGTCGGGCGGCTCCACGATACGGCCCAGCACCATATCGGTATTACCTGAAATCACACCGGTTTCAGTGACGTCATTGCCAAAAGGAGTGAGGCGGAGTCGGATGCCGGGCGCACAGCTCCTCAGACGAGCCACGATGGCAGGCATCATGATGAATTCGACATAGCTGTTAGGCGCAAGCGTGAAGAGCCGGGTGGCATGAAGCGGATCAAAGTCCTGCTGGCCAAGAATAACCTTGTCGATCGATGACAGCGTAGCACCGACCACCTGAGCCAGCTGTTCCGCTTTCGGCGTCGGTCGCATCCCGTAACGCTCGCGGATAAATAGCGGATCGTTGAGCGTTTCACGCAGCCGGTTTAATGCATTAGAAAGCGCCGGCTGGGTTATACCAAGCCGTTCCGCTGCGCGAGTAACGTTGCGCTCTTCCATCATGACCAGCAAAACTGGCAGTAAATTCAGATCGTATTTCATTAAGCTATAATGCTATGTGAATAACTGAAATTGAAGAAATAAATTTCATAAATATTCGTAACCCCGCCATGATTAACGGGTCAACGCAGAAGATAGCGGCTCAGACGCTGGTTCTGACTATCCTTACACCTGAAACCGACTAACTGTTATATGGAGCGGAAATGAAAATTTTAATGGTTTTGACCTCGCATGATGAGTTGGGCACCACTGGCAAGAAGACCGGTTTCTGGCTGGAAGAGCTTGCAGCACCTTACTATGCATTTCTTGATGCGGGCGTAGAGATTACCCTGGCTTCACCGAAGGGCGGACAGCCTCCACTCGATCCAAAAAGTGATGAACCCGATTCTCAGACTGATGAGACCCGCCGCTTCCATGCCGATTCTGCTGCTCAGGCAGTACTGGCCTCGACCGTCAAGCTTGATACTGTTGATCAGGAAGCGTTTGATGCCGTTTTCTATCCAGGCGGCCATGGTCCTTTATGGGATCTGGCAAACGACAAACACTCCATTTCGCTGATTGAGCAAACCCTGCAGGCGGGCAAACCGGTTGCGCTGGTCTGTCATGCTCCAGGTGTCCTGCGTGATGTGAAAAATGCTGATGGCACGCCTCTGGTCAAAGGAAAGAAAGTTACTGGCTTCACGAACAGTGAAGAAGAGGGCGTTGGCCTGACTGAGGTGGTGCCGTTCCTGGTTGAAGATGTGCTGAAACAGAACGGGGGTCTCTACTCACGAGGCGATGACTGGCAGTCCTATACGGTTCAGGATGGCTTGCTGATTACCGGTCAGAACCCAGGTTCATCAGCCGAGACCGCGAAGGTTTTACTGGCAAGCCTGGCGAAATAAAGATCTTTACAGCATGCTGAGTTTTGAGGGCGCCTGCGGGCGCCTTTTTTTATTGCTACCGTTAAGTGTCAGGATAGATAGTGACCTGCTTAATTATTCAGGTTGAATAGATTAGAGCTCAATTTTTTTTAACATTGATAATAAATTTACGGGCGTTTTCAGAGCTAAATTATTGCCTGAAAAATTCACTGAAAATATAAACATGTTTTTAAAACCAGTGTTGACATCGTTTTTTATATCCGTAAAGTAGGACTCATCAGCGGCGTGCAGTTGCCCTGATAAACCGGAAACAAAAGCGTTACGAGTAAAGTAAAAAGGTCCGACAAATTTGTGAGTTGAACTTGTCGGTGGTTCTGTTAAACATTGTTCTTTAAAACTGTTCGTTAGTTAAAATAACCCTGTTAAATGGAGTCGAAGTAAGTCTGTAAGAAGTATGTAGTATCGCGTCGCGATGATGTAAGGCCTCGTAGTTCTGAACGTTACGTTACGACAGGATACGATTGCGGTTTAAACGTCGTAATGAAAGTAAGGCAACGCATCAAAGAGTATATATCGCGATGGGGGTGTGCAGATTTATACGGGCCTGACCTGTCTTTGTCTCCTGAAAGACTATCAGGTGGTTGAAACCGCTAATAATAGTGACATTTCAGTATCGTGATCATTATTATCCGCAGGATCTGTTCATAAATAGCAGTACCGAAGTAGTACCTATCAATTAAGTTAGTTAATGGTAAACGTAAAATCTGTAGTACCTTAAAAGCCCTGGCTATTTCAGTCAGGGCTTTTATCATTTTACGTTGTCTGTCAGTTCTTTTCAGAACGTAAATATGAGTAATTAACATTATCAAAGCAGCTTTTATTGATAATATTTAAAGTGATTCACGCGCGATTTATTCTCCTGCTATTTTTTCCTCAGCTCAACACTCTCTTTCCTGAATTCCCCAGCATCAATTTTTACCCCGCTATCGACATAGCAAAGCGCGATTTTGCCTTTTCGACGTCGGACATAATGCGATATAACGCCCCGTTATCCTGTCTGTTGCTTAAACAAAATCGCAAAACAGTGAGCCGCAGTCCGGTATCCCTGTCAGCGCACCACCATTTTAGCCACGGACGGCAGTCGTTCACGCAGCCACTCATGCCCTTTGTGATGATGGGTTCGGTTATGCCAGGCCATGATTTTGCTGAAGCCGGGGATGACCAGGGGGGCTGGCAACATGACCAGACCCGTAGTGTCGACCGCCAGTCGTTTCGGTACCACGCTTACCAAATCAGTGACGCGCAAAATTTCCGGGAGCACCAGAAAACTGCAAACTGAGAGCGTTACCCGGCGGGCCCGGCCAATCGCAGCCAAAGCCTGGTCGGTAACCCCATGAAAATTTCCGCCGGGCCACGAAACCAGCGCATGATCCTGCGCACAAAACTCATCCAGCGACAGCGTCGCACTGCCCGCCAGAGGATGATTTTCACTCAGCAGACAAACATATTCTTCATTGAACAGTTGCTGCGTATGCAATGTCGGCGGCGTGGTCTCTGGCGTCAGCAACGCCACATCAACTTGCCCAGTTTCAAATTGTCCTGACAGAGTCTTATCTGGCAAAGTAATGATGAAAGCATAATCAACCCAAAAAAAGGAAAATACATCCGTTATAGATTTTTAAATTATTGAAAAATAAGCTCTATATCGAAATTATACTGAAGAAAGACTTACTCAGCATGGTGATAGATGACTGATAGATATCTCACATCAAAACTATTCATCTATAAGATTTAATTAGTAATTTATATGAAAATATCTCTTTTCTGGAGTGTATAGCCTTCAGGGGGCCGGGAAGGGTTTTTTAATGGGTTTTTAATTTACCCATCGCAAACCTTTTCCGTTTTCAGATGGCAAAAAAATCAATCTGCGTCATAGTCAATATTCACCGAGTTATTGCGCTATAGCTTTCTTTTGAAATTCATCTGCGCCTGTCAAGTGCGCTATTCAAACAGAGGTTAAAATGTCTGCAGAATCTCCAGAGAATATCTCTAGCGATCTTTCTCAGTTCGTCGGTACACATTTTGTCTATACCTATGATAATGGCTGGAAATATGAGTGGTATGCTCGCAACGAAACCACCTGCGACTACCGCATTCATCAGGGACTGGTAGGTGGCCGCTGGGTTACCAACCAGAAAATGCATGCGATTCAGTTCGCCCCTGGCATCTACAAAGTAGACTGGCATGAGCCCACCGGCACCTGCGTCAGCCTGCTGTTTGATCTGAATCGCACCCTGGTTCACGGCACAATTTTCTTCCCGCAGTGGATTGCCGGTGAAGGTCAGCATCCGGAAAAAACTATCTGTTATCAGAATGACTTCATTGAAGATATGCACCGCTTCCGCGATGAAGGGCCGGCCTATCCGTATGTGATCATTCCAGAGTTTGCGAAAGTGACCTATATGAAGAATGAAGGTCCAGATAACGATGAAGTGATCAATCAGGCACCTGGACAGATGCCTGCTGACTATTTTGATGGTAAGTAATTAAGCCGGTCACCCGCCCCTACGGGCGGGTAGCTTCTGCCTGACGCGCCAGCGTGCGGGCGAGGATTGATGAGTAGAGTGGTTTCCCTCCCAGAAACTGCGCCAGTAGCGTAGCGCCCAGACAGGTAATAATCATCGGCAATATCAGCTGATAGTTATCGGTCATCTCCAGCACCAGTACGATACCGGTCAGCGGTGCCCTTACCGACGCCGCAAACAGTGCTCCCATCCCCGCGATAGCAAATGTGCCCGCTTCCAGATGATAAAACGGGAACAGGTCCGACATGACCACCCCAAAGGCTGTACCGAGCAGCGTACCCAGCGCCAGCATCGGCGCAAAAATACCGCCCGGCGCACCTGAGCCAAAACAGAGCAGGGTGGTCACCAGCCTGACCAGAAAGATGATCAGCAGCAGGGTGAACGGGAAGACGCCATGGACCGCCTGTGGGATCAGTTCTGAACCGCCGCCTGCGCCAGGTGCAAACAGCAGAGCCAGAATACCGCAACTGCCGCCCAGCAATGCACCGGCCAGCACCACGCGCGCCGTTTTACCGGCATAAAAGCGCGCAAAAAGGTCCTGCGTGATAAATATCAGGCGGTTAAACAGGACGCCGACCATACCGATAATCATCCCGAGCACCAGATAGAGCCACAGCGTCTGCACGGGCGCATCAGCCAGCTTGCCGACGGAGATCACCGCCTGTTCGCCGTTGAAACAGCGGAACACGATGCTGGCCATAATCACACCGGTAAACACGGCTTTAATTGAAATCAGGTTATAGCGGAATTGCGGACGCATCTCCTCGATGATAAACAGGATGCCCGCCAGCGGCGCATTAAACGCTGCCGCCAGACCGGCCGCCGCGCCGGTTGCCAGCAGCGTATGGCGTGCCTCATTGCTGCGCATCCCCAGAATATCAATGACCATGCGGCCAATGTTCCCGCCCAGCTGCACTGTCGGGCCTTCCCGGCCCAGCACCATACCGGCACCCAGCGTGCCCATGCCGCCAAAGAACTTCACCGGAATCACCCGCCACCAGCGCACAGGCCTCAGCTCTTCCAGCGCCCCTTCAATTTCAGGGATACCGGAGCCACCCGCTTCGGGAGCAAAGCGCCTGACGAGAAAATATCCCACCATCGCCAGCAGAGCCGAGATGGCAAAGGCGGCGGCGTAGAGCATCCAGCCCTGAAACTGCGATGGTATAAGCGTGTCAGCACGCCACTGCTGTATTGTTTCAACGGCCCGGGCAAACGCCACGCCCGCCAGGCCAACCAGCGTACCGACCAGCGCGGCACAGAACAGCATCGCCAGCGGCGTTTTATCACGATAGAGCAGGGCGCGAAACATCCGACTGCGCGCCGCGATGGAGCGGGGAACATAAACCGGCTGCGGTGATTCTTCATTCATTGAGAGACATTCTTGTTCAACCAGACCAGCGCCCCAGTTTACTGAGTGATAAGGTGAAAACAAACGTCAGGATCAATTTCATCGGGGTAAAGGGTTAATTCGTCTGTGGTGGACAAACCACTTGCGCCATGCGTTCGCGGTAGGCTGGATCATCCTGGTTTTTCAGCGCCTGAGCCGCCGCAGTCAGCGTGACCTGATTCTGCTTCTGGTTCTGCTTATCGTTAAGAAACGTCTGACGCAGTTTTTCATCGGAGATGGCTGGTGATAACTGGCACTTCTGGCGCAAATCGTCAGTTATTTGCTGCTTGTTCAGGGCAAACTTCAGCGTGTCGTAGGGTGCGGCTGCCACAATCAGCGGGCTTAACAGCGGCAGAATAAACAGCGTGTTGCGGATCACGTTCATGATGGTCTCCTGACTGCTGAGGACAGGATCGGGTCTTCGGCAGTTTTCAGTTGATATTAATCGCATTGAGTGATTAGCCTGAGCACAATATCCCCGACCGACTGCGGCAACGTCGCCACGGTCGACGCAATAATCATAGCAATACTGGCGTGACAGGGAGCTGACATGCAGCCACATTCCACTGAAATTCTCACCGCTGACTGTTGTATCGTCGGCGGTGGCCCGGCCGGATTAATGCTGGGTTATCTGTTCGCCCGCGCAGGCCTGCGCGTGGTGGTGATCGAAAAGCACGCCGATTTTCTCCACGATTTTCGCGGTGACACCATCCATCCCTCGACGCTGGAAATTATGCACCAGCTCGGTCTGCTGGAATCTTTCCTGACGCTGCCGCATCAGCGTGCTGAAAAGCTGGAGGCGGAAATCGGCGGACAGAGTATTACGATGGCCGATTTCTCACGGCTGCCGGTTCAGTGCCGTTTTATCGCCTTTATGCCGCAGTGGGATTTCCTGAACTATATGGCTGAACAGAGCGCCCGGTATTCGGGCTTCAGCCTGCTGCAGTCGACCTCTTTTGAGTCGCTGAATGTTGAAAATGGCAAGGTCAGTGGTGTGATCGCTTCCCGCGGGAATCAGCAACTGCACATCCGCTGTAAACTGGTGGTCGGTGCAGATGGCCGCCATTCACGTGTACGCGAAGCGGCGGGACTGACCGGACAGGAATTCGGCGCAGCACGCGATGTCATCTGGTTCCGCTTAAGTAAACAGCCGCAGGATCCCGATCTGGGTATGGGGCATAAAGGGCCACGCCAGAACTTTATTGTTATCGATCGCGGCGACTACTGGCAGTGCGGACTGACTATTCCGAAAGGGGAGTTTGAAGCGAAACAGGCCGCCGGACTCGACGCATTTAAAGCGGAAGTTGCCGCACTGTCGCCGTTCGGGCCTGCGCGCATGGCGGAAATCAAGAGCTGGGAGGCGTTCAAACTGTTGACGATACGTATTGACCGCCTGGATAAGTGGGCGAAGCCCGGGCTTCTCTGCATTGGTGATGCGGCGCATGCCATGTCGCCGATTGGTGGGGTTGGCGTAAATCTGGCGATTCAGGATGCGGTAGCGACGGCGAATCTTTTGACCGATCCTCTGAAGCGAGGAGAACTGCAGCTGCGCGACCTGGAAAAAGTGCAGAAGCGCCGTCAGTTCCCTACCGTCGCCACACAGTTTTTGCAGATCAAAATGAGCCGCAGCAAAGCAAAAAGAAAACCTACGGGAAGCAGCAAGGTTCCCGTGATTATCCAGCGCCTGCCGTTTCTGCGTTTTGTACTGGGACGCCTGATCGGTCTGGGCTTCAGGACGGAGTCGCCGCAGGTTGCGCACATGAAAGAAGAGCGTTAAATGATTTCGACAGCGATCAGATATCATGCGACACTGTTTCACTGTGAAAGTACTGTCAGATTGAGCCGCTATTTATCTGATAATTGGGCGCTAATTGAGCATTTCTGAGCTAAATTATTTTCGATTTTTGCGCCTGCATAGGAGAGGTTTCAGTGCATAACGAGCAAAATGGCAGCGACGTAAAACGTCTGAGTGCGATCAAGGCACTTTTGTCCCCGGATGAAGCCCGGGATAAGGTGCTGGAAAGATTCGTTAATCTCGCCAGCCAGGTGCTGGGTATTTCTGGCAGCTTCATTTCAATTATTGACGATCATAACCAATATATTAAAGCGTCCCGCAACTTCGATCTTAAGCAATCGACCCGTGATGAATCTCTTTGCCGCCACGTCATTGATGGTGAGGGACATCTGGTGGTGTATGACACCTTACTGGATGAGCGCTTTGTCACGCACCCATTTGTGAAAGGCGATCCGCATATTCGTTTCTACGCCGGTGTCTCGCTGCAGAACCTCGACGGCGCGGTGCTGGGCACGCTCTGCGTCACCGACACCCAGCCACATCCCTTTAGTGATGAGAAACTCGCTACGCTGCGCTCACTGGCTACGCTGGTCACCTCATTTCTGGATGCCTGGAACAATGCGGGTTTTGCCGACGTCATTACGCACCTGCCGAATCGCCCACGTCTGATTCGTGATATTCAGCAACTGACCCTTGTCGCACCACAGAGCCGCTTTCGCCTGATTCTTATCGACTGCCTCGACATCATTCGCGCCTATGAGCTTTCCCGTGCGGTGGGCATTGCGCCGATGGAGAAACTGCTAAAGCAGATGGCGCAGGATGTCGCTCACCGGCTCAATCTTCCGGAGAATGAAACGCTCTATACTTTCGCTCCAGGCCGTTTTGCCATTGTTCAGCCCTACTCGGGTCGTTATACCGCACATAACATGATCGACCTGTTTAAGGGCATGAAGGCCGATCTGGCGGAAAATATCACGCTCGACCTGGATGTCTTTACCGGTGAAACAGAGTTTGTACCGGGCCAGATGGATGCCAATGAAACGGTGCGTCAGGCCGTGAGCGCGCTGCATGAGGCGGTGGATGAGAACATCAGTGCAATGTGTTTTGAAGAGAGTTACGACTCGCGGCGCACCGATGACTTTATGATCATGAACGATCTGGCTCAGGCGCTGAATAAAGACGAAGAGCTTTACCTGGCCTGGCAGCCTAAAGTCTGTCTCAAAAGCGGTAAAACGGTCGGGCTGGAGGCGCTGATCCGCTGGAATCATCCTGAGCGGGGCGAGCTTTTCCCTTCAGAATTCATTCCGTTAGCGGGTAAAACCAATCTGATCTCCGATCTGACCAACTGGGTTATCGATCACACCATTGAGCAGCTTGCGCGCTGGGATCGCGAATACGATCTGATTCCGGTTTCGATCAACGTCAGCGAACGCGACTTCGCAAAGCCTGATTTTGCCGATCGGCTGGTGGCAAAATTAGCGGCGGCTCAGTTACCCAATTCTATTCTGGGCATTGAGTGCCTGGAGAATGAACTGATCACCAAAACCAATGTGGCGATCAGCGGGCTGGAAGCGCTGAAATCACACGGCTTTGTGATCTCGCTGGATGATTTCGGCACTGGCTACAGCAACATCAGCTATCTGCAGGATATCCCGCTGGATGTGATCAAGATCGACCGATCCCTGATCTCGCGTATGGGTGAAGATGATGCATCAAAAATCATCGTCAGATGCATTATTCAGATGCTGAAAGAGCTGAACTACACCGTGCTGGCCGAGGGCGTTGAGACGGAAGCCACCCTGACGTTGCTGAAAACTTACGGTTGCGATCAAATCCAGGGCTACTTCTTTTCAAAACCGCTGCCAGCCAGCGATATTGAACACTGGCTTTATCAGAAGTGATGCCAGGCAAATGGCCCGCAGCGATCGTTGCGGGCTCTCTTATTACTCACTGCCGGTGGCGTAGCGCTCAACCGGCGTGATGCTTTTAATCAGCTTGTTATCAAACAGAAATTGCTCGTAAGCCTGATAGCGTGCGCGATCCAGTTTTGCCGGATCGGCGGCAAACAGCGGCAGGGTGGCACGCCATGCCTGATGATTCAGCGGTGTGTTCAGCTCCGGATGCGCGCGGGCAAAGGCCTGCCAGCTCTCCTCCGGGTGCGCCTGCAACTGCGCATTACTCTTCTTCAGTGCCCGCAAAAACTTTTTGATTTTCTCCGAGTGTGCCTCATCACGGTTGGCGACGATGATCAGTTCGTCATAGGCCGGAACACCATAATCCTCGACGTTGAAGACTACCGGTTTTTTACCGTGCTGTTTCATCTCCAGCGCTTCGATATTGCGATAGCCGCCGATAACCGCATCCACCTGCCCGGTCATCAGGGCGCTGGTGAGCTGGAAATTGACGTTAACCAGCTTAACCTGATCGGCTTTAACGCCATCATGGTTCAGCATGGTCGCCAGCGTCGCCTGTTCAATGCCGCTGACGGAATAGCCGATGCGTTTCCCTTTTAAATCGGCTGGTTTTTTTACCGTTTCGTCTAACGTCATCAGCGTATTCAGCGGACTGTTAATCAACGTCCCCACCCGCATCAAGGGCAATCCCTGATCGGCGAAGAAATGCAGCTGCGGCTGATAGGTAATCGCTAAGTCCGCCTGCTTTGCTGCCACCAGACGCGGCGGCAGCGCCGGATCAGAAGGCGGCACAATGTTAACCTCCAGCCCTTCTGCCGCAAACGCGCCGGTCTGCTGGGCCACCATAATGGGTGCGTGATCGGGGTTGATATACCAGTCGAGCACCAGTGTCAGTTTCTCCATCGCCTGAGCCTGTGTGGCTAAGGTGGCGCTGAACAGCAGGGTAAACAGAGGCATTTTTGTCATGGGTTTTCTCATTGGTTTAGTCATTAATGTGTCTCGGGTGCCCAGGTAATCAGGCGGCGCAGCAGGATGTCGAGGGTCAGCCACAGGGCCAGCGTCATCAGCACCAGAATAAACAAAGCGGCGAAACAGAGGTCGCTCTGCATCCGGGCGTTGGCATTCAGCATCACGTAGCCCAGCCCCTCGGCCGAGCCGACCCATTCACCGATGATTGCGCCTATTGGCGCGACGGCTGCCGCCATCCGCAATCCTGAGCCCAGGGCTGGCAGCGCGGCTAACAGCCGGACATGGCGCAGTTGCGCTGCAGGTGATGCGCCCAGCGTGCGAGCCAGATCGAGATAGCCGGGCGTGACGCGACGCAGACCATCAAAAAAGGCGGAGGTCACCGGGAAGAAGATCACCAGGACGGCCATCGCGACCTTTGCGCCCATGCCGAAACCAAACCAGAGCACCAGCAGCGGCGCCAGGGCAAAAACCGGAATCGCCTGGCTGGTGATCACCAGCGGCATCATCCAGCGCTGCAGCCACGGCGAAAAGGTCATGCCCAGCGCCAGCACACTCCCCAGCAGCACGCCGAGGGCCATGCCGCTGACGATCTCGGTCAGGGTAATCAAAGTGTGATGGCCGAGATAACCTGCGTTTTGCCACAGTGCGATGGCGACCGCAGCGGGTGAGGGCAGCAGAAAGGCCGGAACCGAAGTCAGTGTGGCGAGCCACCACAGCGCAATCAGTCCGGCAAACAGCATCACTCCACGGTGAAGACCGGCAAAACCTTTGTGTAATCTCATCCCGCTATCCTGCTCAGCTGCTTCAGCAATGCGGCCTGACTCTGCAATACCTGTATGTCGTCTGCAGCCCGCGGTGGCTGATCCGGCAGGGGCGGGCAGGTTTCAATTCCCGCAGAACCGATCACCAGCATGTGGTGACTGAGCCGACAGGCTTCAGCGGCGTCATGGGTAATCAGCAGCACGGTGTGTCCGACCAGCACTTCTGCGGCCAGCGTCTGAATCTGAGCGCGGGTGAGGGCATCCAGTGCGGAGAAGGGCTCATCCATCAGCACAACGGGCTGGCGGGTGTAAAGGGTGCGGGCCAGCGCGGCGCGCTGACGCATCCCGCCGGAAAGTGTCGCGGGTCGCGCGTTCGCAGAGTGGCTCAGACCTACCCGCATCAGCAGATGCTGCGCCCAGTCGCGATCGGCCCTTTCACCTTTCAGGCGACTGGCGAGACAGACATTTTGTTCAACCGTCAGCCACGGATAGAGCAGATCCTGTTGCCCCATCCAGGCGATGCGTCCGGTCAGTGGCAGGCCGTCGCTGCCGCTGACCTGCCCGGCGGTGGGTGGCGTCAGACCAGCAATGACCCGCATCAGGCTGCTTTTTCCGACGCCGCTGGCACCCAGTAAAGCGGTAAAAGCACCGCCCGCGATCTCCAGATCAAGCTGGCTGAAGAGTGGCTGCTGGCCATAATTCAGGCTGAGCTGGCGAATTGAAATGCCTGGCGGCACCGGACTGCACGGCAGGTTCATGAGCTGATCCGCTGGGCGGCAGCATGGTTGAGACCCATCTGCCAGAAGGCGGCTTCCAGCCGGGTCGCGGTGGTGAAGATCTCCGCCAGCGGGTTAAACCGGTGTTCACCGGCGCGCTGCCGGGCCAGGGTTTCAAACAGTGAAAGTGAGGAGCGAACGCCAGCCAGATAGGCTTCGTCGCCGTAATTTTCTATCCATGCCGCGTAAGGATTCCCCTCAAAGCGGGTTGCGGGATCATGCAGTAGTGTCAGGCCAATTTCAGCGTAACCGGCAACGCACGGCATCAGCGCGGTCAGCAGCTCCAGCGCATCCCCGGTGTGACCCACGTCCAGCACGTAGCGGGTGTAGTTGAGCGTTTCCACGGCTTCGGGTTCACTCGCCATCGCCGCCTCGCTGATGCCCCATTGCTGGCAGTAAGCCTGGTGAAGTGGCAGTTCGCTGACGATGGCGTTAAGCGATGCCGTTGCGCTGCGTAAGGCTTCTGGCTCGGAAAGTTTGCTGATCAGCAAGCCCCAGGCACGGGCGAAGTGCAGCAGAAACAGATAATCCTGGGTGAGATAGTGGCGGAAGGCGGCGGGTGGCAGGTTGCCCTGACCGAGTTGCCGCACAAAATCGTGCCCGATATAGGCGTGCCATTGACTGCCCGCATGCAGGCGCAGACGACCATAAAAGCCGGTGTCGAAAAGCGGATGTGACATAGGATCTCCAGTAACAGGGAGATCCGGGCATACGGTCTGGAACAGGGAATGTTGCAGGAGATGACGCAGAAAATCTGCCGACCCGTCCCTTCGCTGGCATGACCCAGATCAGGTTCAAAGGGTTCGGCTTACGCCATCTCAGCCCATTACAGGACACCCCTCGGAGACATTGGTTATACGATAATTACTGCCGGAGTACAACGGCAGAAATAAGCGTTCTGTTCCGGCGTTGCTGTCGCGCCAGTAACAGCATGACGATAGATTTTAAGTGACGTTGTCACTCAAGATCCGCGCCATTACTGGCGATGACTTTTTTGTACCACCAGAAGGATTTCTTCCGCGTGCGCGCCAGCGTGCCGTTACCCAGGTCGTCGCGGTCAACATAGACAAATCCGTAGCGCTTGCTCATTTCACCCGTTGAGGCGGCAACCAGATCGATACAGCCCCAGCTGGTGTAACCCATCACTGGCACGCCATCCTCAATTGCGTCGCCCATGGCGCGGATATGTTCGCGCAGATAGCTGATGCGGTAATCATCGTTGATCTCGCCATTTGATTCGATCTCATCGCGCGCGCCCAGGCCATTCTCCACCAGAAACAGCGGCTTCTGATAGCGGTCATACATCATATTCATCGTGATGCGTAAGCCGAGCGGATCGATACCCCAGCCCCACTCACTGCGCGGTACATGGGGATTGGTCAGGGATTTCACCACATTGGCGGCGCTGCTGTTCTGCTCGTTCATCTCGGCCGAGGCGCAACGTGAGGCGTAGTAGCTGAACGAGACAAAATCGACGCTGTTTTTCAGAATGTCGTCATCGCCGTCAGCGATCTCAAGCGTCACCCCTTTTTCACGGAATACGCGGGCGGCGTACGCCGGATAGGCCCCACGCGCCTGCACGTCAATAAAGAACAGGTTTTCCCGATCCTTTTCCAGCGCAGCCCAGACATCTTCCGGCTTGCTCGACCAGGGATAGAAGTTGCCGCCTGCCAGCATGCAGCCGACCTGGTTCATCGGATTCACTTCATGCGCGATGCGCGTCACCAGCGCGCTGGCGACCAGTTCATGATGGGCCGCCTGATACTTTACCTGATCCTTGTTCTCACCGGGTTCGAACACCAGACCGGCGCCGGAAAAGGGGCTGTGCAGCAGGATATTAATCTCATTGAAGGTCAGCCAGTATTTCACCAGGCCATCAAACGCCTCAAAGCAGCTGCGGGCATAGCGGGCAAAAAAGTCGACCATTTTGCGATTGCGCCACGAGCCATATTCAGTCACCAGATGCATCGGCACATCAAAGTGACAGAGCGTGACCAGCGGTTCGATATTATATTTCCGGCACTCCTCAAAGACCGCGCGGTAAAAGGCGATGCCTTGCGGATTGGGCGTCAGTTCATCGCCATTGGGATAGAGACGGCTCCACGCAATCGACGTGCGGAACACGCTGAACCCCATCTCCGCCATCAGCGCAATGTCTTCCGGATAGCGGTGATAAAAATCGATGGCTTCATGGCTGGGATAAAATTCATCGTCACGCAGGGTAAAACGCTTTTCCAGACCGAGTTTGACCGGCATACGGTGCGGGCCATGTGGAATCATGTCGACGGTGGTTAAGCCCTTTCCGCCTTCACGAAAGCCGCCTTCACTCTGGTTGGCGGCCAGTGCGCCGCCCCATAAAAATCCTTGCGGAAACCTTGAATCAGACATGCAATCCTCTTTTCCGGGTCAGCGTGACCCTTTCCTTTAGTGGCTATTAATCGCGTTAGCGCGTTCGGTAACGGGCGCAGGTTGCGTTGCGCTTTCGGGTGCGGTTTTGGTTTCGGGTTCGGTTTCAGGAATATCTTCAAAACCTAACAGCAGCGTCAGCACAAATGACAGCACCACAGACAACACCATGACCGCACCGACCCAGACAATACTCATGGGATTGGTGGGATCGAAGAACTGTACGCTGGTAAACAGGCCAGGAGAGGCCATGGAGTGGCTGGCCAGCCCGCCAATGCCTGCTACCGCGCCGCAGATAAAACCACTGATCAGACAGGCGATCAGCGGTCGTTTTAAGCGGACCGCAACGCCATAGAGCGCCGGTTCTGAAATGCCGGCAATAATCGCTGATGCCGCCGCTGCCAGCGCGGTCTGGCGCAGTTCACGGTTTTTGGTCCGGAACGCCACCGCCAGCGACGATCCTCCCAGCGAAAGGTTGGCGCCAATCTCTGACGGCATCACCATGCCCTCTTTGCCGGTTTCGGCAATGGTCTGGATGATGGTGGGGGTGAACACCCGATGCATTCCGGTCATCACCAGTAGCGGCCAGATTGCGCCCATAATCGCGACGGAAAGCCAGCCAAGATAGCCATGCACGGTGTAGACCAGCGCGGAGATACCGCTGCCGATCCAGATGCCAATCGGACCGATCAGCACAATCGCGATGGGTGCCGCAATCAGCACAATCAGCATCGGTTTCAGGAAGTTTTTAGTGACGGCAGGGGTAATACGATCCACGCCGCGCTCGATGTGCGACAGGATCCAGGTCATCACCAGCGCCGGGATTACGGTGTAGGTATATTTCACCGCGGTCACTGGAATGTAAGCAAATTCCACCGCCTGACCCTGTGCCGCTTTCGCCATCAGTTCAACAAAGTTGGGATGAACCAGTACACCGGCAATGGCGATCGCCAGCGACATGTTCGTTTTGAATTTCAGCGCCGCAGAGGCGGCCACCATGATCGGCAGGAAGAAGAATGCGCCATCGCCAATCACGTTGAGGATGACCAGCGTTGATGAGCCTTTCTCAAACACGCCCGCCATATCCAGGATCATCGCCAGCAGCTTAACCATTGACCCGCCAATAATGGCCGGAATCAGCGGCGACATGGTGCCCACCAGCGCATCAAGAATCCCTGCACCGATGCCTCGCAGCGTGATTTTACGTTTTACGGGTGCAGTCGATGTCGCTGCGGGCGATCCCAGCTCCAGCACCGCCTGATAAGCCTGTGAAACGTTGTTACCAATGATCACCTGGCACTGAGTGTCGTTGTGCACCACGCCCATAACGCCATTGATCGCCTTGAGCCGGGGATAGTCGACCTGAGCTTCATCTTTCAACACAAACCGCAGGCGGGTCATGCAGTGGGTTACGGCTTCGATATTGGTGAGGCCGCCTAGCGCATCAACGATGGCGCGTGACACCTCGGCATAATTTCTGGGCATGATCGCTCTTCTCTGTAGGGTAAATCGGTCAAAGTTTTTATGTTTTTGCGCCTGCGGGCAGGCAAATAGGAAACCGGTTTCACAAAATCATGAAGTGCTTTCATGGCGCCGACAAGCACCAAAATCATCCAGATCTCTTTTTTGTGAACTCCATCACCTGATGCTGCCAGGTAACCTCATACTAAGGCGGGGTAAATATTTCCAAGATTGAGAGGCTTAGGTAGACTGCAGGACGACGCAGCAAAGGAGCATCACCATGGCAACGATTCAGGAAGTGGCAAACAGGGCGGGCGTCTCTAAAGCGACAGTGTCACGTGTGCTCTCGGGCAATGGCTATGTCGGGCAGGAAAAGCGCGAAAAAGTACTGAAGGCGATTGCCGAAACCGGATACCGGCCCAATCTGCTGGCGCGCAACCTGGCGACAAAAACGTCTCAGACCATTGGACTGGTGATCACCAATACGCTCTACAGCGGCAGCTACTTCACTGAACTAATGGCACACTCCGCGCGCATACTGGAGCAGCAGGGCCGCCAGCTGATTCTGGCGGACGGCAAACACACCGCTGAGCAGGAAGAGGCGGCGATTCAGTTTCTGCTCGATCTGCGCTGTGACGGCATCATTATCTATCCGCGCTTCCTGAGCATTGACGCGCTGGATGCGATTATCTCCCGGCACAAACAGCCGATACTGGTGATCAACCGGCGGCTGCGCGTCAACCATAGCTACTGCATTTACAGCGATCAGCACGCCAGCAGCGCCACGGCGGTGAGCCATCTGCTGAATCAGGGGCATCGCGAGATCGCGTTTATCACCGGTTCACTCGATTCGCCGACCGGCGTCGAGCGACTTTCCGGCTATCACGCTGCGCTGGCCGCACAGGGCATTGAAGCCGATTCCCGGCGAATCGTGACCGGTAAATGGACGGCGCAGAGCGGTATGGCGGCCGTGGACCAGCTGCTGGAACGCAGGGTGACATTCAGCGCGCTGGTGGCGAGTAATGATGAGATGGCGATTGGTGCCATCAAACGTCTGACTGAATGCAACATCGCGGTACCCGGGCAGGTTTCGGTGATTGGCTTCGATGATATTCCGCTGGCGCCCTTCATCACGCCGTCGTTATCCAGCATGAAATTGCCGGTCACCGAGATGATCGATGAGACGATTAACCGCCTGCTGACCATGCTGGATGGCGGAGACTGGCATACTCAGGCACCTTTCACGGCTAGTCTGATGCTGCGGGACTCCGTTACTAAAGGCCCCGGCCGTTCTGCTTAACCTGCGGCGATCTGTATCACCTCTATCGCCTGTTCCCTGAGCTGCGCTACCGTCGCCGCATCCAGCGTCTCATCGGTAATCACGTGCCCGACCTGAAAACCGGATGAAAGCGGATAGGGGTGAATCTGACCAAACTTGGAGGCGTCGGTCAGGGCATAGCTCTCAGCGCCTTTCGCCAGCACGGCATCCACCACATCACAGCGCAGCATGTTGCGGCCGGTAAAACCGGTCTCCGGATGCCAGCCATCCACGCCAACAAATGCCCGGTGAAAATGAACCTGCTGGATGGAATACCGCGTCAGCGGGCCGACTACTGACTCACTGCTTTTCTGCAGCAGGCCACCGAGCACAATCACCTCACAGGTGGCTTCCCGAAGAAGCTGGGCAATATAGTGACTGACGGTAATCAGCGTAAGATCGGCGCGGTCAGCCAGCGCACGCGCCAGCAGCGCATTGGTGCTGCCGCCTTCGATGAAGACCGATTCACCCGCCTGAACCAGGCTGGCCGCATGTCGTGCCAGCGCCTGCTTGATGGGATAGCGGGTATTCATGCGGGTGCCGACGTTATCGCTGTCCAGCGCCAGCGCGGAACCGTGAACCCGCCGCAGCAACCGGTCGCGTTCCAGCAGCGTGAGATCCTGCCGCACCGTCACTTCAGAAACCCCGGTAAGCTGCGCCAGTTCGCTGACCGTTACGCTGCCCCGGCTATTAACCAGTTGAATAATCTGATGATGTCGCGGGTTCATAATTGCGTTTCGCAGAAAAAAGAAGCTCCAGTGTAACAGGGATATCCCGCGCTGGTGTACAACGCGGGATTGGGATCAGGACAAATCCAGCGACCGGCGTCCGTTAAGATTGAGATCCTGCAGCGTAAAACGCTGGCCCCACTCTGTTTCATAATCTTCCGGCGGAAAATCTCCCGGCGAACGTCCCTGCTCCAGTGCCTGTGCAACCCGCCGGGCATAGGCGCGGTTTTTGTCACACATTGGCGCAGCGGGGATATACATCACATTGCCCCAGCCCTGCTGATCTTCAACCGGTGCAACGGCGTGGATCACATCACAGTGCCACCATACCGAATCGCCCGCCTCTAAGGCCGGTATCGAACAGAGTCCTGCAATCAGGTGCGGATGCCACTGTTCATTAACGGGCAACACCCGGCCCGGCGCGACGCCGCACAGTTCATCTTCAGGTACGTCTGAAAGCAGCGGGCGCAGCAGAACATAGGCCATCGCCTGCGGCACCGGCACCACGTGCAGCAGGCCCTGACCGGGGATCATATCGGAGAGTGCGGTCCAGCCCTGAAAGGTCCGGAACACGGAACATTTGGTGGTACCCGGCAGATCATACTCATCCACTTCGGTGCGGTGAGCTGCATCCCAGGGGTCGTAAGCGGCAAAATCACCGTGAAACAGCTTACTGAAAACCTGCTGATACGCGGGGAGTAACCAGCGTTCCAGCGCGCCGGAATCGGTATGGGCGCCTAATCCCTTCGAGGTGGTGCCCGGCAAGCGGCGACGGATGCGATCGGGATAGATAACGCTGACATCCGGGTCAAACCACTGCCTGCCCTGCGATTCAGACTTCCATAACCGGTTCAGAAAAGATTGCGCGTCAGCCATTGCCGCGCTCTGCCGCGCCTGCATTTGCGCCTGTGACCAGTAAATCGGATAGATTTCGGGGCGGGAGGCGGCCAGCGATCCAAAAAAGTCATCTCCGGGGCCGCGATAGTGTTCGTCAAACCGGTTGTGATCCAGATAGTCGAGCATCGACTTATCCCATGCCAGTGCCTGCTCACGCGCGAAGTGCTGCTTAATTACCACACAGCCGCGACGTTTAATCAGCGCCCGGGTTTCATCCGAAACCTTTCCCGCTGCAATGTCCTGCATGGGCACTACCGGCCAGGCACTGCCCGTGCGCTTTTCATCTGCTTTTGCTTCAGCAATCGCAGCAGTGATGTTGTCGCAAACCTGACGGAAAAGGGCATCAACATCACCAATCTGTTGACGTAACTGCTGTTTCATCTCGCGAATAGCGGTTTTGACGTCGTCAGGTAAAGGGGTTGATCGGGAATCTTCACGCATCTCGTGCTCCTGAATATCTGGGGGTTGAGTTACGAATGTAATTAAAATAACCTTCATTCGTAATATTCGACTGAGGTTAACATCCTTTTAACGAAAATAAACGTGCGTGATAACACAACTCCGGAACCGGAACGCTCTGAAAGCCGTTAGCAAAGTCACTATTTGCATTCTCATTAATCCACACAGCGAGTAAGCTTTATGAATCAAATCAATCAGCCGAAAGGACAGAACGGCGAACGTATAGGGGCAGGCGAGATGGCGGTTAAGATGATTGCGGTGGATATGGACGGCACCTTTCTGGACGACAATAAGCAGTACAACGTTCAGCGGTTTTCACGTCAGTATGCGCTGCTGAAGCAGAAGGGCATCCGTTTTGTGGTGGCCAGTGGTAATCAGTATTACCAGCTGCAGCGCTATTTTCCCGACATCAAAGATGAGATCGCTTTCGTGGCGGAAAATGGCGCATGGGTTTCTGACTGTAATGAAGAGATCTTCTGCGGAGAGTTAGCTCAGGAGAAAGTGCATAAGATCCTCGATATCCTGGCGCATGAACCTGACATCGCGGTCGTGGTCTGTGGACGCAACGGCGCCTATATGCATTCATCCACCTCTGATGAGGTGATGGCAATGCTTGCAAACCACTATCACCGGGTGGAAAAACGCGATGACCTCTATGCCATCGACGACACCATTTTCAAATTCTCGCTGAAGCTGGAGCACGAAGGGGTGGATGCACTGCTGCAAAGACTGCATTCCCGTCTGGGCGAGCTGGAAAACATCATGCATCCGGTATCCAGCGGTTTTGGCTTTATTGATCTCATTATTCCCGGCTGCCATAAGGCACACGGCATTGCGCTGCTGCAGGAAAAGTGGGGCATCAGCGATTGCGAAGTGCTGGCGATTGGTGACAGCGCCAATGATATTGAGATGCTGCGTCAGGCCTGCTTCAGTTTCTCAATGGCCAATGCCGCTGATTCGGTCGCTGCCGTGGCGCGCTATCAGACTCAGAGCAACAATGATGAAGGCGCGCTGAATGTCATTTCCCGCGTGCTGGCGCGCGAATTCCCGTTCGATTAAGCCTGCACTGCGTGAGAACTGGCGGCCTTCTATCCGCCACTCTCCTGATGGCTGCGCGCGTGATGTTCCATTTCATCCAGCGCAGCCTGATTCTCCAGTCCCCACTGATACATCTGCTCTATTGGCTGTGCGAAGGTATGCCCCAACGGCGTGAGGCTGTATTCCACTTTTGGTGGCACCACCTGCCAGACCTGACGCGACACCAGTCCGCGCTGCTCCAGCTCACGCAGCGTCTGAATCAGCATCTTCTTCGAAATACCCTGCAGGCTGCGCTCCAGTTCACCCGTGCGTGCCCGATTTTCCGGCCAGTGATAGAGCGCATGCAGCACCATCGTGCTCCACTTCACCGAAAAGAGTTCCAGCAGGCGGCGTGGCGGTGAATCCGCATAAAAGCAAAGTTTTCCTTCAACCCAGACCGGCATAGTGACTTCCCAGATAGTATGGTAACCAAAAGGTAACTACTACCAAATGGGGTTCCGTGTGTCTATAGTGGGCCGCTTTCTTTACGACCACCAGGTGAAAAGAGGCAAAACAGATGAAAATTAACGCACTGATAGCGTCCCAGGCAGATCAGCCGCTGCGGGCAGGCCAGGTAGAGTTACGCGAGCTGCAGGCTGACGATGTGAAAATCGAAATTCTTTACTGCGGTGTTTGTCACTCCGATCTGCATATGGCCCGTAATGAATGGGGAGTCAGCCGCTATCCGCTGGTTCCCGGTCACGAAATTGTCGGACGCGTAGTGGCAGTGGGCGGCAACGTCACTAAATTTGCCGCCGGGGATACGGTTGGCGTTGGCGTGATGGTCGACTCGTGCGGTGAATGCTATTTCTGTCAGCAGCAGGAAGAGCAATATTGTGAGGCGGGTTTCACGCCGACCTACAACGGCACGGATAAATACACCGGCAATACGACATTTGGGGGCTATGCGCAGCATGTCATCGCCGACCAGCATTTTGTGGTCACGGTGCCCGACAATCTGGCGCTGAATGCGGTGGCACCGCTGCTGTGCGCTGGCGTGACCGTCTGGTCACCGTTGCAGCATTTTAAAGTCAAAGCAGGCGATCGTGTGGGTGTGGTCGGGCTCGGGGGACTGGGTCATATGGCGGTTAAACTGGCCAGCGCACTGGGCGCAGAAGTCACCCTGTTTACGACTTCTCCGGCGAAAGGGGAAGATGCACGCCGGCTCGGCGCTAAGAACGTGGTGATCTCACGAGACGCCGCACAAATGGCTGACTGCCAGGCGTCACTGGATATCATTCTGGACTGTGTCGCTGCACCACACGACCTCGATCCTTATCTCAGTGCGCTGAAAACCAATGGCCAGCTGGTGCTGGTGGGCATACCCGATCAACCTCATCCATCACCGAATGTGACACCGATGGTGTTTCGTCGCCTGAGCATCACTGGCACCTCAATTGGCAGCATCCAGGAGACGCAGCAGATGCTCGACTTCTGTGGTCAGCACAACATCACGGCTGATGTTGAGATGATCACCGGTGAAGAGGTCGAAACTGCCTTTGAACGTATGCTGACCAGCGATGTGAAATATCGTTTTGTCATTGATATGCAGAAAACCCACTGGTGATGAATACGGCCCGCTGTGAAAGCGGGCCGTCTGACTTTTACACGGGCTGAACCCAAAGGATTAAGCCCTGCCTATAGTTACAACATACTTAAATGTTTTAATATCAACCCACCTCATTGAACTCCGTGCAGCAGGGGTCTTGCAGCAAGATCGTTCTGATTAGAAAAAAAATACCCGGCTCATTGACCGGGTATCTGTTTGACGTTTACGGGGTGCAGTTAATCCTGCTCTTTATCCGTGTCACTCTTTTCCGCTTCTTCTTTCTCAACAACATGGGTAAAAGGCTTAAGTAGCTGAATATCCAGAATCACATAAACCATGGTGCTGATAAACAGGGAGATGACACTGCCAAACACTCCGCTGGTGGTAAATGTCAGATAGTTATAAATCACCAGCCAGGTCAGGCAGATAAACAGCGCGAGCGAAATAGAAAGGTTGGGCACGGAGTAGTTGCTGGTACCACCGCCCTGGGTATGCGTCGCTTTAAACAGATTTCCGATGGAGTATTTCTCCAGCACCAGGATAGTCCTTTCCCAGTTACGCTGTTTACGCGCGCTGGCGCGGGTCAGGAACAGATAGAGAATAGAGATGAAGAAGCCGGAGAAAGCGATCAGCACCGGAATCGCTTCCAGCGCATATTCAATACTCTTATGAGGCGTGCCAGTGGTGCTGAGATCAAGCGTCAGCGAGGCACCCAGCGCAGCATATAAAAAGAGAAACAGAATCAGAAAAGTCAGACTACGTTTCCAGTCGCCATCAGCCTCTGCACCTTTTTGCTGGATGGCCAGCTGAAGCGATTGCTGAATCTGTTGTGCCTGTGGTGAGTCTGTTTCAACGGTGTGGCATGGCGCAGCAAAGAAGTTGTGCATAAACAGCTCATCTTCTTTGTGAATGGTGATTTTCATCAGAAACCTGTATTCGGGAAATTTCCTTTATTCTAATCAGCACAGCATGAATTAACAGTAACTTTGGCTTTATACCTTCAGCCCCGCACTGACTCAGCGGGATATCAGGTTCATCAGGCTACCTGAAACTGAATCGGTTGCGAAACTCTGCTCAGCATTATCCTCTTCGTGACGCAGTTGCTGATAGCGCAGCAGCGCGGCATCGGCGTTATCGGCATGCACCACGTCCCACACCATCTTATAGCCTTCAGCCATTAACGCGTCCTGCTGATCCTGCCGCTCAGTGTTCACGGCTCTGACTGTTTGCTCTTTCTGAAACAGACGATAGTCTGGCATGGCTATTTCTCCCCTGGATGGTCCAGCGCTTTAAACTGCTTAATGGCTTCATTGATATTGTTGGTATCGACGGTTGCAATACAGCGATCGCCGTTGAACACCTCATAGCGGGCGTTGTGCAGCTGAAACAGCAGATCCCTGCCACGGAAGTGTATACGTTTCTGTTTAACGCCAATCCCATGCCGCCGTAATAATGCCTGTGACAGGCGATCGGTCTCTTTTATCATTCCTTCAGCTCCTCGGCAGTACGTGGTCACTGCCAGTAAACCTGATGAACATTAGTTTTATATTAAGAGATAACCCTATTTTTTACAGGGCTAAACGCATGTTTCAGAGAAATTACCGGGCTGTGTGTGCTGACGGAATCAGCAGCTCACCGGATTAATGCCATTCCCTGCGTTAACGGACCGCAAATGCGGTACACTTGCCGGAATAACTCGCCAGAGGACACGCCGCTATGAACGATAAAAAGATGATTTCCATTGATCAGTTCAACGCTGATGAACGACTGGCCGTCGAGCAAACCTATAAGGGCCTGGCCGAGAAGTACCGTCAACGAACCGGTAAAGAGCCTGATAGCAAAAAAGAGAAAGAATTCAATAGTGAAGCTCGTCAGATCATCATGACCAGCAAACTGGAGAAGGAGAGGGCGCAGGCTGAGAAGGAGAAGAAAAAACCGCTGCGTAAGAAAAAACCTTCTTCAATGACCGCCAGCGAAGTCAGCGATTTCAACTGGTCTGCCTCAGTGGTTAAAGGCCGCCGATAAAAAGCTTCCGCGCGTATTCATGGCGCGCGGTATCTTCTCACATTACTGCTAATGTCCCCTGACTGCCATCGTCCCCGGCACACAAGTCACAGGCTGACGAGATGCCTTTCGCGGCCCGCAATAAGAATATTCTGTAAATATTTTACCTTAATTCATTAATTGCCGATAAACTGCCATAACCTGTTGCTGCTTCAGTCTGCATATGAATTACTACACTCCTGACGATATTCAGCTGAAGCGCCGATCAACGCGATTTGTGCGCCGCATGTTCATGATGCGCCAGCTCGGCACCTTTCTCTGTTTCCTGCCCATTCTGTCAGTATTGATGGAGCTGGGAAAAAGCCTGGAACTCTGCGCACTGCTATTTACTAATGCGTTTGTCTGGCCCTATGCCGCTTTCAGACTGGCATTGCGATCGCGCGATCCCACGGGTTTTGAACGTAAGAATCTGACGCTGGATGCCGCATTCGGCGGCTTCTGGGTGGCAACCATGGCGCTGAGTCCGCTTCCCTCGATTATTATCATGGCGGTACTGATCTCTGATCGTTACTCGGCGGGCGGTTGGGTTCAGCTGAAGTCTGCTCTGCAGGCCTTTCTGTTGACCTTTTTACTGGCCTGGTTAGCCGAAAAGGCGCCTTTGCAGCTGACCTTCTCTACCCGCACCGTCTGGCTGACTCTGCCGCTCGCCAGCGGCTATCTGCTGGCGCTCAGCGTGGTTTCACACAATCTGACCCTGAGTCTGCGAAAGAAGAATCAGGAGCTGGAACGCATTGCGCTGATGGATCCTGGTCTGAAAATACCTAACCGACGTCTCTTTGAGCGGCGGCTTGAAAGCGAGTTTTTACGTACACAGCGAGGTGAGGGTAAAGCCTGGTTGATGCTGCTGGATGTCGATCACTTCAAACAGGTTAACGACACCTTCGGGCATGAAGCCGGCGACTTCCTGCTGGCAGAAATCTCGGCACTACTGCGTGACAGCGTCGGCCTGAAAGATATACCTGCCCGCTTTGGCGGCGATGAGCTGTGTGTGATTGTGCGGGATGCGGATGAAACCAGCATCATGTTGCTGGCAGAGCAGATCAGACAGGGTATTGCCCTGCTGCGGCTGCCGGCTTCATCTACCTTTCAGTGCTCGGTGAGTATCGGGATTGCGCCGGCATGCGATGCGGCGACAATTCATGAATGGCTGAGGTGCGCCGATGAGGCGCTGTATCAGGTTAAGCGCGCCGGACGTAACGATGTGCAGTTGTGGCATTCCGGCACGCTGGAAACGCTGAGTGAAGTCAGGGGCAGTTAATCATACAGCCTGAGACCTTGTCTCAGGCTGAGAGATTAAATCGCCGGGTAGTCGCCGGTGCCTTCAGGCCAGGGTGTGAGCAGATCAAAACCCTCATCGGTGACAGCGACAGTATGTTCCCATTGTGCCGAGAGCGAGCGATCTTTGGTGACCACCGTCCAGCCATCTGACAGCACGCTGGTTCCGGCTTTACCGGCATTAATCATCGGTTCGATAGTGAAAATCATGCCTGCTTTCAGTGGCATCCCTTCACCCGGCGTGCCGTAGTGCAGCACCTGTGGATCGGTGTGGTAAATTTCGCCGACACCGTGACCGCAATATTCACGCACCACCGAGAAGCCAGCCGATTCAGCGACACGCTGGATAGCCGCGCCCACATCGCCCAGCGTCGCGCCAGGACGTACGGTTTTGATACCGGCGACCATCGACTGATAGGTGATCTCCACCAGACGTTTGGCACGGACTGACGGTGTGCCGACAAAGTACATCCGGCTGGTATCGCCATACCAGCCATCTTTGATGATCGCTACATCGATATTAACGATATCGCCATCCTTGAGTTTTTTGCTGGCCGGGATGCCGTGGCAGACCACATGATTGACCGACGTGCAGGTGGTACGGGTATAACCGTGATAACCGATGTTTGCTGGCGTCACTTTAAGCTCATTCACAATAAAATCGTGACAGATATCATCCAGCTCTTCCGTGGTGATGCCGGGACGGACGTGAGGTGTAATCATCGCCAGCACCTGAGCCGCAGCCTGTCCGGCTGCCCGTGCCATTTCGATTTCCGCTGCGGTATGAATTTTAACGCTGTTCATGACACGTCTCCTTGTGTGGTGAGGCTCTCTTTAGGGAGCATATTGCGTATATCAGCGCTGCCTTCCAGTTCAAGCCGGATTAGCATCTGCGCCAGTTGATGTTGGGTCTGCTGCGGATAGAGTTCAGCCAGCATACCGAGTTTTAGCCAGTGTTCTGCCTGTGCATTAATTGAGCGGCTCATCGCCTGACTGGCGATGCGCAGATTCTCATGCATCAGATCGGAGATTTTTACGATACCCATGCAAGCCTTATATGAAACGTATATGTTTCGTATAGCTTAACGCTATCGGCGTGATTTGAAAAGAGGGGTGAGATTGTTGCGCGTCTGAAGCAGGGTACAGAATGATGACCCACGGCCACGCATTTCGGTCGCGACAGAAAAATTTATAGATAATAGAGAGGTGTGTATGGCCAGGTAACAGTAGGGCAGCCCCGCCGAAAAAGCGCCGAAACACTGTCTTTTTTTGAAAACGTAGCTGATGACTGAGCAGATGAAGTACTGGGTTGTTCTGGTGGCTGTGGATATTAAGACTGTAGAATAGATGATATAAAATCCGGGCAAACATCAGGGATGTAATCATGAAGAAAATAATTGCTTCTTAATTTTCATAAAATTTTCAAGTCAGACCGACAATAAGCTAAACCGGTGTCTGATAAAACCCTTTCTGTTGCATGCAACGTTCTGCAGCTTCAGGAATTTCCTCTCTGCGGCTCATGACAACAAACACAGTTAAAAAATATTTTCCTGACTACTTTTACACGGTATGGCTATATGTAGTAGCCCATGAGCCAGCCAGAACTGATGCTAACAGTATGTCGATCTCTGAAGCTATGCCGTCAGATACCGGCTGCTAAAACATGAGGTGCAGATGTGCACCGCGATGCAGTTATCCGTTGTCAGCAACAGACAGCAAACTCTTACTCCGGTACAAGCTCCATTCAGCCCAGCAACTTTCAGGGTTGATATCGAAGTAACCGCGGCATTCAGCCATGGCGAGAGCAACATCACGCGGCACTTCGATAGTTGTGGCATTATCACGGATGCTACTGACTTCCTGCTCAGTAAGCGGGCTTCCTTTCTCATTCTCAATTCTCATCAGTAATGGGATGAGGGCAGGTATAAAAACTATGGTCATGAGTTATATCTCATATTATTAAAGGTTCGTGTCCCTACGAAGTCACTAAAATATGACCTCTCCGGGGTGCGGTAAGTGGCATTCTGTAAAATGTGTCTTCCTGAAAAATATCAATTCATCGTCGTTTCATCGCTACAAGGCTTGAAATCAATTAACACTGCCCAGGCATACAGGCAGGTTTGTATAGCCCGGCTGGCTTACCATAGATAAGGGTGAACATGTCGGTGCCATATTCTGGCTAACCGGCTGAGCCTGGGGCTGATTTGGATACTGGTTGTCATAGCTGTTCGTTGAGGGTTTTCTTGCGGCCTGACGGCCCTTCTCACGCACGTAGGATGACGTGTAGTTATGGGCCTGGTATGCGCCATAACCCGCCACGCCTGCAGTAGCATATCTGGCCGTTCGCTTGCTGCTGGAATATCTCTTCTTGATTCTGGGTGTCGTTGTTTGTGATGAGTAAGCTGAACTAAAACTATGGCTGTAGCTTCTATGCCCACCCCCACCACGATGGCCGCGCGCATCAGCTGTAAACGAGGCAGCCATCAGTGATGCCATAGCCAGACTTAAAATAATTCCCTTCATTACTGCTCCAGTTTATTCATATTCATTAATTATGTTCTCGTCAAAAATCACGATATCTTCAGCCAGAAGAACAATTTTTTTAGATTTATTTAACTCTTTCAACGCTGCGCTATCCTTATGAGAGGAGGTCCCCATGTGTGGACGGTTTGCGCAGTACAGCAGCAGAGACGATTACTTTGCATCCCTGGGGATGAAGCCCGATGAAATTATTTATGATCCGGAGCCGATAGACCGCTTTAACGTAGCTCCAGGCACCAAAGTGCTCTTGCTCAATGAGCGGGATAATGAACTGCACTTTGATCCGGTTTACTGGGGTTACGGTCCGGAGTGGTGGGACAAACAACCGCTTATCAATGCGCGTGGTGAAACCGCTGCGACGGGACGCATGTTCAAACCGCTGTGGGAGCATGGTCGCGCCATTGTTCCTGCCAATGGCTGGTATGAATGGAAGCGAGAGGGCGACAAAAAACAGCCTTACTTTATTTACCACAAAGAGAAAGAACCGCTGTTCTTCGCCGCTATCGGCAAAGCTCCTTATGGTAAGGATCATGGGCATGAGGGTTTTGTTATCGTAACGGCAGCGAGCAATAAAGGCATGGTTGATATCCATGACCGACGCCCGCTGGTTTTAAGTGCGGATGCTGTACGCGAATGGCTCAGTGCCGAAACCACGTCGGACCGTGCTCAGGAAATTGCACATGAAGCCGCATTGCCGGAAAAGGACTTTACCTGGCATCCTGTTACAGCCAAAGTCGGCAACATCCACAATCAGGGTGAAGCGCTTATTAAAGAGATCAAGCCTGACTGAACAGACTGATGAGGTGAGAGATTTACCTAGTTTCCCGCACCGTTTCCCGTTATAAAAACAGGATCACTCGTTTCTTAATCTGAGAGCGTTTATTTTGCAGCAAGACACTATGCGGTTGTTTCTTCGGCCAGTCACCCCATCAGATGCCGATGATCTTTACAGGATCTACGGCGACCCTGCGACGAATACGTTTAATCCCGCGGGCCCACATCCGGATATCCATCATTCACGGGAAGTGCTATCGCGCTCTATCCGTCACTGGGAATTGAATGGCTTCGGCAGTTGGGCTATCTCGCTTCAGGATAATCCAGAAAGAATCATCGGTTTTGGGGGATTGAGCATCAGAAGCTTTGCCGATATCACGATCAATAATCTTGGATATCGTTTCTCTCCGGAATCCTGGGGGAAAGGACTGGCGACGGAATTTGCGAACTATGCAGTTAGTTATGGGTTCGAAGAGATAAAACTGGCTGAAATTTCTGCAGTCGTAAGAGCGAATCATCTGGCTTCACAAAAGGTTCTGATTAACGCCGGACTCCGTCATACCCGGGATATTTATGATGTGGAAAATGCGCCCGCAAGCATGCTGTTTACCCTGAGTCAGGATGAATGGAATCAAAAACGGGGGTGAGGAGGATATATCCTGTCCTGTCAGTACCTATCGTTTCAGGTCAATCAGTGCGAGCTGTAGATGATGCGCTATAAAGTTCGCTTTGAGCGCGCTGTAGCGTTGAGCATCGTTGTTACAGAGTGATGCTGCTTCACGCTTTATCTCAGCATAGGTTGCTGCGATATCTCTGTTTTCTCTGAGGTAATCACGGAAAGCAAGGTGCCTTATTATCTGTTCGTCTCCAGCTGCAAACGCATGCACCTGATGGCTGCGCCGCTCTCCACCCTTAATGAAATATCTGCGGTCTGAGATTCCGTTCTCACCACGAGGACACTTCTATTGTCAGTCATCTCAATTGACGCTGAAGAGTCTGTTAAATCCGTGGTGCCACAAGCGAAGCTGGAATAGTTTTATCCGCATTCAGGCGACAAGTTACGAGAATAACACTCACTGCCTTAATGGCATCCGTCAGGGATTTACCTTTTTACTCAGCCCAGGAATCATCGCTTCTTACCCCTTTCATTACTGTAATTTTTTTCCCCGCTGCCGATAACAGATCCAGTACCAGCGAGCCATAGAAGCGGAACGTCGGTGATAACCTATTTATTCAAACATCGGGGTCTCCTATGTATCGAAACAAAAAAATAAAATTAAGCGTCATGCTCACTGCGGCATTCCTCACAGTCATCTTAACGGGCGTTTTTGTGACAGGATTTGCCGGGTTTAAACTCAATACGGCCAGCGATCAGCAGGAATTGACGCGCGCGCGGCTGGGCGATCTCCAGGCCTTGCAGACGCTAAAAGATAATTTAACTCAGCAAACTGTCCTTTTACTGTCCGTGGCTTCAGACACTCAGCCTCAGGCAGAGGCCACTATAAAAACCCAGTTCTCTGCGTTGCAGACCAACAGTGATAATACCACTGCGCATTTCCGGGAACTGATCAACGGTGCCAAAAGCATTCCGGGGATCAATCTTGCTGAAGTAGAAGAGGCTTCCACGCAATTAAATAAAATTGAAGTGGCAGCGGGTCCGCTTCATCAGGCAGAGCGAAACCTGTTTAAGCAGAACGCCACTCCGTTCCCGGAAAAACTCCGTGGTGAACTGATCCCTGCGCTTTCGCACTACCGCAATGCAGTGGATGGGATGGTTGATTATCAGGCGAGGGTAACGAGTAAAACGGCCGAAACGTCCACGCAGGCGCTCTCCGGTGTTTATATGACGCTGGCAGGCCTGACCACCCTGTTTGTTGTGATGGGATTTGTGATGAGTGGGCTGATCACCCGCTGGATCAAGACTCAGCTGGGTGGAGAACCTTCGCATGCGCAGGGCCTGGCCGCTGCGATTGCGGCGGGCGATCTGACGACAAAAGTGACCCTGCGTCAGGGGGATACCGTCAGCATGATGGCTTCTCTGGATAGCATGCAGAGCAATCTGCGTGACCTGGTCTCGCAGATTAAAGATTCTTCCGCTTCGGTCGCCATGGCAGCTGATGAAATTTCCCAGGGCAATACTGAACTCTCTTCCCGTACAGAGCAGCAGGCCGCCGCTTTGCAGGAAACCGCCGCCAGTATTGAGCAGCTTACGGTCACGGTAAAAAGTAATGCAGCGGGCGCACAGCAGACCGCGGATTCAGCCCGTGAAACCGCTGCGCTGGCGCGTTCGGGTGAACACGATATGCAGCGCATGTCAGAGACGATGAATGATATTTCAAAAAGCGCGGTGAAAGTCCGGGATATTACCTCCGTTATCGAAGGAATTGCATTTCAGACCAACATTCTGGCGCTTAACGCGGCAGTCGAAGCCGCGCGAGCGGGCGAACAGGGTCGAGGTTTCGCCGTCGTTGCGGGTGAAGTCAGGACGCTGGCACAGCGCAGTGCAACGGCAGCCAGAGATATTAAACATCTGATTGAAGAGGCTGTGGCGCAGGTCGAAAGTGGTGTTGTCGTGGCAACCGGCACCGGCAAGAGCATTCTTGATATCAATGCGATGGTTGGAAAACTTGCCGTCGCGATGGATAACATCTCACTCGCCTCAGCTGAACAGATGCAGGGCATTTCACAGGTCAGCATCGCAGTGAACGAGATGGATGGCGTCACGCAGAATAACGCCGCGCTGGTTGAGGAATCCTCTTCGGCATCACAGTCGCTTTCAGCCCAGGCACACGCTTTACGTGAAGCAGTGAATGCTTTTCGCATTTAAGTTCATGCGTGTAGCTCACGGCGAAAGACGTGGGTGGAGAGCATCTGAGCTGTCCGGGTCATAGGTTTTTACATTACTGGAATGTATGACCGGGAGCTATTTCTTGCCAGTAATGACGGCTGTCTGCTGTTCGTGAAAAGCAGAAGTTGACGCAGTATGGACTCGTTATGATAAGCCCACCTCTGGTGGGCTTATTGCATATCGCCTCAGCCTGAACCCCCTCAGATTAAAAAAATTTAAATTTTTTTTGCATCCGTTTTCGCTGCTCATTCGTATTAACAGATAAGGGCGCTCTCGCCCTGTCCGTTAACTCAATGAGGAAAGTGAAAATGAAACCATTCCTGCCAACTCTGATTTTTTCTGCATTAGTCTTCAGCGGCGCCACTTATGCGGCGAGCATGGACAGCGACACGGTGATGGTCGGCGGTGCCGCCATGTACCCATCGAAAAATATTGTTGAGAATGCTGTTAACTCGAAAGACCACACCACGCTGGTGGCGGCAGTTAAAGCCGCCGGTCTGGTCCCGACACTCGAAGGGAAGGGGCCGTTTACCGTTTTTGCGCCTACCAATGCCGCCTTTGAAAAACTGCCTAAGGGCACCGTCGACTCCCTGCTTAAGCCAGAGAATAAACAAAAACTCACCAGTGTCCTGACCTATCACGTGGTTGCAGGAAAACTGGACATGAAAGCGCTGGAGAAAAAAATCAAAGCGGGAGGAGGCAAAGCCGAGCTGAAAACGGTGAATGGCGAATCACTGTGGGTGATGGCAAATGGCCCGCACAATATTCAGCTTAAGGATGCTCAGGACAATATTGCCAGTATCACCACGTATGATGTGAATCAGAGTAACGGTGTGATTGACGTTATTGATACCGTGCTGATGCCGTAAAGCGTTACCTATACTGTGTGTAGCCACTTATCGCGTGGCTACATCTTTCACAGGGAAGCCGATGACAAAAAATGTGCCCCATATTCAGGCCGGTTTAATGAATCAGATAGCCGTCGGTGATAAAGCTGCTCTTGAGCAGCTTTACCGCGTTCTGTCGCCCCGCCTCTATGGGATCATCCTGCGGATGGTGAGACGCCGGGACTGGGCAGAAGAGATCCTGCACGATACGTTTATTCAAATCTGGCAGTCGGCTAACTATTACGACGATAAGCGCAGTGAGCCGCATATCTGGCTCAGTCACATCGCCAGAAATCGGGCGATTGATTTCCTCCGTAAACATGAAAACAGAAGCTGTTCCGTGGATGAGATAAGCGAAGCGGAAGCGGGTTTCCAGACGCCACTTCCTGCCGATGCGAGTCATGCGGAGGCGCGTCGCCTTCAGCACTGCATGGCGCACTTACCCTCTGAGCAGCGACAAAGCATTTCGCTCGCCTATTATCGTGGCCTCTCACAGAGTGAGATTGCGCTCTCAATGAGTCAGCCTGAAGGAACGGTGAAAAGCTGGATCCGTCGCGCGTTAACCCATCTTCGGGAGTGCATAGGCTTATGACTGGGCAGGAACAACATGATCTCACTGCGGCGGAATATGTGCTTGGCCTTACCGACGATGTGACACGTCATCGGCTGGATAAACGCCTCAATGACGATTCAGTATTCGCCGCGGAGGTGCTGCACTGGCAGAAAGCGTTCAGCGGCATTGATCTGCTCACTCACGCCGTTATCCCGCCTTCTACGGTCTGGCAGCAGATTGAGCAGGATCTTGGCCGGAATGCAGGCGTCTCTGGCACGACATCAATCCGCAAGCATCCTGGCTTCTGGCTCGGCTGGGGCCTGGCGGCGGCAATGGCTGGCATCCTCATTTTCACCCATTTAAGCAAACCGGATGCCCCACAGTCTCTGCAGCCGATTGCGGTACTCAGCGGCGCACAGCCCGATGCACAGTTTGTGGTGAATCTGGATAAGTCAGCTTCACTCCTTCAGGTTTCGGCGCTGAACATCACGCTGCCAGAGAATAAAAACCTGCAGCTCTGGCTGATCAGGGGCAGTGCTGCGCCACAATCTCTGGGGCTGATCAATCACCGCGACAGTAATGTTTTCCGGTTACCGCCTGGCGAGTTAGATAATCAGACGGTACTGGCGGTAAGTCTGGAGCCGGTGGGGGGATCTAAGCTCAGCGGGCCGTCCGGTCCGGTGATTTTCCAGGGCAAAGTCACGGTGCTTTAATCATCAGGACGCGGGTCCACGGACCGGGATTCAGCGGAAAAGGGGAGTGGATGGCTTTTCAAATGGCAAACCTCATCCCCTTGCCTTAACCAAATCAGGGGGGAATGACAAAAGAATGGAAATCAGAACGGCGTTGGAGTCTGATGCGGCAGGCATCAGTGAGCTGATACATATTGTGTCGATGCAATGTAATTTTTCAGAGACGGAACCCTGTCCGCAATGGTTTATCGACAGCATAAAACCCGATGCGCTTAAACCGTTGATTGTTTCAGATGACTATCTCTGGCTGATTGCCGTGGAAAGAGGTGAGGTGACAGGCGTACTCACCCTTTTCGAAGGCAATTTAGTTAAATACCTTTTTGTACATCCGAAATGTCAGCGTAAAGGGGTAGCGAAGGCACTCTGGCAGCAGGCGATTCCCGAACTGCGTGCAGAAATTAGCGTACGTTCTTCACTCCTTGCCGTCCCTTTTTATGAGAAAAGGGGATTTAAAAAAGTCGGGGAGGTCAAATTTTTTAACGGCGTATCATTCCAGACAATGATCGCTCAGCTCTGAATTAACAAAGAGATTGTTAAGTTCTCTGTTTCTGCAATAAAACGGCCCGGCCACGCATTTATCAAACCAGCTTTAGGGGCGAGTGGAACCGGGCCAACCCGCCTTCTTTATTTTTACCTGCGTATATTCCCTGTATTGAACTCACTGACTTTTTGCGCCATTGCTGTCCGCTAATGCTATATAGGGCGCGTGATTTGCAGCGTTTTTACACTTCATCAGACTCTTTTTACGCCTTTTTTACAGGCCGTTCGGTTTAATTAACGGCACCGGGCATTTACGTGACAACGTTACACGATGGCGGTCACAACCCGATTTTGCAAAAAGCGTCTGCAGGCATTAAGTGGACAGGGTGCACATTCATGAGTGGTTTTCTCCAGTTTATTCTCCGACCTCCTATTAATAGCAGCTCGCTGCCAGGCACTGGTGCCTCTCCGCAGCGGGTTCTTAAGGAATACAGCATGTCAGGCCTTATTCTTGTTTCGCATAATCAATGTCAACGTTCGACGCTTACTGCAATTTATGACGGCATCCTTTCCCGTCAGGGAGGCGTCTGGATTAGCTGGGATGGTGAAAGCAGGGTGATGCCTCAGGATGCGCCAAGACCCTACGCCGTGCAGCAGATGGGCCAGTATGAAACCGTGACCTTCCCCTATACGCCTGGCGAGCTTAATGAGGGGTACCACAATTATATTCATAAAGGGCTCTGGCCTGTTTTTCATCAGCGTCCGGACATGGTTCGTTTTTCCGCCAGCGGCTATCAGGAATATAAAAACATCAATAAAGCCTATGCGCGCGCCATCTGCGAAAACGCCGCACCCGACGATGTTATCTGGATTCAGGATTACCATCTGCTAGGCTGTGCCACCTATATCCGTGAAGAAGGATTGACCAACTTAGTGGGTATTTTTCTGCATCAACCTTTCCCGGCTGGCAGAATGTTTGAAACCATACCCGAATGGCGCTGGTTCACTGACTCTCTGTTATGTTGTGATCTGATTGGCTTTCAGACCGTGCAGGATATGAATAACTTCCTGGTCTGGCTGGAGAGCGAATTCCGTATAGAACGGCTGGAAGCGCAAAGCTTTCGTGTTCATGGCCGGATTATCAGGGTGGGTGTGTTTCCTGTCGGAATAGATCTTGACGATGTCCAGTCTCTGCGTGATAGCAACAGCTGTGCTTACATGGAAATGCAGTGCCGCGAAAGCCTGCCCGAAAATACCGTGCTAAGCGGCGGCCATCTTGATGAGAGTTCAGGTCTGCCTTACCGGATCAGCACTATGGAAGTGTTGCTGCGAAAACATGATTGCTACCAGAAAAATATCACGCTGTTGCAGCTGGCGCCTCCTGCAGCCGGACACGCACATGATGCGTCAGAACTCGGTCACGCTCTGGAAGCACTGTGTGGGGAGCTTAATGGCGTGCATGGCACAATGAACTGGTATCCGGTGAACTATCTGACTCATGGCTACAGCCGCGAAGAGCAGGCCGGCATCTATCGTGCCTCACGCGTTGCGCTGGTGACGCCGTTGATGGCAGGCATGAGCCTGATGGCCAAAATGTATATCGCCCTGCAGGATCCGAAAAATCCCGGGGTGCTTATCCTCTCGCAGTTTGCCGGTGCAGCCGAGCAGATGGAGGGTGCCATCATCGTCAATCCTTATGATCCTGATGCAATGGCCAGTGCGGTACATCGTGCATTGCAGATGCCGTTACACGAACGGCGGTCTCTGCATGCCCGTCTGATAAAGGGACTGCATATGTACAACAGCCATCACTGGGCTGAGTCATTTTTGCGCATGCTGAACGCTGAGCCAACTGCCCCGGAAGCCTTGCCGTCGCCTGCATTTTTTCCGCACCTGAGCAGTAGCCGGGCGCGGTACTGAGTTTTATAGGTTAAAACGGCGATTTAAAAGGGATGGTGTGGACGTCAAACAGCATCACGCGGATAGAGAGCAGGGCAGGTAAAATTTTACCTGCTTATTCATGGGCTCTGTGAGTTTGCGCTCAATAACATGAGGTTAAGGTCCTCATCGAACGAAGGTGTCACTACAGGTCTTAGCTTCCCATGAGAGCAGCTATTCAGGTTCGTTCTGTCATCACGTTACGCAGTTCTTCCCTGAGCCAGCGCAGTGACAAATCGTTATCAAGCCGTTTATGCCAGAGCAGTGACAGGGCTATTTCCGGTGTTTCAATGGGTACCGGGCTACAGCATAAGCCGTAATGCGTCACCCACTCAACCGACAGCCCAGCGGGAACGGTGGCTAACGCGGGTGCGCGCGCCAGCAGCGGAGGCAGAGAGGAAAAATGCGGCGTCACGTAGCGAATCGAACGGGCCTTTCCTGATGGCGCAAGCTGGTCATCGATGGCGCTCCAGTTCGCCCCGCGATAGGAAACCAGCAGATGGTCATGCGCCACATAATCCTCCAGCGTCAACGGTGCACGCAACGAAAGCTGTTCCGGGTGCCACAACGTACAAAAGTTGTGTGACACTATCTTCTCGCGCTGGAGCGTGGCGGGTGTGCTCTCGCCAACCGAAATGGCAAGATCAATCTCTCCACGCGCGACCAGTTCTGCATCCCTGAAGGGATCGCTGGCCGTGACCTGAAGAGTCACGCCGGGAGCTGTGCGCGTGATGCGCTCATATAGTCCCGGCATCAGCCAGCGTTCAACCCAGTCGCTCATCCCCAGCCGAAAAATATGTGTCGCCTCAGAAGGCGTGAAGGATGCTGGCTGAAATAATACGTTCTGCATCTGTGCCATTAACGGGCCCAGCTCAGCGATCAGCGCTTCAGCACGCGGGGTAGGCTCCATGCCTTTCGCCGTGCGCACAAACAGTGGATCGCTGAACATTAGCCGCAATCGGGCCAGTGCATTACTGACTGCTGGCTGACCCAGATGCAGCTTTTCTGCCGCACGCGACACGCTGCCTTCCCGCTTCAGAACCAACAACACCGTCAGTAAATTCAGGTCGATTCGATGAAAATCATTTTCTCTGATAGTGAGCATCAGTTTAATCAATTTGAGTGATACAGGTTGCGTAATGATACTGCCCACCACGTTGTGATGAAACTTTCTGGAGAGATATTTATGAAAATTTTACTGATGCTGGTGGCTTCTCTTATCGCGTTCAGTCCGGTCTATGCGGCCGAACAGACCTCTGCGTGGGATCAGCAAGCTCCGGGTTATTACCGGATGACATTGGGAAAATTACGCATTACCGCGGTTTCCGACGGCACGGTTACCGTTCCCCTGAATAAATTACTGACTAACATTTCGCCTGAAAAACTAAACCAGGAAATGGCCAGAGATTCGATGACGCCGCAGGCCGAAACATCAATCAATGCCTTCGTTATCGATGATGGTAAAAAGCGCATTTTAATCGACACCGGGGCCGGTGAGCTTTTTGGACACAATGGCGGACATCTGCTGACTAATCTGGCCGCCGCTGGCTATTCGGCAGAGTCGATCGATGCCGTACTCTTAACCCATATTCATGCCGATCATTCAGGCGGTGTTTCACGCGCGGGCAAGCCTGCTTTTCCAAAGGCCGAAGTGTTCGTGGATAAACGGGATGTCGATTTCTGGCTTAATCCGGCTAACGTCAGCAGGGTAGAGACCAGTCAGGCCCATACCTTTGCAGAATCTGAACGGACTCTTCGCCCGGTCATCAATGCTGGCCTGCTTAAAACGTTTATGGCACCAGCCACATTAACGGGGGGAATCCGTGCAGAGTCGACAGCCGGCCATACGCCGGGCAGCGTACTTTATCGCGTAGAGAGTGAAGGTCAGACCCTGGTGTTGTGGGGAGATATTATCCATGCCAAAGCGGTGCAAATGCCCGATCCTGAAGTGGCCATCCATTTTGATGTCAATCAGAAGCAGGCTATCACTACACGTGAAAGGGTACTGAAACAGGCTGCAGATCAGGGCTACTGGGTGGCTGCGGCGCATATCGCCTTCCCTGGCCTGGGCCATGTGCAGCATGAAGGTAACGCTTATCGCTGGGTGCCCGCTAATTACACCACGCAGCTTGGGCAGTAGGTTTTTAACTAAAAAACGTAATAATATCAGGGAGAAAAATTTTGATGTGAGTTAACAGGCGGCGCTGACTATTTTTCAGGATGCCAGAGGCCAGGTGTACGGTCCAGGTGACCAAAGCGCTGCTGGATAAGAAGAAAGTTGAGACGCTTAACTGGGTGCCTTAGATGCTGATTACGCCTGAGAATTACCAAAGCTTCTCTGCTGAGAATGCAGGATAATTTCTGGTTCAGAAGTTACGTTAATTTCTCCTGTTGTTCACATGAAATAAATGACCGCATCTGACAAAAACGGACATGCGCGCGAGTTCAGGACCGCTTTAATTAAAAACGGAAAGCTGGCGTGCATATATTGTCAGTTTGCGGTTCTGATGTGTTCTCGCTTTATTCATTTCAGATGCCGTCGCGATCAGCGCAAAATGGTTTTCCGCTCAGATTTGACCATCTAAGAAAATTTCCCACAACGCTTCTACCGCCCGGGACATCCTCGCTGCGGGTCTGAACAGCCGGATCTCTATGGGTATCCAGAGTGCGCTCTCCTTATTAGCTGCTACGGCAATCGAGCCAGCATCAACATCCGGCGCTGCCAGTGTTTCCGGCAGCCATGCGATGCCGTCTCCGGCTTTGACCATGGCGAGTAAGGTGGCAGCAAGATCGGCCGTGAAGGCAATATCCATTCCGCGTCTGGCCCGGTTAACCTGTGAGGTATTAGACAGGATGCGGCCCAGGCCGGATTCAGCAGAATAGGAGAGGAAAGGAAACTTCTTACCGCCTGACGCATGGAATAGAGGCTCACGCGTTGTCGGATCGCATCGTGAATACGGCTGTAAAATTTCCTGTCCAAGCCGGACGCTGAGATATTTCGACTGATCGAGATGAATGTGCATATGAGGATGGTAATAAGAAAGCAGAAATTGCGCGTCACCTTTCTCAATCATGCGTTCGCAGGCACTTAATGAGTCTGATAACAGTCGAAAAGATCCGAAGCGGGCAATTTTTTCGTTGTTACGCATCAGTGCCGGAAAAAAAGAAAATGACAGCGCGTGCGTGGCGGAAAAAATAACATCCGGTCGGGCCTCTCCTGCGGCCTCGATAGATTCACTCCTCAGGGTATAAAGCGCACGAATAAGTTCCGGCACCTGCCTGACGAAAACCTCTCCGGCGCGGGTCAGGCTGACGCCCCGACGATTTCTTTCAAAAATTGGCGTGCCAAGCCACTCTTCAGCGAGACGATTCTGCGGCTGAATGCAGGCTGTGTCACATATCGTGAAGCTGCCGCACGGGAAAAATTGAGTGATTGCGCCAGCGCAATACAGTCTTCAAGCCAGGTTAACTCCAGGTGATGCCGATTTTGCATTACAGGCTGCCTCTTTGGCATTAGAACGGAACCCACGTACTGCTTAGGATAATAGCAGACAGAACAATCAGGTCCTTTAACACTACGCTACTTCATTGTGCCGATGAATACCGATAAACAGATGGCATGACATAACTGATTGCGTAGGTATTTTAGTAAAACAGTCTTTGACTGAGAACTACCGGAGAGATCATGCGCATCCTTGATGTTGTAGAAATTACCAAACCCATTGCTTCCCCTATTCGTAACGCGTACATCGATTTCAGCAAGATGACGACAAGCCTGGTCGCCGTTGTGACAGATGTTGAAGTCGACGGGCGCCGTGTAGTGGGATACGGCTTTAACTCTAACGGCCGTTATGGCCAGGGTGGCCTCATCCGGGAACGCTTCCGTGACCGCATCCTGGAAGCCGATCCCGAAAGCCTGCTGAATGCCAAAGGTAACAACCTGGATCCGCATAAAGTCTGGGCTGTGATGATGAGCAACGAAAAGCCTGGCGGTCATGGCGAGCGTTCAGTTGCAGTGGGAACCCTGGACATGGCCATCTGGGATGCAACGGCAAAAATTGCAAACAAGCCGCTGTTCCGCCTGCTGGCCGAAATGAAGGGCGTTGAGGCTAATCCGCGCGTCTTCGTCTATGCGGCTGGGGGTTACTACTATCCGGGTAAAGACCCTGGCGCACTGCGACAGGAAATGCGCGGCTACCTGAACCGCGGCTATAACGTTGTGAAAATGAAAATCGGTGGTGCCTCTCTGGACGAAGACCGCCGCCGTATTGAGGCCGTACTGGAAGAAATCGGCAGCGAAGCGCGCCTCGCCGTTGATGCCAATGGTCGCTTTGATCTGGAAACCGGTATTGCCTACGCAAAAATGCTGCGTGAATATCCGCTCTTTTGGTACGAAGAGGTTGGCGATCCGCTCGATTATTCTCTGCAGGCAGCCCTGTCGGAGTTCTATCCAGGCGCAATGGCAACGGGCGAAAACCTCTTTTCACATCAGGACGCGCGAAACCTGCTGCGTTATGGCGGTATGCGTCCGGATCGCGACTATCTGCAATTTGACTGCGCGCTCTCCTATGGGCTGGTTGAGTATCTGCGCACACTGGATGTGCTGGAGCAGTTTGGCTGGTCACCGTCACGCTGCATACCTCATGGCGGCCATCAGATGTCCCTGAATATCGCCGCCGGCCTCGGTCTGGGTGGTAACGAAAGCTATCCCGATCTTTTCCAGCCTTACGGCGGTTTCCCGGACTCGGTGAAAGTTGAAGATGGCCATATTATTATGCCGGAACTGCCGGGTATCGGATTCGAAGGCAAATCAGACCTCATTAAAGAAATGCGGGCGCTGGCTGAATAAGTTTTCGCTTACATTACGGTATGTTTAATGTCACTGCGCCCCTCGTTAAGCCGAGGGGCTGCGGAAAAATATCAATCTCTTAATTAACCTGACGCCTCAGGAAGAATAAATTTATCTGAATCTGAGAGGAGAGGGCGTTATTGAACTGGCAACTGGTAGCATTGTTAATAATTTCGGGTTGAAGGGCTGGCTTTGATTCAGGCACAACATCTTCTTGTGGGTATATCAGCTAACCGTTGAATTATCGATATTCAGATATTCTTGCCGGGTTAAATATGCATTGGAAGTTTTTATAGATATCAGAAATTTAGAGCAAGTCATGAATTCTGACGCCTTGCCTGTTTATCTTCGCCTTTTGCTTTAAGGTTGCTCATTTCTCCGTAACATCCTTCGGATAATGAATAAAAAACATTTTGACTGATATTCAGATGGATTTGAAGTCAGCATTTCCTCCCCCTGCCACAGTGTTAAATGAGGAAGTTATCATGAGTGAGAAAACTCTCAAGGGTCATGCGCTTATCGGAAATAAACGCTGGACAATTATATTACCTGCCGTATTCATCATGTATACCATTTCATTTTTTGATCGGGTGAATATAGGCATGGCGCTGCCCCATATAACAGCTGAAATGGGCCTGAGTCCTGTTAAAGCCGGCTGGCTTGGCGGTGCCTTTGCCTGGGGTTACGTCGCCACGCAATTTACCGCAGGATGGCTGGCTCTCCGTTTTGGATCACGGAAAATAATCGGCCTCAGCCTGTTTCTGTTTGGGGCCTGCGCAATGCTTACCGGCCTGACGCGTAACTTCGGTGAACTGGTAGCGATCCGTTTCTTACTGGGCATCGCTGAAGGTCCAATTCAGGCCGCCACGGCCATGTTCCTGGCCCAGTGGTTTATGAAGCCTGAGCGGGGGCGTGCATTCGGAATCTGGAATCTTAGCCTGGGTGCGGGCGCGTTTCTGGCCGGTCCGATATCTGGCTGGATCCTTGCACATCATAACTGGCGCCTGATGATGGTAATTGAAGGTGCACCGGCCTGGCTGTTCTGCATCATCTGGTTTTATCTGGTTCCTAAAAGTATTCAGGCCGCTGGCTGGCTGAGTGCCGAAGATCGGGATTATATCCAGAAAGACCTGGCCGCTGAGCAGTCAAACTACAGGAATGAGAAATCCGATCCCTGGTGGACCATTCTCAAAATACCGGCCCTCTGGCTGATGCTGATCGGCTACTCCCTGCATAGCATGCTCGCTTACGGTTTTACGCTCTGGCTGCCGACAGCTTTCAAAGGGTATGGCACGCTCAGTGAATTTATGGTCGGTCTCATCAGTGGGATGCCATTCCTGATGACGATGCTGGGCATCTGGTACATCACCCGGCGTTCAGATAAGTACAACCAGGAGCGACGACTGCATGCCGCTATTCCCACCATCCTCTGTGGTGTGGCATTACTGGCTGCCGCTTTTGTGCCGCTGGAGTATTACTGGGCTCAGATAGGATTATTCATGTTTGTCGGCCTGACAATGAAGATGCTGGTGCCACTGGTTTACGTCAGGCTGACTGAAATTCTCCCGACAAAGAAAGCCGTCCCTGCGGTGGCTTTTGTCGGCGCATGCAGTAACTTCATTGGACAGTCTGGCGGCCCCCTTGTTGCCGGATACCTCAAGCATCTGGGTGGTGGTAGTGATATGACGCTGGCATGGGGTGTTCTGGGGATGTTCTCTATTGTGGGTGGCGTGCTGTTTGCCCTTGCCGTGGGACGTGAGGAACGCATCCGGGACTTCAGCAAGGCATTCTCTGTGTCTTCACACAGAGCAGTATCAACACATCAATAATAAAGCGGAATCTTCACACTGCCATCGAACGCCCGATCGGGCAGGATGCGCGGATCAGCATTAAGCACTCCTGTGCACCTGTGGAATTATCATGCTCATCCCCGGCGTGTATCTCTCTCAATACCTGACTGTTACAGCCCGTACTTCACGGGCTTCAGAATGCCTACAATCCCACCAGCGTGATATGTTTCTTTATTGTCAGCGCTTTATACAACGCTTTTGCCAGCGTGCCTGGTTCCACACCTGATTGAGCGCCCTCGGAATCGGTCCAGAACGATTTGATGCGCAGTATGGTGTTGATACTCGTTACGCGTTCCATTTCCAGTACGGCCAGCACAGGATGGCGCATTTCGCCATGTTCCTCTATTGCGTCCGCCTGGATCACTGCGGCGCGGGATGCCTGACTGTCAAAGATAACGTGGCAGCGTACGCCGTTCAGGTTGAGTATGCCGATAACTTCATACAGGCACTGAACAGCCTCTGCACTGTAGGATGCGGGCACAACAAACATAACAGATCCTTCTGAAGTGAAATTTAATGAGCAGCCAGCATAGGCGAACTGTAATCAGAGGAGAAGTTACTGTTTTTGAATGAAAAATGTAGAGTTCTAAGGTTACGATAACGCGCGTTATTTTTACTCCAGTTTTCGCTGGCACTATCAATAACTGAGGTGTAACCCGATCATGGCGTCGGGGCGCGGATTTGACTTAAGGAAAGGCCAGCAGGTGGCAGGTTATTCGTTCCAGTGGGGAATGCATTTATCTATATGCGCAACGCGTTAGCTGTGTGTTTCAGCCACTTAACAGGATGAACATCAGATTAAGTTTAAGATTTTTCGCGCTCTTCAATCGCTCATCTCTCAATCCTGCCGTCACGTTTAACCGGAGGCCGTCAGTATGACATCAGGTGCTGACTCATATATTGTTGTTATCCGTGTAGCATACCAGTCAGTATGGGTATCAGCTATGTGCCCGATTTTGTCGTACGTGAATCTTTGGATTCGGGGCAACTGAAAGAGGTATTGCCCGGTTACTGTACCAGGCAGGGGTATTTCTCGGCACTCTGGCCGGCCAGCCGATATCTCTCATCGAGAATACGCTGCTTTATCGTTTTTATTGCTGAGTCAGGCCTGTCTCTGTAATCCGTATCGGGAAGTTAATGCTTTCTGAAATCGTATGCACTTTTATGCTTAATTCAAAATCATAAACGCCCGTTTCTGGCATAGAGCAGAGCATTGCCCGTTATATGCAAAAAGCGGATGTTACGTTTATTTGCCTTTATTAGATTATTAAGAGTTATTTATATTGTATGAAGATATTCAATTGGTGCTCATTGAGTCACCTTTTGCTATCGACTAATTCTAAAGCTATAAGTTCTTTATACATTAGGTAAGGCATCATTGGGCTCTTATATACAAAACCCATCCTCATTAAATCAAAGGCGTTGCCAGAAATTCCGGTCGCTGTTCGGCTAGCAATGTAAACCCGGCCAATTCCGGATATCGCTCACGGCTGACGGTATCCGGCAGCATCAATTCTGTAAAACTCCAGGCCACTGCGATGCTGATACCGGCCACGGACAGCATGTCAGGATGACTTTCCCGCAGCCCGTTCTCCAGCGTCTGCCAGGCACCATGCAGTTGTTGAGTTACGCGATCCACCCAGGGCTGATGCTGTTTTTCTTCCGGCCTGAGGCGCTGTTCGTACACAATCTGCACCGCTTTTTCGCAGGCGGCCAGGGCGAAGCCGGTAAGATGCAGATCCCGGAACTCTTCTACGCCGGACGCTGATGTAGGTGCAGGCGAATGACCGCAATATTTCTCAAGGTAATGAATGATTAGTGTGGAATCGATCAGCACCTGATTATCATCTGTGATAAGCGTTGGAACTTTAACGGCCGGGTTAATTTTCGTTAAGGCATCAAAATCGCCGAATACCGAAAGCGGGCGATGCTCGAATTGAATACCCAATACTTTCATGTAAATAGCAACCCGTCTGACATAGGGTGAATCCAGCATTCCGATCAGGATCATGGCTCTACCTCATATTATGTTGATTAACAAAATCAATTACCTGTGCGGCGACTGGCAAGGGGGCATCTTCCATTAAAAAGTGCCCGGCCTGTTCAAAGATATGCAACGTGGAAGAGACGATGTCGCGCTGCAAACGCCTTGCATACTCAACGGGTTGCCATTCATCTTCGGCGCCCCATAAAATCTGTACTGGCAGCCGGAGTTGCGGCAATTTTTCTGCAAAGTCACTGGTGTAACACTCATTATAGTGCGCAACCTGATGCTGATAAAATGAAGGTTGCCCTACCACACCACAAAGCGGTGCAAGATAATTTTCCAGCCGCTGCTCAGTCATACGATCCTTATTAAAAACAGCCATCTTTAACTGGCGCCACATCGCGCGGTAATGCTCAGTGGCGGGGATCAGCGCATAATCCGCATAGTGATCCCGCATATCTTTCCATGTGGGCGAAGGCCAGGAATCGTAGCTCGGAATATCGGCAATCGTAAGCGTCTTCAGAAGGGATGGGTTGTCGAACGCCAGTCTGAGTGAAATGGCCCCGCCGATATCGTGACCAAAAAGATCTGTTTTTTCGAGCTGCCAGTGTTCAAGCAGTTTCAGCAGAAAACTGACTTGAGCGGTAACCGAAGTATCAGCCGTCAAAGGGCGCTCTGACGCGCCAAACCCAGCCAGGTCATACAGATGAACATGAAAACCCGCATCGACAAATACCGGCACCAGTGACTGCCAGATTATTGAGTGTGCGGGCGTGCCATGAACCAGCACCAGAGGTCTTCCTGAACCATGGACTCCGGTCGCAATGCGACAACCGTTTATCAGAACGTCGTCATTCAGTAATGGGTTATTAGCGGGCATCTGCTTTCTCCGTTGTGTTTGTTTCAGTCAGGCTATCCGTTGACTGAATATGACACCAGTGACATTCTTTCCCGCTGTAATCCTACTTTTGTCATACAAAAATGAATAAACGACTCTCCGTTGACTCACTCAGAGTGTTCCGGACCGTGCTGCAAACGGGCAATATGAGTAAGGCCGCATTACTCCTCAACCTGAGCCAGTCCGCTGTAAGCTGGAAGCTCAGACGGCTTGAAGATCAACTTCAATGCCAGCTATTAACGCGCATCGCCGGAAAAGCCGTTCCGACAGAAAAGGGCAGCGTTCTGCTGCAACATGCGGAAAAAATACTTACTGAACACGATCATGCCGTAGCCTATTTTTCGCCTTCGGCACTGCGTGGCAAGCTGCGAATCGGGGTCACTGAACACATCTCAATGACTGAAATATGCGGGGTGATTTCAACCTTCACTCACCACCATCCAGAGGTGGATATACAACTGGTGGTGGAGCAAAGTCATCTCCTGCGTCAGCATTTTTCTGAAGGAAGTCTGGAGATCATTTTACATCAGGATTTCACGGGCACGGCATCGACGGAAGATACGGTATTGTGGAGTGAAAATTTATACTGGTACGCAACGCCTGCCTGGCGACATGACTCGGATAAGAGCCTGAAGCTTATTACCTGGGGACCGGATTGCTATTATCGTAACCTGGCTGAGGAGAAACTTCGGCAGGCAAATATCCCATTTGCTGTGATGCTGGAGTGTCCTTCAGTAGCAGGTATGCTTGCGGCGATAACCACCGGGCTAGGTGTGGGAATACTCAATCAATACAGCCTTGATAAAGCGATTTGTAGCGTGTCTGAACTTGAGAAATTGATGCCTCTGCCTTCGGTTGATTGCCTGCTACGCCTGAACAAATACCGCGTTAACCCAGCAAGCGAAGCCTTCTGCGAGATGCTGACCCGGCTGATGCATAAAGATTGAAAGTGAAGTGGCTGCAATTAGTTGATGAAAAGAGGCGTTGTTAATAATGTCCGCTTCCGACCAGGCGGACTTATCCCCATCTTCAGCTAACAACCTGAAACTGAAGCCTGCACCGTTAAGGTTATTTTAGCGACAGGGAAGTATCATCTGATGTCATAAACTGGCACTAAGGCTGAACAAGGCTGTTCTGACGGTCAATGTTAAAGCCAAACACACAAAACCCCAGTAAATCTTTTGCCTCATCCTCCACCCGCGTAATCATAACCAAATCGGTGCTACCGCCGGGCAGCTTTACCTCAAATGGAGGGTAAGGAAGACCTTTTGTCCTGAAATCCTGCAACCAAAGCAGCTTCTCAGCTTGAGACGGTATCACTTCAAAAATATGGCGATGGGTAATGTCCTGCATTGGCCAGCCAACCCGCGCTGCAAAGGTATCACTTGCGTCAACAATCATCAGTTCAGGGCTGAGAAAGCAGATAGAGGTGTCAGGCGCAGCAAACATCGATGAAATCTGATGCGCGCGCTGCTCAAGAGACATTCGTGCCACACGACTATGAAATTTACGGCCAGAGCCAGCGGTGAGAAAATTATGTGTTTCTTCAGCCGGGATCGGCCTGCTGAATAAGTAGCCTTGTGCATAAGCGCAGCCGATACCCCGCAACATCTCAGCTTGTTCCTCTGTTTCAACACCCTCAGCAATGACGTCCATATCCAGGCTGCGGCCCAAACCGACTACGCTGGAGATAATTTTCCGGCTATCCTTTTTCTGAAGCATTGAACGAATAAAACTGCCATCAATCTTAATCGTGCTGGCGGGAAGCTGGATAAGCCAGGCAAGGCTTGAACAGCCGGTGCCAAAGTCATCCATAGCAATCATACAACCCATTTCAGACAATGCTTCGAGTTCTGCATGAGCCGTCTCTATATCATCGATCAATGCTGTCTCGGTGATTTCTATCCTCAGCCGCGAAAGGCTGAACTGATAACGTTCAGCCAGTTTTCTTAAAATTTCGGGAAGGTGCTTACCGTTCAGTTGTGAAGGAGAAACGTTTAAAGACAGAAACTGGTGTTCTGGCCAGGTGCTCGCTGTCATGAATCCCTGAGCGGCCAGACTTATCATCAGCTCATTGAGTAACCCATGATGTTCCATAGCCGGAATGAACTCAGCCGGAGATACGATAAGCCCTTCGGGCAAAATACGCCGTGCCAGCAATTCAAAACCTACTACGCGCTGATCCTCAAGTGAGACTATCGGCTGAAAAAAAGGTTTAAACTCGCCCGATTTAATTAGCTGCTGATAAGTTGCACGAGCATCAGCATCTTTCAATTTTTCATTCATTTAAATATCCTGAAACGTATTTCTGTAAGGCATTGATGACCTGAGCGGGAACGGAATAGAAAACCTTTTTAAAACCCTGTTTTGTTTGCGGCGGAAAATTAATCTTTTGCAAACGTCATTTTGCGGAGGCCTTAAATTGTCTATGGTTATTAAGTGCGAGATACATAGCTATGATGTCAGTGAGCGGGCAAGTTTCATGAACATAAAATGCCATATTTATTTAACTCACGGGTCTGCATGAGGCTGATGGTATCTGGTATGGTAAACCAGAAACAAAGTGAAACCAATCCCATAAAAATATCGCTTAAGTTAAATATTAAACCCTGTTAATGCATTTAATATGATCAGCAGCCAGGCTCTCTTATGCGTTGACGAATTATACTTATGGATATCAATAAGTCATGTCCGGACTTTTGTCTGCAGGCAGAGGTGGCAGCTCAAAGCTAAGCCACTCATTTAATACCTGCGATAGCCGGAAAATATAAACTCACAACCGTATGTCAAAACTCAGCATAACAACTCACTGTGAATCTTCATGGGGGATCGGAGCGTCGGGATTATAAGGCCTGAAATTTTTCAGATATCATAGACCAAAGATAATTTTGTGCCACATGATTTCAAAAAAATACATTTAGCACGCTGGTGGTGATGCTCATCCATCATCTCTGTTCCGGTAGCTATAGCTGGCGAGCTATCTATAGCATCTTGTTACAGTATTAATTCAAACCAGCGACCTTTAACTGAATATCCAGAAGGTTCTGCCGATAACCCTTTCAGGCATATTTTTATGCCTGTATATGCTCACCAGGAGAAATAATGCTGAATTTATTCCGGAAACAGTCCGCCAAAGAGCCGACAACGATGGATATCGCTGAGAAATTTATCGATGAAACGCTGGATGTGGATCATAGTGATACCACGCTGCTGAAATGTATTATGAACCTCAGCCAGAAAGGCTACTGGTATGTTGAGACGACCGATCTTAAAAGTGACGCGCCTGCATTTGTTTCACCTGAAGCACGCCAGCTTATGGGATTGCCTCTGCAGAAGGAGGTCGGGCTCTCTTCGCTGATCCAGATGATCCATGCGGATTTCCGGGAAGCGTTCAAAGGTTTGATAAGTCATACACTCAAACATAGCGGTGATGAAAAGCTGTTACGCTGCCTGATCAAAACTGGCGCAAATACCTTTCAGTGGTTTTGCATCCGTGCATCATACAGTCGTGAATTTACGCCGCCGCGCCTGGTTGCCGTTATAGAGAATACAGAAGAAGAAACGTCCCAGTCCCGCCAGTTTGATATTGTCTCCACCCGTTTTGACCTGTCGCGCGAAATGCTTAATGACGGCCTCTGGGATCTGGATATTATTGGCGGAAATCCCCTGAATCCCGACAACGTATTCTGGTGGTCACCGCAGTTCAGGAAGCTGCTGGGTTTTGAAACCATTGAAGAGTTTCCTGATGTGATGGACAGCTGGGCATCACGCCTTCACCCGGATGACAAACAGAATGCGCTCGATGCTTTCGTCAACCACCTGATGGACTTCAGTGGTAAAACCGGTTTTGATATTGAATATCGTCTTAAACTGCGAAGTGGTGAATACCGGTGGTTTCAGGCCCGCGGGCAGACTAAACGTGCACCTGATGGTACCCCTTTGCGTGCCGTCGGCGCGCTTATTGATATTCAGGGCCGTAAAGACCGTGGCCGACATGAGGAAAGCGAAGTCAGGCGAAACATTCAGACCGCCGAAACCGCAAAAGAAATTGCCGAACTCGTCTCTGAAAACGGGATTATTGCTGCGCAGATCAAACTCATTTCACTGAACGCCAGTATCGAAGCCGCGAGAGCAGGTGTACATGGCCGTGGGTTTTCTGTTATCGCCAGTGCTATCCGGGGATTAGCAGAAAGGACGGCAGATATCACCGGACACATTTCTCGTCTTCAGATGCGAATAAGTAATTCTGCTAGCGGCATAGAAAAATCGCCTGAATAATAAACATCACATATTGATGAACGCTTATCTCAGGTAAATACAGGGATGTTCTGGTGAAGAGATACGACGGCCTGTCTCTGATTTACTCTAACCAGAACATCAGTTCAGTTCGCAGTTTCAACCTATGAAAATTCTCCCGGAGCGAGTACACATTTCCGTATGCAAACTGGCTCTGGGAGTTACTCACCACCTCAAAGCAGAGAGTATGGCCTTGTCATCTTTTATCAGCCTGGGCTTTAAGAAATCATGTGTCTGATAGAGGTTTGTTATGGGCGTTGAGTCAGATTAAAGTCATTAGAAAATGCCAGCCTGCTGGTGGCTGAGGCTCTGTGTATGTTTTATAAAAATTTTCAATAAGGACTGAAAGCTTATCTGAGCTGGCTTTGTGCAGATCTGTCCCGCATCACGTTTGATAATCATCTCGCCTGAATATCACCTGCTGCTCTTCAGCCTTTGTCATAAAACCATGAACAGCGTCTGGCACTTAGCCGCCAGAAGATCATCTGGCGGCATCAGTCACTTTAGAAACCAGGTGTGCGGGTTTGTTTACTGTCCATCAGTTTAATACGGGCATTTGTCCACGATGGGTCATTCATCTCCAGGGATGTGCCTGATAATTTCAGTACCGGCTGCTCAGGATCCGGGCCGCATGCCATGGTTGCCATTTTTCCGGGCGCTTTACACCAAACCATTGGTGTATAAGGTGCATTTGACTGGACACCATATTTTTCAACGGCGGCTTTGGCCATGGCATTTTTATTCTCAGTGGAGTATGGGAGCTCGTAAGAAATCTGAGACACAGCCAGCGCATGTTTCGGATCTGCAGGAACACGGCCTTCAAAATGTACAAGCAGTTTGACGCCGTTTTTTTCGTAAGCAATATACTGTGGCTGCTTATCTCCTGTTACCACATTTAGAGCCGGGTATTTATCAACGTCTAACGATGATGCTGGCACATGAAAGTGCTCAGTCATGGCTTTTACGGCCTCATCATAATCCATACCGGTTTTTACCCCGGCAACATCAAAGGTGATTACATCGGCAGCCCGCAGGTTAGCAGCCTGGGCCTGGGATATAGCCATCATTGACATTAAAAACAGAGAAGCACGGCGCATAAACATATCAAATCCTTTTTTTGAAAAGTGAGTAGCCCGTAAGCTTTCTCATCTGTGGTTCACATCCGGAAGTGCATAACGATAGCAATATGGTGATGAATAACAATCATTTTTCTGCCAATGTCAGCTCCTGGCACTGAGCAGACAGCGTTGCGCACAAGGCAACGTTCACTCTACGTTCACCACCTCACCAGCCGGCGCCTTAACGGTGGCAAAATCAACCTGTTAGCTGTCCGTTTTTATCGCAAATATCATTTTCCTGTCATTTATGTTCTTTACGCTGTCAGCTTTCTCTCATGGATTTAATATTATGAAAATAAAAACGATTTCTTTGGTTATCAGTTGTGCGCTCTCGTTTTCTGGTCTTGCGGCGCAACCTCAGGCTGAGCACTATATCGTCAGTTTTCCGGAAGGTACGCGCGTGAGCTACAGCGGCGCGTTCGCCAGCGCGTTTCCGGATGGTTTGCCGGTGGGAATCGGCTCCGGTTTGCTCTTTACCGGTAACCAGGGGGATGCGCTCACCTTCGCGACCGTCACCGATCGTGGGCCGAATGCCGACTCACCCGATGTGGACAAACATGAGTCAAAAATTTTCGTCACGCCAGACTTCGCTCCGCTGCTGATGAATATTCGGGTGCAGAACGGCAAAGCAGAAGCCACGGATGCCCGACCGCTGCATGACGACAAGGGCAATATCAACGGATTGCCGCTACAGGATGGTGTCATCGGCTCAACCAATGAAGTCGCGTTAAGCGACACACTGAAAGTGCTGAAGGGCGATAACCGTGGTCTGGATACGGAAGGCATTACGCCGGACGGGAAGGGCGGGTACTGGTTGTGCGACGAATATGGCCCGTTTCTGATTAACGTTGATCAACGCGGCAAGATTCTGGCGATTCACGGGCCGCAGGCTATTGAAGGGGAAAAATCCATTGCGGGCGGACTGCCTAATATTCTTAAGTGGCGTCAGCCTAATCGTGGTTTTGAAGGGCTTACCCGTATGCCGGACGGGCGCATCATCGCCGCGGTGCAGAGTACGCTGGATATCGACGGTAAAAGTAAAAAGCAGGCGCGCTTTACCCGGCTGGTGAGCTTCGATCCGGCGACCGGTAAAACCGCGATGTATGGATACCCTATCGACAGCGAGGCTTACAGTAAAAACAGCGACGCCAAAATTGGCGATATCGTGGCGCTCGATAATCAGCATATTCTCTTGATTGAACAAGGCAGCGATAAAAACGACGCGATGCGCAACCTTATCTATAAGGTGGACCTCAGTGCGGCTACCGATCTTGCCGCATTCGATAAGCCTGGTGAGTATCCGGAGTCGGACGACGAGAAAGCGCTGGCGCAGCGAGGCATTAAGCTCGCAGCTAAAACGCTGGTGGTCGATTTACGTCAACTCGGCTGGCAGCAGGAGAAGGCCGAAGGACTGGCGCTTATCGACAGTAAAACCCTGGCGGTCGCCAATGACAATGACTTCGGCGTGAAAACGGTCATGCAAAATCCGGTGGAAGGTAAGAAGCGCAAGGATTATCGGCTGAACGAAAAGGGGGAACTTACTGTAGAGGGTAAGCCGGTTGCAACGACGATCGGCGTGAAGCCGCTGAAGAAACCGGAGTCGGACAGCGAGTTGTGGATCGTAACGCTGCCGGAACCGCTGAAATAAACGTTCCCCTTGCCCTGGGCTGTCTGCGCTTAGTGCCTGATTTTCTGTAAAAGAGCAGGATTCAGCCCGGATTTGCCAGCGAAAGATCGGTCTGCGCCGTTTTGTTATAGCGGCCGGCAGCAGACCGATATTCGTTTAAGCAGTTAAACAGCTTTCCACCGCGTTGCGGCATTAAGCGTCACTGGCGAACTTTAAACGTCAGTCTGGCGTTTATTTTTATTTTCAATGCGATAACCGCTTCCTTCTGCATCCGAGCGCTTTCGATATCGGGCAACCCGGTCAACTACGGCTCAAGTCGCCAGGTTACAGGGCGTGATTATAACATTGTGTAATAATGTGTTATCTGCCTCTTCAACAGATACTCACCACCGTGTAAGTTCTGGGGTCTTATACGCTTGTTGTCCCCATAATCCGCTGAGGAGAAAGAGAGTGAAAGCAACCGCAATGGCCGCTACAAGTCTGTTAATGCTGATGAGCAGTGTTCACGCTGAAGGTCTGACGACGTCGGCAGATGGTAAAAACCTCACCGTCAGCTTCGGCCAGCCCACCATCAAACAGGTGCTGCACTACCGAAAAATGTATGACAAAAAGCCGTTTCCGGATGCGGAGATTTATTATTACGACAACGGTACCTATAAAATCATTTCTCAGGGCGAAAACCACTACGGCGTTTACGTTATGCAGGGCAAGTTTGATGATGAAACTTTCACCGTGCGTTTTATCTCTCTGCCTTCTGCTGACTGGGGCAATAAAACGGCTTTTCATCAGTTAACTTTTATCAGAGGTGACAGGCAGAACGTCTTTATTCAGAATGCCATTGTGGATACCGGTGAAGCCATTGCGCAGCAGAACGGCACCTATACTCAGGAAAAAAACACCGTAACCAACCCGGTTTCTACCAGCTGGAAAAACAAATAATTGTCGGGTGACAGCGTGTCTGCCACTCTGATTTAAACCCGATGCCTGCCACGTTCCTCGCGCAGGATCATATTGAGTTTTGGCTGGCGGACACCTCCACACACTGATTTTTTACTCAGAAGATGCATAGCCGCAATTAAATGCCTTATATTTCATAGCCTGATGTACATTTGCCTTGCAGCGCCCACGCCAGCAGTGTGAGTGCGCTGCAACATGCAGTACCGGTAATTTGCCTGTGAAGGGTAACTCCTGCTTTTTTTGATACTGCCAACACTCAATTTGTCAGGTCCTGAGGCGCAAATATGGACAGAGTTTCACTCCTGCTGGATGTGCAGGATGTCGCTTTTTCAGTCGGGGATCGTCAGCTACTGAAACCGGTCTCCCTGCAGTTATATCAGGGTGATTGCGTCTTGCTGACCGGTCCATCCGGAAGCGGAAAAAGCACCTTCCTCAAAATCCTTGCTTCGCTGATTACCCCCACCTCCGGGCAACTTTTCTTCAGGAACAGTGATATCACCACGCTGAGAGCAGAGGCCTATCGCCAGCAGGTCTCGTACTGTTTTCAGACGCCGCAACTGTTTGGTCAGACGGTATATGACAACCTGGCGCTGCCATGGCAGATTCGCCGTCAGAAACCTCAGCGGGACAAACTTGTTGCTGCGCTGGAAAGCGTAAATCTCTCTCCGGATATGCTGAATAAACCTGTTGAACAACTTTCAGGCGGAGAAAAACAGCGTGTCGGACTACTGCGCAATCTGCAGTTCATGCCTGAGGTGCTGTTGCTGGATGAAGTCACCAGCGCCCTTGATGAAGAGAACAGACTATCAGTACTTTCACTGATTAACCGGATCGCAGCTGAAGAAAAGGTAGCCGTGGTGCGGATTAGCCATGACGTTAACGATATCCAGCAGGCTGAGCAGGTGCTTCGGCTTGAGCCGCCAGAAAAGGAGAATAAGCGTGAATCAGCATAATATCAGTGACACCTCGCTGTTACTGTCACTGACGCTGGTGGCTATAGCGCTGCTTATCAGCCAGAAAGAAAAGCTCGGCATGAGCAAAGATATTCTCTGGAGTGTATCCCGGGCGATAATTCAGCTGGTCATTGTCGGCTTTGTATTAAAGTCGATCTTCGATGTTAATAACAGCTGGCTCACGGTATTGATGGTGCTGTTTATCTGCGTTAATGCCGCGATCAACGCCCGTAAACGCGGACGAAATATTGATAACGCCTTTACGATATCGTTTGTCGCTATTTTTAGTGGCACCGTTATCACGCTAACGATTCTGGTGCTGAGCGGAGCGATAGCGTTTGTTCCGATGCAGGTCATCCCCATCACGGGCATGATCGCCGGTAATGCCATGGTCGCAGTAGGGCTCTGTTACAGCAACCTGAACCAGCGCTTCAGCGACAACCAGCAGAAAATTATGGAGATGCTGAGCCTTGGCGCATCGGTGAAGCTGGCATCGGGCCGCATCATTGCCGACAGCATTCGTACAGCCATGATGCCGACGGTGGACGCTGCCAAAACCGTCGGACTGGTCAGCCTGCCAGGGATGATGTCCGGACTGATTTTCGCCGGAATAGATCCGCTCAAGGCGATTAAGTATCAGATTATGGTTACGTTTATGCTGATAGGAACTGCCAGTCTGTCAACGATCATTGCTATCTATTTATCCTATCGTCGTTTTTATAATGCCAGGGCGCAGCTAAAAATATCGGATAGATCGCTGGATTAGCGAAACTGATTGGCGGATCTGAAGGTTATAGCTTGTGAGGAAAGTAAGTCTGCTATCACACGGCGCTCTGTTGCTCGCGAGCGCTTAATTGATAGCAGAGTGCTCAGGGGATGCTTCAAAAACACTCCCCGCTGATCTGAAGTATGCCGGCAGGGTTCGTACTTTTATTGTTCATCTGGATGCCTGATACACAACTGGCTTTGGTTTTTAATTCTGCCTGTTCTGATAAAGGTCCCAGCGGTTGCCGTACAGATCTTCAAAAACCACCACGGTTCCGTACTCCTCTTCACGAGGCTCCTGGGAGAATGTAACGCCTTTCGATTTCATGGCTTTATAGTCTCGCCAGAAGTCATCCGTCTGCAGAAAAAGGAATACTCTTCCGCCGCACTGATTGCCGATAAAACCTTCCTGTCTGTCATTTGAAGCGCGAGCCAGAAGAAGATTGCAATCGCTTTCAGGGTCAGGTGTAACTACAACCCAGCGTTTACCTGGCTGCGGTGTATCCTCAACAAGGGTAAAACCCAGCTTTTCGGTGTAATACTCAATTGCCCGATCATAGTCATCAACCACGATGGCCACATAACCCATACATCGCTTTTGCGTTCTCATTTCTGCTCCGTCATGTTTCAGGCCTGGTTGCCTTGAAACATTGTTTTAACACAAACGAGTATTCCGGAGTTGGGTGAATTGATTCAGTCTTCACAGTATTAAGCCGTTGTAATAAAGATACATCAGCTGACTTAAGCCTATAATTTTTATAAATTTATGGCGCGGGTATCAAAAAATGTTTGAGGGATTTACTCATACAAAAGTCAGACTTTCTGAAGCAGTGCTAAATGTTCGCTATGGAGGTAATGGCCCTCCGGTTTTGCTGTTGCATGGACACCCCCGCACCCACGTAACCTGGTCAAAGGTGGCCCCGCAACTTGCCGAATCTTTTACCGTGGTTTGTCCCGATTTAAGGGGATTTGGCCGCTCATCTAAACCTGCTGATGAGCCCAATCATGCTGGTTCTTCTAAGCGAGCTAAAGCGAAAGATTGTATTGAGTTGATGAGCCAGTTAGGTTTTGATCAATTCGCGCTGGTGGGACATGACAGAGGTAGCTATACAGCATATAGGGCCGCACTTGATTACCCTGAGAGAATTACACGACTAGCTGTACTGGATTGTATACCCATACTTGAAGCGCTCAACCGGTGTAATGAGAAGTTTGCCCGACAGTGGTATCACTGGTTCTTCTTCGCTCAGCCTGAAAAACCCGAAATGGCAATTTTAGCCGATCCGGACAAGTGGTATGGAGGCCAGCCCGAAACAATGGGGAATGATGAATACATTGAATTCAGACGAGCTATACACGATCCGGAGACTGTACATGGGATGATCGAGGATTATCGTGCCGGTCTTACTATAGACAAAGAGCATGAGCTTTATGATCGTCAGAATGGGCGATTGATTGAATGCCCGACGCTCTGTTTATGGTCAAAATATGATGATCTGGAAGATATTTACGGCGACCTATTGGGCATCTGGAAATCCTGGGCACCACATGTTCGGGGTAAAGCGATAGCCAGCGGTCACCATATGGCTGAAGAAGCACCAGAAGAAGTGACAACTGAGCTCCGGCATTTTTTATTGCATGAGAATCCTTAACTGGCCGTTGCGCAGTAACATCCCATTCTCCATCCTCAGAGAACGAATCGTTGTTCCTGCATTGTCATGTTATGGTTAAACTCTTCAACAACATGAGGATAGCAACATGATTGTAAGAACATGGCACGGATGCGTACCGGCCAGGCACGCCGAAGGTTTTGCAACTCACTTGCAGGAGACTGGTGTTGAACATTCAGAAGCGACACCAGGGAATCTGGGAGCCTATGTACGCAGAGAAACGCAGGGCGAATGGGAGCATTTCTTCCTTGCGACGTACTGGGAAGATTTAGAAGCCATCAAAGCCTTTGCAGGCGAACAGTATCAGATTGCCGTTACCTATCCGGACGATGAAGAATATGAGTTGCTATCAGATCCCTACGTTTTTCAGCATCAGGTCCAGACTGTAATCCCATTATAAGTATTTGCCTGCCGCCGCCAGAAGGCGGCCAATGACTCACCTGTGCCTGTCCACTGACTCAGCATTAAATTTTACCAGGCAAAAAGCATGACTTTTAACACAAGGTTTAGATAAAGCCTTTTAATTGTAGATTGATCGATCTACAATCAACCTTCAAAACAGGAGAACCTTATGAAAGCATCAGCAGGCAGACCCAGAGAATTCGATCCAGAGACGTTCCTCAACACCGCACTTGAATGCTTCTGGCAGAAGGGATATCAGGCAACATCTATGGCTGATCTTATGAAAGCATCAGGTCTTGCAAGTGCCAGCATCTATAAACTTTATCCCGATAAGCGTGCTATTTACCTGGCTGCTTTGCAGCGATATATGGATGAAGGCATTTCAAGGACAGTGAAACGAAATGAAGAAATGTCGCCAGAAGCTGCATTGCGAGAAACGCTCGAATTTGTGGCTCAGTTATCATCTGCTCCTGCCGGAGAGAAAGGGTGCTTTACTATTGCGGCAGCCAGTGAACTTTTACCCGGAGACGAAGAGGTTAAAGGGAAAGTTTCCTTTAAATTTAACCATTTAATTAACGAGATAGAGAACATCTTAAAAAGAGGCCAGGATCAGCGGGTATTTCGCCAGGATGAAGATGCGCGAGTCATGGCTCAAAGCATTTTCATGATGCTGGAAGGTATGCGGATATATGGAAAACTCCAGCCAGCGATTGGAGATCTGAGAAAAAGTAATGACTTCATTGTCAGAACGATACTTTCAGATACCCATGACGTAACCGGCAATAGTGCGGTTAAGGCATCCGCATGATTGAAGTGGGCACCATTGTTCGGCGAAGAAAAAGAAGAAGAATAATGGTGGTAATTGAATATGAAGATGGCATGGCATTGTGCGGCTGGGTCGATAAAGGACGTTTTTTCAAAAGACGTTTTCCACTGTCTGAATTAAAAATATGCGTACCTTATTCAAATTTCTGGTCACTCACCTAAATCACTGCACCTTTAAAGACATCGAGTTCAAATAAACATAATTAACATAACCGGCTGCCCTTAATGCGCCGTACTTTAGCGATGCAACAGACTCAGAATAGTTATCACTCAGCGATTACCGGACATTATCATTGCCCGGTAATCGGCTGATTTACATCGATGCTACAAACTCAGCTTATTTTTGAGACTGCTGATTTTGCTCAGCCTCTTTCTGTTTTTTCTTCGCCATATGATGACCGACTGCGCAGCCCGCTGCGGCACCGGCCACACCATGATGAGCAACATGACCTGCGACGCCGCCTACTGCGGCTCCCTTAAGACAGCCCTGGGCATTAGCCTGTAAATTGACCGACAAAAACAGCCCGGTAGCAATAACGATAACTGATAATTTTTTCATCACTTAATATCCTGATAGTTAGTTATAGTTGCAGGTTGAACCCGACAGAGCATAGCCGCACTCTGGGGTGTTTCGCTGGCCGGGATACAGGAATCACGACATTAGTTACCTGTCGTTACGCTTTCCAGACGGAATGTGAGTATTTAATGCCATACCCGTGAGTCAGATTCTTTCCGGCTCGTTAAGCGGCAGCCAGAGATTAGCACTGAGAAGATAAATAGGGGGGAGTGTAAACAGGGGGTTTTTCGACGACGACGAAAAAACAGCGCCTCCACCGGGAAGCGCTGCTGCAGATCAGAAGGACATTGTCAGCCCGGCGTAATATGCGCGTCCCGGCTCGTTATAGGTTGATGCACCATCAGCTTCGCGATATAGCTGCTTATCCAGCAGGTTATTAATCCCGGCATTGGCACGCAGATTTTTGGTGATGTCATAATTAAAATTGACACCAAATACTGAATAAGCGCCGACTTCGCGATTCGACATAGAATTGTTTTCTGTGCGGGATTCCGCATACTGGCGTGGTTTCTGACGACCATACATTGTCCAGTTCAGATTAGTGGAGAAATCCTGCGTCACCTGCCAGTCCAGCATTGTATTGATCGTGTATTCAGGAATGATCGACAGCGGATTACCGGTCTTTTTATCCTTCGACTCGATCATGTAAGTCGCGTTAGTCCGCCACTCCAGCTCGTCACTGACCAGCGGGATAGTGAAATTGCCTTCCAGACCTTCCACTACCGCTTTGCCGCCGTTACTCCATTGCAGGATATTGTTACCATTAGAGGCGTAACCCAGCACCTCCGTCCCGGAGACGATTTTGTTTTTATAGTCATTGCGGAACCAGGTGATACCCGCAATATAGCCATCCTGACTGAACTCGATACCCAGCTCTTTATTGATGCTGACTTCAGGATCGAGATTTTCATTGCCCAGCAGATAGCAACTGCCACGGGTAACGTTGATCGGACAGCCATTTCCCCGCGTCGCCAGTAAATAGCCTTCGCTGGACTGATAAAGGTTAGGGGCTTTAAACGCACGGGCGATACCCGCTTTCAGGGTAAAACTTTCTCCCAGAGCCTGAGAAATATTGAGCGACGGACTCCAGTTCGCACCAAAGGTGTCGTGATAATCAAAACGCAGACCGGGGATCACTTCAGTGCTATCGGTCGCAGCAATATTATCTTCAAAATAGAGTGAGCTCAGCGTTGCGCTGTTTTTACTGTTGCGGCTGCCCGCATCACCACTGACACCGTCGATGGATACGCCAGGCGCACTGGTGCCGTTCATTGAATTTGGATCGTTCAGCTCATCACGGTTCCACTCGGATCCCAGCGTAACGGTCTGTTCACGCAGCAGTTCCAGCGGGAAGCTGACTTCGCCTCCTGCCCGGTAACTTTCAAAGCGACTGGTTGAGAACGTGTTGCTGTTGATCCGGCCTTCACCCGCACCCGCCGTGCCTTCATTCAGGCGGGTGTTATTGGTTTTTTCATAGTTAAAGGTGAGCTTAGATTGTCCCCAGTCCCAGATGCCATTATGCGCAAGGCCCCAGGTCTGACGATACAGACGGTTGGTTTCCGAACCATCGAGAGATTCGATCAAGGCATTACCGGCACCGTTGCTGTACTGGGTATCCCCGGTGTAAATGTTGCCCTGGCGGCTGTATCCGTAGCTGAAATCCAGCACCTGTAATGGCGTAATCTTCCACGACAGCACGCTGTTGATGTCTTTATTGCGAACGCCTTCGCGACCGGCGGCGCCGGAGCCATTGTGCGACTGGTTAATGTCGAAAGCATCGCTGTCGGTTTTGTTGATGTTGCCATAGAGCCGCATGGTCAGAGCATCGCCCGCCAGCGGACCACTCAGGTTAAAGTTAGCGCGGCGGGTTGCGCCTTCTTTATCATCTTCCGGCTGGTTAGTGTAGAGCGACAGCGATCCGCTCCAGTCATTGGTCGGGCGTTTGGTAATGATATTAACTACGCCACCGGCCGCGCCGGAACCGTAACGGGCTGCCGCCGGTCCACGAATCACTTCAATCCGCTCAACCATTTCTGGTGGTAACCAGTTTGAGTCACCGCGGGAATCGCGCTCGCCACGCCAGCTATAACGAACCGAATTGCGCGAGGTGGTCGGCACACCATCAATCAGAATCAGCGTATTTTCCGGCCCCATGCCGCGAATATCGATCTGACGATTGTTACCGCGTACACCGTTGGCGCTATTGCCGGTAAGGTTAACGCCTGGCATTTTACGGATAATGTCGGAAAGGTCGTTGACCGGTGGGTTTTTCTCAATGTCCTGCGAGGTGATCACCGAAACGCCAGGCTGCTGTTTCAGCTCCTGTTCAGCAGTGACCAGCATCGTCTCATCATCAGCCAGCTTTTCTGTCTCTTCCTGATTAGCGCCGTTAGCAGAGGTACTCAATAAACCGGCCAGCAGTAGCGCAACAGGGCGCTTATGGACACGCATGGTTACATTCACTTAGAAAATCTCCCTGAAGTATTAAGGTATGTAAGCAAATGCGTATGATAATGATAATAGTTATCATTGTATATCGCGGTAAGCCACCTTTACATTCCATAACAATGGGCTATTTATTCGCCATAACCGTGACCAGAAGGGAGAAGTGACGTTAGTTTTACTTGTTGGTCATCACCCGAAAACTTCCTCAGATTTCATCAGAACGCGTCTTTATGACTCCAGACTTATTAGGTCTGGAGTCATGGATAAACAATGGATAGAATGGCGCGCTCTGCAGTGACTAACAGGTATAAATGTGACCCCAGATCTGACACAGATCCCTGCGCGTTCAGCCCACGTAGGCCGCCATGTATTGATCTGGCTGGAGCAGGTTAAAAAGGCTTCACTTAGTGAGCTGGATAATTTTGGCGATGAAGGCACGGTGGAGCAGGTGATGAAGGTCTGGGTAAAACTCTCGCTGCTGATCAGCCGGCGCCGCCCGGAGATCGCCATCTCCTCATTGCTGAAACATGTCCTGCCGAACATCGGTTCGCAGCCACTCAAAACGCTGAACCGCTTACGCCTTAACCGGCTCTATAACATTCTGATCGCCGACGGTAAAAAAGAGGAGGCGCGGCGGGTGTTCGCGCTGACCAAACAATTTCTCGCCTGGGCAGAGATGCAGGGCTATCTCGATCATTCACCCATCGCTTCAATGAAAAAGCGTGATGTCGCGGGTCGCGCTACGCCGCCGCGCAGTCGGCAACTTACCGATGCAGAAATCTGGGTGTTCTGGCACGGGCTGGATAACTGGGCACTCTCGGAACAGGCGCGCTGGGCGCTGCGTTTATGCCTGGTCAGCGCCCGGCGGCCGGATGAAATTGTGCAGGCGCAGAAAGCGGAGTTCGATCTGCAATTAGGATTGTGGATGCAGGGTACGCGCAATAAGTCGCAGCGTGAGCATGTGCTGCCCATTTCACCGCTGATGCGTCAGTGCATCGAAGCGTTGTTGCGCGCCGCCGATCCAGCCTCACCCTGGCTGGTGCCCGCGCCACGCGATCCGCAACAGCCGCTGTCAAAAGGCGCGATGAATCAGGCACTTCGCCGGATGATCCGCGCTCCCCGTGGGCTGGGACTGGAGGCGTTTACCCCGCGCGATCTGCGCAGGACTGCGCGTTCAAAACTCTCAGCGCTCGACACGCCTAATGACGTCGCCCGAAAAATCATGAACCATGCGCTGGAAGGCATCGATCGGGTCTATGACACCCATGACTATCTGAGCCAGATGCGCAGCGCCATGAATATCTTTTCGGACGCGGTTGAGCAGATTATTGAATGCGAAAGCTACCATCTGCTGCGTCATCGCTATGATGGCGAAACCCTCACGCTGGACGATCTATCGCTCATGGCGATGTCACGCTAACGCTTATATCGGCAACTGTCAGAAGTGGTAGCGCAGCCAGGCAAAATAGACGTTACCGTTGTTATGGGTGCCGGGAATATAGGTCATCTGGAAATCGAGATCGCCATAGCCGACAGAGGCCAGCGGCAGTAGCGCAGGCACCGGAATATAATCCCAGTTGTGCCGTGCGGTAAAGCCCGCCGTGTAACCCGCACCCCAGTGAAAATTCTGGTCGGCCAGCGGACGCCAGGTTGCCACCCAGCCATAGCCACCAAAGGGTTCCCATTTATTAAAGGAGTCCTTAAACGCCATTAAGTAGATGCCGTTCCAGTTCCCTTTTTCATCGTAGCGGGAGATACCTCCGCCCGCGCCCCAGGGTCTTTCATTATATTTATTGATGTGTTCACGATCGTAAGTGGCACGGTTGTGCCAGGTAATCGCGGGCAGATAAAAGTCGTAACCTTCAGGCTGCTGCCAGGTTGTGGCGACTTTATCACTGAAATTATCCCAGCCCGCACTCACGGTCTCCACAAGTGTGGCGGAGTGGGCTGAAAAAACACTGAAAACGGTGGTCGTTATCAGCGCTTTAAGCATTGAAATTTTGCGCACGTACGAATTCCTGCAATATCTGGTGTTAAATAAGGTGATAAAAGATTTAAGGCAGATATTGTGGCATCAGGAGTGACAACTACAGTTCAATGAACGGCCATTACAGGATTTTATCTTTATCAAAAAATGATGCAGCAGCCCTGCTTCTCTGACAAGTCAGCGGGCGCGCTGACCCCATAAACGCCTCCTTGCCTTTATTACCCTCCAGCCGCCTTTCACGCGCAGACAATTTCCTGAAAAAATTCGTATTGTTTGCTAACAAAATCTTGCAATGATAATCGCAATGCGTATATTTCTCATTTGTTTTAGAAGTTCATCACACCCGCGCGCAGGCGCTCAGGGAAAGGTTTCTGGTTCCTCAAACCATAAGCAGGGCAGCGATGTCCGCAGGAAGCATGGTCGTGACAGTGGCAGCATAAAAACATAAAGATAATTGAGGAATTAATGAACGCTTTCGATCTTCAACACCCCGGGGCGACGGGCACCTCTGCTCTGCAACGTCCATTCCGCTTCTCCTTGCTGGCTGCCATCGTCGCCTCGTCGCTGGCGCATAACGCTGCTCATGCAGCAGAGACCGGCGCACCCGCTGCCAGCGATAACCAGACTATGACGGTCAGCGCGTCAGCCGATGATGCCGTAGCCGCTTCGCCCGCCACTGATTACAGCGTACCGGTTACCCGTGCGGGCACTAAAATGCTGGGCACCGTACGTGATGTCCCGCAGTCAGTCAGCATCGTCAGTAAGCAGCGTATGGCCGATCAGCAACTCCAGTCACTGAATGATGTGCTCGCAAATACCACCGGTATTCGCGGTATCAGTGGTGATATGGATCGCACCAACTACTATGCGCGCGGCTTTATGATCGACAACTACATGGTCGATGGTATCCCTACTGCCTTTGCCGCTCGCTGGAACCTGGGTGATGCGCAGACCGATATGGCGCTCTATGAGCGCGTTGAAGTGGTGCGCGGAGCGACCGGTCTGTTAACCGGACCGGGCAATCCATCAGCTGCCATCAATATGGTGCGCAAACACGCCGACAGCAAAGAGTTCGGCGGCACCGTCTCCGCCAGTTACGGCAGCTGGAATAAGCAGCGTTATGTGGCCGATCTCTCGGCTCCGCTCAGTGACTCAGGCAATGTTCGTGGCCGGCTGATCGCGGGATGGCAGGATAACAACAGCTTCATAGAGCGCTATGGCGCCAAAAAACAGTTCATCTATAGCGTGGTTGACGCTGACCTGACCGACTCTGCCACGCTTTCGGTCGGCTATGAATTCAGCCAGGTCAATACGGATTCCACCATGTGGGGTGGCGCGCCGCGCTGGTACACAGACGGCACGCAGATACATACCCGACGCGGCTACAACACCGCACCTGACTGGGCCTACAACGATAAAGAGAACCGTAAAGTCTTTGTGAACCTGAAACAGGACTTCGATAACGGCTGGAACATCACGCTGAACGGCGCGCACAACGAGATGCGCCTCGACAGTAAGCAGATCTATCTTGATGGCTATTTCGATCGTAACACCGGGGCGGGCGTCTCTTCGTATGCCAACTATCCGGTGGTAGGCGGGACCGGTTACAACACCGGTAAACGTAAAGTGGATGCCGTTGATGCCTTCGCCAGCGGTCCTTATGAATTGCTGGGTCGTCAGCATGAGCTGATGGTCGGCGTCAATTACACCCGCCAGGATAACAAGTACTTCAGTACCTTTGAGAATATCTCATCGGAGTCGCTGGGCAACTACAACGAGTTTAACGGTCAGTATCCGGAATCGGCCTGGACGCCGCGTCTGCCAGCAAGCGATACCCAACTGGTTCGCCAGAAATCGACTTATATGGCGACCCGTCTGTCGCTCGCCGATCCGCTGCACCTGATTATCGGTGCTCGTTACACTAACTGGAACCGTGAAACGCCAGGCGGTGAAATGGAAGAAAATAACACCACCCCTTACGGCGGATTGATTTATGACTTTGCTGAAAACTGGTCGGCTTACGCCAGCTATACCTCGGTGTTCCAGCCACAGGACTATCGCGATGCCAGCGGCGCTTTCCTGTCGCCCGTTATCGGCAAAAACTACGAGGCAGGCCTGAAATCTGACTGGATGGATAGTCGCTTCACCACCTCGATTTCGGTGTTCCGCACCGAGCTGAATAATGTCGGTGAAGCAACCACTCAGACGGTTCAGGGGTCAGGTGATGTCGCGTACATTGGCCGTAAAGGCGTGGTGAGTCGTGGCGTGGAGTTTGAAGTCAACGGCGCATTAACCGACAACTGGCAGATGACCCTGGGCGGCACGCGCTACATTGCGGAAAACCGCGATGGCAGCACCTTTAACCCGCAACTGCCGCAGACCAGCTTTAACCTGTTCAGCAGCTATCGCCTGCCGACGTTGCAGCAGCTGACGCTGGGTGGCGGTGTGAACTGGCAGACACATATCTGGAATGATGTCGGTGGCCCGGAAGGCAATGGCACCTGGCGTGCCCGTCAGGGCAGCTATGCGCTGGTTGATCTCTTCGCCCGTTATCAGGTGAACAAAAATCTGTCGCTGCAGGGCAACCTCAATAACCTGTTCGACAAAGAGTATGACACTAACGTGGCCAGCTCCGTAGTCTACGGCGAACCGCGTAATTTCTCAGTGACCGCCAGCTACACTTTCTGATTTGTGTCGTTGTAAAGCCTGTGAAAAACGCCTCAGTTGAGGCGTTTTTTTATATTAAGATCGGAGAGTTTAATTTTATGGCCTTTGTCTGCTGAAACGATCGGCTGAAAGGCTTCACAGCATGTGCAGAGCGATCAACAGTTGTCCGCGAAATATCGGGAGGTTACCGAATGAATACTGAAGCTATCAGGCTGTCAAATGAGCTCGCTGAAGCGGTACCGCTGCTGGCTGGCAGCAGCCAGCGCGAGGATTATGAAGAAGCACTGGAACTGGTCGAATATCTGATTGAACATGAGCCGGATAATCCGCTGGTTGACCTGCTTTGCGCGCGCATTGCTCACTATGAAGATAAAGATCCGGAGCTGGCCGAATTTAATGCACGTCAAAATGAAATCAGCACAGGCCCCGGCATTCTGCGCGTGCTTATTGAGCAACACAATCTTAGCCTGAGCGACTTCGAAAATGAGATCGGTAAAAAATCGCTGGTTAGCCGAATCCTCAGCGGCGAACGTCAGTTGACTGTGTCGCATATCCGGGCATTATGCGCCCGGTTTGGCCTGTCGCCATCTCTGTTTTTCTGATTTAAGCGTGCTGCGATGGACTATTAAGATTCGATAAGTCTTTATATTTTATCGGTCCGTGCTCTGAAGAAACGCCTCAGTAGAGGCGTTTTTCATCACCTCCTGAATCTGCACTCAGGTAAAACGCAGTGCCAGGTTAAAACCTTCTGCCGACTCCACCACAATCGCCTCGGGCTGCTCCTGAAAGGCAATTTCACCCTTCACCAGCGCGCGTTTCACCAGGTCGAGATCTTCCGTCTCAAAACCCAGCGCGACCATCCGGGCGCTGCCATCATAGTCTTCCGGCAGCGGGCCAAATCGCTGCTGCGCATAGTCTGCCGAAGCAAAACGAACCGTGGCAGCACCCGCGCGCAGGACAAAGGCGCCTTCGGGACAGGCGAGCACCTTAGCGGCCCCAAACAGGCGGCTATAGACCAGCGCTGAAAGCGCCGGATCCTGCGCGACAATCACAAACTCACTGATATTACGCACGCCATTGGGGTGACGCTGCCATGCCGGCTGCCATACCGCTTCGGGCGTCAGATGCTGGCAAAAAAAGCTGCGGCCATTGGGTACCAGCGAAGGGCGAATCCGTACGGTCCGAAAGTGCGCTTCACTCACCGAACCGTCGGGCAGGGTGACCGGACGGTGAAAGGCCGCTGGCGGATCGCCATCCAGATCCTGCCGTTGCAGATGCTGAAACTCACTCTCTGCATCGCTGCTTTTCCACACCAGACCGCTCAATCCCAGCGGCGATTGCCAGAGATCGGCGCGCTGGCTCCCTTTGCCCGTCTCATAGCCCAGCAGTTCCAGGTAGTTCTCACCAAAAATAGCCAGGTGATTACTCGATCCCAGCGAGTGATGACCCCGTTCAGTGAGCTGAAAGCCGAGCCTTCGGAAGCGCGCGCTGGCGCTGTCGAGCTGGTCGGCCACGTTAATCACAGCATGATCAAGAATCGGTTGTGGAACCTGAACTGACATAGCAGCACTCCTTTTTTTCGTCATTGCGCCGCCACAATCTGCAACGCGCGCGGCACCAGCTGCGTGAAGTAGTCCACCGCCGGGCCAATCAACGCTTCATCAGGATCGAAGGCGGCGTGATGCAGACCAAATTCGCTGGCACTGCCGATGCTGACAAATGCCCCCGGCACCTGCTGCAGATAGAAGGCAAAATCTTCTCCGCCCATCTGCGGCGAGTCAGCGTGCTCCGCGAGATAGCCACTCTGTTGGGCAACGTCCAGAGCAACATCCACCCAGCCTGGCGTGTTAATCAGGGCCGGCGGTCCTTCAGTCCACTCCAGTTCGGCGGTCGCACCAAACCCGGCGGCAATACCCTGAATCAGGGATCGCATGCGGTGCGGGATCTGCGCCCGAATTTCGCCGTTGTGGGTGCGCACGGTGCCCTCCAGCTCAACGCTTTGTGGCAGCACGTTCCAGGTATTACCGGCGGTAAAGCGCGTCACGCTCAGCACCACCGTTTCCAGCGAGCTGAACACCCGGCTCGGCAGGGTCTGCAGAGCTGTTACGATATGGCTGGCAATCACAATCGAATCGATGCCCTCCTGCGGTCGTGCGGCATGGGCGCCTTTGCCCTCAATGCGGATAACAAAGCGGTCTACGTTGGCATAAAACGCACCCGCCCGACTACGCAGCGTGCCCAGCGGCAGGTCGGGCGCGTTGTGCAGGCCGAATATCGCCTGAACGCCTTCCAGCGCACCGGCATCAATCAGCTGACGTGCGCCATTAAAGGTCTCTTCAGCGGGCTGAAACAGAATCCGTACCCGGCCTTGCAGCGTGTCTTCCTGCTGTTTCAGCTGCAACGCCACGCCGAGCATCACGGCGCTGTGAACGTCGTGACCACAGGCGTGCATCACGCCCGGCTGCTGTGATCGCCATGGGCGCTCGGTGGTTTCTTCAATCGGTAATGCATCGATATCCGCGCGCAGGGCGATCAGGGGTTCGCCATGACCGATTTCAGCCACGACGCCGGTTTTCAGCCCCAGCGGCAACAGCCGGATTCCGGCCTGCTCCAGCCAGCGGGTAATACGTTCCGTGGTGGCAAATTCATGATTCGAAAGTTCCGGATGCTGATGCAGTTCGCGACGCCACTGCACCAGTTGGTCGGTTAAAGGCAAAGTCATGATTATCCCTGTTGTTCCGGCAGAAAAGGTTCGCCCAGCGTCAGCATTAGGCGATTAGCCCAGGCAAAAAAGGCGGTTGATTGAATCAGATCGAGCAGGGCCAGCGTATCCAGACCCTGTTCACGCAGTGCAGATAGCTGGGACTGTGTCGGCTGGGCAGGGGTCAGCGACAGCGCTGCTGAGAATTCGATGATCGCCTGCCAGCGCGCGGCGTGTCCGTGAGATAACACCGCGCCGGGTGCAACATTCAGCAGCTTCTGTACCGCTTCATCCTGCTTTGAGAGCTGGCTGGCTTTACGCGCATGGACTGATGCGCAGTAAATGCAGCCGTTGACCTTACTTACCACGGTGGCAGCCAGTTCGCGCTCGGCGCGTGGCAGCCCTCCTGCGGTATAAAAAATGCCTTTATCGGTCAGGGTGCGCTGCTCCAGCAACGGCAGATTGCGCGCCAGCAGGCGAAAATAGTCGGAGTCGGTGTGACCGAATTTTGCCAGTGTCGCCTGCTCTTCCTCGCTGAATTCCGACAGCGGTTTTGCCGGCAGCCAGGGCTCCCAGCCGAGTTCCTGTTGCGTAAACGCGGTCAGGGCAGTTTTGCCGCTGGCGGTATGTAAGGCCTCGTGCCAGTGACCGGCGACTACCGGGGCAACCTCACCCGATGCCTCATCGCCCTGTAAGCTGCGCAGACCCGCCAGCAACCGGCTCTGAAAACTGACAAACGCCACCAGCTGTGCCAGTGTGACAATGCCGCGCAGGCTCCAGCCCGCCTGTTTCAAAGCCTCCAGATGCGCGGGAGCAGCAGTAACCGGCTCAAAGGTCAGGCGATGGGCAAAAGCCTGTGCCGCGTTGATCCGAACACTCCCGGCCAGACTCTCCTGTGGCTGGTAGTGCGCCTGCAGGCCGGGTTGTGCATGCCAGCCTGCAACCTGAGCGGCCAGCAGACGGCGCTCCGCCAGCGGAAAATCTTCATCACCCTGGCTAAACAACAGGGTGTAGCTACCCTGAGCATGTTGTGTGGCGGCGTGACGTGTCTGGCGCGCATGGGCCAGTTCGGAATCGGGATCGATATCTGCCAGTGTGGCAATCAAATCGTCAGGTTGATTCATGAAATTCTCCTGTGAGGTTCGCCAGCGGCACGAAGCGCGGGCGCAAGATGTTGGGCAATCAGTTCAATCGAGCGCAGCGTGTCGGCATGCGAAGGCTCAACCGAATGCACCTGAAATGAGATGTCAGTGACGCGCGCCAGTGCGCTGTCCTGCGCCAGCGAGTGCTGCACCTGATCGATGCCGCCAACATGGGCATCAAACTGCGCCAGCAGGTCATCAAAGCGTTCACCGCGTAATTCGCCACGATACTGCGCAGCCTGCTGACGAATTCCCGGTTCAGCTACCTGACGGGCATAGCGGTCAGAATCGGCCACGAATGCGGTACGGGAGGCGAGGATGCGCGGAGTGGTTCCCGCAGGAAGTGCCGCAAGATAGGCATCGATCAGCGGATTCTGCAATGCATCCAGCGGCAGCTCAGGCTGGCCCGCCGGGCGCGGCTGGGTGCGGGACAGCATCAGGCCATGGCCGCCCTGAGCGGCACGGATTGCGCCCTCAACCGAGAAGGTGGCGATCCACACCCGTCCGGCAAGTTGCGGCGCGGCGGGATAGAGATGATTATCAGGATGCCCCAGTGAATCCCCGCGCCAGGCACTGAGCAGCGTATGCAGATGGTCGGCAAAAGCGGCACCGCGCTCGGCAAAGGTCAGACCAAACGGCAAAAAAGAATCCGGCGTGCCACCGGAGCCCAGCCCGATCTCCAGCCGCCCATCTGCCAGCAGATCCAGTACTGCGGCATCTTCAGCCACCCGCAGCGCATTTTCCATTGGCAGGGTGATGATGGCGGTGCCGAGCCGGATGGTGCGGGTCTGCGCGGCGACATGCGCCAGGAAGAGCAGCGGCGACGGCAGACCCCCCTCATCCTGATGAAAATGGTGCTGAGCAATCCACGCATTATCAAATCCGCAGCGTTCGGCATGCTGAATCTGTTCGGTGGCCAGCTGATAGCGCTGTTTCGCCGGCACCTTATCCAGCAGCCGGGTAAAAAATCCGAGACGTCGGCTCATGCTGACTCCTTGTGGGTTAAGGGAATAAGCGGAGGAATGGCAGCCATTAATTCCCGGGTATAAGGATGCTGTGGCGCACTGAAAATCGTGACAACGTCACCTTGCTCTGCGACTTCGCCCGCTTTTAACACCGTGACGCTGTCGGCAATCTGCCGCACCGTCGCCAGGTCGTGCGTGATAAACAGATAGGTCAGACCCAGTTCGGCCTGGAGCTGCTGCAACAGGTCGAGGATTTGCGCCTGCACCGTGACATCCAGCGCCGAGGTCGCCTCATCCAGTACCAGAATCTCCGGCTTGCAGATCAGTGCCCGCGCAAGCGCCACACGCTGCCGCTGTCCGCCGGAAAGTTCGTGAGGATGACGTGACAGAAGAGAGAGCGGCAGCGCCACCCGCGTGGTCATCCCTTCTACGCGCTCACGGCGCTGACTGCGGCTCAGTCGCTCAAAATTACGCAGTGGCTCTTCAATAATTGCATATAGCGTCTGACGCGGATCGAGCGAGGCAAATGGGTTCTGATAGACAAACTGGATCTTCCGCCGCAGCTGACGCAGCGCCTCGCCGCGTAATCCGTTGACCACGATGCCATCCAGCGTCACCTCGCCGCTGTCTGCGGTTTCAAAACCCATAACGATGCGCGCCAGCGTGGTTTTGCCTGAGCCGGATTCGCCTACCAGTGCATGCGTAGTGCCGCGCGCCACCTGAAAGCTGACCTGGTTCAGCGCCTGCAAACGCTGCTGTTTGCCCAGCGAAAAGCTTTTCATCACGCCGGTTGCCCGGATGGCGGGGGCAGAAAAACGGGCGGTTGCAGATTTAACTCTGGCGGGTCGCTGTGGTGCCGCATCATTCAGTAACTGACGGGTATAAGGATGAGCAGGCGCGCTGATAACCTGTTCAGTGCGGCCCGATTCCTGAATCTCGCCGTGACGAAACACGATAATACGATCTGCGCGTTGCGCCGCCAGCGCCAGGTCGTGGGTGACAAACAGCACGGCGGTGCGGGATTCCTGCCGCAGGTTGTCCAGCAGATCGAGAATGCGCTTTTGCACCGTGACATCCAGCGCGCTGGTCGGCTCATCCGCAATAATGATCTCCGGCTGCAGGGCGAGAGCAATGGCGATCAATACCCGCTGCTTCATGCCACCCGACAGCTGATGCGGATACTGCTTAACCCGCTGTTCCGGATGGCTAAGGCCGACGCGATTCAGCAGGTCAATCACCCGCTGCTGGCGCTGCGCTGACGGTAATTTCAGGTGCAGTCGCAGGATCTCTTCCACCTGTTCGCCGACCGTTTTCACCGGGTTCAGGGAATTACCGGGATCCTGCGGTACCAGACTGATGCGCGCACCGCGCAGGGTATCGAAACGCTTTTGCGACCACTGACTGATATCCACGCCGTTGAGCAGGATTTCGCCCCCTTCGCGGCGGCCATTTTCCGCCATCAGACCCATTATCGCCTGTGCGGTGGTGGTTTTACCGGAGCCGGACTCCCCGACCAGCGCCACCATCTCACCGGGCTGCAGCTCGAAGCTGACGTTATGTACCACCGGCTGCCAACGGTTGCCGCTGCGATAGCTTAGCGTGAGATTGTTGACCGCGAGTAACGGCTGAGCGCTCATCGGCGTCCTCCTGAAAGTTGCTGGCTGATGCGGTTGGCTGCGAGCACCACAGCGACCACCACCACACCAGGAAAAGTGGTCAGCCACCAGGCGGTAGCCAGATAATTACGCCCTTCAGCGATTAACAGACCCCATTCCGGCACTGGCGGCGGGGTGCCGTAGCCGAGGAAACTCAGAGTCGACAGCGCCAGAATCGCCTGACCAAATTGCAGGGCGGCATAGGCGATCACCGGCGTCAGCGCATTGGGAAGAATGTGACGCCACAACACGCTGAAAAAGCGGCCGCCGCTGCCGTAAGCCGCTTCGACATACTCACTGTGACGGATGCGCACCACTTCGGCGCGTGCCAGTCGGGCGAAGCTGGCGATGGAGGCAATGCCCACTGCTAATGCGGCATTCAGGGTGCCGAAACCGAGTAAAATCAGCACGCTCAGAGAGAGCAGCAGCGCCGGAATCGCCAGCAGGACATCCACTGCGCGCATCACAATTGATTCAGTTTTGCCACCGATAGCCCCTGCCACCAGACCCAGCGCGGTACCTGCCAGCAGTCCGATCGCCACCGCCATGACGGCGGCGGAGAGTGAATGGGACGCGCCGTAAACGATGCGGGCAAAGAGATCGCGGCCAAGCTGATCGGTGCCGAGCCAGTGTCCGGCCTGCGGAGAGAGTCGCTGTGCACCCGCAACGCCTTCAATCGGGCTGGCCTGGGTAAAGAGGGCCGGGAACAGGGCCGCCAGTACGGCCAGCAGCATGACTGAAACGGCGAGCCACAGGCCCGGCGAGAACTGTAAAGTGCGCCTCTTTGCCGCCACGGGTTGCCGCGCGGCAGCGTAATCAACCAGACTCATGTTGCACCTCGTAACAGCTGTAAGCGCGGGTCAAAGAGCGGCATCAGCAGATCCACCAGCAGGTTGATCACCACAAAACCCAGCGCGGAGATCATCACTACCGCCTGCAATACCGCCACATCCTGATTGTTCACCGCCTGCTGCGTCAGCTGTCCCAGACCGCCCAGGCCAAACACCGTTTCGGTAATCAGCGCACCGGCAATCAGTTCTCCCAGCAGCAGGCCCGCCACGGTGAGCACCGGCAGCATGGCGTTGCGCAGGATGTGCCGCCACAGCACGTAGTGCTCGCTGGCCCCTTTGGCGCGCGCCACCGCCACAAAAGGCCGGGTTGCAACCTCATCGATGCTGCGCAACAGAATCTGAGCCAGCGGCGCAGAGATCGGAACGGCGACCGTAATAATGGGCAGAATCAGTCCCTGCCACGGTGAGGGATTGATTACCGGGATCCAGCGCAGCTGGAATGAGAAGAGCTGAATCAGGGCTATGCCGAGCCAGAAGGTCGGCACTGAGATAAACAGCGCGGGCAGTGACTGCAGCAGATTACGCAGGCCGCGCAGGGCAGGCAGCCGCGACAGTGTCGCCAGCACGAATGCCAGCAGTGTCGCCAGCAAAAAACCGCACAGGGCCAGTCGCAGCGTGCCAGGCAGATTGCTGGTCAGCAGTTCACTGACCGGCACGCCCGCCTGCACCGAATAGCCGAAGTCGCCGTGCAGCATCGCCGCCAGCGTGTGCAGATATTGCTGCCACAGCGGGCTGTCCGCGCCATAGGCCTGACGCATCTCAGCAATCTGCTGCGGACTCAGGCCGAGATCCGGATTCTGAAACTTGATCAGGACCGCATCGCCTGGCAGCACCTGTAGCAGCACAAACGACAGGGTAAACGCGGCCCACAGGACCAATACACCCAGGCCAGCACGTTGCAGCAGATAATGACGCATCCTCACCTCCGGTTACTGTTTTTCCAGCCAGGCGCCATAGAGTGCCGGACGGCCTACCGCTTCAAAACTGACCCCTTTCAGCCAGGGCGCACCGGCATAGACCTGCGGCTCTTCGAAGATCGGAATCACATAGGCCTGATCCAACAGATAACGCTGAACGTCACCGGTCAGCTGTAACCGTTTTGCCGGGTCAACTTCAGCGGAGATGGCGACCAGCAGCTGGTTCAGCTTGTCATCGCGGAAGTTTTTCACTTTGTCGCTGGAGCCGCCTTTCTGCAGCAGGTTGTCGCGGTTAGCCGGGTAGAAGCTGCTTTTGATCACGTCGGGATCGGCGCGGCCGACTTCAGTGACGTTCAGCGGGGTCTTAAGGGGGTCGAGGTTATCCAGCGTTTTGCTGCCGGCATCGCCCGCTTTAACGCTGAGGGCGACGCCCGCCTGGCGCCACTGCTGCGCCACCAGTTGCAGCACCTCTTTGTTTTGCGGCTGCGGCAGTGATTCATAGACGGTTAGCGCCAGTCGCTGGCCAGCTTTTTCACGGATGCCATCGGCACCCGGTTGCCAGCCCGCCTGGTCCAGCAATGCCTTCGCTTTTGCCAGATCAAAAGTGAGTTTGTCCGCCAGATTGACGTAGCCGGCGGCGGTGGTCGCCACGACCGAGGTTGCCTGCGGATAGTTCGGCGAGAAGAGCGTCTCAACCACCTGTTTGGAATTAGTGGCGTGCAGCAGCGCCTGACGCACCCGGATATCGCTGACCAGCGGATTATCCGGACGGAAGCTGAGGCTGTCGTTTACGCCACGGGTCGGCGCGGCATAAACCGGGAAGTTCTGATCTTTAGCCTGCTTCTCGTCGTAGGCCTGCACCTGACGGATCAGGCCTGCCTGGCCCGCCAGCAGTGCACCGATGCGCACGCTGTCTTCCGGCGTCACGATCACTTTTATCGCATCCAGATTGGCCGGACCTTGCTGCTGAATGTTTTTCGGTCCCCACTGATAATCTTTACGCGCTACCAGATCCACCTCCCGACCGAGCTTCTCATCACTAACTACAAACGGGCCGGAGCCGATAATGTGACGGGCATCGCCCAGCTGATCGAAACTGCGCGCCAGGGTACTCAGCGAGACCAGGCCAGAGCCAATGGTGGCGGTGCCCTGTAAAAATCCGGGCGAGGGTTTTTTAAAATAGAATTTCACCGTCAGCGGGTCGATCACTTCGCTGCGTTCATAGTTATTAATCACTTCCGATACCGGCAGGCGCAGCGCTTTATTTCCCAGCCCGTAGGTATCAAAGTTTTTCGCCACCGCGTTCGCATCTAATGGTGTGCCATCGGAAAAAGTCACGCCAGGCCGTAATTTAAAGGTGTATTCGGTTTTGTCGGCGTTGGTGGTCCAGCTTTCCGCAATCCAGGGTTCAATCTGCAGCGTTTCGGGATTCTGCCAGGTTAATTTATCGGTAATCTGATTGAGAATGCCGCCATTAGGGTAAAAGCCGCCGGCAGGGGGATAGAGGTTGGTATGTGCCTGCTGTTCAAGATAAATCAGCGTACCGCCTTTGACCGGTGCAGCCACCGCGTTAAAGGTCAGAGTCCCGGCAAGTAAAGTAAAAACCAGCGTTTGTGCGCGTGGTTTAAGGGGAAATAACGTCTTCATGGTGAATTCCTTTGTTATCAATTGCCTCAGCAGGCGGAATCATCATCGAATGACGCAACACACAGATAAAGTAACGATTTGGTCAAAGCTTATCTGAAAAAAATAAATGCGGGATTGGGTGGTTGATATTAGTCTGAATGGGATGACCTAAGATAAACGTTCAAAGTGTAAATCGGCATCCATTGCCAGAGCAGGGAGCCCATGAATAGAGTGTAAGATGAGGCAGTGTTGAAACACTGGACATGCCAGAAAACGCTGAAGTTTTCCGTTGCATAAGCACTGCCCCGTTTAGCTAAAATCGTACTTAAGTTATCGATAGACTTTTAAGGAGATCCTGCAATGCATATTCAGATAAGTCCTTTTTGGCTAAACGTAATCCGGGTGGCTTCATTCAGATCAATGTTTTTTAAAGCCTCAGGTTCTACCCAGATAATCTCCTGAAACTCTTCATTGAAGGTTATTGTTCGGTTTGCGCTCAGACAATCAAAGATAAGATAGATCATATAAATTTCTTCAGTCATTCCATCAGAATAGGTTTTGATTCTGACATCATCCCGAAACGTCCAGGGTGTGATATTTGTTATCTTGAGCGCCTCGCCTAATTCTTCCCTGATTTCCCGCTTTAATGCTTCTTCGATTGTTTCACCTGGCTCCATTCCGCCGCCTGGCAAAGCCCACTGTCCAGGAAAAACCCCCCTGTCAGATGCCATTTTACATAGCAAATATTTACCCTCATTTTGAATGACCGGGCACACAATGACTCTCTGTCGCATTACTTCTCCTTATTGATGTTAAAAATTCCAGATCTGAAATGGGCGGTTCAGAAGGCCGATAGTTGTTTTGTCGTTTTTCTGGTCATACTTACCGCTCATCAGCTTAGCAAGACAATGTTTCTGACACCGATGTCACGAAAGTGGCATTCCTGTTATAAAAACCAGTAAGCACTCTTAAGAATTCTCAAATCAGAAAGATTATAACCATGTAAATTGTAAGGGTATGGTGCGGCGATCACGCTTTAATGATGCCGTAACCGGATGCTTTATGGTTAGCAGTGCGGGCAAGCACTGTATCGCACTGCTAAATATATTCGATTATTCCGCGCACAATTTCCGCTGGCCTGCACGCAGAAAAGCGCTGACCAGAACCAGCCACAGCAGACCGCAGATCAGGTTCACCACACTGAAGCCGCCGGTGCCGTAACTAAAATAGGCGGTTTTGGCTGCTTCAATGCCCAGCGCAATAATCAGAATACTCACCATGCCGAGCATCGCCGCCACGCTGCCTTTTCCGGCGCTGCTGGAAAAAAGCGTCATGCGATAGAGTCCGGCGCTGACCAGCCCGGCACCGAAGCCGTAGAGGCTAATTCCGGCAGTCAGCCACAGATAGCTTTGCGGATTTAGCACGGTAGCGGTTACTGCGATTGCCAGCCCGCAGACCACCGGCCAGGCACCGAGCCGTAACGGCTGTTCAATGGGCAGACGGCTGGATAAGCGTCCCAGCGTCAGGTTGCCCGCAATCATGGCGGCGAAGACCGGCAGCTGTAACAACGCATAGCCGATGCGGCTGAGTCCCGCATCGTGGATTAATATCACCGGCGACAATGCGACCCATGCGATGCAGGGCACAGTGACCAGTCCGATGGCTAGCGAGCCGCGCATCACCTGACGATCCTTCAGCAATGCCGCGTAACCGCTGATAATCGATCGCAGCGACAGCGGTTTCTGCCGGTCACCTGCGGTTTCGGGCATCGCAAACCACAGACCTGCCAGCGCCAGCGCCGCAATAGCGCCAATCAGCCAGAACAGGGTGCGCCATTCACCCACAGTAAGAAAAGCCGCGCCCGCCAGCGGACCGGCCAGCGGGGCTAGCAGGGCGACGTTGGCCATCAGCGCCATCATTTTGATGCTGAGCGATTCCGTAAACGCCTCCTGCACCGCCGCGTAGCCTACCGCGCCAATAAAACAGAGGCTGACGCCCTGCAGAAAACGCAGCAGGACGAACTGCTCAATGCTTTGCACCCAGTGCGTCGCCACACACGAGAGCATAAAAAAGGCCACGCCGCTGAGCAGCACCGGACGTCGTCCGATGCGGTCAGAGAGGGGGCCAAGCAGCCATTGCAGCATAATGCCACCGGCCAGATAGGCGGTGAGCGAAGTAGAGACCCACTCCGGCCCGACCTTGAATTCCTGAGTCACCAGCAGCATGCCGGGCTGGATCATGTCGTGAGCGATATAGGTGGCGAACTCAAACAACACCAGCGACAGCGGGAAGATCAGATGTCGTCGGGTCAGTTGCGCGACCGGTTCGAAAGAAACCATTACGGATACCTGCGATAAAGCCATTAAAAAAGCGGCCACCAGGGTGACCGCATAATTTCAGCGTGACGGTGTAACGCTTATCGCCAGCGGGCGATCGGGTTATTCAGCGTTCCGGCGAACTTGAGGTTCTCAGCGGGATCGGCGAGGTTTATCATCTGCTGGTTATTCGCCAACTGCAGGCGGTTCAGACAGGAGCGGGTAAACTCCGGCGCGAACATGTCATAGCGCGCGAACTTAGTGGCATGCTCCGGGTGCGCCTGCTGGTAATCCTTCACGCACTGCGCCACCGCCTGCCAGAACTCTTCCTCCGGCAGCGTTCCTGACTGATGCAGAATCGCGCTGATAAAGCGGAAGATGCAGTCAAACACATCGGTGAAGATCGAGAGCAGCTTCAGGTTCTCCGGCACATCCACGGCCAGACGCTGCACGCCTTCCGGCAGCACCGCATCCGGATTCATCACGGCGATCTCTTCGCCGATATCCTTCATGTATGCACTGACCGGCACGTTGTTCTCCAGCAGCATGATGAGGTTTTCACCGTGCGGCATAAACACCAGGTCATGCTGATAGAAGCAGTGCAGCAGCGGGCTGAGATAGCAGGTCAGGTAGCGTTCTATCCACTGCTTCGCGGGCAAACCAGAATCCGCTATCAGCGCTGGCAGCAGTGCCTGCTGATGGTGATCGACGTGCAGGAAAGAGGCCATGGTCATCAGACGCTGGCCGGGCTGCAGGCTGGCCGCAGGATTATCCCGCCACAGCGCTGCGAACATCTTTTTATAGGCTGAGTCGCCTTTGATCGCCTGCTCATAGTAGCGGTTGTGATAGCCGACCGCCGCGACTTCGCGCAGGATGCGGAAATCACAGCGATTCAGCCACGCATCGCCAGCAACCAGTTGTTCCAGCCAGCCGTTTATCGCAGGCGTTGTCGCCATATAGTAGGGGGACAGTCCGCGCATAAAGCCCATGTTCAGCACCGACAGGGCGGTTTTCACGTAGCGCTTCGTGGGCTGGCTGCGGTTAAAGAAGGTGCGGATCGACTGCTGCGCCTGGTAAGCATCGTCTCCGGTGCCGAGATAAACAATATCGTGACTGGCGATGTCCGCCGCAAATACGGTCAGTAGTTTGTTCTGCCACTGCCACGGATGCACCGGCATCAGGATATACTCCTCAACCGCCAGCCCTTTATTCACCAGCTGCGCAGTAAACTGCTCCAGGGTGGTGTCGCCCAGTTCATCACGCATCAACTGCTCATAGCTCAGCTCGCTGAGGCTGGAGAAATGGGCGTTGCGGCGATGAACCGCGACCCAGATGAGGTGAACGGGCGCGGCGGCCTCGGGCGCATACGCCAGATAATCATGAGCATCGAAGCCAATACGCCCGTTGTTGGCAACAAAGCAGGGATGGCCTTCGGTCATCGCCGCTTCCACCGTCTGGAAATCGGCTGAGACCAGCGCCTGGCTGTCAGGATTATTCTTCTGCAGCTTATAAACGCTGCTGCACAGCGTGCTGCTGATCTCTTCCATGTAGGTCGCCAGCAGTGCCTGTGTAATACCGATCTCCCCGTTAAACTCCACGATAAACTTCAACGCATCCAGCGGCAGATCACGACCGTTCTCCTGCTTGCGCAGTGAGCCGGCGTCGATTTCCCAGTGATCCAGCGCCAGCCGCGACGCCCGGAAATGGTAGCTTGCTTCACCGCCTGGCACCGAAAGCTGATAGCTGCCGTCGCCCGACTCCTGTGGCGTAATGATTTTCTCATGCGCGAACTCGGCAATCGCTTTCCGGATCAGCATGCGGTTTGCCTGCGCCCATTGGTCGCCCGTCAGATGTGTACCGTTCATCAGAGAAGAGGGGGTGTTCATAGTCTGCGACTCCTGCAGTAACGCGTGTTGATAATCTGCCAGCTGGCAAAAGGCCAGCCAGGCGGTTTTATGACCCATGTCGATGGTGTGCTGATAGCGGAACCCGGCACGCTTATTCAGCACGTGAATCTTCTCATTGCGCACATCTGGCTCTACCACCACGCGGCGCACCTCGGGGCGGCTGAACATGTAGTCCATCACCAGCGTGAAGACCTGCCAGCTGAAGGCTCTGATCGGCTGGCTGGCGGGGGCAATCAGAATATGCATGCCGTAATCATCGGGTGCGGCAGGATAAAACTTGCCGACCTCATCGTCGCTGGCGCGATAGCACTCAATCAGGCAGACCGGCTGGTCGTTGCAGCAACCAATCAGCGCAGCATGGGGATCGGCTGCAGTCAGCGTCTGATAGAACTCAGCGACCTGATTCAGGCTCTGCTGCTGCATGCCCCAGAAGCGGGCGTAATCGCGGGTGACCCAGCGATGAATCAGCGGCGCATCGCTGGCGAGCATGGGCCTCAGGGTGAACTGGCCTGCGGGGCGGGCGGCGCTGAACAGTGTTTGTGAACTCATCTCAGTGCTCCGATTTAGCCGGGAAGGTCTGGAAGGCAATCTGACGCTCGATCGGGTAGACCTCGCGTCCTGTCAGTTCGCGCAGCAGCACCGAGTTGCGGTAGCAGGCCATGCCGAGATCCGGCGTAACAAAACCGTGGGTGTGCAGTTCGGCGTTCTGCACGAAGATCTGATTGTGATAATCGATGCTGTAGTTGCGCTGCACGTCGTAGCGGCCTTTGTCATCCCAGCGCAGGCGGGCGTTGATGCCCTCTAAAAACATCGGTGGCTGGTAGTGATAGCCGGTCGCCATCACCAGTCCTTCGGTGCGACGGGTGAAGGTGCAATCCTGCTCCTCCTGATGCAGCGTCAGCTCGAACTCTCCCTGTGGCAGCCAGCGCATAGCGGTCAGCGCCGAGTGAGTAAACAGGTTAACGTTCAGATCGCCATCGAGCTGTTTTACATACATCAGGTCATAAATGTCGTTAATCAGGCTGCTGTTGATGCCTTTGTAGAGATTCTTGTGGCGCGCATTCAGTTCGTCGCGGGTGCTGGCGGGCAGCGCGTGGAAATAGTCGACCCACTCCGGCGAGGTCATCTCCAGCGTGAGCTTAGTGTACTCCAGCGGATAGAAGCGCGGCGCGCGGGTGATCCAGTTGAGCTGATAGCCAAAGCGGTCGATATCGGTCAGCAGGTCGTAGTAGATTTCTGCCGCGCTCTGGCCGCTGCCCAGCACGGTGATGGAACGCTTCTGCTGCAGTTCCGCTTTGTTGACCAGATAGTGGCTTGAGTGCGTCAGGCGCTGGCGGTGCGGCTGGCTGCACTCCGGCATCCAGGCTTTAGGCCCGGTGCCGAGGATCAGATGTCGTGCCAGATAGTTCTGTTTCTGACCATTCCGGGTGTCGGTCACCTGGAGTTGATAGACGCCAGCCGCCTCATCGTAGCTGACATACTCAACGTGGCTGTTCCAGCGCAGATTAGAGAGCCGTGAACTGGCCCACTGGCAGTACTGATTATACTCTTTGCGCATCAGGAAGAAGTCTTCACGGATATAAAAAGAGTATAATTTCCCCTTTTCCTTCATGTAGTTAAGCAGGCTGTAAGGGCTGGTCGGATCGGCGAGTGTCACCAGATCGGCCATAAACGGCGTCTGCAGATGGGCATTTTCCAGCATCATGCCGGTGTGCCAGTCAAAGCCTGGGTTCTCATCCAGGAAAAGACCGTTCAGTCCCTCAACCGGCTCACTCAGACAGGCCAGACTCAGGTTGAAAGGGCCGATACCGATACCAATAAAATCGTAAACGGAATTATTCATTTCAGAGCTCTCACTGTTTCGCCGCGTTCAGCGCAGACGCACGTACCTGCTCGCGGCCATATTGCGCGATCAGGCTCAGCACATCTTCGATGTCGGCGATGGTCGTGGTGGGATTTAACAGGGTGAATTTCAGGTACTGACGCCCATCGACTTTGGTTCCGGCAATCACTGCGTTGCCGGAGCGGAAGAGCGCTTTACGGATAGCGGCGTTGATTTCGTCGATCTGTGCGTCGCTGGCGTTTTTGCCGGGCACGTAGCGGAAAATCTGGGTGGTCAGCTCAGGCGCGTGCAGCACTTCGATAGCAGGATGCGCAGTTAACCGCTCATGAGCCGCCTGTGTCAGCTCTATCAGCGTATCGAAAGCGTCACCCAGCGCCGCCGGACCCATCACGCGCAGGGTCAGCCACATTTTCAACGCATCAAATCGGCGGGTGGTCTGAATGCTTTTGTTGACCAGATTCGGTGTGCCTTCCTGCTGGGCACTGAGCGGATTCAGGTAATCTGCATGGTGCGTGACATGCTTCAGATTGTGGCTGTCCCGCACAAAGAACGCACCGCAGCTGACGGTCTGGAAGAAAGATTTGTGATAATCGACGGTGACGGAATCAGCCCGTTCAATGCCATTCAGGCGTGAGCGATGATTCTCTGAGACCAGCAACCCACAGCCGTAAGCGGCGTCAACGTGCATCCACAAACCATAATTGTCACAAAGACGGGCAATCTCCGACAGCGGATCGATGCTGCCAAAGTCCGTGGTGCCGCTGGTGGCAACCACAGCAATCGGGATCAGCCCTTCACTGCGACATTTCTCGATCTCCTTAGCCAGGCACGCTGCGTCCATACGGTAGTGGGCGTCGTGATCAACGGCGATAACTGCGTCATAGCCCAGCCCTAAAATCGCCATCGATTTCTGGATGCTGAAGTGGCTGAGTTTTGAGGTAAACACTCGCCATTTCGACGCGGTCTCAGGCAGGCCGCGATGTTTAATCAGATGCCCCGGATGATGTGCCGCGCACCAGCTATCACGCGCCAGCAGCATTGCCATCAGGTTGGACTGGGTGCCGCCGCTGGTGAAGATCCCATCAGATCCGGCAGGCAGGCCGATGCGGCCAAGCGTCCAGTCGATCACCTTCTGCTCAATCAGCGTACCGCCTGCGCTCTGATCCCAGGTGTCGACCGAGCTATTCACTGCCGCCATAATCTGCTCAGCCATCAGAGAGGGCAGCACGACCGGGCAGTTCAGGTGCGCCAGATATTTAGGGTGGTGAAACCAGACGGCGTCACGCAGATAGAGCTGACTCAGCTCTGTCAGGGCGTCATCGTTGTTACCCAGCGGACGATCGAGATCGACCTCACTGAATTCCGCCGCCAGTTCATGGGGCAGGATACCGCTGAAAGGCTTCTCAACGCCGGTAACGGTACGGGTCATCAGCGCCAGCACCTCCTGAGTCTGCTGCGACCAGGCCGCCAGTTGCTGATCGTTAAAAATAGCCGTTTCGGCACCGCTGGCATTGGATGCTGGCGCGAGATCCTGTGCCGCCTGAGTGGATGAGCGTAAAAGCATGTTCAGTTCCTGTGCGTTAATACCAGTGACCCTGCCGACGTAAGGTCAGCAGCGTTGGATGTCCGCTCAACAACTCCAGTAAACATAAAACTAACTAACCAGATAAAAACCCTGACCATTAAATGGATTAGTGTTTTCACCTTAAAAAGAATAAATACCGCATATTATTTGTGGATTTGGCAGCGTTAAACGCTTTGTTATATGCGGATGAGAGTGTAAATGTTAATCATTATCATTCAAATGTTTTGTTGTTAAATTTTATTTATTAGTATGTCTAATGTTGAAAATGTGATGTTGATCACTTTTCTGGATCGGAATAATCCTTTTTTTACTAGGTTTAGCGCCAGCAATTCATTCAGAACTCATCTGCGTGTGTTCCATGTTGGAAACATTAGCTTTGTGGGTTAGAATGTTTCCAACATGGAAAGTTTGAGAGAAAAATGCATATCATCTCAAGAGGGCCGTTCAGGGAAGCGGCAATAATTTATCCAAATCATGCCTCCGCACTGGATGCGGCTTATCTGGTCCTAAGGGACGAAAACTTTGCCACGCCAGATGCGCTGAAAATTCGCTTTCAGAGCCTTGACCGCATGAAGTACCGGGAAAAGTGGTGGGTAATCGATGTGGGCGGAAACAGCCTGAGAATCATGTTTTATGCTGACTTTGATCGCGGCAAAATTTTTATCAAACACATCGTGACGCATGCGGAATATGACAAGCTGGTGAAGAAGTACCGGGAGAGTAAAGAATGATTACCGAAGCAATCCAGGCGACCAATGACCTGGTCAGAATTGTTCCCTTTCTGGGAGGCAGTACCGATAAAAGGGACTACGAGCAGGCGCTGGAACTGGTTGAATATCTGGTTGAGCACCAGCCGGACAGCCCGTTAGTAGAGATACTGTCTGATAAAGTCGCCCGATACGAAAACAGCGCCCCTGAGTTCGCTGCGTTTAACGCGCGTACTGATGCTATTCCGCGCGGAGTAGCACTTTTGCGAGTCATCATGGATCAGCACGGCCTGACTCAATCCTCTTTTGCGGATGAAATAGGGCAGCGCTCTTATGTCAGTCGTATCCTGCGTGGTGATCGTCCTTTGACGGATAAACATAAAGCCCGACTGGCAGCGCGTTTTAACCTGCCGTTTGAAGCATTCGCTGAATAACTTAGCCTGAACTTATATGAGTGCGGTTTTTTTTCTGGAAACTGAATGATGAAGGTATTCCGCAAACAACCAGAAAGCGCTCATTGCCCTTTCTGGTTGCCATTAAGCGTTACTATTACCCTGCATTCGTTTCTACAGGCACCTTCTTTTTAGCCGTAAAGTTATAAATCACTAACAAGCCAAAAATGCCGGTGATAATCATGGTAATGGTTCCCTTATCCATAAAGTGAGCCATATTACCCAGCAGGATGCCGGTGACGCCGAAGTCGGTATCCGAGAAGGTGGTGTTGGTCAGCCCTATCTGTCCGAGTACCGGCAGCAGGGCGACAGGCAGGAAGGTAATTAACAGGCCATGAGCAAAGGCACCGCAAATCGCCCCACGCTTGCCGCCGGTCGCATTACCAAACACGCCAGCCGTAGCGCCACAGAAGAAGTGAGGAACCACACCCGGCAGAATCAATACCCAGTGCAGCTGACCGAGTACAAACAGCCCCACCAGGCCACCGACAAAGCTGGAGATAAAGCCAACCAGCACCGCATTCGGGGCGTAGGGGAAGACAATCGGGCAATCCAGCGCCGGTCTGGCTTCCGGAACCAGTTTTTCTGAAAAGCCGGTAAAGGCAGGGACAATTTCAGCCAGGATTAAGCGCACACCCTGCAGAATGATAAAGACACCCGCCGCGAAGGTAATGGCCTGAATAAAGGAGTAAACAAGGTAGTTCTGACCATTGCTGAAATTAGCCTCTACATATTCTTTACCGGCAGACACCGACAGGATTAAGTAGATAATCATCATCGTCAGAGAGATCGAGATGGTACTGTCACGCAAAAAACTGAGGTTTTTTGGCATGTTCATCTCTTCGGTGGATTTAGATCCTTTGCCTACCAAAGAGCCGATCCAGCCTGATAAGACATAGCCAATTGTCCCGGTATGCGCCAGCGCGACATGGTCGCCACCAATGATCTTACGCATATAGGGCTGGGCGATCGCCGGGAAGGTGGCCATCAGAATGCCCAACAGCAGTGACCCGGTGTAAATAAGCTGAATACCTTCAAAACCAGCAACCGATAAAATAATCGCGATCATACAGGCCATATAAAACGTCACATGCCCTGAGAGGTAGATATATTTCAGTCGGGTGAAGCGGGCGACAATGATGTTGGCGACCATGCCGAAGGCCATGATCATCGTGGTAGGCGCACCATATTTTGCCAGAGCGATAGAGACCATCGCTTCGTTATTAGGAATGATGCCCTGAACATCAAACGCATGTTTGAAAATGTCGCCCAGTGGCGTCAGTGAACCGACCAGAACGGTCGCACCGCCTGCCAGTACCAGGAAGCCCAGAATAGTTTTTACCGTGCCCTTGATAACATCAGGAAACGGCTTCTTCTGCGCAATCAGTCCGAAAAATGCCACCAGTCCGACTAATATAGAGGGCACTTTCAGCACGTCGACGACGAACTGCAAAAGATTTTGAGTAAACATATTAACCTCGAGGGTAAGGTGTTTATCTAATTATTAGCGTCACTTTTTCTCAAAATACTCACGTATTTTCTGCTCCACTTCTTTCAGGTCAATGATGTTATTAATGATGATGACCTTCTGTTCAGGAAGGTTTGCGCTATAAGCAATGTCTTTGGCCATAACAAAAACATCTGCCACATCGGGGGTGACAGAGCCGAGATCCGAATGTTCCACTTCAGCTTCAACACCGATCGTTTTAAGCACTTTCTTGATGTTCATTTCCATCATGAAGCTGCTGCCTAAACCTGAACCACACACCGCCATAATTTTCATATCAAACCTCATTAACTAATGATTAAAAGTCGCGTTTCAACGGGCAGACTAAACGCCTGATAAAATCGTCATGAGCGCTTCTTTGCTGCTCGCATTGAATATCTGCGCCATGATCTCTTCATCGGACAGCACTTCCGCCAGCTGGGAGATCATTTCGATATGGCTATTACTGTCCGGTGCGGCAAACATGAAAATAGCCTTCACCGGATCGTTTTCTTCGGAGTCAAATTTCACTGCTGTACCCAGCAGCACAATCGACAACCCCAGTTTGTGTGCGCCTTGTTCCGGGCGTGCGTGGGGCATGGCAATCTGGGGCGCGATGACAAAAAAGGGGCCGATCTCCTCTTTTTGCTGAATAATCGCATCAATATAATCCTGCGATATTGCGCCCTCACTGAGCAGAGGACGTCCCGCAATAACTAACGCTTCCTGCCAGTCAGTCACGCTTTCGACGTACTGGATTTTCTCGTTATTTAACCACTTAGCCAGGTGTGACATCGTCTTACTCCTCCTGTTTAAATGCGCAATAAAATTTAACTAAACGCATAAACCGTGTGGCGTTTGCCTGCTCCCGGTTGCGCATAACCCATCTCATATAAAATGTTCTCAACCGGAACAGGGCCTGTTATGCATTCCGATTTTTCATAAATTCCTGAGTATGTACAGTCAGTTTCCCTCAAAACCCCCGTTATCACTTTTTTAGATAAACTTTCTGTCAGCAGAGCGAGACAAAAATCGAATGTAGTAAAAGGAGGCAACATCCTTAAAATTCATGATTTTCATGGAGTTATTAAAAAAATATTTTCTCATTGTTCAGATGGGGTTATATTTCACAACGGTCATCACATCTGTACATGTTAAAGGTGTCTAGTCATCCTGATGATGTCCTTCGACGTGTACGGACACAACATGTAAAGTTAAAATATTGCTTATCAGGCTTAACATCAGTGCCAATTTGATAAGTTGATCACATATTCAGCTAGCGGAAGTGGTACTCATCCGGCAATGTCAGGCAGAACTGTACTGACACGGATTAGAGGGAGTCTGTCCTTCACTCAAACGGGAAGAAAGCCAATGGTTGATGGCATTACTGAAAAACAAAAAGAGGTTGTTGATTACATCCTCAATAAAATTAAGGATGATGGCCTTCGACCCGGAGAGAAACTGGATACCGAAATATCAATTGCCAAAAGCATCGGTATTACTCGCGCAACGGTGCGTGAAGCCACACGCATTCTGGTGGAGCAGCAGAGAATTTACCGGGTTAAAGGGTCGGGTATTTTTGTCGGTTCTACGGAGATGAGTAGCCAGGCGAACCGATATCATGTGCTTTCACCTTTTGATTACCAGGCGCAAAGAAATGGCCATAAAGGTGTAAGAAAAATCATATCGGTTAGCATTATCAAGGTTCCTTCTGCTGATATCGCTCAGGCGCTGCGTATTAAAAACAGCGATCAGATCTATAAAATTTTACGCCTGATGTGTTTCGATGACATCCCGGTGGCTCTGGAACATATTCACCTGCCGGTTAATATGTTTAGCAGCATGGAGTTCAGCAAGCTGGAACTGTCAAAATATGCCTACATTGAAGAAGTTACCGGTAAGAAAGTGCAGCTAAGGGACCAGCATTTAACGGCCGTCAATCTTACGGATACACAGTCGCTTACTCTGCTTAATTTAGCTGAAGGGGATGCTGTCATTCAGCTTAATGAAACCGTTTATCTCGACGACGGCGTTCCCTGTGAAGTGAATGTGGCGCTTATCAACACCCGATTCTTCCCGTTGAAACAAAATTCGCAACGGCCTTAGAAAAATAATCTTGTTTCTGGGCTCAATGCTTTGCTGTGCCCAGATATGACCCTATCAGACAGATTCGTGCCCGGTTTACACCTCTCATTACAGTAGAGGATCTTAATTCCGGATAATGTATAAGGTCCTGTAAATCATCTGGCAGTTGCAATGAGTTATCTCTGACTCAATTGCATTCTTCATATGCTTATTTATCTATCTGGCGACCCGTGCTTCAACATCCTGTGAAGAATGTATTTCAATGCCATGAATTCAGGCTGTCTGAATTCCTGCAGTCGCGGCTAACAACAGCTGTCATCTTTCAATACGTAAGACGATTTTCTGCAAACCTTTGCCAGTTCGCCGATTTTACTCACCTTAATATCAGGCAACGAATAGCGTTATACGCAAAATATCTGCCTGATTCCCTGTTTCAGAGCCCGTTTTCCCTCTTTCACTTCTCACTGTTCTCCATTATGACGAAATCAATAATGCATAAAACAATATGATGTTTTACCAATGATCGACTGCGCAGCACACTGGTCTGCAACCGGAATAAACAAGGACCAGGTGAATGGCATATCGATTAAGTCTGTTAGATAAAGCGCCCGTGCTGCAGGGTGAATCACCCACCGCGGCGCTGCAGCGCACGCTGCAGATGGCGCAGCGGGCAGAGGAGTGGGGTTATCACCGCTTCTGGCTGGCGGAACATCACAACACCGCGCAGCTGGCCAGTCCTTCACCTGAGGTATTGATTGCCTGGATCATTGCCCAGACACGACATATTCGCGTCGGATCGGGCGGCGTGATGTTGCAGCACTACAGCCCTTATAAAGTGGCAGAGAACTTTAATCTGCTCGCTTCGCTGGCACCGGGCCGTATTGACCTCGGCGTGGGCAAAGCGCCGGGCGGACTTCCACTCTCCACCCATGCGCTGCAACAGGGTGTTGATGCCGCTAAAAAAGGGAGCTTTGCCGAACAGCTTCAGCTGCTGGATAGCTGGCTGAAGCCCGGTCAGGCTGATCCTGACGATGAGGGTTTAGCCGCCACGCCACTGCCGTCACGTCCGGCGAACCGTTTTCTGCTGGGTGCCAGTGAAGAGAGCGCCCGGCTGGCCGCCAGTCTGGACTGGCAGTTTGTCTTTGCCGCTCACCTTAATGGCGACCGCCAGTTGCTGGAGCATGCGCTGAGTACCTACTCCCGCCTGAGCCAGGGTCAGCGCGCCCTGGTGGCCGTGCAGGTGGTGGTGGCCGACTCACCCGCCGGGGCTGACCTGCTGGTAGCCAATCTTCGTCACTACCATGTAGCGGTGAAAGATGGCCCCAGCGTCAACGTCGCCAGTCTGGAACAGGCGGAGCGCTATGTGCGTCAGGGTGGATACCGCGATTATCAGATTGAGCCGCGCACGCCGTCACTTCTGAAAGGCACGGCGGCGCAGGTTCATGCCCAGCTGGACGCGCTGCATCATAATTTTGACATTGATGAGTTTGTTATCGACACGCCGATTACTGAGCCGGTTGCACGTCTGCAGTCACTTGAACTGCTGGCCACGCATCATCTGGTCGCAGCCTGAATCCCCGTCAGTGGAGAGTCATCATGAACCCTGAGTCACAACTGATTGAATGGCGACGCGAACTGCACACCTGGCCGGAGCTGTCGGGTCAGGAATTTGCCACCACCGCGCGACTGCGGGGCTGGTTGCAGGCGGCGGGCATCCGGCTGCTGGACTATCCACTGGAAACCGGCCTGGTGGCAGAAATTGGCAGCGGAGAGACGGTGATCGCGCTGCGCGCCGACATCGATGCGCTGCCGATCCATGAGGCGAGCGGGGTGCGTTTTCACTCCCGCCATCCTGGCGTGATGCACGCCTGCGGTCATGACCTGCACAGCGCGGTGATGCTGGGTGCGGCCTTAAAGCTCAATTCACAAGCCGATCGGTTAGCTGGCCGGGTGCGCATCCTGTTCCAGCCCGCTGAAGAGATAGCGCGCGGTGCGCATCAGTTCATTGAGGCGGGGGTACTGGATGAGGTGCAGGCTATCTTCGGAATGCACAACGAGCCTTCGCTGCCCGTCGGCACCTTTGCCACCCGCAGCGGGGCGTTCTACGCGAATGCTGACAAATTTATTATCCGCGTCACCGGCAAAGGCGCACATGCCGCGTATCCGGAGCAGGGTGTCGACAGCATTGTGACGGCCAGCCAGATTATCCAGGCGTTACAGGGACTCACCAGCCGCAGCTTCAGTGCCCTGGACAGTCTGGTACTGAGCATTACCCGCATCGACGGCGGCAAAAGCTGGAATGTATTACCCGGCGGCGTTGAGTTTGGCGGCACGGCCCGAACCCACGATTTACAGGTGCGCGCCGAACTGGAACAGCGGGTGCGCACGCTGGTTGAGCACTTCGCCGACGCCAATGGCGCGCAGGCAACCCTCAGCTGGCATCCTGGCCCGCCAGTGCTGATCAACGATGCGCACTGGGCGACCTTCAGCAGCGAAGTGGCGCAGCAGGCGGGCTATCGGGTGCAGACCGCCGATCTCCATCTGCTGGGTGAGGATTTTGCCTTCTATCTGCAACAGGTGCCGGGGGCGTTTGTCAGCATCGGCAGCGCCAGTGACTTTGGTCTGCACCATGCCAGCTTTACCCCGGATGAGGCGCTGATTGCGCCCGCCGCCGACTACTTCGCCCGACTGGCTCGCCAGGCGCTGCAACATCTTAACGCGCGATGTCGGGAAGCCATTCTGAACTGAATTCATCTGCAACCCGCTACAGCACGATGGTTCTGACCACCGTCGTCGGGCATCGCTACGACTAAAAAAGAGAGAGCATCATGACCACAAGACAACTTCGGCTGGGTACCATTCTGCATGGCGCATCGGGAAACATGTCTGCCTGGCGCCATCCGGCGGCGCAGGCCGATGCCAGTATTAATCTGGATTACGCCAAAAAAATCGCCCGCAAGGCGGAGCAGGGCAAACTCGATTTTCTGTTTGTCGCCGACGGGTTGTTTATTAACGAAAAGTCGATCCCGCACTTTCTGAATCGCTTTGAGCCGCTGACGCTGCTCTCGGCGCTGGCGGGCGTCACTGAACATCTGGGGCTGGTCGGCACGGTATCGACCTCTTACAGCGAGCCGTTCACCGTGGCGCGTCAGTTTGCCAGCCTTGATCATCTCAGCGGCGGGCGTGCAGGCTGGAACGTGGTGACGTCACCGCTGGAAGGCTCGGCCAAAAACTTCTCGCGTCAGCAGCACCCGGAGCACGCATTGCGTTACCGCATTGCCGATGAGTATCTGCAGGTGGTGAAAGGATTGTGGGATTCGTGGGAGCAGGATGCTTTTGTGCGTGATAAGGCCAGCGGACAATTTTTCGATCCGGCGAAGCTGCACACGCTCGATCATCACGGTGATTTCTTCCAGGTACAGGGGCCGCTGAACATCGCCCGCACGCCGCAGGGTCGTCCGATTGTCTTCCAGGCGGGCGCGTCCGACGACGGTAAAAAACTGGCGGCGCGTCATGCTGACGCCATCTTCACCCATCAGCCGACGCGTGAAGAGGCGCAGGCATTTTACCAGGATGTGAAACAGCAACTGGTGGCGAATGGCCGTCAGCCAGACGATTTGCACATCTTCCAGGGTGTCAGTGTAATTGTTGGCGATGATGCAGAGGACGTGGAGCGCCAGTATCAGACCACGGCGGCGCTGGTGTCGATTACCGATGCGCTTAACTACCTCGGGCGTTTCTTCGACCATCACGACTTCTCACAGTATCCGCTGGATCAGCCGTTCCCGGATATCGGTGACATCGGTCAGAACAGCTTCCGCAGCACCACCGACGAGATCAAACGCAAAGCACAGCAGCATGGGCATACCCTGCGCCAGGCCGCGCTGGAAGCGGCAACACCACGCCCGCTGTTTCACGGCACGCCGGAAGAGGTGGCGGATGGCCTGCAGCTCTGGTTTGAAACCCAGGCTACTGACGGCTTCATCATTAATGGCGGCACGCCCGATACCTTTGAACGTTTTGTCGACCGCGTGGTGCCGATTTTGCAGGCTCGCGGCCTGACGCGCCGCGACTATCCGGGCAGCACGCTTCGTGACAGCTTCGCCCTGAAACAACCCGTTAATCAGTTCACCTCACAATAAGAGCACAAGCCATGAACAAAACATCGCGTCTTATCGCCCTGCTTATTCTGGCGGCCAGTAGCCATGCGCTGGCTGAAGATACCAGCGTCTCCTATAACGGCCAGCGCGTCAGCCTTGAAGCTAACAAAGCGCCGATCAATACCGTGAAGAATCCGGAGGCGATCGCGCAACTGCCTGCGGGTCATCGTTTTGTGGTGCCGGGTTCCTTTACCGTGGCAGTCGCAGCGCTGAACTCCCCGCCGTTAACGGTGTTTTCCGATGACAACAAAACCCTGCTTGGCAGCGAAGTGGATATTGCCCGGCTGGTGGCTGACAGCCTGGGATTAAAACTCAACGTGGTGCCAGCGTCCTGGGAAGACTGGCCGCTGGGCGTGGCCTCGGGCAAATATGACGCGGCGATCTCCAACATTACCGTGACCAAAGATCGTAAAGAGAAGTTCGACTTCGCCACCTACCGCAAAGATTCACTGGGCTTTTATGTCAAAACCAGCAGCCCGATAAAGTCACTGACCAAAGCAGAAGATATTGCCGGGCTGAGGATCATTGTGGGATCCGGCACCAATCAGGAGGCGATTCTGCTGGCGTGGGATAAAGAGAATCAGGCAAAGGGACTGAAAGCCTTTACGCCGGTTTATACCAAAGATGATGCCGCTCAGACGCTGGCTCTTCAGGCTGGCCGGGCTGATGCCTACTTTGGTCCCAATGTGATTGGTGCCTGGAAAGCGGCACTGACCGGCAAAACCCGTCTCGTCGGCAGCGTCGATGGCGGCTGGCCCAAAGCGGCGCACATTGCCGTTACCGTGAAGAAAGGCAGCGGTCTGGCGGAACCGATCAGCACCGCGCTGAACGGTGTGATCGGCAACGGTGACTATCAGAAGGTGCTGAACCGCTGGGGTGAAGGTGTTGAGAAGATAGATCGTTCCGAAATCAATCCCGCCGGGCTGGGCGACTAAGGAGCTGACCATGAGTGAATCCACTTTTCGCGAAGTTTCACCCGACGCGCCGGAATTGCAACCGATCCTGGGCGGCCTGTTTGGCGAATATTCCGCACGCTATGGCGACTATTTTTCCCGTCGTAACGAGCTGGAACAGGAGCTGACCGAATGGTATCTGCCGCCGCAGGGGCTGTTTATCGTACTGGAGCGTGACGGCGAGATCATCGCGATGGGCGCTTATAAACCCTATGACCCGCAGACCGCCGAGCTGAAGCGCATCTGGACCCGCAGCGATCTGCGGCGTCAGGGGCTGGCGCTGGTGGTGTTACAGGAACTGGAGCGTCGCGCCTTACAGGCGGGCTATCAGCGGCTGTTTCTCACCACCGGCTTCCGTCAGCCGGAGGCGGTGCGGCTCTATACCGGTCACGGTTATCAGCCACAGTTCGATCTCAGCGGGGATCTGGAGCGTTATGGCCAGCCGCCGCACGACGGACGACTGCGTTTTATCAAAGTGATCGGCGTCTATAACGTCGCCGCGGCGAGTTAAGGAGTGACCATGAGCAAACATCAACATCTGCAGGTGGTGCCGGCACGCTACCCGGCACGCACGGCAGGGGCTATCGTTGCGCTGTTTATTCTGGCAGGCGTGGTGCAGTCAGTGGCCTTTAATCCGCGCTGGGAATGGAGCGTGTTTGCCCGCTGGTTCTTTGACCCGGTGATCCTGCACGGTCTGGGTCAGACGCTGCTGCTGACGCTGCTGGGTACAATATTCAGTCTGTTTCTGGGTGGTCTGCTGGCGCTGGCACGTCTCTCCTCATCCTGGCTGCTGAGCACGCTGGCATGGGGTTATATCTGGCTGTTCAGGTCACTGCCGCTGATTGTGGTGCTGATCATTCTTTATAACTTCTCCTATCTCTACGACACCCTGTCTGTCGGCATTCCGTTTACCGGCCTCTCCTGGGGGGCATATCAGACGATTAACGTGCTGGGGCAGTTTCAGGCAGCCGTTATCGGTCTGACGCTGGTGCAGGCGGCCTACAGCGCGGAAATTATTCGCGGCGGGATCCTCGGCGTCGATCACGGTCAGGTAGAGGCCGCGTCCGCGCTGGGTCTCTCCGCCACACGCCGCACCTTCCGCATCATTCTGCCGCAGGCGCTGCGCGCCATTATCCCCACCGCGTTCAACGAGATCATCAGTCTGGCGAAAGGCACATCCGTGGTTTATGTGCTGGCGATGCCGGAGCTGTTCTACACCATCCAGATGATCTACAACCGCAATCAGGAAGTGATCCCACTGCTGATGGTCGGTGCTGCCTGGTATCTGATTATCACCACCGTGTTGTCCGTGATTCAGTACAACGCCGAACGCTGGATGGCCCGCAGCGTCACCCGTGAACCGCAACCGTCGCGCTGGCGACAATGGCGCAACCGCGTCACGCCACTTCATCCGACCGAGGAGATCAGCCATGTCCGAAGCCATTGATTACCGCACCTCACACACTACCGGTGCCATCAGCATCACCGGCGTCAGTAAACGATTTGGTAAACATAAAGCGCTGGATGATGTATCGCTGTCACTGGCACCGGGGTCCGTCACGGTGATCCTCGGGCCGTCCGGCTCCGGTAAATCCACGCTGCTGCGCACCATCAATCATCTGGAGCGGGTCGACGAAGGATTTATTCAGATTGATGGCGACTACATCGGCTATCAGCAGCGCGGCAATAAGCTGTATGAACTGAAAGAGAAGGCGATTCTGCGCCAGCGCATCAACGTCGGCTACGTGTTCCAGAACTTCAATCTGTTCCCACACCTCAGCGTGCTGGATAACCTGATTGAAGCGCCGATTGCCCATCGTCAGTTAACGAAACCGGAAGCGATACAGCGTGCAGGCGAACTGCTGGATATTGTGGGCCTGCGGCATAAAGCCGATGCGTGGCCGCGTCACCTTTCGGGCGGGCAGCAACAGCGCATCGCGATTGCGCGTGCGCTGATGCTCAATCCACGGGTCATGTTGTTCGATGAGCCAACCTCGGCGCTGGATCCTGAACTGGTGGGCGAAGTGCTGGATGTAATTAAAAAGCTGGCGCGTTCCGGCACTACGCTGGTGATTGTGACGCATGAGATCGGCTTTGCCCGTGAAGTGGCGGACAACGTGGTCTTTATGGTGGATGGCCGGATTGTGGAGCAGGGCAGCACCACCCAGGTGCTCAATAATCCGCGTCATGAGCGCACCCGACGCTTTCTGGCGCGCGTGTTATGAGGGCATTAACGTTAACGGTTCTGACGCTGCTTCCGGCGCTGGCCTGTTCTGCGGCTGAGAAGCTCGATGTCCTGCAAAACGAGACGCCGATTCATGCCCCGGCCAATCCGCAGGCTATTGGTAAAATTCCGGCCAATTACCGTTTTATCGAACCGGGCACCCTGACGGTCGCTACCTCAGCGACCAACTCGCCGCCGCTGTCGCTGCTGGCGTCTGATAACGTCACGCGGATCGGCAGCGATCCCGATATCGCCCGACTCCTTGCTGATAGCCTGGGGCTGAAACTCAGGCTGGTTCCGGCTTCCTGGGAGGACTGGCCGCTGGGCATCAGCGCCGGACGCTATGATGTTGCGATGTTCAATATTGCCGTGACCGAAGAGCGCAAGAAGAAGTTCGATTTTGCGACGTATCGCGCCGACAACCACGCTTTTGCGGTGAAAAGCGACAGTCATATCAGCAAGATTAATAGTCCGGCGGATATTGCCGGTAAGCGGATTATCGTCGCCTCGGGCACCAATCAGGAGCGTATTTTACTGAGCTGGGATGAGCAGAACCGGGCTAAAGGTTTGCCTGCGGTAACGCCGATTTACCTGACTGATGATGCCTCCGCGACGCTGACGCTACTGTCGGGACGGGCAGATGCGATGTTTGGCCCTCACTCGATGGCGGCCTGGAAAGTGGCGTCACGCGGACAGACAAAGCTGGTTGGCAGCGGACCGTTTCGCGCCTGGGTAGCCGTGACCACCAAAAAGGGCAATGGCCTGGCACCCGCGCTGCAGGCTGCGCTGGATGGCACCATCGCAGGCGGGCAGTATCAGCAGGTGCTGGCACGCTGGGGCGAACAGGATGAGGCCATCACTCAGTCCACGGTGAATCCACCCGGCATTGTTTACTGAGTCTGCAGAACCGGCTCGCCTGCTGCGGCCGGTTCTGCGCACTTCAACCTGATGAGCACAGAATTGAACTACACTCTCCAGCGTTAGTGATTTATCCTGCCCGCCTGTTTCCGTAAAATCCTCACTGCGTGGCGGAGTAATTGACCTGGAAGCCCCATGAAAATCAGATTCCTTTCTGCCAATGAGCAAAAGCTGGCGGAGGTGCGCAAAATACTCGAACCTGTCGGGGTCGAAGTTCTGCCCATCGCCCGTCGCATCGAAGAAATTCAGACTGAAAACGAACTCGACCTGGTGCGCGACAAACTGACCAAAGCCTTTTCGCTGATTGGGCGACCGCTGTTTGTGGAGCATACCGGCCTCTATCTGGATGGCCTCAATGGCCTGCCCGCCGGTCTGACCCGCATCTTCTGGAACCGCCTGGACGCTGAGCGCTTTACCGCGCTGGTACAGGGGCTCGACAGCCAGGCCGTGACGGCCAAAACGGTGCTGGGCTACTGCGATGGCCGCAAAATGTACCAGTTTTCGGGTGAACTGCGCGGCACTATCGCCGCGAAACCTGCCGGAACGCGCGGCTTTCAGTGGGACTGCGTCTTTATTCCCGAAGGCTATGAGCAGACGTTTGCTGAAATGGGCGAACTCAAGAATGAGATCTCGATGCGGCGCATCGCGCTGGATCGCTTCGCCACCTTTTTAAAAACCTCGCGGGGCATGGCATGAAACCTGAACTCAAACGCGCCTATGATTCCGGCAAACTGATTCTGTTTGCCGGTGCCGGTATTTCGCGCAATTTTGGCCTGCCCGAGTGGCATGAACTGATTGCGCATCTTGCTAATGAGCTGGGTTACGATCCAAAAATCTTCAATACCTATGGCACGCACCTGTCGCTGGCGGAGTATTACAAACAGAAAAAAGGTTCGCTTGGCCCGCTGCGCAGCTGGATGGATCGCGAATGGCATCGCCCCGATATTGATGTCCGCTCTTCTGAAATTCATACCATGATTACCCAGGGTAACTTTTCGCGTATCTACACCACCAATTACGATCGCTGGCTGGAAGCGGCGCATGAAGCGCACGGCGTACCCTATTATAAAGTGGCAAACGCCGCGGACCTGGTTTCTCTCACCGAAGATAAGCGTCACATCATCAAGCTGCACGGTGATTTTGATGATGACACCTCAATCGTGCTCGATGAGAGCAGCTATTTTGAACGCCTCTATTTTGATTCGCCGCTCGACATCAAACTGACTCACGATGTGATGGGCAACTCAGTGCTGTTTGTCGGCTACAGCATAAGTGATTTCAATATTCGCCTGCTGTTTTACCGTCTGACCAAGATGTGGGGCCGCACCGGGCTGGCAACCGCCCGGCCAAAATCGTACCTGTTCACTAACCGGAACAACCCGGTGGCCAAAGAGGTGCTGGGGCAGTGGGGGATTGAGGTGATCGTCTCGGAAGAGGACGATCCCCGTAAGGCATTGGCGATGTTTCTTGAAGAGCTGCTGGTGTAGCCGCCGGCCCTCGCGGCGGAGAATGCGTCAGGAAAAATGAAAAAAGCCTGTGCCAGGTTAAGGTTAGCCCGTGCACAACCGATAAACTCTATTCTCTGCTGGCAAAGCAGGATCGGCATGATATACTGTATGTATACACAGTACCTGAGGGCGAAAAGATGGCTGTTGAAACAAAATTTGTAGTAGTCAGAAAGGGTGAAGAGAAGATGACGTTTGCCAATAAGAAAGAGGCCGATGCCTACGACAAAATGCTCGATATGGCCGAAGCCTTCACCGACTGGCTGTTACAGCATCAACCTGCACTGGATGAATCTCAGGCAGAAACGCTGGGCCTGCTGATTGCAGAGCAAAAAGATGCGGTTCAGCATATTCTGCGCACCAGCAAACTGCCGGAAGCGGCAGCAGCACCCGTCTCTCAGCCAGAAGCTGTCTCAGACGATAGCGCGGATGAGCCGCAGGAAGAGCCTGCTGCAAAGAAAGTGCGCGCCGTTAAAGCCGCGTAATCTCAACAGCGCCGGAAGCGAACCTTCCGGCGTTGCTGTTTCTGAATAGCGGTTTGAGCTGTTCTCCTGCTAACTTTTTTACAGATAGTCTTCCTTCCACTCTTTTACCCTGCATAACGGGCTCTGACGCTCAACGGAACGATTTCACACGTTAAAAACTTTTCGTCCGATAAATCAAAATATTGTGATCAGTGACAAAAGCGTTCAAAGCGGTGTGTTTTTAATCGCTAAATGGCAGTTAATGAACGCTGCAGTCCATTAGTCGATTTTTCAGACGACCTTCCTCGCATGACTATCTTCCTCCCATAACGTGAGTTTCCATTCCACTGAGCGTCATACCCCTTTTGCTGCCCGGAACCGCACCCTGGGCTTTAATACTGGTCTCGTCCTGCGGGTATCGCCACACGCAGGATGCCTGGGTGACTGAACTCAACACGGTAGTCACTTTTTAAGTTAATAAGAGGATTTCGATCGCTGTCACGCTTTTTGCCCTGACAGATTGAGGTCACGACTAAAACTGATAGAGTTCCCGAACTGGATTGTTACTGCTTAGGCAGGCAAAACCTGACTTCTGGCCTCTGTCGGATGTCAGGTTTTTTTGTTTCTGGGGTTCCGATGAAAATCGCCAAAATTCTTAATAACAACGTGGTGATGGTTCAGGATGAGCAGGGACGCGAACAGGTCGTGATGGGGCGTGGACTGGCTTTCCAGAAGCGCATCGGTGACAGTCTCAACGCTGCGCACATTGAGAAGGTATTTGCGCTGCAAAGTGATCTGCTGGTACGTCGTCTGGAGGAGTTGTTACACCAGATCCCTCCAGAAGTGATGACCACCTGCGACCGCATTATTGATCTGGCAACACAACGTCTGGGGACATTGCAGGAGAGCTTGTATATCACGTTGACCGACCACTGCTACTTTGCCATTGAAAGGCAGAAAAAAGGTCTGGCAATTAAAAATGTGTTGCTATGGGATATCAAACGCCTCTACCCCAAAGAGTTCGAACTGGGTCAGGAGGCCAGGGCTATCATTTCACGTCGTCTGAATGTCGAACTGGCGGAGGATGAAGCCGGATTTATCGCGCTACATCTGGTGACGGCGCAGCTCAATAATGAAATGCCGGAAGTGATGCATGTCACCCGGGTTATGCAGGAGATTCTGCAACTGGTGAAGTATCAACTGCAGCTGGAGTACATCGAATCGTCGCTGAGTTACCAGCGTTTTGTCACTCATCTGAAGTTTTTTGCTCAGCGGATGCTGACGCGTACCGTGGTGGACGATGACGATGTATCGCTGCATACAGCAGTAAAAGATAACTATCCCAAAGCCTGGAAATGTGCGGTGAAAATCGCGCAGCATCTGCAACAAAGCTATCAGCGTGATCTGACCGCAGAAGAGATCATGTTTCTCGCCATTAACATCGAACGGGTGAGAAAAGAGGGGCAATAAGCTCCATAAACCGGATTGTTACTGCTTTACGCAGGCAAAACCTGAGCGCGGCCTCTGAAAGGAGGACGTTCTCAGGTTTTTTTCATTTTTGGCTCAGTTAACTGATGTCCGCAGGCATCGGTTGTAAGGAAATCGAGATGGAATATCACACGCTGGCACAAGATATCCTCAGCCATATTGGTGGCCGGGAGAACATCGTAAGTCTGGTTCATTGTGCCACCCGGTTACGCTTCAAACTGAAAGATAACCATAAAGCCGACGCTGAAGGACTGAAGAAAAATCCGGGCGTTATTATGGTCGTTGAAAGCGGCGGGCAGTTTCAGGTGGTGATTGGCAACCACGTTCATGATGTCTGGCAGGCAGTGCGTAGTGAAGCGGGCCTGGCTGATGAGCTTTCTGCAGCAACAGAAGGGGAAAAGACCGGGGGTAATGTTTTCAATCATCTGATCGACATTGTATCAGGCATTTTTACCCCGTTTATCGGCATTCTCGCCGCCTCCGGGATCCTAAAAGGTTTACTGGCGCTGGCCGTGGTCTGTGGCTGGCTTTCTGTTGAAAGTGGAACGTATAAAATCTGGTTTGCAGCCAGTGATGCCCTGTTTTTCTTCTTTCCTCTGGTGCTGGGCTACACCGCCGGGAAGAAATTTGGCGGCAATCCCTTTATTACCATGGTGATTGGTGGGGCGCTGACCCACCCGACGATGATTGCAGCTTTTAATGCCAGCCAGCAGTCAGGTGAAATGACGGACGCGTTTCTCGGCATCCCTGTAACCTGGTTTAATTACAGTGCGTCGGTTATCCCGATTATTCTCGCTGCCTGGGTAAGTTGCTGGCTGGAAAAACAGAGCAGCCGGCGACTTCCCGCCTCCATGAAAAACTTCTTTGCGCCACTGATCTGTCTGAGCGTCACCGTGCCGCTGACCTTCTTGGTGATTGGCCCACTGGCCACAGGCTTAAGTCAGATACTGGCGAACGGTTACCAGTGGATTTATGCGCTGGCACCCTGGCTGGCTGGTGCCGCCCTGGGCGCGTTGTGGCAGGTCTGTGTGATTTTTGGTTTGCACTGGGGACTGGTGCCACTGATGATCAACAATCTTGCCGTACTGGGGCATGACTCAATGCTGCCCATGCTGTTGCCTGCTGTCATGGGCCAGGTTGGCGCGGCGCTGGGGGTGTTTCTGCGCAGTCGGGATGCACGACAGAAGATGCTGGCGGGTTCATCCGTGACCGCAGGGATCTTTGGTATCACTGAACCGGCTGTCTATGGCGTTAATCTGCCGCTGCGCCGTCCCTTTATCTTTGGCTGCGTGGCGGGCGCTATTGGCGGTGCCATTGTCGGCCTCAGCAGCACCCACGTTTATTCATTTGGTTTTGCCAACATCTTTACCATCGCACAGATGATCCCACCTGGCGGTGTGGATTCCACGTTATGGGGCGGTATTGCCGGGACGCTACTCGCGCTGACACTGGGTTGCGGCATGACGCTGGTAGCGGGCATGCCCCGAAACACGGCGCCAGACGCAGCGCTCCCGATTACCCCTGGCGAAGATGACATTCTGTCACCGATGACGGGCACCGTTCTGGGGCTTGGTCAGATTCCCGATCCAACCTTCGCCAGTGGCCTGCTGGGACAGGGTGTGGCCATCATCCCTTCCGACAACAAAGTGATTGCGCCTTTTGCGGGTGAGGTGGCCTCCCTGTTTCAGACCCGACACGCCATAGGGCTGCTGAGTCACAGCGGGATTGAGCTGTTGATCCATGTGGGTATCGATACCGTCAGGCTCGACGGCAAACCTTTCACGGCACATGTAAAAGTGGGCGACGCGTTCAGGGCCGGCGATCTGCTGCTGGAGTTCGATCGTCAGGCCATTCTCGATGCCGGATATGACCTGGCAACACCGATCATTATCACTAACAGCGATGAGTATCCTGAGGTGATGACTGTTGCAGGGACCGCGGTCACTGCAGGTACGCCTTTACTCAGCGTCACTCGTCAATAAAAGGAGAACAGGATGAAAACTTTCCCGGATTCATTTTTATGGGGCGGTGCTGTTGCCGCTAATCAGGTTGAAGGCGCATGGCGGGAAGAGGGCAAAGGCCTCTCAACCTCTGACGTTCAGCCACAGGGAATTTTTGGCCCGGTATCGGAGCGCGTTGAGGGCAGCCAAAGCCTCAAAGACATCGCGATCGACTTTTACCACCGCTATCCGGACGATATCAGGCTGTTTGCAGAGATGGGGTTCAGCTGTCTGCGGGTTTCAATCGCATGGACGCGCATCTTTCCGAACGGTGACGAGCAACAACCTAACGAGGCCGGTCTGGCCTTTTATGACCGGTTATTCGATGAGCTTGCCGCACATCACATTACTCCACTTGTTACGTTGTCACATTATGAGATGCCCTGGCACCTGGTGAAGCAGTATGGTGGCTGGGGTAACCGTCAGGTGATTGGCTTCTTTGAGCATTATGCCCGCACGGTGTTTGCCCGCTACAGGAAGAAAGTCAGACTCTGGCTGACCTTTAACGAAATTAACATGTCGCTTCACGCGCCGATGACCGGTGTGGGTCTGCCGGAAACCAGCAGCAAAGCTGAGGTGTATCAGGCAATTCATCATCAACTGGTCGCCAGTGCGCTGGCGGTGAAAGCCTGCCGCGAGATTAACCCGGACGCCAGCATTGGCAATATGCTGCTGGGAGGGCTGGTCTATCCACTCAGTTGTAAGCCTGATGATGTGCTGGAAGCGCTGCAGGAGAACCGGAAATGGCAATTTTTTGGCGATGTTCAGTGCCGTGGTGTTTATCCGGGCTATATGTTGCGGTTCTTTCGCGAGAATAATATTCAGCTGGATATCACGGATGCCGATCGCCAGATACTCCAGTCAACCGTCGATTTTATCTCCTTCAGCTATTACATGTCCGGCTGCGTGACCGCCGATGAAGCACTGAATCAGCAGATGCGGGGTAACATTCTGAGCATGGTGCCAAATCCTCACCTGCAGAGTTCTGAATGGGGCTGGCAGATTGACCCGGTGGGCTTGCGGACCTTACTGAATCTGCTGTGGGATCGTTATCAGAAGCCGCTTTTTATTGTTGAGAACGGACTGGGCGCCAAAGACATACCGGATGCAACGGGCGTCGTGCAGGATGATTATCGCATCAGCTACCTCAACGATCATCTGGTTCAGGTGCGTGAGGCCATTGACGATGGCGTGGAGGTCATGGGTTATACCAGCTGGGGACCTATCGATCTTGTCAGCGCATCAAAAGCCGAATTGTCTAAGCGTTACGGTTTTATTTATGTTGACCGCGATGATACCGGGGAAGGTTCGCTGGCCCGCAGCCGGAAGAAAAGCTTTTACTGGTATAAAGAGGTCATTGCGACCAACGGGGCTTCACTTAAAGAGTAATTCCCGCACTCAGGAGTACATCACAACGATCGCGATGTACTCCCGGTTAGCAGTTAAAACAGCCCGGTTCAGGGCTTCTCGCGGGTGTTAACCTGATAGCGGGTACTCCTGCCTCCGCCTTCGAGCCGGTAAAGGCAGCCTTTTTCAACCAGATCGGCCAGATGACGGGTCGCGGTGGCTTTACTCACTTTGGCGACCTTCTGGTACTGACTGGCGCTGATCCCCAGTTCGAAACCCTGCTCGCCGCCATCCAGCAGCCGGTTCAGCACTTTCACCTGTTCCGGACTCAATCCCATCCCCTGATGCCGCAGCCAGAAACGCGCTTTCATCTGAGTGCGATCGATGACGTTCATCGCCTGTTGCAGACTCTCATCCAGGATATCAAGAAACCACACCAGCCAGTGGGTGATATCCAGGCCGCCTTTCTGCGTCTGCTCAAGGATGCGGTAATAACCGGCACGCTGCGTCAGAATGGCGGGTGACATGGCATAAAGCCGGATGCTCTGACTGTCGGCCTGCGCCAGCGCCAGATCGGTTAACGCACGCGTGATACGACCATTACCATCATCAAAAGGGTGCAGGGTGACAAACCAGAGGTGGCAGATGGCGGCGCGCAGCAACGGGTCCAGCATCACATCATGCTGACTGCTGTTGAACCACTCAATAAACTGCGCCAGCTGCGGCTCCAGTCCCTGTCGCGGCGGCGCTTCAAAATGCACCGTGGGACGATCGATGCGACCTGAGATGACCTGCATCGGCTCACTGCCGCGCAGCGTGCCGACGCTCAGGCGCTGCACCGTCCACTCATCGGCCGGGAAAAGCCAGCGATGCCACTGACAGAGACGCTCAGGCGCCAGCGGCTGGCTGCGGTTATTGATGGCATCGAGCATCATGGCAGCCAGGCCTTCTGAACGATCGGAGACCGGATAGGGCTGCTCTTCCGTCACGCCTAACCGACGCGCCAGCGATGAGCGGACCGATTGCACGTTGACCCGCTCCTCTTCAATCGCGGAAGAGGAGAGGATATTGCTGAGCAGTGTATCCAGCGTCTGGGTTTCACTGTCTGAATGCAGGCTGGCACGGCCCAGCAGCAATCCGCGCTGCTGCTGCAGATGGCGCAGGCGCGGTAACAGCACGGCGTCCTGCCACTGAAAATGGGGCCAGTCCGGCTGTTGCCAGATCCAGGTAACGCTCATAATCGGCTCACGCTAAGGGTGGATGAGCCGAATAAAGGAGGTTATTCGGCTCACAGAATGAGTCGATAATAGCGAATATTTGGCTCACAGGCCAACCCGGCTGAAGTGAAGGCAAAAAAAAGGACCCGAAGGTCCTGTTTGCTTAGCGGGAGAACTGCATAAAGGTGTCTGAATAGTAGTGAACGATCCAGGCGACATATGCCAGCCAGACAACCATCCCAACAGCTAATCCTGATTTACCGATCATTGTTCTATCTCCACTGCGATAAGGGGGCTACAGCAACTGTTGACATAAACTGACAGTAATGGCGGGCACCAGTATTGTTGCAGATCAAAAAAAGGCCGTTCATTCGCAGCGCGATAATCCCTTTGCGATCAACTTCCCGTAATCACGCGCTGTGAGACCCCCATCACGGCGGGGAAATGGCCATTAAAGTTCAAAAAAACGCCGCCGATAGATGATCTCAGGAGCACCATAACTACAAGGAGGTATTGAGCCAGGTAAATTTCAGGGGAAGCACTATGGTCAGTCAGTTAACACATAAGAAAAGAATGAGTACCCGTGCCCAGATGCTGATCATGGGTGGTTTAACGATAGTGCTGGGATTTACCGTGACGATTGGGGTTCTCAGCTGGCAATCCGGTAAAGAGCAGAAGGCGCTGGCCGAACAATATCTGCAGCAGATTGCGCAGAGCCGTGCCTTACAGGTACAGCAGGAATTGAGCCATGCACGTGATGTCGCGAGTCACCTTGGACAAAGTCTGATTGCCTTGCCCCACGCTGGTATTACCGATCGCAAAGCGGCCGATAAGGTGATGGAGTATGCGCTGCGTGCTAACCCTGACTATCTGTCGATGTCAGTGATATTTGAACAGAATGCGTTTGATGGCCGTGATGCCGAGTTCGCTTCACAGCCAGGTCAGGCACCGCAGGGCCGTTATGCCTTTTTTGTCGATCGTGACGCGTCAGGAAAATACGCGATGCATCCGCTGCTCTCCTATCTGACACCGGGTCAGGGCGATTACTATCTGATCCCGCAAAAATCACAAAAAGATACGCTCACCGAACCCTATAGCTATGCTTACAACGGCGTACCGACGTTGCTCACCTCCGTCGCCGCCGCGATTATCGATCAGGGCACCTTAAAGGCGATCGTTACCTCTGACATTTCACTGGCATCACTGCAACAGAAAGTGAATCAGATCAAACCCTGGCAGGGAAGCGGCTATGCGCTGCTGCTTTCTAACGGCGGGAATGTGGTCTCTTCGCCGGTGAAAGATGAAGCCGGGAAGCCCTGGAAAGGCGAAAAAGAGGGTTTTACGTCGAAAGTCGTCCAGCGATTTGATGCCGTGCTGGGTGAAGACGCTTTAGTCACCTGGCAGCCGGTGATGATAGGTAACAGCGACAAACCCTGGTATCTCGGCGTGGTGGCACCGGTCAGTCAGGTGATGGCCGCCTCAAACCGGCAGCTGATGTGGGCGGTGATCCTGATGGTCGTGAGCGTTCTGCTGGTCGGGACGGTGCTGGGCATGCTGTTCAGCCGTAAAGTGTTGCGTCCGATTGGCGGTGAGCCGGCTGAAGCGGCGCATATTGCGCTGGCCGTCGCTGATGGCAAGCTGGATAACGCGATTGTGGTGAAAAACGGCGATCGCAGCAGCCTCTTTTTCGCCCTGGATACCATGCAAAGCCAGCTCCGGCAGATTGTCGGGCAGATTAAAGATTCCAGTGAATCAGTACGCCAGGGAGCGGGCGAAATTGCCAGCGGCAACCTCAATCTGGCGTCACGCACCGAACAACAGGCCGCCGCGCTGGAGCAGACCGCAGCCAGCATGGAGCAGATCAGCGCCACGATTCGCCTGAATGCCGATAACGCGCAGCAGGCGACCAGCCTGACTGAAAACGCTACCCACATCGCCAGTCGTGGTGCCTCGCTGGTGGGTGAAGTGGTGCAGACCATGGCGCAGATCGATGACAGTTCGAAAAAGATCGGCGACATTACAACCATGATCAACAGCATTGCCTTCCAGACCAATATTCTGGCGCTGAACGCGGCGGTGGAGGCTGCACGTGCCGGTGAGCAGGGACGCGGTTTTGCGGTGGTGGCTTCTGAAGTGCGTAATCTGGCCCAGCGCAGCGCGAACGCGGTGAAAGAGATCGGCGCACTGATTGAAGAGTCGAGCGTGCGGGTCGAGAGCGGCGTCCGGCTGGTAAACGATGCCGGTAAAACCATGCAGGAGATGATGCAGGCGGTGAATTCGGTGCAGGGGATTATCGGTGAGATTGTTACAGCATCAAGCGAACAGGCGCGTGGCATCAGTCAGGTAACGATTGCCGTCAATGAAATGGATGGCGTCACCCAGCAGAACGCCGCGCTGGTGCAGCAGATGTCGGCTGCCGCCAGTTCGCTGGAGGATCAGGCGCAGCAGCTGTCACAGACGGTGGAGCAGTTTCATCTGGCGTAAGGAGGCGGCTCAGGGAGCATACGCCTTACGCAAAGACGCAAAAGCGCCATCCGTGGCGGCTCAACGCGGGCCATCCCTGGCCCGCGATGCTTTGCTACAGGCGTTTGCTCCCATCGCTTAAAGCGGTTTTGCCGCCTGCATTCAGTGCTGACTTCAGATTAATCACTGCTCCGTCAGCCGCATGCCGCTGCTGGCATCAAACAAGTGCATTTTATCCGGATTAACGGTCACCGGCAGCGTGCCGCCAGGCACGGCATCGCTGCGGCCGGTCAGTTGCATATGCAGCGGGAAACCCTGCCAGTTCAGATGTAGCAGGGTCGATTCGCCGGTGATCTCAACAATATTGACCGCCGCCGGTTGCCCGCTGGCATCAAAAATCAGATCGTGGGGTCGTACGCCAAGCGTGACCGGCTGATCGGCCTGCTGCTGTGCCGCACTGTGCCAGCGACGCGGCAACGGCAGCCACTGCTCGCCACAGCAGACGCCAGGCAGCCCATCGCGTGTCTGGAAACGGGCATCCAGCAGATTCATCGGCGGTGACCCGATAAACCGCGCCACGAAGGTGTTAACCGGGCGGTCATAAATCGCCAGCGGTGCACCCTGTTGCACAATGACCCCTTCTTTCATCACCACAATCTGATCCGCCAGCGTCATCGCCTCGACCTGATCGTGGGTAACATAGACCATGGTGGTTTTGAAACGCTGATGCAGCGACTTAATCTCGGCCCGCAGCTCCATGCGTAACTGCGCATCAAGATTAGAAAGCGGCTCATCAAACAGAAACACCTGCGGATTGCGCACCATGGCGCGCCCCATCGCCACGCGCTGCCGCTGTCCACCCGACAACGCTCTTGGATAACGCTGCAGCAGCTGATCGATGCCGAGAATGCCGGCAATGCGGGCGATTTTGCTTTTTTGCTCCTCGCGCTTCACCTTTTTCACCTGCATGTGAAACGCCAGATTCTCCGCGACGGTGAGATGCGGATAGAGCGCATAGCTCTGAAACACCATGGCGATATCCCGGTCAGCAGGATCGAGATCGTTAATCTGTTTTTTATCCAGCATGATCGCCCCGTCAGAGACGGTATCCAGACCGGCAAGCAGCCGCAGCAGGGTTGATTTGCCGCAGCCGGAGGGGCCGACCAGCACAGTGAAACTGCCATCAGGAATGGTTAAATCCAGCGGGTGAAGCACGCTCTGTTTACCGTAGCGCTTCGCCACCTGTACAAGTTCAACACTGGCCATGGTCAGCGCACCTCATTTGATAGTTGGAGTTGTTGCCAGCTGGGATAGCGGCGCGGAGAGCTGCTTATCGCCTGTGATGCCACTTCAATGCCCCAGCGCAGCGCCGTGTGCGATGGCTGGTGATAGAGCAGTGCAGTAAGAAAACCGGCATTAAAACTGTCACCGGCTCCAATGGTATCTACCACCGTTACCGGCTGGGCAGCAGCATACTGCACAGAGGCGGCAGACCAGAGACGTGCGCCCTCTGCGCCACACTTAATCACACAGCCGCCGCGACCACTGAGCCGGGCTGCCAGCTGTTTACCGCTTTCATCCAGCAGTTCTGCGCCCGATAAGCCCAGCGCTTCCACCTCATTCAGCAGCAGCCAGTCACAGTCCGCTAACCAGTTGCCAATCTGTAAGCGAAGCGCATCGCTCCAGCCCGCAGGCGGCCAGCCGGTATCCACGGCGACACAGAAGCCACGCTGTTGCAGCGCGGCCAGCAGTGCCGGGTAGTGATCATAGAGTTCCAGACAGAGAAAGGTGCCGCACAGCAGTACGATGTCGCCCGACGTCGCCTGCGACGGCAACTGGGCCAGCACATCGTCCGCGGTCAGCACGGTAATATGGCCGTGATTGCTGAGAAACGAGCGTTCGTTATCGGGATGGGTCACGCCTACCGTCAGCGAGGTTTCACAGGCATAGCGCGGCCAGTATGCAGCGCTATGAGGAAAGTGACTGGCGAGCCAGTGACTGAAGCCATCGTCGCCCTGATTGGCAATGGCCCGATGCGGCACCTGCATCGCCTCCAGCGCCAGCGCACAGTTACCTGCGGACCCACCGGGACGTAACTCGCTGTGCTGCAGCATCACTTCCGTGCCGCGCTGCGGCCAGTCGCTGAGCGTACTCATGATTAAATCAACATTTATATTGCCCACCACATAGAGGGTGGGCGTGAGGGTAGTGACCATAATTATCCCTTACTTCCGCCGCTGGTGAGACCGCTGACCAGCGTCTTCTGCAACCAGATGGCAATAAACAGTGGCGGCACCGAAGCCAGAATGCCGATTGCCGCGATCAGTCCGTCATCGGTCGCGCGTCCGGCGGTAAAACCGGCAATCGCGACCGGCAGGGTCTGTGCCGAAATATTGCTGGTGAACAGCAGCGCGTAGAAAAACTCATCCCAGGCGAGCAGCCAGCCGAACAGCGCGGCAGCGCCCAGCACCGGCTTTGCCAGCGGCAGCGTAATGCGCAGCAGAACCTGCCAGAAGCGCAGGCCATCAAGCCGTGCTGCCTGTTCGATATCACGTGGCAGTGAGTCGAACTGGTTCTTCAGCATCCAGGTCAGAAACGGCAGGATCAGTGAGCAGTAGACCATCACCAGGCCGGGACGAGTGTTGAGCAGCCCCAGTTGTTGCAGCAGAAAGTAGAGCGGCAGCACAAACGCCACGGGCGGCACCATATAGATTGCCAGAGCGCCGGAAAGCCAGGCATCACGACCACTGTAGCGTGAGAAGCTGAACGCTGCGGGTATCGCCAGCAGCAGCGAGATCGCTGTGGCCACCGTCGCCACCAGCAAACTGTTGCCCAGCGCGTGCAGAAAAACGTTGCCGGGCTGATTCGGTGCCAGCGAAACCAGCCCCTGATAGCGGCTGAAATCCCACTGACGCGGCAGCCACTCCAGCGGCACGCGGGAGAGATCGCTGGCAGAACTGACACTCATCAGAAACAGCCAGCCCATCGGGGCCAGAATGCTGACGGCGACCAGCAGCGCAGCCCCGTAACGCAGCACCCGTCGCAGTTTAGTTTTCATAAGCGGTACTCCGGCGGCGCTGATGCCATAACATCAGCAGATAGAGCGTGATCAGCAGGGCGCACATCAGGGTCATCAGTATCGCGTAGGCGGCACCGCTGCCGGCACGCAGATAGCTGAACGACTCCTGATAAACGAAAAAGCTCAGGGTTTTGGTGCTGTCCACCGGGCCGCCGCGCGTCATCACGTAGATGATGTCGAAGATTTTAAAGGCATCGATGGTGCGTAACACCAGCGCGACGCCGAGCGGTGCAACAATCGCCGGGAAGGTAATCGCCCGGAAACGCCGCCAGGCGGAGGCACCGTCCAGTCGTGCCGCTTCAAACAGATCCTCGGGGATCGACTGCAGCGCCGCCAGCACCAGCAGGGTGACCAGCGGATAGTTTTTCCAGATATCCGCAAACATCACCGCGTTGAGCGCCGCCTCCGGCGATCCCAGCCAGCTGCGATAGCCGTCAATGATGCCGAGCTGGCTGAGCAGGGCGTTGATGCTGCCGTAATCAGGGTTGAAGTTGAGCCGCCACATCATGGCGTTGACGATGGTCGGCAGCGCCCACGGCAGAATCACCAGCACCCGCAAAACGTTGCGCCCGATGAATTTCTGATTCAGCAGCAGCGCCACCAGCACGCCGATAATCCCTTCAACGGTGACAGACACAAGGGTGAAATAGAGTGTGCGCCAGATCGACGCCCGAAAGTCGGGATCGCTAAGCGCATAGAGATAGTTTTCCAGCCCAATCCAGGCAGGCGTTTCACCACTGCCAATCAGCGCAGCATCGGTAAAGCTGAGCCAGATGGTACGCAGCAGAGGCCAGGCGGTTAACAGCAGCATCACCAGCAACATGGGTGCCAGCAGCACCCATGCCTGACGCTGTTCGCGTTGACGCAAACTCAGCATCGTGACTCCTTAACGCAGCCGGGCGGCGCTTTTATCAACCGTCGCCATCGCGTCCTGCGCCGGGGCTTTACCCAGCAACACCTGCTGTAACTGCTGTTGCAGCTGGTTCGACAGACGGGAATAGTCAGCGGTCTCCGGACGTGACAGCATCACGTTTAGTGATTTGTCCGCCGCGGCGATCAGGCTCTCCTGATCCTTTTTCACCGCCTCATCCTGATAAGAGGATTTCCAGATCGGCAGGCTGAGCTTCGCATACTGGTTTTGTACCGGCTGTGAGGTCATGTACTGAATGTACTGCCAGGCCTCGTTGGCATGGGTGCTGCCTTTGGTGATCCCCAGCCCCATTGAGCCGTTTACCGCCCCCACTTTTCCTGGCGCATCGCCGGGCGCAGGCATGATCCCAACGTCGCCCGCCACTTTGCTCTGCTTCGGATCGTTGGCCATGTTGTACATGTAGGTCCAGTTCAGCGCGAAAGCCGCATCGCCATTAGAAAACGATTTACGCACATCCTCTTCCAGATATTCACGCGACGCCGGGTTACTCAGGCCCTCATCGAGCGAGCTTTTCATCAGGTTAAGCGCCTTGAGTGAAGCCGGGCTGGAGAAGTTAAGTTTGCCGTTCTGATAGAACTGACCACCAAAGCCTGAAACAAGTGTGGTGTAGTCACACACCAGTGCCTCAGACTGGGACCAGCTCCAGACCAGCGGCCAGGTGACAATCTTTTTATCCTTGATGATCTTCGCGTCATCCAGCACCTGCTGCCAGGTCTGTGGCGGCGTGGTGATGCCCGCTTTAGCCAGCATCGCTTTGTTGTAGTAAAGGTATTTGGTGTCGAGGATCCACGGCATACCCAGCGTTTTACCTTTGTAAACCACGGTGTTCATCGCGCCCGGGAAGACCTTCTCTTTATCCTCTGGCGTAATGCGTGCGCTGACATCCTGCAGCAAATCGAAACGGGCGAATTCCGCTGGCCAGATGGCATCGAACAGCACCACATCATAGCCATTGCCGCCCGCGCCACGCGCCGCCACAATCTTGTCGTGCAGCGCCTCATAAGGAACAAACTCCAGATTGACGCTGACATCCGGGTGCTGCTTCTGAAAATTTTGCGTCATCGCGCGGATATCATTTTCGCTGTAAGCCGCCTGGGTCATAAACAGGGCATTGATCTGGCTGGCCGCCGCCGCGCTGCCTGCGCTTAACATCAGTAAGGCGGCAAAACCGGCTTTTAGTTGGGGTGTGTAACGCTGTGACATGGTCTTCTCCACTGTGCAGCAACAGGCTGTCGGTTAATTAAATCAATTTGATTGATTTAATCGGGGGCATAATTTTGGTCAGTGGGTGAACTGACCTGTCTGAATCTAAGCAAACGGCGTGCCACAGTGCCGGAGGGCATTGCAACAAAGCCGTAACAACGCTAAAACTCAGACTGCGCTTTTATGGCAAAATTGCCTATCCTGATGCGCGAGAATTGCGTGCAGCATCAAAGATATTGTTTGCCCGAATGCATTCGGAGACCAATACTGTCGGGTCCCGCTGAAATGGAAAACAACATGAAAACCTCGGGTACCAACCTTGAACATGCGCGGGCGCATAACCGACGTGTGGTGATTGAAGCCATTCGCCTGCACGGTGAGCTGACCCGTGCCGAACTGGCCCGCATGACGGCACTGACGCCGCAGACCGTCTCGAATATCGTGGCGGAACTGGAGCAGGCCGAACTGCTGACCAGCCGCCAGCCGCGCCGCAGCGGGCGTGGTCAGCCCTCAATTCCGGTTACGCTCAATCCCACCAGTGCCTGGTCGATCGGCATCCATCTTGATCACCAGACGCTGCTGCTGGTTCTGGTCGATCTCAGCGGCGAAGTGCGTTTCCGCCGCCTCGTTCTGGTGCAAAAGCCCCAGCCTGCTGCCACCCTGGCGTGCATTGCCAGCGTGCTGGAGGAGATGCGCGCCTTCCTGGGTACTCAGTGGCAAAAAGTGCTGGGGATTGGCGTGGTGATGCCAGGGCCTTTTGGTGTGGAGGGCATTTCATCAGTGGGGCCGACCACGCTGAACGGCTGGGAGCAGGTCGATATTGAGGCTGAACTCGCCACCATCAGTGGTCTGCCGGTGACGCTGGAAAATGATGCTACGGTCGCCGCCATCGGCGAACGCTTTCACGGCACAGCGCGCCACCTGAACTCCTTTATCTATCTCTATATCGGCACCGGCCTGGGCGCGGGGATCTTCACCGATGGTCATATCTATACCGGCCACGCCCATAATGCGGGCGAAATCGGACACATTGTGGTCGAGCCGGGCGGTCGCGACTGCTACTGCGGAAATCAGGGCTGCCTCGAGCGTTACGTCTCGGTGCAGGCCGCTTATGAATTCTGCGGTCTCGATCCAATGCGGGCGCTGCCCGAAGATCTGTTACAGATTGAACCCGCGCGTTTTACCGCATGGATTGAGAATGTGACGACGCCGTTACGTCAGGCGATCAATATTCTGGAGTCGGTGTTTGATGCTGAGGCGGTAATTATTGGCGGGATGATGCCTGCGCCGTTGCTGGAGCAGATGGTGCAGCGATTGCCGCCGCTTTATCAGTCGGTGCGCGGACGCTATCTTAACGATATGCGACTAAAAATTGGCATGACCGGCAGCGATACAGCCGCTCTCGGCGCCGCCGCTTTACCGATTTTCGATGAATTTAATCCGAAGTTTCAGGTGCTGATGAAGTAGTCAGGGAAAAGGGCGCTGCTGCAGGCAACAGCGCCACAGGCATTAACCCGGGTAGATACCGCGATCTTTACGCGCCATCAGAATACGCTCACAGGCCACGATATAGGCCGCGGTGCGCAGCGAGCAATCTTTCTCCTTCGACTTTTCCCAGACGTGTACCATCGCTTCCGTCATGATCTTGTCTGAGCGACGATTGATCTCATCTTCGCTCCAGAAGAAGCTGGCCATGTCCTGAACCCACTCGAAGTAGCTGACGGTCACGCCACCGGCATTACAGACCACGTCCGGCACCACGATAATGCCGCGGGTGGCCAGCATGTCATCGGCATCCGGATAGGTCGGGCCGTTTGCGCCTTCCAGCACGATTTTGCAACTCAGGACTTCAGCACGCTCACGGGTAATCTGACCTTCCAGTGCCGCCGGGATCAGAATATCCATCCCTGTGGTCCAGAACGCCTCTTTATCAATGCTCTGCGCACCAGGGAAACCGGCAATCTGCTTATTGGCGATCTGCCATTCGGTCAGGGCAGCCATGTTGATGCCATCGGCATTAAACAGCGTCGCGGTGTGATCCTGAATCACTACCACACGAGCACCCGCCTCATCAAACAGGCGTGCCGCTTCGCTGCCGACGTTACCGAAACCCTGGACCGCAACGCGTGCGCCTTCAATTTCAATACCTGCACGGCGTGCCACTTCGCGTCCGGTAATAAACACGCCGCGACCGGTGGCTTTTTCACGCCCCAGTGAACCGCCCAGATGAATCGGTTTGCCCGTGACAACGCCGGTAATCGTTGTGCCGTGGTTCATGGAGTAGGTATCCATCATCCACGCCATCACTTTGCTGTTGGTCCCGACATCTGGCGCAGGAATATCTTTTTGCGGCCCGATGATGATGCCGATCTCGCTGGTGTAACGGCGGGTCAGTCGCTCAAGTTCACCGTCGGACAGTTTGAACGGATCAACGCGGATGCCGCCCTTAGCGCCGCCATAAGGCAGGTTAACCGCCGCACATTTGATGGTCATCCATGCGGAGAGCGCCATCACTTCATTAAGGTCGACATCCGGATGGTAGCGAATACCGCCTTTTCCTGGGCCGCGCGAAAGGTTGTGCTGAACGCGATAGCCTTCGAAATGGCGAATTGAGCCATCATCCATCTGGAGAGGAATATCAACAATCAACGCACGTTTTGGATGACGCAAAGTATCTATCCAACGTGAAAGATCGCCCAGATAAGGCGCAACCCGGTCGATTTGCTGTAAATAGGTGGACCAGGCAGATGTGCTGCTTTCAGACGCATAAGATAACTTATCCATAAAAAACCTTTCTTAATGAAGTTATTTATTGTGTGGAGCCGTGGATGGAGAGCGCATTGCATTGCGCCGACATAATCTAACACTACTGAAACAAATAAGATGTGGCATCAGCCATGACACAACGCAGTAATGCCCTGTTTTGGGGCAGGGTAAGTGAATAGATTAGTATTGCTGGCCCCTTACAGACGAATAAAGATGCGCGTGGAGTGCGTATTTTCTGCATAGGACAAGAAATATCGCTATCTTTCAAATCTTTGAGGGCGTTCAAAAAGTTAAATAATTGATCGTAACCATGTTGACTTTGCTGCACCAATTAAGTGCATGAGAATAAGTAATCAAAGGATTACATAAAGTAATGGATTGGACGTTAATAGCGCAGGCTAATCAGGTATTTAGAAAGGAGAGAGGGTCAGGGCTGGGGAAGGGAGAATAACGGGCCAGCGCAGTGGCTGGCCAGAATGAGTTTTACTGATGCAGAGCCTGCTCGGCTTCTCTCAGTTCCTGGCGAGCGTCAGCCAGTTTATCTTCGCGCTTCTGGATCTTGCTGGCGCTGCGGCCTTCAGCTTTCGCTTTAGCCAGTTCCTGTTCGCGTTCCTGTACCTTCAACTTTTTCTCTGCCACTTTTTCCTGACGCTGCTTTAGCAGACTGCTTTCGGTACAGTTCTGATTTACTTCGCTCAGCGCTTTTTCAAGGCCGGCAACCTGATGGGTATTATTGTGCTGGCGGGCAAAAGAGAGCTGGGTCTCAAGCTCCTGCTTTTTGGCTGCACAACCGGTCAGGCCAGAGGCCGCGTGAGCAGCAGTAAAAGTGAGTGGTAACAGGAGAAGGCTGAAGGTCAGTAAGGTCTTTTTCATCTTAGTCTCGTCAATGAGTCAGGGTTGTGGCACCAGTATACGGAACCACCTTAAGAGATTCTTAACGAAAAAAATTATTTACTGGCGCGGAAAAACAGGGGTAAAGAAGGCGCTGCCTGCTGTCAGGCAGCGCTGGAGGCGTTGGATTGGGCAAATTGCAGGTTACAATCAGGTCCACTGAGCATTACCGGATGGCCATCCAGACTCTGCTGTTCAAAATAGTCCTGCATCTGCTGGCTGATACCGGCACCACACCACATCACATGATGCTGATGAAGGTCGGTTTTAACGGCTGGCAACCCGGTTGCACGCGAGTCAACCTCGACATTAAAGCCCATCGCAGTAAGACGAATGGCTTCAAGCCAGATTTCGGTTTTATCAAGTACGCTCACCGCTTCCAGAAACAGAGGAATAGAAGATTCATTGCGCGATGAGGCGCGCATGACTTTATCCGCCTGCTGCTGCACGGTTTGCTCAAAACGGTTGAGGCGACGTGACGCTCCCCGGCGGAGATCGGCGTAAAGCCAGGCGCTCAGCGGCCGCAGCAGATTAATGACGAAATCATCACCGCTATAGTGGCTGGACATCGTGTGCATCTGGCGTGAAAGCGACAGCGGTGTGCCAAATTCCAGTTGCCAGAGCAGGTCGCCTTTGCGCGCCGCCCAGCCATAGGTGGTGACCGTCGAAGCAGCCTGCTGACCTTGCCAGATTTCGTCGAGCGTCGCGCCAGTGGCTGTTAAGCCAACCAGGGTCTGGATTTCACTGAGGTGATGATCACTCCAGCGTTCCTGATACTGCTGCGGCGTCAGTAATCCCTGCTTCATCCAGCTCTTCAGGTTAGCAGGATGGGTGCCGGTTATGGCGCAAACAGTATCGGTGGTATAAGAATGCATATCGTGCCCTCTGTAGAGGGGAAGGCCGCCGGGATTAACCGGGGATGAACCACCACTATGAACCTTATAACAGCCAATTAACAGAGGCAGAGTTAAGGCAAATCGGCGCTATGTGCCTGTGACGCTACGCTTATTCGTTGTTATTCTCCGATTAAATTTATGCTGATCAGCAGGTTAAAAGCGCTGCGATCAGGCAATAAAAATACTGTGTATTTATTCAGTAAATATTCTTTACGCAAATATACCGGGAAATCGGTACTTTTAAGCCTCTTTTAAGAGCATGCCGACTCTTATCCCCCTTACATCCTCCCGCTAAATCGCTAAAATAGCGGGTTCTGATGATCAGGAGAAAGAGTGCCCAATGCGTTATCGTTTTAGTCTCGCCGTTGTAACGGTTGCTGCTGTACTGACTGGCTGTGCAAAACATGCCGCCAGCGATGCGCCAGATGAATTTGCTGCTGGCCCGACGCAGATTGATGTCTCACACATCAAGACCCGCGCAGATGATGGCTCCAGTGTATTCCTGACTGTAGATGGTAAAGACGCCGGCAGATTGCCTAACGGCGAAAGCATGCTGCTGCATGTTCCGGCCGGAAAACACCAGGTCGGTGGCTATGTACCCACTCTGTTTGGCATGGGTCGGGTGACCATTGCACCGGTAGAAGTGACCACGTCACCGGAAGATGTAAAAAAAGTGGCTTATACGGTCACACGCAACAAAGCGACCTTTGTTGAGAACAAGGACGAGCAGGGCTGAGTGGATGACGGCGGAGAGCTGCGCTCTCCGCTGGAAGGGCTGGCACTATAATCCCAGTTCGCTCAGTGAAGGATGGTCGTCAGGGCGTCGGCCCTGCGGCCAGTGAAACAGCCGCTGTTCTTCACTGATTTTCAGATCGTTGATGCTGGCATAACGCTGCTGCATTAAACCCTGCTCATCAAAGGCCCAGTTCTCGTTGCCATATGAGCGATACCACTGCCGTTGCTCGTCATGCCATTCATAGGCGAACCGCACCGCAATCCGGTTCTGGTCAAAACTCCACAACTCTTTAATCAGCCGATACTGCTGCTCCCGCTGCCATTTTTGCTGCAGGAAGGCGATGATTTCTGCCCGCCCGGTCAGAAAGGTATCGCGATTGCGCCATTTACTGTCCGCTGAATAGGCCAGAGCGACTCGCTCCGCATCCCGGCTGTTCCAGCCATCCTCAGCCAGCCGGACTTTTTCAATCGCCTGTGCAGCCAGGGTAAATGGCGGTAGAGGCGGACGTGTATTTTCCAACTTTCTCTCCTTAACAGCGCAGGCAAACGCATTGTCAGCATTCGTTACAGTCGTATCAGAGTTCCAGGGCGTGAATCTGGCAGACGGCTCGCGCCGCTTCCTGACCTTTTTTCACGAAATGCTGAGTATAGAAGTCGATAAACTCGGCCGATGGCTGGAAATTATGCGGCGTGAGTGACACCGAGAAGACCGGCACATTGGTTGCCAGCTGCGCCTGCATCAGACCACTTACTACAGCCTGTGCGACGAAATCATGGCGATAGATGCCGCCATCCACCACCAGTGCTGCACAGACAATCGCATCGTAGTTGCCGGTCTGCGCCAGGCGTTGCGCCAGCAGCGGCATTTCAAAAGCGCCCGGAACATCCCATGTTTTAATCTCGTATGATGTACCGCGGCTTTCCAGTTCCTGTTCGAATCCTGTCAGAACCTGAGAAACGATTTCGCTGTGCCAGTTAGCTTTAATAAAGGCGACTTTCAACGGCTGCATGACTTACTCCAGTAAAAGGTGACATCCAGTGGTAACGGGCCAGATTGCGCCCCTGCACCCCGAATCAAAAATAGTGCGCCCGGCAGGCCAGTAACCTGCTGACAGCCTTCACTATACTGTAATGTAAAGAGTCTGTGTCCATCATTGTGATTATATGTAAATAACTGAGCGATGGATTACCCGCTTATGCTGCAGCAAAAGCCTGCAACGTCTCCTGCAAGGCACTCAACACACACGCTTCAGCCCGCCAAACCGCCTCACACCCTGTTGTTTGCGTAACAGCTTCCAGTTACGTTATTGCTTAAATAAAATACTGGATATTTGAACAGTTGTTTGTATAATTAATCGACTGCCCGCCGGGTATTGGTAGCGTTAGCGAGGGGTGAACCCATGATGATTTCAACTGAAAGCCTCAAATCTCTGGAACAATCGGTCACAATGAGCAGTCGTGAACTGGCTCAGATGACCGGTATTACACACGGAGAAGTGAAGCGGTTAATCAAAAGTCTGGAGACGGCTCAGCGTCTCTCCCAGCCGCTCAGCGTGAATGAGTATGAGCGGGAAGGGGAAGTGCGTCAGGAGTACCGTCTGTGCAAGCGTGACTCGCTGCTGGCCGTGGCACGCCTGTCGCCAGGCTTCACGGCAGAAGTGCTGGATCGCTGGCAGGACCGCGAGAAGACGACCCATCTGCCTGACTTTACCAATCCGGCTGAAGCCGCTCGCGCCTGGGCTGAGCAGTTTGAACAGCGTCAGGCGGCGGAGCAGCAACTGGCTCTCTCGGCACCCAAGGCGGCGTTCTTTGATAACTTCGTTGAGGTTGATGACTCGCTGGGCTTTCGGCAGCTCTGCAAAATGCTGAAAGTGAAAGAACCGGAGTTTCGCCAGTTTCTGCTGGAGCGCAACATCATGTATCGCGCAAAAGGCACCCTGACGCCGCAGCACTACCATATGCAGGCCGGCTACTTTACGCTGCACACCGGCACGGGTGAAAATCAGCACGCTTTCTCTCAGGCACGTTTTACGTCTAAAGGGGTGAAATGGGTCGCCAGTCTGTGGGCAGGGCATCTCTCTGCTCAGCCAAAAGGCGCAGCTGCGTAACCGTTCCTGTGATCTTGCGGGCTGGCGCGGATGTATAAGTGCTGGCAGATGTGCCTGTAAAAGTGCAGATATAAAAAAAGGCCGCAACAGAGTGCGGCCTTTTTGGATCGTTAATGATCGATTATCGGGCAACTCACCAGCCTTTAATCGCATCACCCTTGTAAACTTCTTCGGCTTTGGCCGCCACCTCCGGTGACTGCAGCGCTGACTTCAGCTTCTGAATTTTATCGCTGTCTTTATTATCTTCACGTGATACCAGCGCATTGACGTAAGGCGATGAGGCACTTTCCATAAATAAGCCATCGCGGTGCGCTGATAATCCAGCCTGAGCCGAGAAATTAGTATTAATGATCGACAGGGTCACGTTGGGATCGTCTAAGGTGCGGGTCAGCTGTGGGGTGTCCACTTCAACCAGCTTCAGATTTTTTGGATTTTCGATGATATCCAGTGAGGTCGGTAAATACCCCACATCCGGTTTAAGTTTAATCAGACCCTGCGCCTGCAGCAGCAGCAGGCTGCGTCCCAGCGTGGTGGCTTCGTTAGAGATGGTGATAGTGGCACCATTCTGCAGCTCACTGATGTTCTTGATTTTGTGCGAATAGGCAGCAATCGGGAAGACGAACGTTTTACCCACTACCGCAAACTTATAGCCGCGCTCTTTAGACTGTGATTCCAGATAAGGCAGGCTCTGGAAGGCGTTAGCATCAACTTCTTTATTATTCAGCGCTTCATTTGGCAGCACATAGTCATTGAAGTTAAGCACTTCGACATCCAGCTTGTATTTATCCTTCGCCACCTGCTTTACCACCTGCCAGATTGCTTCATCAGGCCCGGTATTAATCGCAACTTTAACTTTGTTATCGTCATCTTTTGAGCAGGCGGATAATAGTAGAACAGAACTGGCGAGTAATGCCGTAAACAGACCTTTCATTATCAGAAATCCCTCAGGTGGTTGATGGCTTCAAAGATAATACAGAACTCACAGGTTGCGTACTGACTGAGGAATATATCTTATAACCACAACGCAAATATTGAACATTAATTAATCAGTAATTCAGCCAGTCCGCTAATGGCCGGTTTTCATCCCTCTGTTCGCTGGCGGAAAATTCCTGTTAACAGGCTTATTAAAACGCAGGCGGGCATCAACACAGTTTTCTTCTAAGCTTACTTATCGGTCACTACTGGCATTCTATTGATTATTAACAGGGATTAACCATGTCGAAGCAAGATAACGAAATTAACGCGGTTGAAGTGATGCGCAGCAGCCAGGCCTGGAACGGTGACGTTCTTGAGGCCTATCCCACCGGCGAACCTGAGCTGACTGTTATGCGGCTGTCACTGCCTGCCCATACGTCATTACCCTGGCACACCCATCCAATGCCGAATGCGGCGTTTATTCTTTCCGGCACCCTGATTGTTGAGGATAAAGAGAGCGGCGAACAGCGCACCTTCCATGCGGGTGAAGCCCTCAATGAGACGGTCAACAGTGCGCATCGCGGTTACACCCTGGATGAGCCAGCCGAACTGGTGATTACCTATGCCGGTGTTAAAGGGCAGGAACTGACCGAGCCACTGCCGGGCGAGCCGGAAGAGTTTTAAACGCACTTACTTCATGACGCACCACGGTAGTGTCGCCCGCTGCCGTTTAAAAACCCTGCTCAGACTTGATTCGGATCAGTAAAGGGTGCGCCTGCACAGACCAGGATTAAACGCTCTCTGCTTCATCCACACCAATTAAAAAGGAATTTTCATGGATAAGAATGTTGCTCTGCTGCTTGCCCCAGGCTTTGAAGAAGCTGAGGCTATTATCACTCTCGACATCCTCTCACGCCTGGGCGTTCAGGTTACAACCCTGGCCTGTCAGCCCTATCGCGAAGTGAACAGTTATCATCATGTGAAGGTTGTCGCCGATGAGCTGCTGGAGGCGAATCGGGACAGGCTGTTTGATGCGGTGATTGTGCCGGGTGGTCCTGACGGCAGCAAAAATCTGGCGGCAAATGCGGCAGTGATAGATTTTATTCGCCGCCATGATGAGGCGGGCCGCCTGGTCTGCCCAATTTGCTCCGCAGCGGCCAGAGTGCTGGCGCCACAGGGTCTTTTAAGGGGGCGTCGCTATGTCAGTTCTGGGACGTCATCAGAAGGTGTCACCGATGGCGTTTACGTTAATGCCTCGGTAGTGAAAGATGGCAATCTGCTGAGTGGACAGGATCTGGGCGCGGCGTTTGATTTCGCCTTCGCGATCGCTTTTATCCTGACTGGCGACGCTGATAGTGCCACCGAGCAGGCTGAACATATCAGTCACAAGCTTAAGGTGGATTTCGCTAAGCTTTAATGAGCTGTGTTTCGCGCCCTTAAAGCGAGATGCTGGCAGGGCGCAAAGTCATCCGCGACAGAAAAGGCATTTACTTCCCGCCAAATCCCGCTTCCCGCAGTACCTTTTTTGCCTGCTCCGATTCTAAAAAATCCGCCAGCCGACGCGCCTCTGGCGTAATGACTGCACAGGCGTAGCGCGCAACAGAATTGAAAGCCGCAGGGATATCAACAACTTTCAGCCCGGCAATCTGGCTCAGGGCAGCCCGATGGCTGGCATAACCGATAAACAGATCCGCCTGATCCTCCAGGATAATCCATTCTGCCGCCAGCCTGCCTGCGGGAATGGGTGCAGAGTCGCGCCCACCCACCAGTGCCTTTGCGCGCTGGCGCACCGCTTCACCGGCTTTGCCCATCCGGGTGAAAAGGGCCTGCGCGTAGTCGCCAGAGGGATCGGCGGTGGGCGTGGAGGTTGCGATTCGCAGTGTGTCGCGGGTGAGTAACTGATACCAGTCGTCTCCCGCCTGTAGCCGATCGCTGCGAACCGTGATGCAGAGTTTATTAGTCGTGAACGGTATGACTGCCAGCGCTCGCCCAGCGTTCAGCAATTTTTGCGGATGCTCCTCACTGGCTGAAGCAAAGAGATCGCAGGGCTCACCGGCTTCAATCCGTTCGCGAAGCAAACCGGCGGGGCCAAACCGGGTTTCAACTGGCTCAGGAAAGTACGCCATTAGCGCGGGCCAGACCGCTTTCAGGCTGCCCGCCGCCAGTACGCGCATCACTCTGTTCCCTGATAAGCGGTGCGATAGAAGCGCTGATACCACTTATTGGCCAGCTTATTCATGTCCACATCCTGAAATTTCTGCGGATAGAGTTTTTTCGCCATCCACAATTCGCCAATCCCCATCGCTTCCGGCATTGGATAACCCCATGCTTTGGCGTAGTCCGGCATCAGCCAGACGCGATGATTTTTTACCGCGTCGATAGCCTGCCACTGTGGTGAACTGTTGATTTCATTCACGACGGAGGGATAACGGTCCTGCACAAAAATCACCTGTGGATCCCAGGCGATGACCTGCTCCATCGACACGGTTTTAAATCCCTTTACGGTCGCTGCGGCGACATTGACCGCGCCCGCATGCAGCATCATCAGGCCGGTATATTTTCCTGAGCCGTAGGTGGTCAGTTCCGGGTTCGCTATATAGGCGCGAATGCGTTTTTCCGCCGGAACATCCTTCAGGCGGTCGCTGACGATTTTGCGGCCCTCATCGGTGGCCGTAATCAGCGCTTTTGCTTCTGCCGGTTTATTGATGATCTCGCCGATAAGCGTAATCCCTTCACGCAGTCCTTTGTCATAGGCCATTTCCTCGTCGCGGATAGAGGGGTTCATTTTTGCCTTTTCACCCGGCTCGTCATGACGCAGTGAGATAGCCACCACCGGAATGCCCAGCGCGGTAATGCTGTCGATCATCTCATGCGGCGCATAGTTGGTCACAAACACCACCTGCGGATGCAGCGCCACCAGTTTTTCGGGATCAACATGCGTCAGATCCCCCAGTGTCGCTTTCTGGTTCAGCTCAGGAGCCAGGCGGGCATAGCTGTCGCCAAGTTGCTGCTTCCAGTTCGCCATCACACCGACGATTTTATCGGTCGCGTTCATCTGCACCAGCAGGTTCAGCGTCTGATGCTGAAGCACCACAATACGATCAACACGATCAGGAATCGTGACCTGGCGGCCTGTCTGATCGGTTATCTGGCGCGATGCCTGGGAAGAGAGCGGAAGGAGTATCAGTAAACCGAGTGTGCATGCCTGCCAGAAGCGCTTCATTAACTATCCTCAAATACGTTATGCATTGGATTATATAGCGATAAGTGATGGGCGTCACGGTCCGGGTCTGCATTCCGGCATAGATGTGAGTAAGAAAAGAGACTGAGCGCGGGTTCTGACAACTCTTGCCTGCCCGGCACTGATAATGTGCAACGCCCGTTACTGACTCACCATCCCGGTGCCTTCTGGATTATGCTCTCTCTATTTCTCTGATTTTACGTAAGTTAATTTCTGGCACGCCATTTGCTGAAGTCTGAACAGTAAGCAGCGTTCGACACAATTGATAGCAAATAGCTGGCTAGGGTTCCGGTTCACGCAGGTGAATGTCTGGTCCGAGAGCTGGCGACCTCTGCGAGGTTACACGGCGGGACAAAAGCCCGGGAGACAGCGGCACCAAATGGTGTCTTGCGCTGCTCCCGTTTTTTTGTGCCAACCAGAGGTCAACCATGAAAAAATCACCCCTCCTGACGCTTATTCTGTCGCTGACGCTGCTGGTCAGCGCGCCATCTTTCGCCGCGGTCAAAAAAGAGTTCAATATCTGCTGGACCATCTATGCTGGCTGGATGCCATGGGGCACCATCAGCAACGAGAAAATCATCGATAAATGGGCCAGCAAATACGGCATCAAAATTCATATCACCCAGCTCAATGACTATATCGAGTCGATCAACCAGTACACCGCGGGTCAGTTCGACGGCTGCACCATGACCAACATGGATGCGCTGACTATTCCTGCGGCGGGCGGCATTGATTCCACAGCGCTGATCACCGGCAGCTTCTCCGATGGCAATGACGGTGTGGTGCTGAAAGGCGCAAATAAAAAACTCAGCGACCTGAAAGGGATGTCTGTCTATCTTCCTGCGCTGTCGGTTTCGCACTACCTGCTGGTTCGCGGTCTGGAGAAGGCCGGTTTACATGAAAAAGACGTTAAGGTCGTGAACACCTCCGATGCCGATATCGTCTCCGCCTTTGGTACCAGCGGCGTGCAGGCGGCGGTTGCCTGGAATCCACAGCTTTCAGTGATCAAGAAAACCCCGCAAACCACAGAGGTGTTCAGCTCTTCGGCCGTACCGGGCGAACTGATTGACATGATGGTGGTGAATACAGAGACCCTGAAAGATAACCCCGCGCTGGGTAAGGCACTGACCGGAGCCTGGTTTGAGATGATGGCGAAAATGCAGGCCGGAGATGCGCAGGCGCTGAGCGCGATGGCTGCCGATTCCGGTACTGACCTCGCCGGATACAAGGCGCAGCTGAAAACCACCCACCTGTTCTGGACTCCAGCCGAAACCCAGACATTTGTTTCTTCCCCTGATCTGGCGAAAACCATGCAGCGCGTCGCCGCGTTCTCCTTTGATAAGGGATTACTGGGCGAGGGTGCACAAAGCGCTGACTTCATCGGTATGAGCTTCCCTGGCAACATCACCGTCGGTGATACAGCGAACATCAAACTGCGCTTTGACGACAGCTATCTGAAGATGGCCGCTGCGGGCAAGCTGTAATCACCGATCTCAGGAGTATTTGCCATGCGCCACATCAACCGCTATCCCCGGCAGGGAATGCGCCTGACGCTGATGCTATTACCTTTTGTATTGCTGATCGCCGTCTGGTTTATCAGTTCGGCGGTGCGTCTTGAAGCCAACCCACACGACAAGCTGCTGCCCGGACTGTCACAGATGATCGCCGCCATTGATCGGATGGCCTTCACGCCCGATAAGCGCAGCGGTGAATATCTGCTGTGGGCGGATACGTGGATTAGCTTAAGCCGTCTGCTGACCGGCCTGGCGATCTCTTCACTGATTGGTCTCTGCATCGGTGTTGCTGCGGGTGTCTTCCCGATGAGTCGCGCGGCGCTGTCACCCTTTATGACCGTGGTGTCGATGATCCCACCGCTGGCGCTCCTGCCGATGCTGTTTATCGTCTTCGGGCTGGATGAGCTGTCAAAAGTGATGCTGATTGTTATCGGGATTACGCCGATGCTGGCGCGCGACCTGGAACATCGGGCGCGGGAAATCCCCGCAGAGCTGTTTATCAAAGCACAAACTCTGGGGGCGAACAGCTGGACGGTGGTGCTGCGGGTTGTGCTGCCGCAGCTCTTATCGCGGCTGATCACCTCGCTGCGGCTGTTGCTGGGATCCGCATGGCTCTTTCTGATCTCCGCCGAGGCGATTTCCGCAACCGCCGGACTGGGCTATCGCATTTTCCTGGTTCGTCGCTATATGGCGATGGATGTGATCATTCCCTATGTCATCTGGATCACGCTGCTGGCGTGGCTGATGGATCTCGCGCTGCGTCAATTGCACAAAGCCTGTTTCCCCTGGGCGGAAGGAGGCCGGGAATGAGTTTTATCGATATCAAAAATATCTGGCAGGAGTATGGCGACCACGTGGTGCTGGAACGCATCAATCTGCAGGTCAAAGAAGGTGAATTCTGCTCGCTGGTGGGGGCATCCGGCTGTGGTAAGTCGACGTTTTTACGCCTGCTGCTGGGTCAGGAAAAGCCGACACGGGGATCGATCACGCTGGATGGCGAACAGCTGCGCGCGGAACCCGATCGCAGCCGTGGCGTGGTGTTTCAGCGTTACTCCGTTTTCCCTCATCTCAACGTGCTGGATAACGTCGCCATTGGCCTCGAACTTCCGGCTTCACCGTTTACTGGCCGACTGTTTGGCACCCGAAAACGCCATGCCCGTGAGCAGGCAAAACAGATGCTGGAGAAAGTCGGGCTGGGCCATTCTCTCGATAAATATCCGGCGCAGCTTTCGGGCGGGATGCAGCAGCGGCTGGCGATTGCGCAGGCTTTTGTCATGCAGCCGCGCGTACTGCTGCTGGATGAGCCCTTCGGCGCGCTGGACCCCGGCATCCGCAAAGATATGCATGCGCTGCTGCTCCAGCTCTGGAGCGAAACCCGCATGACGGTGTTTATGGTCACTCACGACCTTGCCGAAGGATTCAATCTTGGCACCCGGCTGCTGGTTTTCGACAAAGTGCGCATCGATCCTCAGGCCCCCAATGCCTGGGGCGCGCGTATCACTTACGACATCCCGCTTAATGAAACGCGGTTGTCGCAGCTGGCAACCCGCAACAAAAACAACATTTATTCCCTCAAGGAGACCGCTCAATGACCGCACTTTTTCATTCAGCTCCGAGCCTGCGCGAAGAGCAGCTGCCTGGCGGAGGGCACACCTCGCTGATTTTGCGCAAAGGGCAAATCCTGCGCCTGACCGACATCGAGGGCGGCGCGAACGTCAGCATGATGATGCTCAATCCCCACGAGAAAAGTGAACGCCTGAATCTGCCGGATACCCTGAAAGGCCAGCATACGGCTCGCCTGACCACCGGGCACTGTTTCTACTCCGACATGGGACGCGTACTGGCCGCGATCGTGGCGGATAGCTGCGGCTGGCACGACCCGTTTGGCGGCGTTCTCAACGCGGCGGAAGCGCACGATAAGTATGGAGCCGGACGCTATCAGGAGCTGCGCAACGGCTTCTACCGCAACGGCACAGATAATCTGCTGGTTGAGATGGGCAAATGGGATCTGGGCCTGGAAGATCTGCTGATGGTCGTCAATTTTTTCAGCAAGGTCACGGTTGATGAGAAGGGCCGCTTCCGGTTTAGCGCGGGCAACAGCCGCGCCGGCGATTTCACTGAACTGTACGCACCCATGGACGTGCTGATGGTGCTGACCGCGCTGCCACATCCGCAGGATCCCGCCGCTGACTATCTCCCGCGACCGGTTCAGCTGAGCTGGTATCAGGCCGACGATATGCAGGCCGTCAGCGAAGCGATGGTCACGCGTGGTGAAAACCAGCGCGCGCTTCATAACACCCAACTTTTTGCCCTGTAAGGAGGCTGCGATGACCCTTATTAACTCTGATCGTCGTCCTGAAGATGCCGTCTATCGCCACGTGATACCGGCAGGCGAGCCGTGGCTGTTCGAAGTGAAAAAAGGGCAGACGCTGCGCCTCCTCGACCTCGAAGGGAATCAGGCAATTGATACCCTGTTCTATAACAGCGATAACCCGCGGGAACGCTACGATCCTCAGCGCACGCTGCGTCGTCAGGGAAACGTCTATCTGACCACCGGCAGCGTGCTCTATTCGAATCTCGGCAATCCGCTGCTGACTATCGTTGCCGACACCTGCGGCCGTCACGATACCCTGGGCGGAGCCTGCTCGCAGGAGAGCAACACCGTGCGCTATGCCCAGGATAAGCGCTACATGCACAGCTGTCGGGATAACTTTCTCTGCGCCTGCCTGCACGATGGCCGCCTTCACAAACGTGATATCGGTGCCAACATCAACTTTTTCATGAACGTTCCGGTCACGCCGGAAGGCGGTCTGACCTTTGAGGATGGGCTATCGGCGCCCGGCAAATACGTTGAGCTGGTAGCCGAATGCAATGTGATGGTGCTGATCTCCAACTGCCCGCAGCTGAATAACCCCTGTAACGGCTGGAACCCGACGCCCGCTGAAGTGCTGGTGTGGAACTGAGTCAGCGTTGCCATGGCGACAAGCGGGACTGAGTTTCTCAGTCTTTTGCGTCAGACCTCTCAAAACACCACCGGCGCACGCCTGTTACGTGCCGGTCAGCCCCGGGGACGGCCCCAGGGAATATCGAATTTTGCGGGACGACCCGCATCCCTGAGAGTTCGCTTATGTTTGATACCTTACTGATTGCTAATCGCGGTGCTATCGCCTGTCGCATCCTGCGCACGCTGCGTGCCATGCAGGTGAAAGGGGTCGCCGTTTACTCCGAAGCCGATCTGAGCAGTTTACATATCCGCGAGGCGGATGTGGCGCTAAGCCTTGGCGAAGGCCCGGCTGCACAAACCTATCTGGTGACGGAAAAGATCATCGCCGCCGCGCAGCAGAGCGGGGCGAAAGCGATTCATCCTGGCTACGGTTTCCTTTCGGAAAACGCCGCCTTTGCTGAGGCGTGCGAGGCTGCCGGTCTGATTTTTGTCGGCCCCACACCGCAGCAGTTGCGGACTTTTGGCCTGAAACACACGGCCCGCGCGCTGGCGGAAGCCGAAGGGGTGCCGTTGCTGGAAGGCAGTGAACTGCTGGCAGATATCAGTGAAGCCCGCCGCGCCGCAGAGAGGGTCGGCTATCCGGTAATGCTCAAAAGCACCGCGGGCGGAGGTGGCATCGGTATGCGTGTCTGTCGTGATGCGAATGCGCTGTCAGAGGCGTTTGAAACGGTCCAGCGCCTCGGCCAGAACAACTTCAGCGATGCCGGGGTATTTCTCGAAAAATATATCGAACGCGCCCGTCATCTTGAAGTGCAGATTTTCGGTGACGGAAAGGGCGAGGTAATAGCGCTGGGCGTACGCGACTGCTCGGTACAGCGGCGTAACCAGAAAGTGATCGAAGAGACGCCAGCGCCGAATCTGCCCGCAGGTATGGCGGGGGCTTTATGCGCGGCGGCTATCGCGCTGGGAAAAGCGGTGAACTATCGCAGCGCCGGAACGGTTGAGTTTGTCTATGACAGCGTGGCGCAGCAGTTCTATTTTCTTGAAGTGAATACCCGTCTGCAGGTTGAACATGGCGTCACGGAGCAGGTGTGGGGCGTTGACCTGGTGCAGTGGATGATTGAGCTGGCAGCAGGCGATCTTCCTCCGCTTCACGCGTTAGCCGCCGCGCTGAATCCTCAGGGCCATGCCGTACAGGCGCGAATTTACGCGGAAGATCCGGGGCGGCAGTTCCAGCCTTCGCCAGGGCTGTTAACCCAGGTCCTCTTTCCGGCAGCCGACGGTAAAACCCTGCGTATTGACCGCTGGGTGGAAGCGGGGTGCGAAGTCCCGCCATTCTTCGACCCGATGCTGGCAAAAGTTATCACCTGGCGCCCCACCCGCGAGGAAGCCATCGCCACACTGGCACAGGCGCTGGCTGAGACCCGTTTCTATGGCGTAGAAACCAATCGTCTCTATCTGTTGCAGATTCTGGCCTTCTCGCCCTTCACGGCTGGCGAACCCTGGACCCGCGGCCTGGAGCAGCTCGCCTATCAGGCGGCAACGGTTGAAGTGGTGAGTGCCGGAACCCAGACCAGCGTTCAGGACTATCCTGGACGTCTGGGATACTGGGCGGTGGGCGTGCCGCCGTCGGGGCCGATGGATGATCGCGCACTGCGTCTGGGCAACCGTCTGCTGGGCAATGAGGAGGGTGACGCCGCGCTGGAAATCACCCTGAATGGACCCACCCTGAAATTTAACACTGAGATTCAGGCGGTGATCTCTGGCGCGCCGCTCACTGTCACACTGGATGGCGTCGGACAGTCAATGAATTCTGTTTTTACCATTCCGGCCGGGGCAACGCTGAAGCTGGGCGCGATAAGTGGCGCGGGCGTCAGAAGTTATCTCTGTCTGAGCGGCGGCATTCAGGTGCCGGACTATTTAGGCAGCAAAAGCACCTTTACCCTTGGTCAGTTTGGCGGACATGCCGGACGGGCACTGCGAAGTGGTGACGTGCTGCATCTCGCTCCGCGTTCTGCAAGCGCAACCGGAACGGAACTGCCCGTCGGACTACACACAGAGCTTGCCACGGTGCGCACGCTGCGCGTCATTTATGGTCCGCACGGTGCGCCTGAGTTTTTTGCGCCGGAGTATATGGAGACGTTTTTTGCCACAGAATGGGAAGTGCATTTTAACTCCAGCCGCACCGGCGTTCGACTGATCGGGCCAAAGCCAATCTGGACCCGCGACAGCGGCGGTGAAGCAGGGCTGCACCCCTCAAACATCCATGACAACCCGTACGCGATCGGCGCGGTCGATTTTACCGGTGATATGCCGGTGATCCTGGGGCCGGATGGCCCGAGCCTTGGCGGGTTCGTCTGCCCGGTGACGGTAATCGAGGCGGACCTCTGGCAACTGGGACAGCTCAAAGCCGGTGACAAAGTGCAGTTTGTCGCGGTGGATATTCCTACCGCCCGCCGACTGGCAGAGGGCCGACGCACCGAGCTGACCACGCTCCAGCCACAGGAAACAGACTGGCAGCCTGCGCCGCTGATTTCGCCCATCGTGATGACCTGCGGCGCAGCGGATAAACGCCTGGTGGCGCGCCTCTCTGGTGATACGCATCTGCTGCTGGAGGCTGGCGAGCCGGAACTGGATCTGGTGTTACGTTTTCGCATTCATGCGTTGATGCAGGCGCTGGAAGCGCAATCCCGCAACGGCATTATTGATATCACGCCGGGGATCCGCTCGCTGCAAATCCACTTTCAGCCGGAGACGCTGACGCCCGACGTGCTGCTGATGTGGGTGCGCGGTGAGTGGGAGAGGGTCTGCACGAGTGATGACCTTCAGGTTCCCACACGCGTGGTGCATCTGCCGCTCTCCTGGGACGATCCGGCCTGTCAGAAGGCCATCGAAAAATATATGACCACCGTGCGGCAGGATGCGCCGTGGTGCCCGAGTAATCTTGAATTTATCCGCCGGATAAACGATCTGCCTGATGAGCAGGCTGTCTGGAACACGGTCTTTGAAGCCAGCTATCTGGTGATGGGGCTGGGCGATGTCTACCTCGGCGCGCCGGTCGCCACGCCGCTGGATCCCCGTCATCGGCTGGTGACGACAAAATATAATCCGGCCCGCACCTGGACGGCGGAAAACTCGGTTGGCATCGGCGGTGCCTATCTGTGTGTGTATGGCATGGAGGGGCCAGGCGGCTATCAGTTTGTCGGCCGCACGCTGCAGATGTGGAACCGGTATCATGAAGTCGCCGATTTTGGCGGTAAACCCTGGCTGCTGCGCTTTTTCGATCAGATCCGTTTTTATCCGGTTTCAGCCAGTGAGCTGTTGCAGATTCGCCGCGATTTTCCCCTCGGTCGCTATCCGCTGCGCATTGAGCACAGCACGCTGCGGCTGGCGGAATATCAGGATTTCCTCGCCCGTGAAGCGCAGAGCATCGGTCTGTTTCGCCATCACCAGCAAGCCGCGTTCCATGCGGAACGTGACCGCTGGATCGCCAGCGGACAGGCCCATTTTGACAGTCAGGAAAGTGTGGCCGATGAAGGCGGCGACGCGCCGCTGCAGCCAGGCGAGCAGGGGGTTGAAAGCCCGGTTTCCGGCAATTTATGGCAGGTGCAGGCGACGGCGGGCAGCCGGGTGAAGGAAGGGGATACACTGGTGGTGCTGGAGTCGATGAAGATGGAGATCCCGCTTCTGGCGCCGTGCGACGGCATTGTTCAGCAGGTCAGCGTGCAGCCAGGCAGCGCTGTACGTGCAGGGCAACGCGTGGCGGTGATTGTTGAGGATAATGCGGAGGGATGATGACACCTGATCGCCTGGTGGCGCAGTGATAATCTGACCCTGTGCCCGCTGATGGTTCCAGACTGGCGGGCGCAGGCGAGTCCGATCACGGCGAAGGGCTATTCGCAGCTCGCGCCCAGTTGGCTTAACCAGCTGATCATCGCCTCACTGCCTGGCTGGCTCAGGGTGCGTTGCGGCCAGACAAGGTAATAGGGTTTGCTCAGCGGCAGGCAAAGATCATCCACTACCACCAGATCGCCACGTGCCAGTTCCGCCGCGATAAGGCGTCGCTGCCCCAGCAGCACACCAGCTCCCGCGACAGCCGCATCAATCGCCAGCGAGGTCAGATTAAAGCTGAACGCGGGCTGCGGCAGAGGTTCGTCCATTCCTTTAGCCTGAAACCAGCTTCGCCAGTCCGGCAGAAAACGGCCTTCATTACCCCAGTCGAGGTGGATCAGCGGCGCCTGGCTTAAGATCGTTTCCGGCGTAAAGCGATGTAACAGAGCAGGACTGGCCACCGGCAGCACGTCATCATGAAACAACTTCAGCTTATCTGACTGCGGGTAACGATCCTCACCAAAGCAGATCACAAAATCGGCGGGCATCGCGGTGAAATCGACCTGAGAATGCGTACCGTGTAACGAGAGATCGATATTCGGGCAATGGTCGCGCCAGCTCGCCAGCTGGGGCAACAGCCATTTGGACGCCAGCGCCGGCAATGTGTAAACCGTGAGTTTTGGCGCGCTGGCCGCATGGCGGATGTTTTGCTGACCGAGATGCAGAATATCAAACGCCTCGGTGACATAGCGCAGATACTCTTTTCCGGTTTCGGTCAGCATCACGCCGCTCTGCGTACGTAAAAACAGGGCACTGCCGAGTTGCTCCTCCAGCTGGCGAATCTGCTGACTGACTGCCGCCGGGGTTAAGGCCAGTTGAGCGGCCGCTTTTGCCAGGCTGCCCAGTTCGGCAGCCACTTTAAATGACTGTATGACGCTGATCTTTGGCAACCTTGGCAATTGGGCAGGCATTAACACTTCCTTATCAGGGCATTAAGTTTTTATCGTTACGCAGCGTTGCAGGCGACCGGTAGAGTAACATCACACCTGCTCATCATGAGAATTGTTGCTATGTCTGGTTCCCTTGTCCGTCTCGATCTTCATCCACTGGCCGATCATGGCTGGCGTCAACGTTGTCGTGAGCAGTTAAACCAGTCCGGCGCGCTGGTACTGCGTCAGTTTTTAAAACCACACGCTTTAGAGGCGATCATCGAAGAGGGCAATGCACAACGTCACCAGGCTTATCACACCCGCAGCATGCACAATGTCTATCTGATGAAACCTGATGACGCTTTCAGTGCTGAGCATCCGCGTAACAGGGATGTGATCAGCACCAAAGGCTGCATCACTGATGATGTTATCGCTGCTGACTCGCCGCTGCGTCAGCTTTATAATGATGAGTTGTTCAAACATTTCCTGTGCGATGTACTGGGTGAAAAAGCACTCTATCCCTATGCTGACCCGCTTTCCTCGATCAATCTGCACTATGCATCACACGGCCAGGAGCTGGGCTGGCACTTCGACAACTCCTCATTTGCGATCACCTTACTGGTACAGAAACCGCTGGCGGGCGGCGTGTTTCAGTATGTGAAAGATCTGCGGGATGCCGATGCCGGTGAGATGAACTTTGCCGGTGTCGACGCAGTGCTGGAAGAACGCCAGACTGTTGACGCGCTGGAGATAGATGCCGGGGATCTGGTGCTGTTTCGTGGCCGTAATTCCCTGCACCGCGTGACCCCAACTGAAGGCGAGGTCACCCGGATGCTGGCCGTGCTGGCTTACAATACGCAGCCGGATATTGCGTTGTCAGAAACCGCGCGTATGACCTTTTACGGCAGACTATGACATCATGGCGTGTCTGCAAGGGCACGCCAGCCGCGCAGAAAGATTTGCTGCGTGCGGAAAGCCACCAATGCACGCCAGTCCGCATCTTCTGGCCAGAACCCCTCGACCAGTTGCTGCTTTATCACCTGGCCGCCCGCACTGGCAGGGTCGCCATAGAGGTGCAGCCAGTGATCTTCACGCACCCGCTGATGCATATCCTGACCCTCGTAAGTCCCGCATTCCACCACCAGAGGCAAAATCCGGGTGTCAGCCAGTGACGTCAGCAGATAGTGCGACAGATAGCCTGTTGCCGTTGCTGTAATTCCAGTTACACTGTCACGTCCGGCACCAGTAAACAATAAGGTCAGCCACTCACCGTAAATGGCTTTGCCCCAGTCATGCGCCGGATAACGCTGCTCCGCAATAGAGAGCAGCATCGGATGCCCCCATGCGCCAGCCCCGGTATGAAGGTCAAAGCTGATGATGGTTTTCGCTACAGAGAGATGCTGGTCAACGATCGCCGCCATCGTAAGGTGTGACCAGCAGGGCTTCTCACCGCCGAAAAAAAAGCCGTCAGCAAAACTATACTGTCCGGCTTCTGTGACACGTTTAACCGCCTGCCAGCCTGCGCCCTCGAGTGCGTCGGCCAGTTGCCGATCGGCGCTTGCACGGTCGCCATGATAAATACCGTGCCACTGTGCATAATCCGGGTTAGCAGGAGGTGGCTGACTGAAATCGATAAAGTTACGGTTCAGATCAATATTGTCTTCGTTCACGCGCCGTAAATGCGCCGCGCCCCATGGATTGAGCAGATGAATCAGCAACAGCGCGGTATCAGCGGGCAACGCTTTTTCATCCAGCGTCTCGAGCCAGGCTATCTGGCAATCGGAACCATAATAGCCTTCAACGCCGTGAGTGCCGGAAACGACCAGCATCAGACGTGATGCGCTGGCCGGTCCTATCCGTGCCACGTCTGTATACAGAGCTTCTCCCAGAGGACCAGGCAGAGGATGCGGATAAGAGGTCGTTTCAGCACCTTTGCTCTGCGCCGCTGCCATAAACCGCGCGCGCTGAACGTGGTAGTCGGGCAACGCCATAGTCTTCATACTCCTGCGATTCTTCACGTTGTGCGGATCAGGGATAAACACTGAATTTAAAATATTTTTTGGTGAGCTGGTCATAAGTCCCGTTTTTATGAATCTCCGCCAGTGCCGCATTAATCATCTTCAGGTTTGCCTCATCTCCTTTGCGTAGCGCGATACCCACGCCATCACCAAAAATCACTTTATCCACCAGGGTCCCTTTGATGGCGTACGGCTTGCCTTCGGCTGAGGTCAGGAATCCCTGTTCAGCAGAGACCGCATTGGCCAGGCTGCCATCAAGACGCCCGGCGACCAGATCCGGATAAACTTCCATCTGGTTAGGATAGGAGATGACTTTAACGCCCTCCGGCTCCCATTTGGTTTTGGCATAGGTTTCCTGGATGGTGCCCTGTGCCACACCGATCGTCTCACCGCGCAATGAGGCAACATCGGTCGTCAGCGTGCTGGCAGCCGGTGCCAGTAAAGCACTGGGCGTGTTGTACAACATATTGCTGAAAGCCACCTGCTGACGACGCTTATCGGTCATCGACATCGCTGACAGGATGGCATCAAATTTCTTCGCCTGAAGGGCAGGGATGCTGCTATCAAAACCCATTTGCACCCACTGGCACTTCACCTTTGCCTGAACGCAGATGGCATTGCCCAGATCAACATCAAAGCCCTGCAATGATCCATCAGCCGCCTTGAATTCAAACGGTGGGAACGTAGGGTCAACGCCAAAGCGCAGGGTCTGCTGCGCCAGTGCCGCGTGACTAACTGTTGTGAGCGAAAACAGTAATGCGAGGGATAAGCTCTTTTTCATGTTTTAATTCCCGGATGCAAATGAATTTAAGCGCGACATTCAAATTTAATAACATGCGACCTGTTTTCCTGCCAGCGAATAAAACGCAATCATCCAGATTAAAATCTTATGTTATTAAGTGACTGTGCGAATTATTTATACGGCGTTAATTTTTACTTAATAGTGTGCATCAAATGACTGAGCCATACCAGGGTATGGCGCAGGTCCGGGCCTGAAGCCGCAGGCGCTGGGGTTGGGATAACAAGACAAGCCCCAGCGCCAGTTTTCAGGTTATCGCGCAGCAGTGATTTATCAGGACAGGGAATTAAGTAATGCGCCTGCGTTAAACTGAATTGTCATTAGCCAGACAGTAAATATTTACCTTCCCGCCCTGCATAAAATAAAGTTTATGGGATTTAAATCAGTTGAGATAAATTAACGGTTAGCCCATCAGAATAATGTGATGGATGCGCTTATTTTCTGCTGTAGAGCGCTAAACGTTCATGCAGGAAATCTATAAACGCGCGTACTTTTTCTGGCACATGACGCGTATTAGGGTAGAGCGCGTAAATTCCCTGACGGGGGAATTGATGATCGGGCAGTAGCCGTACTAATCCACCTTTTTCAATCTCATCCTGTACCAGCCAGGCGGGCAGAATCGCCACGCCAGCACCGGCTAAAGCAAAAGCGAGTAAAGAAGAGGCACTGTCAGCTGTGATCATGGCAGGCTGAAATGCGCTCATCAGCACAGACTCACCTTCGGGCGTGGTCACCTGCCAGCTGAGTGGCGTCGATAAACGGCTATGCGCAATCCATTTTGCTGACGCGAGATGTGAAAGATCCCGGATAGACGCTTCATTCAGTCTGTTGAGATAACAAGGTGCAGCGACCGCCAGGATATCAAACTGATCGATAAGGCGGGCGTGATGACTGGAATCGGCAAGATGCCCAAGTCGTATCGCCACATCGAAGCGGCCGGCAATCAGGTCGTCATTTTTTGATGAAGAGACGTGATGTATGCGTAACTGCGGGTGTTGGGCTGCAAAGTCAGCAAGGGCAGGGACGATCACACGAGCGCCATATTCCAGAGTGGTTGTGATCCGGAGTGTCCCGCTTAATCCAGCGTGATCACTTCTCACATCCTCTAATACGCTTTCCGCATCCTGAAGAAGCTGAAGGCAACGATGATAAAATCTTTCACCCGTATCCGTGGCTGAAACGCGTCTGGTGCTCCTGATAAGGAGCGAGACACCCAGCTCCTCTTCGAGATGTTTAATATTGAAACTCACAACGGCTTTAGTTAACCCGAGTGTCTGAGCTGCACCTGTAAAACTGCCTGCCTCGACAACTGCGACAAAGATCCCCAGCCGTTGCATATTGATCATCCTGAACTCCGTTAACGACATCTCATTGTCAAAATATCTTTGACAGTGTAACAACAGAAAGTGAATTTATCCCGATAATTTAAGCACCTATACTGCGCGCCTTACGCTGATCTGTCTGGGAAAAAAATGAGCTATCGTGTGCGCGTAGCCAGTGTCTATTTGCTGGGATTTTTTATTGATCTGGTCAACATGTTTATCGCCAATGTTGCTTATCCTGAGATTGGCAGACATTTTGATGCCCCCGTTAACCAGCTGGCATGGATCAGTAATGGCTACATCTTAGGCCTGACGCTGGTCATACCGCTCAGTAGCTGGCTGGTACGGCGCATGGGCGCAAAACGTCTGTTCATGCTCTCACTGCTTATTTTCATTGCGGGCACCTGTGGTGTGGGGGCATCAGCGTCAGTTTCTCAGCTCATCGCCTTCCGATGGATACAGGGCATCGGCGGCGGACTGTTGATCCCCATCGGTCAGACGATGACCTATGCGTTATACAGGAGCAATGAACGTGCGAAGTTATCGTCAGTCGTGATGTTAATTGCATTGCTGGCACCCGCCTTGTCGCCAGCTGTTGGTGGAATAGTGGTTGAGAGCCTTAGCTGGCGCTGGGTTTTTCTTGTGAGCCTGCCGCTCGCGGTTGGGGCATTGCTGCTGGCGGGATGCTGGCTCAAAGCAGACAAACCGGCGAACTCATCTGAACCGCTGGACCTGGTGGGTTTAGTCAGTGGTTGTACCGCGCTCACGCTGATCCTTCTCGGGCTGACTTACCTGGGCGATGCTGACAGGCTTTATCAGGGGGCGATGATGCTGCTTGCTGGCGTCCTTACTCTGGCGGGCTATGTGTGGAACGCACTTCGAAAAAGCCATCCACTCATTAACCTGCATCTGATAAAGGATCCGCTCTTACAAACAGCAATGCTGATCTATCAGTTTATACCAGGCGTGTTCACCGGCGTCAGTATGATCACTATGCTATACCTGCAAAATGAATTGGGTATGCATGCCAGAAATGTCGGCGCGCTCATGCTGCCATGGTCTCTGGCTTCCTTTGCGGCAATTAGTCTGACAGGTAAGACGTTCAACTTCTGGGGACCACGCCCGCTATTTATCACCGGCTGTCTGTTTCAGGCGCTGGGTATTGGCCTGCTGGCGCTGACTGGCCAGACATCGGACACCTTAGTCTTTGTACTTGCTTTCGCCTTGATGGGATTTGGCGGCAGCCTGTGCAGCAGCACGGCCCAGAGTTCTGCTTTTATTCACATCACCGACAGCGAACTTGCTGATGCCAGCGCACTCTGGAATATCAATCGCCAGCTCAGTTTTTGTCTCGGCGTTACGCTGGTCAGCCTGCTATTCAATCTGATTGCGAATAGCGGCATGCCTGAAGAACACGCTTATCACCTCTGTTTTGTTATAGCGGCATTCAGCGCTGTGATTCCGCTTCTGTGCTGTTTACGCATTTCAAATCAGAAGGTTATTTCTATGCTTAAAAGGGACCAAAAATGAACCGTTATTTTAAGGAAGTACTGGACGCCCACGAATTGATTCGCAACTGGCTGGGTAACAAAGAAGCACATGATGAGGTTTGTGAGGAACTTTTAGCGCGTTTTAGTCCTGCATATTCCATGGTGACACCGGGCGGTGCCTTACTGGATTTCACGACACTAAATGGGTTTTTCCGCACTCAGCGCGGTGCACGTCCGGGTTTAGCGATTGATATCTGCGACATGCAGATGGTTGCTGAGAGTGAAGGAAACGCCACTGTGGTATATAAGGAGTTGCAGCAGCTTCCGGGTCAGGAGGCCACGCTGCGGTTTTCTACGGTTGTGTTCGAGGTAAATAATGCTGGCAAGGTTTTGTGGCGACATCTGCACGAGACTTCATTGCCGCAGTGATAGAGGCTGTCGATTCGCAGTGTGTCAGGGCGCGACGGGCTGAGAGCAACAGCGTGCTCTTAAACCAGCGATCATCGCCACTGTCTATCCTGAACCGATCGCCGTGAGAGATACAGTGGTGGTGAGGTGACGGCTTTATTGATCGTGAAAATTCCGCACCAGAGGCCGTTATACAAGGGGCTTCAGCAGGTTGTCTGAAGCGCCCGGATAAGGTTAGATTAGAGCTTTAGCCTTTATGTTACCGTCTTGCCTTAAGTGCGCATAATCTATCTTATGTTAAATTACATATCGCACATGTCTTAAGTAAGCTCAATTCACCCCCCCTTCGGGTTTTCACTTTAGACACAGGAGGATGTATCGCAACTAATCTGCAAGATTATTTATTGGATGATTACTACGGACGGCACGCTCTGACGTGTACGGGAGCACCCTGCTCAGCGAGAGCTTCCCGACGCCTCCTGTTCAGAGCACAGCGTGATAATATCCCGCGAACCATGTAGCAGCCTCTCTATACGGACTTCGGTGTCCAGCACCCTGAACACGATGAGATAGCGCCCGTAAGTACAACTTCTGACGCTCTGTCCCAGTTCCGGTCTTTCTTTGTAGATAACCGGCGACTCGGCTATCAGCAAGCATTGCTGGTATAGTTCTTCCGTAAAGCTCACCGCGCGCACCGGGTTATCCTGCGCGATATAATCACCGATGGCCTCCATATCCTGTTCTGCCAGAGGCGAAATACCCAGTTTCATTACGCTTTACCACCTTCGGCCTGCCGCCGATATTTTTGCGACAGGCGACCAAATACCTCTTCCGCGTTTTTGCTTTCGCCGCTGTTTATACCTGCGCTGACCGCTGTTTGCAGAGCATCAAGTTTCATCTGCTGCTCCCGTTCTTCCAGTGCCCTGAGGCCCGCACGGATCACTTCACTGGTGTTGTTATATCGCCCGCTTTCAATCTGTTCGCGGATGAACGCTTCGAAATAAGGACTGAGTGCTACGCTGGTTGGCATGATTCCTCTCCCGCTGAATTACTATCAGTTATTAACTGTTAGTATTTCAGAGTTACTCTTCTCTATCAACTTTCGGCTTAACACCCTTCCACAGGTTTGCCGGATGTTTACCTGCGTGTAACTTTGCGTTGACCAACCCCGCGACCTTATAGCATCGCCAGTATCCTGCGCAGATCTTTGCCTCTTTCCCGCATTTGTGTTGTCATCCCGTGACGGAACGCTGACCTGTAAACTAAAAACCCCAACAATTTAGCTGGGGTTATGATGGGTCGTTACTCTTTCGCTATCGGCGTCTCGCTTACATCAATCTTCGTGTCACCCTGAATGCCCTTAATGCGTTTCTCAACGTCATTAACCTGCTCGCTGCTGTGCAGCAAGGTGTACGTCAGATCAAATGTTGTGCTCGCACCCGGTTGCAGTTGCTTCACACGTTTTTGTTCACGTTCAATGGTGACCGGATAGGCGTAACTGGTACCAGGTTCGATGCCGGTCACGTAGCCCTGTTTCAGGGTGTCGGTATTTTTCCATAAGGTCAGCATCGGGAGCTGACGCGTATCGAACTGAATGGATGCGCCGCTGTTGCCCGCTTTATTTATCACCGCAGCGACGGTCTGATGATTGCTGTCTGAAAGCGGCTTGATGTTGAACACCATCTCATCGAAGTCTTTGGTCGGACCTTTATAGGTCTGCCACTCTTTTAACCCGGCTTTCGCGTAGTCATTGAACGGGCTGATGCCGGACATCGGCGCCAGGAAGCGTGCGCCCTCTTCAAGAATAGGTTTGCCGAAGTTGCTGTGATAGATGATCTGGTAATCGTGCGGATAGTCGGCATGGTTTGTTAACACATCATGCAGGCTGAAACTGTTGCTGCCTGGCACGTAACGCAGTTCGGTCATGGTCTGCAAATCAGCTTTCTTAAAGGTGCTCTCTTTAATCAGGCCGCGAATACGAATTTCGTGTGGTGCCGCATCAGCCACTTCAACTTCCAGCTGAGAAACCGGCGTATTCCCTGCTTTACCGTGCAGAGTATAGATTCGGCCTTCATCGGTGACCGGATGGCCGGTCCATTCGTAGCCGCAACGCACCATCATCTCGTTGAAACCATCCAGCCAGCCCAGACCGTTGCGGCTCTCAAGATTGATGTAGGCAGGATTGACGACCTCTTTAACCGGTGAATCCCAGCCCATGCGGGTGCCAAAGCCTTCAACACGCAGTAAGTTCATGCCACGGGTCGGGCTTAGCGTAATCGTCAGGCCGTCCTCGCTGCGGATCGTCAGTATTTTACTGCCTTCCTGCTTGCCGCCATGCAGGACTTTCTGTTCGATGCTGAACGGTTTGCCCTGAGACTTCAGCTCACTGCTGGAAATCTTCCAGTTTCCCTGCTCGGTGCCCTGTTCAGCACTCGTCAGCACCCAGGTTTTCGCCGCTGCAGAGCCTGAAACCAGCACTGCCAGTACCGTTAACGCCAGTTTAATCTTCATCCTTCACCCCATTAGCTGAATCGTTTTTTCATTCCGTAAGGGAAATTTACTTAATGGAACTGAAGATAAACGTGATGATGCTCACCTGTTGGGAAAAGGCAGCGACTCAGACCTATTATTGTGGGCCAAATCACAGTGATTACGGCCAGAGAGGAATAACTACAGCGAATCAGGTGAAATTTGCTGACATTAGCTTTATTCGATTCAGCTCAAAAAGAGGGATCTGATAACGACGGCGGATGAAGCGCTATTTAAAAAATAATTTAAAAAAAATCTTCAAACGCGCAACTTTTTCCATTTTTAAACGAACCTGTTATCAGGGACGTCAGACAACTCCGTCTGTTCGTCAATGGAGAGAGTAAAGCCAATGAAAAACACCCTGAAAACCCTGGCCGTCGCTACGCTGCTGGCACTGAGTGTTCCGGCAACATCTGCTTTTGCAGCGTTACAGGTCGGTGAAAAAGCACCGGACTTTAAACTGGAAGCCGCGCTGGCCGGTAAATCGACCACCTTCTCATTGCAACAGGCGCTGCAGAAAGGCCCGGTTGTCCTCTACTTCTTCCCTGCTGCTTTCAGTGCAGGCTGTACGCTGGAAGCACACGATTTTGCTGAAGCGACCGATGAATTTAAAAAGCAGGGTGCGACCGTCATTGGCGTGACGGCGGGCAATACCGATCAGATTGCGAAATTCTCGCAGCTTGAATGCCGTGACAAATTTACCGTCGCAGCCGATCCCGGTGCCAAAGTGGCGGCAGAATATAAGAGCACCATGGAGATGAAAGGTCAGAAGCTTTCAGACCGTACCTCTTACGTGATTGCGCCCGATGGCAAAATCCTGCTGAGCTTCACCGATAAAAATCCTGATACGCATATCCAGAAAGCGATGGATGCCGTTAAAAAATACCGTCAGGCCAATCCGGCATAACTTCATCTTCAGAGCAGGTACATCATGCTGACTGCGATTGCAGCCGCCTTCCTGGGCGGCATTATTCTGAACCTCATGCCCTGCGTGTTTCCGGTGATCTCGCTGAAAGCACTGAGCCTGATCCGCCATCACGAATCACCTTCCCACGCCAGAGCCGAAGGCCTGGCCTTTCTGCTGGGCGTAGTCGTGATGATGGTCGCTCTGACCGCAGTTCTGTTGCTGGCCAGGGCGGGCGGTGCATCGGTGGGCTGGGGATTCCAGCTGCAATCGCCGCTGGTCATCGCCGCGCTGATTCTGGTGATGCTTGGGTCGGCGCTGAACCTGCTCGGTCTGTTTGAAGTAGGATTATCGGTACAGCGGGTTGGCGAAGTGGGAGGCGATCGCGGTGGTTTAGTCGGTTCAGCTCTGACTGGCGCGCTGGCCATCATTGTCGCCACTCCCTGCAGCGCGCCCTTTATGGCCAGCGCGGTAGGCTATGCGCTTACCCAGCCTCCGCTAATCAGTCTGGTGATCTTTATTTCACTGGCGCTGGGCTTTGCTGCGCCCTTCACCCTCATCTCATTCTTCCCGGTGCTGGCGCGAATTTTGCCAAAACCGGGTGCCTGGATGATTACGTTAAAGCAGGGGCTGGCGTTTCCCATGCTGGGCGCGGTGGGCTGGCTGATCTGGGTACTTGAACGCCAGGCGGGATCGGCGGCGCTGGCTGCCATTCTGGCCTGCTGTTTACTGTTTAGTTTCGCCGCCTGGCTGTATGGCATGGCGCAGAAACGCCGTATGATGGGACAGCGTCATTGGGTGCTGCATGTGGCGACCGCATTCTTCCTGGCGCTGGTCGTGGTGCCGTTACTGAACCTGAACAGGTTTGCCGAAGCTCCGGCTGAAACGGCAACCGCCTCACAGGCTGCTGCCGCTGTGGCGTGGTCGCCCCAGAACGTTGATGCCATCAAAGGTCAGGGCAAGCCAATACTGGTGAACTTTACCGCATCATGGTGTATTACCTGCCAGGTTAACGATCGTACTTCGCTTTCGACGCAGGCGGTAAAAGCGGCGATGGCGCGAACCAACACCATTTATATGGTCGCGGATTCCACCAAATACAATCCCGATGTTGAACAGGCGCTGAGCGATTTCGGGCGCGGTGGATTACCGCTCTACGTGGTCTATCCGGCTGACGGCGGTAAACCTGAGGTACTGCCGCAGGTGCTGACGCCTGGCATTGTGATTTCAGCGCTGAATCAGGCAACAGAAAAAGGAAATAAATCCTGAGATTACTGATGAAACGATTGCCTGGCGCGTGGCCAGGGCGCGGCGACAGCATGCTGAACTGCTGATGATCGATGCCAGAAACTGATCAACGCGCACAGCAGTGGCCAGCATTAATGGCCCGGGCGCAGGCGGGTGACAGAGCTGCCTATAACCAGTTACTGAAAGCGATGGTTCCGGCCATCCGGGCATTGGTATGCAAAAAAATCCGTGATGAGGGACTGGTTGAGGATGTCATTCAGGAGACATTGCTGGCGATTCATCGGGTGCGGCATACTTACGATCCGCAGCGTCCGATACTCCCCTGGGTTGCTGCCATCGCCTCTGCCCGCGCCATAGATGCGCTGCGCCATCGCGGCCGTCGCCAGGAAGTACAGGATGAGGAAGAGCTGCAACGACAACCCGCTGCAAGTGCAGAGTCCTCAGCCGATACGGATATCCTCTCCGGTTATCTGGATAACCTTCCGCTGCGCCAGCGGGAGATCGTCGAATCTGTGCATCTGCGCGAGCAGAGCCTGGCGCAGGCAGCAGCTGAAACCAATCAGTCGCTCTCTGCGGTTAAATCTCTGTTGCATCGCGCAATGGTCAACCTTCGTAAATATGGACGGGGTCATCATGAGAAATCATGACCAGTTAATTAATCAGCTCAGCGCGTCTGCCCAGCCGGTGCAGCGCGTCTGGCCCACCGCCTGGCGCGTTGCGGGCTGGATTGCCCTTGCCCTGCCCTGTGGCGCGCTGACCAGCTGGGCATTTCACAGCCGTTTCACTGACTGGTCGCAGCCTGGCGCGTTTTTCGCGCTGGTTGCCCTGCTGCTGTCACTCATCATCGCGGGCAGCACGCTGGCGGCAGCCTTTACGCTGAGTATTGCAGGCAGAAAACCGATCAGCCTGCGCTGGCCGCTGCTGATGGCGATGATGTGGCTGGTTCTGAATCTGATCAATATGTCATCTTCAGCACCGCCATCGGGCGCGAACCGGTTGGGTGAAGGGATGCACTGCTATCTGTTTATGCTGTCGGCCAGTGTCCCGATGATGCTGATGTCCGTGTTCGCCCTGCAGCGCACCCGATCCCTCTATCCGGCGCGCAGTCTGGCGCTGAGCGGCTGCGGCAGTGCGTTTACCTCATCGATGCTGCTGTCGTTGTGCCACGATACCCATCTGCACGCCATCGATTTTTCTATGCATCTGGCTGCGGGCATCACCATCGTGGCGCTGACGGTGCTGGCAGGCCGCCGCTGGGTCAGGCTGGGAGAGTAATGGCACGCCGCTTCCGTTCCTCCTGAAGATGACTCCGCGCCCCGTTCAATGAAATTCTGTCAGGAGCGCGGATTGGGTAATTTTATGCATTCTCCCCCGCGCGGCTACGGCCCAGATCCAGGGTCAGAGAGACCGCACCGACAACCAGCATCAGCGCCATAATCAGTGAAAACGAGAAAGCGAGATGTGTGTAATGCGCCACGTAGCCAATCACGGCTGGCCCGCTCAGGACCCCCAGATAGCCCAGAGTAGTAATGGCAGGCACGGCGACCGCCTGCGGCATCACCGTCTGACGTCCGGCGGCGGAGAACATTACCGGCACGATATTGGCGCAGCCTGCGCCGACCAGGGTGTAGCCCAGCAACGCCATCGGCCAGGAGGCGATAAAGGTCACCATCGCCATGCCAGCGGCGGCAATCAGTGCGCCGCCCAGCACAACCGGTAAACGTCCCAGCGATGAGATAATCCGATCCCCGGTCAGACGCGCCACGGTCATCGCAATGGCAAAGCAGGTATAGCCCAGTCCGCCCAGTGATGCCGGAATGGCCCGGACATCGGTCAGATAGACAGCACTCCAGTCCAGCACGGTGCCTTCGGTCAGGAAGACGGCAAAGCAGATGATGCCGATAATCAGCACGCTGCCGCGCGGAACAGCAAACACCGGGCCTTCAGCGGGGTTCGCGTAGGTCAGTAAGCCCGGTGCGCTGACCAGCGTCATGATAATCACCGCCGCGACCGCCAGCAAACAGCCGGTCAGCACGCTAAAACCCATCGCCAGCAGCAGCGTCATAAAGCCCGCCCCGGCAATGCCGCCCACGCTGTACATGCCGTGAAAGCCGGACATGACTGGCTTCGCCGCCTGCTTCTCCACCAGAATCGCCTGGATGTTCATGGCGCAGTCGGTCACACCGATGCCGACGCCAAAAACCAGCAACGCCAGCGCCAGCAACAGCGGGTCGCTGAGCACCGATAGCCATGGCGTACTGATGATGACCAGCGCGACAGCGACCAGAATCACCCGGCGGCAGCCAAAGCGGCTGGTCAGCCAGCCCGTCACCGGCATCGCAATCAGCGCGCCGACGCCAAGACAAAGCAGCAAGGTGCCGAGTTGCGCCTCATTAACGCCGGTATTGCCGCGGGCGAAAGGCACAATCACCGCCCAGGTCGCGGTGATAAATCCGGCTATAAAAAAGATGATGCGTGTTGCCAGCGTGGAAGAGACGTTATTAGCCATTGCATTCCTTTGAGGGATGTCGGGGAGAGCTGACAGGACCGAGAGATCGCTATTGACTCCCTGCCCGGCAGTGAACGATTATGCTCACTATAGCTCGATTGTGAATATTTTGAGGTTTATATGCTCGATTATGCATCTTTCCCGCAGCAGCGACAAGCGCTGATTCGTGAGATATTGCAGGACAAAGGACGTGTGGTCTGCGCTGACCTTGCAAGGCAATTGGCCGTGTCAGAGCACACTATCCGCCGCGATCTTCATGAACTCAGTAAAGAGGGTTTATGTAAAAAGGTCTATGGCGGTGCGGTGTTACAGCTGCAGGAGGCGGGCAGCTTTGTCAGCCGGAAAGCTCACGATCACGCAGCAAAAGCCCTGATCGCGCAGCGCTGTGCCAGCCTGGTGAAAACCAATAGCTGCATTTTTATTGATGCCGGTACGACCAATCTTGCGCTGGCACAGGCGCTATCACCAGATTTGAATATCACCGTCGTCACCAATGCACCCGATATTGCTGCGCTACTGATCAACCATACTGCTGCGGAGGTGATTATGCTGGGCGGGCAGATACAGAAGAGCACCGGCGGCGCGGTCGGGCAAACCGCGATCAACCAGATCCAGGGGATTCTGTTTGATCAGGCGTTTATTGGCGGCTGTGCCATGAGTCCGGAGGCCGGTCTGACCGGTTTTAACTATGCGGATTGCGAATTCAAGAAAGTTGCTATGGCGCAAAGCAATCAGGTCATTGTCGGGCTGACAGCGGATAAAATCCCCGCAGTAGCGCGATTCAGCGTGGCGAAATGCCGTGAAATCTCAACGCTCGTCGTGGAAGAGAAGCTCGATAAAGAACTGCTTGAGGCGTTTGAAGAGGAAGAGATAACGCTTATTACTGTCTGATACGGGGTGATGAAATAAATCATGTCGCAGACGAACCCGATAAACGCACCCTGCCCTGGCTGTACTAATGGTCGACAAATCCGCACCCGATGCTGCCAAATTCCAGGCTTTAGCGTAGGCTGAAAGCTGGTTGGTTTCACTACACAGGAGATCACGATGCAAAATGAAATGACAGCACAATGCCACTGTGGCGCGGTGGCGTACAGGGTGACGCTCAAGGATGGATTTAATACGGTGCGCCGCTGCAACTGCTCGTTTTGCCGGATGCGCGGCGCGGTGGTGGTATTTGCGACAAAGGTGGAGCTGACCCGGGGTGCAGCGCAGCTCACAGAGTATCGTTTCAACAGCAAAGAGGTGGGCCACTACTTCTGTTCCGTTTGCGGCATTTACACCTTTCATCAGAGCCGCTCACAGCCCGATCAGTTCGGGGTGAATGTCGCCTGCCTTGAGGGGGTTTCGCCGTTTGATTTCACCGATGTCCCGGTCTCCGATGGTATCAATCATCCAAAAGATGGCGGCGCGGGCGGTGTAGCCGGTCATCTGATCTACACCCCCACGCAATCCTGAACGATCGCAGGCTGAACTACTCCCGTGTGGGCTTGCCACTGAAGCGGGTAATCGGCTTTTGCTCTTCACGGTCGATCTGTTGTGAGAAGACTTCAAGCGCCGCGAAGATGGGGCGCAGTCCGCGCCACAGATCCTCATCATTGAGTAACCGGATAATGCCGCGGATTCCCGGCGCGGCTTTTTCCTGACGGGCCTCATCGCGCGCCGGTTTAACGGCCATCGCGGCATCGCGAACGGCCAACAGCAGATGATTAAACCGTTCTGGCGGCACGCTGCCCAGCGTCATCATCAGTATCGAGAGATTCTGCAGCGCGTTCTGCGTACCCGGCTGATTAAGGCCCGAAACCAGGATTTTCCCCACCTCGCTGTTTGATTTAACCAGATCGTTCGCCAGCCGCAGAAAACCGTGCTGGTGAAGATTTTCGATTAGCTCATCCATCGCCTCCCGGGCGGTCGGCTCGGTAGGTGTCGGCGGGACCTGATATTTCATCCGTTCTGCCATTAGAATTTCTCCGGTTTTTCGACATGTTCAGGCGGTTCCCGATAGCCAGCCTGCTGCCATTTTTGCTCTATCGGCAGGTGATCCAGCGGCGTACGACTGCCGTGACGGAAGTTGTGTAGTGGCACCGGATTAGGCTGCGACCGGCGATCAACGCGCTTCATATTTACGGCAATCTCTTTATAAGCTGGTGTGTTGACGTCGGGATCGTGATGTTCGCCAGTCAGGGCGTTGACGCCATCTTTGCCATGATGAATCGGCATAAACAGCACGTTGCCTGCCACACGCTCAGTGATCACAACAGGCACATCCAGCGATCCGCGCCGCGAGGTAATGCGTACCCACTCTCCTTCGTTCAGCGCGCGCTCGGCAGCCAGCTCCGGTGAGATCTCAACAAAGGCATTAGGCGACAGCGACATCATGCGGCCACCCTGCCCGGTCTGATTCATCGACTGGAAATGCTCCAGCATCCGGCCATTATTCAGCAGCAGATTATACTGTGAATCCTCCTGCTCGGCGGGCGGCTGCCAGCTCAGCGGATAGAGTCGCGCTTTGCCATCCGGGAAATTAAACCGTTCCGTGTAGAGTCGCGGCGTGCTTTCGCCTGCGGCGCTGACGGGCCATAGCTGGGACTGCCAGTCGACCAGTTGCTCATAGCTGACACCCGCGAAAATCTCTGCGATGCCTGCCGCTTCCGCCATAATCGCGCCTGGGTTCGGGTAATGCCACGGATGACCGAGACGGGCGGCGAGATCGGTAAAGATCTCCCAGTCGGGCCGACAATCACCCAGCGGCTTCATGGCGGGTGAAAAGTGCTGTATCCGCCGCTCGGTGTTCACAAAGGTGCCCTCTTTCTCCACGCTGGGCGCACCGGGCAGCACCACATCGGCAAATTCGGCAGTGCGTGACATGAAAATGTCCTGTACGACCATAAATTCCAGCTTGCTGAAGGCGGCATGCACCGAAGTGGCATCGGCATCCGCAAACGCCGTCTCTTCACCGGTGATATACATCGCGCGAATTTTGCCTTCACCGGCCTGCTGCACCATTTTGAAATTATCAGCACCAGGCTGATCGGAAAGCGCTTCAGGTGAGACGCCCCAGGCGCGCGCCCATTTTTCGCGCACCGCTGGGTCAGTGACTTTTTCATAGCCGGGATAGAGATTACTGAGGCAGCCAAAGTCGCTGGCGCCCTGTACGTTGTTGTGTCCGCGCATCGGATAACCGCCGGTGCCAGGTCGGCCATAGTTGCCGGTGACCAGCAGCAGGTTCGACAGCGCCGTACTGGTGTCTGCCCCGTGGCTGTGCTGGGTAATTCCCATCGCCCACAACACACAGGCGCTGCCCGCCTGGCCGATCATTTCCGCTGCTTCTATCAGTTCTGATTCACTCAGTCCACATGTCTCACTGGCAAAGGCCAGCGTAAAGGGAGCGAGTGACGCGCGGTACTCATCAACCTGGTTGACCCGCTGGGCCAGAAAAGCCTCATCCGCATAACCGTGATCGAACATATATTTTGCCATCGCCGAGGCCCAGACCAGGTCAGTACCCGGTCGGATACGCAGATAGCAGTCAGCACGTTCCGCCATTTCATGACGGCGCGGATCAACGACCAGCAGTTTCTGACCGCGATGTTTGTGGCTCTGTTTGATGTGAGAAGCAATGACCGGATGGTTCTCGGCCAGGTTGCTGCCGACCAGCACGATCAAATCGGTCTGTTGCAGATCCTCAATCGTCCCGGCATCTCCGCCGTAGCCCACCGTGCGGAACAGCCCTTCTGTGGCCGGGTTCTGACAATAGCGCGAGGAGTTATCAACGTTGTTGGTGCCAAAAATTAAACGGGCGATTTTTTGGGTCAGATAGGCTTCTTCATTGCTGGCCTTGCTGGAGCCGATAAAGCCAATCGCATCGCCTCCATAATTCTGAGCGATACCCTGTAAACCTTCGGCTACCCGCTGCAAAGCTTCATCCCAGCTGGCGGGCCGGAAACGACCATTCTCGCGGATCAACGGCGTAGTCAGGCGCTCCGGGCTGTTGACGAAGTCCCAGCCGAACTTACCTTTAACGCAAGTCGAGATGCCGTTGGCTGGGGCTTCGGCGACCGGCTGAACTTTCAGGATATGGCGGTCGCGGGTCCAGATCTCAAAGCTGCAGCCTACACCGCAATAGGTGCAGACGGTTTTGGTGCGTTTGATCTCAGACTGGCGCAGCGCCACATCGATTTTCGAAACGCCGGTAATCGGCTCCATGCCGATGCTGTTTTCAAGCGTTTTAACAAAGTCGATCAGCGGACGCTTCAGCCCTTCATCCATCGCGGTAAAGGGGCCTGCGTCTGGCTGCATGGTTTTTTCCAGCAGCGCATTGCATGGGCAAACTGTGACGCAATGTCCGCAGCTAACGCAGCTGGAACCGGCGATTTCCGTTCCGCCATCCCAGAGCACGCGAGGATGCGCCTGGGTGTAGTCAATCGACAGCGTCTCATTGACCTCGACATTCTGACACGCTTCGACACAGCGACCGCATAAGATGCACTGGTCAGGATCGTAGGTGTAAAAAGGATTGGAATGATCTTTCGCGTAGGGCTTGGGCTCATGAGGATAGTACTGAATCGGAATGTGCATATCAGCCACGGCATTATGTAGCGTGCAGTCGCCGGTGTTGTGCTCACAGACGGTACAGTAAAGCTCATGACGATTGAGAAGCCGATCCATTCCCTCCTGCTGCGCGGCCTTAAGCGCACTGCCTTCACTCTGCACCTCCAGCCCCTCTTCAGTGCGGAGCGTGCAGCCGCGAACCCGCTCGCCGTTGGCATCTACCCAGCAGACATCACAACTTTGCAGCGGTGGCAACGCCGGGTGGTAACAGACATGAGGTAGTTTTTTCCCTTGAGCATCCAGAAAATCGATTAGCGGTTGATCAGCTAACCCTTTTAACCGTTCACCATTGTAGATTATGGTGCAGTAATTTTGACTCATATAAGCCTCATGACGACATTGCGACGAGCTACCGAATGGAAAATCTCCCTCTATTTAAAGGGTTGCTTCACAAGCTTAGTGAGGATTAGCAGCCACGCCATGAATACCGCTACGCTTATCAAGGTTACTTGCTGACAGATAAGGCTTTTTTAAATGTAATGACTTCTTACCGGCTAAATACGGGTCAGGTTTACCCGGCTGATCGTCAGAATCTGGCACAGAGGCTTCGCGTTGATAAGCACTGGCCGCACAATGGTGAAGTTGAGGGTTAATAACCAAGCATAATGTATGTTGTAACTATATAATCAACTATATTCTTTCGCTATAAGACGCAGGGTAAAGATCGGTACGCTTATCAATCCGTCGTTTTGCCCTCAGACAAATTAATTATCAGGACCGCCGCGAGTTAACAGACTACTTCCGAATTAATTACGTACCGCCACTAACTTATTCCGGTACATATCAGGCTTAAACGATTTAATCTGGATAACGGGTTTATGGATTATTTTAGCTATTAAACGGGACTATTCTCCTGCCCGTGAGTGAGCGAACAATTTATGGCATAGCTATGTCGATCAAATGACAGTTATCAGCATTTACGCCCAGAACAGTGGCGCTCCACCCCAGAGTTGACGCTCACATTTTAGTCATACCTATCAGCCATTTATCTTAATTTTAACAAGCTGATAATTATAAGATGATAATGATAACTGTTATGGTAATATCCTGTTAACCCTGCCCGACACTTTCTCATCAGGGCCTCTTTACGCGTCATGCTTAATTAAATTATCAGTAAATACCTGGCTGAAATGAGGTCCCTATGAATCCCATCGTTTATATCGTTGACGACGACGCTGCTGTGACTGCTGCACTGCGTAATCTGCTCACTGCCGACGATTACACGGTTATCTCTTTTTCTTCGGCTGATGATTTCCTGGCTCACGCTTTTACTCCCCTTCCCTGTTGCCTGATTCTGGATATTAATCTGCCTGGCGCAGATGGATTTGATGTCGCACAGGCATTGATCGATCGTGGCTACGCCATTCCCACTATCTTCTTAACCGGCTTCGGGACTATTCCGGTCACAGTGCGGGCGATGAAAACCGGTGCTTATGAGTTTCTGACTAAACCTGTCGATCCCGATCGTATTTTGCAGGCGGTTTCAGAAGCCTTACAGATCGCCGGGCAGAATATGGCCTCTTCCGAGGAGCGAAGGGAGATACTGGAGCGACATCAGACCCTGACACCGCGTGAAAGCGAGGTCATGCTGCTGGCGATTAGCGGCCTGCTGAATAAGCAGATCGCCGCCGAAATGGGCGTCAGTGAGATCACGGCTAAAGTTCATAAGCGGCGGGTGATGGAGAAGATGAATGCACGGTCGCTCACCGATTTGGTGCGGGCGGCAGAGCGGCTCAATATTGATCATACCCGACGCCGCTAAGGCCAGGCAGACACCTGGCCTCAATACGATTATCCCAGTGGCAGAGTGAACCAGAAACGGCTGCCGCCTTCCGCCCGGTTCTCTGCGCCTAATTCACCACAATGCTTTTTGATAATCCCTTTGCTGATGGTTAATCCCATGCCCATGCCACTTTTCTTCGTGGTGTAGAACGACTCAAAGATCCGTTCACGCACGCCATCCGGCAAGCCGCAGCCGCTATCCAGCACCTCAAAACGCAGCGTGTCCGGCGTAGGGTTCTCTGACGTCAGCCGCAAAAGCGCCGCGCGTGGTAAATCGTCGGACATGGCATCGATGGCATTGATTACCAGATTCAGCAGCACCTGCTGAATCTGAACGCGGTCGCAATAGATATCCGCCTTTCCGGCCCTCAGTTTCAGCTCCAGCGAAATTCCGCGTCGCTCCAGCTCCACTCTGGAGAGCGCCAGGATATCGCGGGCGATCAGATGCAGGTTTTCCGAGGCAAAGCTCGATTCATGATTGCGGGTCAGCGCCTGCAGGCCACGAATTATCTCTCCGGCACGTTTTCCCTCTTTGATAATTTCATCCAGACTGCTGCTGGCATTCTCCAGCATCACCGGTTCACGCTTTAACCAGCGCAGGCTGGCACCGGCATTGGCCACGATCGACATCAGTGGCTGGTTAATTTCGTGCGCGATTGAGGCAGTCAGTTGCCCGACTGTGGTGGCGCGCGTTACACGGGCCAGATCCGCCTGTGCCATGCGCGCGGCATCTTCTGCCTGGCGCTGCGAGGTGATATCGGAAATGGTGCCGAAGTACTCTTTCACCTCGGGGAAGTTTTCTACCGGCTCTCCGATGCCTTTGATATAACGGCATTCCCCATCCGGCCTGAGCACACGGAACTCAGCCTGCATACTACGTCCCTGACTGACGCTGTGGGTCACCAGTTCGCTGATGCACTCATAATCATCGGGATGAACGCGGGTCAGAAAATCTGCCATCGACAACCCTTTTTGATGGGCTGGCAGGCCCAGAATACGGCCATACTCTTCAGACACCATCATCATGTCCTCTGCCACTTCCCAGCGCCAGGTACCGGTATGACTGATCTTCTCGCCGAGCATCAGTGAGGTTTTGCTGGCGCGCAGCTGCTTTTCAACCCGTCGCCGATGGTTGTTCTCCTCCAGCAGTTCAGCGTAGAGGCGCGCCGTCTCCAGCGAAACCGCCGCCTGAGCGCTCAACGTTTTAACAATGTGGGAGTGCTCAGCCGTGAACGCATCGGGCATCAGGCGATTCTCCAGATAGAGCACCCCAACCATATTGGCCTGCCTGAACATCGGAACACATAACACCGCAGCGCCCGAGGCCACCAGGTAAGGATCCTGACTGAACGGACTGAACTCTTCCGGCTTGCCAGTACGTATCTCCTGACCGGTACGGATGACCGCGGCCAGTACCGATAGCGGCAGGTCAGTTGCGACGGGGCGCTCTTTGACAATCTGCACCCGCACGCCATCAGCCGTGCTTTCTGCCCAGGCCTGCGTTTCCGGAAGCGTACCATCCAGAATCCGGATAAGCCGACAGCGCTGGGCACCGGCCCGCTCCAGCAGGATGCGCATCAGGGTATGAATCAACCGATCAAGGTTGATCTCCTCCGTCAGGGCGCGCACGGCGGTCAGCACACTCTCCAGGTCGTAGAACGAGGCATCCTGCGTAAAGGGAATGGTCGCCACTGCACTGTTTTGCATCGGCGTGGTCAGATGCGGATAGTGCTGCTCAAGCTGGCGCACCATCGCCAGCGCGCCCCAGCTCTCCCAGCTTCTCATCGACGCTTTAACGTAGGCATCGGCGGCGGTATCTAGCTGTAATGCTTTGCAGTAGCGGCCAGCCAGCTGATTCGCCAGCGCATGAATGTGCAGATATCCCCCCTGGCGGGAGAGACAGATCGCATTTTCATACTGTTTCAGCGCCTCGCCCGTGTTGCCCGCAAGACGGGCACACTCTGCCCTGAGCAGGGCATATTTATCAGCAAAGAGTCCGGGATTGAGGTCGGCCCAGCCCGCAAATTTGTCCAGATCGCAGCGCAGCGTGTTGCTGTCAGCCGCACCGGGCTGCAGGCTCAGGGATAGTGCGCTGTAAAAATGCATATCCATCAGGTAGATGTAAGCGGGCACTGCGCTGGTCAGCGGACGAATTTCTGCAAAACAGCGCAGCGCCTCCCGGTATTCTGCCGCAAAGAAATGTGCCATTCCCCGATACAATCCCGCCCAGAACAGCACCATCGCTTTTGGGCCAGAGATCACGCCCGGCTCGCTGCCCGCCACCATCGGCAAAGCGCCATCGCGATCGCCTGCCCTGAACCCGTTGCTGTTCCGCAGTTGCATCACCAGTTGCTTCTGCATGACCAGCACGTTTTCAACATCGGGATAAAAGGTTTTGCGGGTAAAAGCGAGTCCGCGCTCAATGGAGGTCATGACCGACTCCAGGTGATCGCCGCGTGTCAGCGTGTTCATGATCTGATGACGCAACGAGAGGCAGGCAAAGGATCGGTCACCGTGCATCACCGCGACGCGAAAACTTTCACGGGCACTCTCTACGGCGACATCCAGCGGCTGCGTCCAGATCCCCAGCTGATCCAGAGGCAGCAGCGTGCGGGCTTTATAGCGGGTAAAGTCATGCTGCTCCACCAGCTCACGGGCCACCCGGCCGCAGGCATAGCCAAAATGCCAGGCCTGATAACGTTCGCTGATCAGCACGCTGAACCAGGCGAGACCAAACGCAGAAGCACCGGTCACGCCGTGATCCAGCGTCATCTCCAGCATCCGGCAGACCAGCAACAGATGCAGCTGCGGGCAGTCGTAGGCAGAGACAAAAATGGTGCTGGCCATCAGGTTCAGCACCGACTCAGTTTCCTGATCGGTGTTGCGTGGCAGTCGGGAAAAAGCCGCTTGCGGGGAATCGCCGATCCGCGCCCTGATCGCCTGCCAGGCGGCGTCAATCTCCGCGTCGTCCGGATCACGCCTGAGATGCACACCAAAGACAGCCAGCCAGGCGAGCGCAGTTTCCAGCGCCAGATGGTTGTCGGACTGACGCATATGAATTTCAGCAGAGAGACAGGCTGCCATCGATTTTTCACTGAGCGTGCCTGGTTCACTCAGCAGTCGGGTACAGAGCTTTTGCGCGGTCGTCAGATTACCGTGCAGAAATTCGCACTCCGCCTCATCGATGCCCAGCATAAAGTCATTGCCGGTCACCATCCGCTGGCTGAGTTGCTGGGCGCTGCGCAGATAGCGCAGCGCCGAGAGATAATCTCCGGCACGTTTCGCTCCCTGCGCAGCACGTAAACAGAGGGGATAATAGCGTTCACGGTCTGCGACACTAAGCGGCAGTTCAGCAATCATGCCGATGTGATAAGCCGCGCGGAACAGCGTCTCACTGTGATCGGCATTTACAACCGCGGCCGACAGCCATGCCGCCGCCTGTTGATGAAGAGAGTGTTGCTGCCGGAGGTCGAGCAGTAAAAACGCCGCGTTATGCACCCGGTCATGGGTAAAGGCGTAGTTCCCGCCAGTCAGGGTTATAAAACGGCCGCTGACGGCAGGCTCAAGCTGCTGCTGAATCCGCGATACGGACGTCGCGTTGATATGACTTAACAGCGACAGTTCACCGCTGGCCCCCAGACAGGCCAGCGAACCCAGCAGCTGGCGTGTAGCCTCCGGCATCCGCGCCAGCTGATTTAATACCAGCGTCGCCACATTGTCGGTGTACTGACGCGCAATCAGCGCCTGGCTGTCGTAATGCCACTTCAGCGGGTTCTGACGATAGACAATCACCCCATCATCCACCGCCTGACGGAAGAACTCCTGCATCGAGAGCGGATTACCGCCGGTTTTCTCAAAGATAATCTGTGCCAGCTCACGATTGCCGCCGGGACGGGTATGCAGCATTCCCGCCAGCCAGCGGGTGATGCTTTTAACACTGAGCGGCTGCGGCGTCAGCGCCACGACACGTGCCGCTGATGCTCTGAGGCGCAGCAGAAACCCGGCAATCATCGGACAGGGCATCGACTCACCCTCCCGGAAGGCGAGCACCAGCATAAAAGGCAGATGCTCATTACGGGTAATCAGATTTTCCAGCAGTTGCAGCGTGGCATTGTCTGCCCAGTGAACATCATCAATCAGCATCACCAGCGGACGGCCCGGCGTGGCAAAGGCCTGGATAAGCGCAGACGCCATCTGATTAAACTGCTCGCGGGCGTCCGGGGCATGGCGCACCACCGGCTGCACTGTCCGGATATTCAGCAGCTGTTTTAGTTCAGGCACCAGTTCAATGGCTAAATCGGTATAGCCACCCAGCAAGCGCAACAGGCGAACCCGCCATTTGCTTAGCTCCAGGGCTGACAATCCCAGCAGATAAAGCGTGACTGTGCGAAACGCTGAGGCGACTGCGGCATAAGGTGCGGCAGGCGAATGTTGATCGGCCTTGCTGGCGGCCAGCAGAATCTGTCGGTGCTGCAGGGTTTTCAGGGCGGAAGCGATAATGGCGGACTTACCCGAGCCGGGCGCACCGCTCAGCATCACCAGGCTCTGCGTGCCGGTACGGTTGACCGCATCCAGCGTCGTCAACAGTACGCGAGCCTGCGGATGTTGCGTGAACAGTGTCTCGGGCCGGAAACTGGTGCTGAACCGCTCCTGCAGACCGGGCGTGAACGGCGCAATGGTGTTTTCTGCGGTCAGCGTCGCCTGACAGCGGCGTAAATCAGCCATCAGCCCCTGCACGGTCTGATACCCGTCAGCAGGTGACTTTGCCAGCAGACGCAGCAGAATCACAGAGAGCATCGGCGGCACATCCTCTCTGACCTGTCCGGCTGGCCGGGGTGCACTGGCGATGTGATGATGAATCCACTCCGCCTCCCCCGCATCCGGTGAGCCAAACGGCAACTTACCGGTGAGATACTCATACAGCACGACACCCAGACTGTAGAGATCGCTGAGGCTACTGACCGGATGCGGTGTGCGGCCGGTATGTTCAGGTGACATATAGGCCAGCGTACCGCCTGAGACGCGCAGGCTGTTTTTTTCCGCCGATTGCGCCGCCAGCGAGGCGAGACCAAACCCGCCCAGCCGGAACCGGCCATCGTCGCTGATAAAAAAATGGCCCGGCTTGATATCCCCATGCACTATGCCCTGATGATGCGCCTGGCCGAGCGTGTAGCAAAGCTGCAATGCAACCTGCAGGAAGTCAGCGATTTTATCGGGAGGGGTCGCGAGGTTATTCGCCAGGCTGCGAAACGGAAACGTGGGGTAGATCAGCGCATAGCGGTTGAGGTAACGGGTGGTGCCCGTCGCGGTGATGGCCCAGCGGGGCGAAAGATAAGCGGCCAGCGCTCGCTCATTTTTCAGCCGCTGCGTCGCCTGAAACGTGACGTCGTCACTCTGTCCGGTGGCGATTATCAGCGACTCACCTGAGTGACGGCGCGCCAGCATCCAGAGCAGGCAGCCATCCTGCGCCAGCGGCGTCAGCGTGTCGAAATCTTCAATCGCGATCCCTGCGTCGTCACTCTCCTGAAAATTAACCGAAAGCATGCTCATCAGCGCACCTTTCCCTGAGATAACTCGCAACGGATCAGTGTCAGCAGCGTATCAACATCAATCGGCTTTCGCAAAAAAGTCACGGCACCCAAGGCAATGGCATACCACAGGGTGGTCTCTTCCAGATCTGCTGAGATAAAAATCACCGGTGGCAGACCTGCCCGCTGTTTCAAAATAGTGAATAGCTCAAAGCCGGACATGCCCTTGAGTCCGACATCGATGATCAGCATGCCCACCTCTGAAAGCGCATCGTCATCGCTCAGCAGCGCCTCACCTGACTCAAATAATCGGGTCGAATAGCCGTCTGAATGCAACAGATTGCTGAGTCCACTGCGGACCGCGCGTTCATCATCCACAATGACAATACGCTGTGACAGCGCCATGCAGTTATCCTCTGAAACGCCTCATCGTACGGCACGCGAGGACTTAAGGGTGGTCATCGCCATCGGGTGGCGGTGTCCCACTGATTTTTGGCACACACTCATGGCGAAACCACTTCAGCGTCACCGGCTGCCGGCGGAACAGACGCGTACCCAGCGGGATCAACTGCTCGCCCACCAGCATGCCAAACAGTCCCACTAAAGCAATAACCGGCGGTGCCGGAGAGTTCACGTTGATCAGGGCATAGATTACCCCGGCAAGCAGCCCCACCGTGAGAGAAATAATGTAGGATTTCAACATGTTCAGCTTACCCGCGAAACAGGTGTAACAAACGGCGCATCCGATCGCTGCAGGGTGGTCGTATGCTCTGCGGGCAAGACTGCGTGCACCAGCGCCCCACCCAGCAACATCCCCAGCAGCCCCACCAGCGCAATCGCGGGCGGAGCCGGTGAACGCACCTTTAGCAGGCCGTAAAGCAGGCCAATCAATACCCCTGCAGCCAGAGAAAGCAGTAAAGGATTCATAACCGGACTCCTGTTATGCCTGCTGACCGGCAGACGTAAGCCGATCAGCAGGACGCCCCTTAGCGGACCGGTGCGTGAACCGGTGCCAGGGTACGGTGTTCACTTTTCTGACGTGACGGCGCTTTGTGTACCATGGTGTAGGCATAATCCACACCAATGCCATAGGCACCTGAATGCTCTTTGGCGATGTTCATCACCGCATCGTAAGTGTCACGGTTCGCCCAGTCACGCTGCCACTCCAGCATGACCTGCTGCCAGGTGACCGGCACCACACCCGCCTGAATCATGCGCTGCATCGCGTAGTCGTGCGCTTCTTTGGTGGTGCCGCCTGACGCATCCGCCACCATATAGATCTCGTAATCCCCTTCCAGCATTGCGCACAGCGCAAAGCTGTTGTTACACACTTCCGTCCAGAGACCGGACACCACCACTTTTTTCTTGCCGTTCGCGGCCAGCGCATCACGCACTTTCTGGTCATCCCAGGAGTTCATTGAGCTGCGCTCCAGAATGTCCTGACCCGGAAACACATCCAGCAGTTCAGGATAGGTGTGGCCCGAGAAGCTTTCGGTTTCGACGGTGGTAATGATGGCAGGGATATTGAAGACTTTCGCCGCCTTCGCCAGCGCAACGGTGTTGTTTTTCAGCACCTGGCGGTCAATCGACTGCACGCCAAAGGCCATCTGCGGCTGCTGGTCGATGAAAATAATCTGGCTGTTATGTGGCGTGAGGACTTCAAGCTTAGCGTTGGACATGCGTTCACCCATAGAGGTTATGTAACGGAATTTTCGCCAATTGGCGCGGAGCAAAAGGACGGTCAGTGCAGGTTTAACGTCCTGCTGCTGGCTGTCTGGTCGCAGTGTAGGGCGACGGGCGAAGGCAAACTATTATCTCTGCGTATAACTATACGAAGGTATAGGTATCCCTCTGTATAACTAGACGACGCATTAACCCGCTCACCATAATCCGGCTTATTCGTGCCCTGTTATCTGCGGCACTTCCTGTCCCGCACTATGTCGGACAACCCCGTTGAGGAGGATCTATGGTTACGCTGGGTAAAGCAGAACTGATACTGACCCATGGCAAATTTCATACTGTTGACCGCAGCAATCCGGTGGCAGAAGCCGTTGCGATTCGTGATGGCAAATTCGTTGCGGTAGGGACACTGGCAGAGGCGATGGAGTATTACTGCGACGGCACTAAAGTGATCGATCTGAAAGGTCACACCGCCGTGCCGGGCCTGAACGATTCCCACCTGCACCTGATACGTGGTGGTCTGAACTACAACCTTGAGCTGCGCTGGGAAGGGGTTCCGTCGGTTGCCGATGCGCTGCGAATGCTGAAAGAGCAGGCGCTGCGCACGCCGTCACCGCAGTGGGTGCGTGTGGTAGGCGGCTGGACCGAGTTCCAGTTTGCCGAGCGACGGATGCCGACGCTGGATGAGATCAACGAAGCGGCCCCCGACACGCCAGTTTTCGTGCTGCATCTTTATGACCGCGCCCTGCTCAACCGCGCAGCGCTGAAAGTCGTCGGCTACACCAAAGAGACACCGAACCCGCCGGGTGGCGAAATCCAGCGCGACAGCAACGGCAATCCCACCGGCCTGCTGATCGCCCGTCCCAATGCGATGATCCTCTACGCCACCCTGGCCAAAGGACCGAAACTGCCGCTGGAACAGCAGATCAACTCGACCCGTCAGTTTATGCGCGAGCTGAATCGACTGGGTCTGACCAGCGCCATTGATGCGGGCGGCGGCTTCCAGAACTATCCCGAAGATTACGAAGTGATCGCTGAACTGCATCAGAAAAAGCAGATGACGCTGCGTATCGCCTACAACCTCTTCACTCAGCGTCCGGGGCATGAACTGGAAGATTTTGAGAAGTGGACGGATATGCTGACGCCAGGCCAGGGCAGCGACTATTTCCGTCACAACGGCGCAGGCGAAATGCTGGTGTTCTCGGCCGCCGATTTCGAAGATTTCCTGGAGCCACGTCCGGACTTAGCGCCTGGCATGGAGGATGAGCTGGAGCGCGTGGTGCGTCATCTGGTGGAACATCGCTGGCCTTTCCGTCTGCATGCAACCTATGACGAGTCGATCAGCCGGATGCTGGATGTCTTTGAGAAGGTCAACCGCGATATCCCGTTCAATGGTCTGCACTGGTTCTTTGACCACGCGGAAACCGTCACTCAGCGCAATATCGATCGTATCAAAGAGCTGGGCGGTGGCATTGCGGTGCAGCATCGCATGGCATTCCAGGGCGAATACTTTGCCGAACGCTACGGCATTGAAGCCACCCGCCATACCCCACCGGTTCAGAAAATGCTGGAAACCGGCGTCCCGGTCGGACTCGGCACCGATGCAACCCGCGTCGCCAGTTATAACCCCTGGACCGCGCTCTACTGGCTGGTTTCCGGACGCACCGTGGGCGGCATGCAGATGTATGACGTCAATGCCCGCCTTGACCGCGAAACGGCGCTGATGCTCTGGACTCAGGGCAGCGCCTGGTTCTCCAGCGAACAAAATAAAAAAGGTCGGATTCAGGTAGGTCTTCTGGCGGATCTGGCCGTGCTGAGCAAAGACTTCTTCAGCGTGCCGGAAGAGGAAATTAAAGGCATTGAGTCAGTGCTGACGGTGGTGGATGGCAATATTGTCTATGCTGCCGGATCGTTCAGCGCGGATGCGCCGCCCGCTCTTCCGGTTCTGCCTGAGTGGTCACCGGTAGTGAATGTGCCAGGTCACTATCGCAGCGCTCCGCCGGTTGCGCAGAGCCGTGCGGGTATGATGCCCGCTGTGCACCAATGCAGCGGCCCCTGCGGTGTTCATCGCCACTCGCATGAGATCGCCCATGGTTCCAGCGTTCCGGTTGCCGAAGATAACGCCTTCTGGGGCGCGCTCGGCTGCAGCTGCTTCGCGTTTTAATCATGAATAACGCTATCACTCAATCGCCCCGCATCAACGCGGGGCTGTTCTTCCTGCGCCTGACCGGCAGTCTGCTGCTGTTACAGGTGCATGGACTGCCGAAAATTCTGCATTTCAGCGAAGAACTGACGCGTATAGAAGACCCGTTTGGTCTGGGACCGATGATGAGCCTGCTGCCAGCGATAGTGGCAGAAGTCATCTGCCCGATCTTTATTATTCTCGGCTGGGGTAGCCGGATTGCCTGCCTGCCGATCATCGCGGTGCTGCTGGTCGCGATGCTGGTGGTACACCCTGGCTGGTCACTGGCAGAAGGCCAGTTCGGCTGGCTGCTGCTGATTATCTTTACCACGCTGGCGCTGACCGGGCCTGGCGGCTGGCGAATCGGCGCGGTGAAACATCAGGGGGTTCGTCATGGCGCAGGTTAATGATATCCACCAGCTGGAGCAGGAGCAGCCTGAGGTTCAGGCCGCTGGCGAGATTTCGCCGTTACAGCCGCTACGCAGGCCGGTGTTCCGCATGCTGTGGATCGCCACCGTCGTCTCCAATATCGGTTCATGGATGAACGATGTGGGTGTGAACTGGAGCATGCTGACGCTGAGTGCCGATCCGCTGGCCGTGGCGCTGGTGCAGGCGGCCAGCAGCCTGCCGATGTTCCTGTTCGCGCTGCCATCAGGCGTGATGGCGGATATCGTTGACCGCCGCAAATATCTGCTGTTTTCCCAGCTATGGACCTTTATCGCCGCCTGTGGACTGACGGTGCTCGCCTGGACCGGCCATGTCACTCCCGAGGTGCTGCTGGTGGCAGCCTTCTTGCTGAGCGCCGGTGCCGCCATGAGTTCACCGCCATTTCAGGCGGTAGTGCCGGATCTGGTGTCGAAACCGGAGCTGGGCGCGGCCATTGCCCTTAACTCACTCGGTATTAATATCAGTCGTGCCATCGGCCCGGCGCTGGGTGGCCTGATCCTCTCGTTCACTGGTCCCTGGATGGTCTTCCTGCTCAATGCGCTATCAGTGCTGGGCGTCGCCTGGGTGCTCTGGCGCTGGAAGGCGGAGCCGAGCGTGCAGCGCCTCCCGCCCGAACACTTCTTTCCGGCGGTACGTGCCGGACTGCGCTACGTTCACGCGGCACCGGTGTTGCGTAATGTGCTGGTGCGAACCTTTGCCTTCTTCCTGTTTGGCAGTGCGGGCTGGGCATTGCTGCCGCTGGTGGCGCGTCGTGAACTCGGCCTGGGCCCTGGCGGCTACGGCATCATGCTGGCCTGTATCGGTGTTGGCGCGATTTCCGGCGCGGTGCTGTTGCCACGCCTGCGTCGTCGCCTGAGCTCCGATCGCCTGATGGTACTCGCCAGTCTTGTTTTCGCCCTGACCATGCTGGCTCTGGCTTTTGTACGTCACTTCTGGCTACTGAATGCGTTTGAATTTTTTACCGGATTTGCCTGGATTGCCGTGCTCTCGACGCTGAATCTCGGCGCACAGCGCAGCGCCGCGAAATGGGTGAAAGCCCGCGCGCTGGCGGTCTATCTGACGGTGTTCTTCGGCTCCATGACCGCCGGCAGCGCACTCTGGGGACAGCTCGCCTCGCACTTCAGCATTCCGCTGTCGCTCTGCATCGCCGCACTGGGCATGGTGCTGGCCAGCAGCACCGTCTGGCGCTGGCGTCTCGACCAGGATCCCGACCTCAATCTCGATATGATTGGTGATGGCGTCAACGCGCCCGCACTGGATATTCGTCATGAACGCGGCCCGGTGATGGTGAATTACGAATACCGGATTACTATTGATGATGCACATGCCTTTACCGTCTGCATGCAGGATATGCGGCGGGTCAGGCGTCGCGGTGGCGCCATCAACTGGTCACTGTATGAAGATATTCTGCAGCCCGGCATTTTCGTTGAGACGTTTGTCGTCGGCTCCTGGGTTGAGCATCTGCGTCAGAAAGAGCGCTACACCATCAACGACAAAAAGATAGAGCGACGGGTTTTCGCTTTTCATCAGGGTGAACATTCACCCGAGGTTCGCTATCTGGTGGCGCCAGCGTGACTGGCACACCATCTTTTCATCCATCACGTCATACAGAGGGCAATACCATGAGCACCTTTAAAACGACCGACGGCACACAGATCTACTTTAAAGACTGGGGCACCGGTAAGCCGGTTCTGTTCAGCCACGGCTGGCCGCTGGATGCCGATATGTGGGACAGCCAGATGAACTTCCTGGCGGAGCACGGTTATCGGGTTATCGCCTTTGACCGTCGTGGATTTGGTCGTTCTGATCAGCCCTGGACCGGTAATAACTACGATACCTTTGCTTCTGACATCAACGATTTGATCACCCATCTTGACCTGCAGAATGTGACGCTGGTGGGTTTCTCAATGGGTGGCGGCGACGTCACACGCTATATCGGCAGCTATGGCAGCGATCGCGTCGCGGCACTGGTGCTTCTCGGTGCCGTCACGCCAATCTTTGGCAAAACGGCAGACTACCCGCAGGGTGTCGATATGTCGGTGTTTGAAGGGATTCGTGATGGCCTGCTTAAGGATCGCGCGCAGTTTATCAAAGAGTTCGCTACGCCGTTTTATGGTACCAATGCCGGACAGACCGTTTCTGATGGCGTCATGACGCAAACGCTGAACATCGCGCTGCTCGCTTCGCTGAAGAGCACTGTTGATTGCGTCACCGCTTTTGCTGAGACCGATTTCCGTGCTGATGTAGCGAAAGTGAATGTGCCGACGCTGGTGATTCATGGCAGCAACGACCAGATCGTTCCGTTTGAATCCACCGGCAAAGTGGCAGCGGAGATGATTGAAGGTGCTGAACTCAAGGTTTATGACAATGCGCCGCACGGTTTTGCGGTGACGCATCAGGATCAACTGAATCAGGATCTGCTGGCGTTTCTTAACGCGCAGTGATGCAAAAAAACTGCGCGGTGGAAGCCGCGCAGTTTTCATTTTAACGGGTTGGATGATTCACTTCGTTGGGACGCAGATCGAATAACAACACCTCCGCTCCTTCACCGTGACTGAACGACAGCGTTTTCTCATTGCGAACCCGCGCACCGTCTCCGGCATTAAATTGCAGGCCATTTACCCTGACACTGCCGCGCGCCACATGAATATACGCATAGCGGTCGTCCGGCAGAGTGATTGTCTGCTGCTCATCCCCCTGGAACAGTCCCGCATAGATGCGAATATCCTGGCGCACCCGCAATGCCCCGTTTTCACCTTCCGGCGAAATAATCAGTCGCAGATTACCGCGTTTATCCGCTTCGCTGACGGAGACCTGCTGGTAGCCTGGCGGGCTATTTTTCTCTGCCGGCACCACCCAGATTTGCAGAAAGTGAACACCCTCGGTGCCCGAGTGGTTGAACTCACTGTGAGTCACACCGCTACCGGCACTCATCAACTGCACATCCCCGGGAACAATCACAGAGCCGGTGCCCATAGAATCTTTATGCTCCAGCGCGCCCTCCAGGACATAGGAGATAATCTCCATGTTGCTGTGAGGATGGGCGCCAAAACCGCGACCTTTGGCTACCCGATCATCGTTGATCACCAGCAGATCTGAGAAGCCCGCCTGCTTTGGATCCCAGTAATTTGCAAAAGAGAAGGTGTGACGTGAATTCAGCCAGCCGTGATCGCCCACGCCGCGTTGCTCTGACAATCTTTGCTCAATCATATTCTGCCCCTTCGTTGATTCGGGAAGTGCGAATGCCCTTCGATGGAAACAGCATATAAGTAAACCATGTAGTCACACAATGGCGTGAACTGGCAATGACTGTCGCGTTTTAGTAGACAATAAAGACGACGTTATGGCGGGAATATGTTTTGCGGATTAATCCTTCAGCTACTTGCTCGCACCACCAGCTCTCCCTGCATGATCACACATTGTGGCGGAGAGTCTGGCCGGATGATTTTTTGCAGCACCAGCTCACAGGCACGACGGCCAATCTCCCTGGAGGGCTGAGCCAGAGTCGTCAGCGGCGGCGATACCATGTCGGCCAGTTCACTGCCGTCAAATCCCACCACGGCAATGTCCTGAGGTATCCGCAGACCCGCCTGCTGTATCGCCGCCATGGCACCCGCTGCCAGCGTATCGGAAACCGCAAACACGGCGTCAGGTCGTGTCTCGCCCGCCAGCAGCTGATTCATCGCGGCTTTTCCGGCGCTGAAGCTTAACTCACTGGCGTAAGCGATGGCCTGCCATGCCAGTTGTTGCTCTTTGAGTTGATGTGCGTAGCCCTGCTGACGCAGGCGGGCATATCGGTAGCGGAGGTCGTGATTGATCAGCGCAATGCGCTGACGTCCCTGTCCGGCCAGATAGTGCACCACTGACTGCGCAGCGACGTCATCATCAATCCCGACGCAGGAGATCTGGCCATTATCATCATGTTCGGCGCACTGAACCCAGGGTGCCCTGCCTATCAGCTGGCTCAGCTCCGGCAGCTTGCTGAATGCATCCATGGTGATAATGCCATCCACCATCTTACCGGAGAGCAGTTGCAGGCTGGATCGCGAACGGGCAATATCGGCGCCCGAGTTACACAACAGGATGCGATAGCCATTTTTCTCCGCCTCCTCCTCAATGCCTTTGACCACCTCTGCGCAGAACGGGTTAGAGATATCGGAAACCAGAACCAGAATCATCGAGCTGCGCGCCGTACGCAGCTGGCGCGCCAGCAGATTAGGCTGATAGTTGCTCTCTTCGATTGCCTCAAGGACTTTCTGCCGGTTAGCCGGTTTTACGCTGTCGCTGTTATTCAACACACGGGAAACGGTGGCGACCGACACACCCGCCATCCGGGCGATTTTCTGAATAGACATAGCGATCCCTCTGTTTTAAAACTCACCCACAGAAAACCTTTGAATCCATGCCGCCTCAGACGTCGCGATCCAGACCCAGCTGATGGCGCACCGAAGGGGCGTTCTCTGCTAAAGCAAAATCATCAAAAGCGCGGTCAGCCACCGGGATAATATGCCGGCGGATAAATTCCGCCCCTTCACGCGCCCCGGTCTCGCCATCCTTCAGACAGCACTCCCACTCCAGCACCGCCCAGCCGTCATAGTCGTACTGGGCCAGTTTGCTGAAAATGCGGCTGAAGTCGATCTGGCCATCGCCCGGCGAGCGAAAGCGTCCGGCGCGCGCAAGCCACGGCTGATATCCGCCATATACTCCGCTGCGTCCATTTAACTGGTACTCCGCATCCTTAACGTGAAAAGCTTTGATACGCGGATGATAGAGGTCGATGAACTGCAGATAGTCGATGTGTTGCAGAAGAAGATGGCTGGGATCGAACAGGATATTGCAGCGCGGGTGGTGATTCACCTCTGACAGAAATCGCTCAAACGTGACACCGTCATGCAGGTCTTCGCCGGGATGAATCTCATAGCAGAGGTCCACACCGTGATGGTCAAAACTATCCAGCACCGGCAGCCAGCGGCGCGCCAGCTCAGCAAACGCCTCATTAAACAGGGCTTCATGATGCGGCGGCCAGGGATAGAACCAGGGCCAGGCGAGCGAGCCGGAAAAAGTGGCATGTGCGCGCAGGCCGAGTTTTTCAGAAGCGGCAGCCGCACGCTTTAGCGTAGCGATGGCCCAGTCGGTGCGCCGGGCGGGATCGCCTCGCAGCGCGGCAGGCGCAAAATTATCAAAAGCGAGATCGTATGCGGGGTTCACGGCAACCAGTTGCCCTTCCAGATGCGTTGAAAGCTCACTGATCTCCAGCCCGAAACCGGCCAGTGTTCCCAGCACCTCGTCGCAGTAAGTCTGGCTGACCGCTGCCTGCTCAAGGTCGAAAATAGCGGGCTGGTGGCAGGGGATCTGCAGTGCCCGGTATCCCAGCCCGGCGGCCCACTCCGCCAGCCCCGTCAGCGAGTTAAAAGGCGGCTGGGTGGTGATGAACTGTGACAGGAAGATGCCGGGTCCCTTAACTGTTTTCATCTGTGACTCCTGATTTCAGTTACCGCTTAATCACGGTATTTGAATGAGAAGAAGAAAATAATCGCAATCACCGCAGCAGCCACGGCAGGGATCCACCAGAATATTGCCCAGCTCTCTGCGCTGGCGTTACCCGCCACCAGCTGATTGTAGAGCGCACCGGAGATTTGCGATCCCAGCAGCATGCCGATGCCGTAGGTGAACATCACCACCATGCTCTGCGCCTGCCCCTTGACCTTTTCACCGGCGATCCGATCGGTGTAGATGAATCCAACCACAAAGAAGAAGTCATAGCAGACGCCATGCAGCAGAATGCCCAGATAAATCAGCGTGCGCGTCTCATCACTCATGCCCAGCGCAAACAGTGCATAGCGGACAAACCACGCTGTCATGCCAATCAGCAGCATGACTTTTACGCCAAGACGGCGGAACAGCAGTGGAATGATCAGCATGAAAACAATTTCAGACATCTGACCCAGTGACATCAGGGTGCTGACTTCCCGGATACCGGCATCCGCCAGCCAGGAGGCGGTAAAAGCGTAGTAGGTGCCGAGCGGAATAGAGATCAGGGTGGCACATATAGCGAAGACCAGGAAATGACGCAGTCGCAGCAGTGCGAAGGCATCGGCGCAGAAGAGATCGCGAACTTTTAACGGCAATCCTTTGGCCGGAGCCGGCGTATGTGGCAGCGTCAGGCTGTAGATCGCCAGCAGTACCGAACAGAGCGCCGCCAGCTGGAACACTGCCACGCTGTCAGCAATGCCCGTTACACCGATAAAGATCCCCGCCACGATCCAGCCGATGGTGCCGAAGACTCTGACGATGGGAAAGCTTTTCTCGCTGCTGGCGAGGCTGTGAAAGGCGATGTTATTTGAGAGCGCCAGCGTCGGCATAAAGCAGAGCGTATAGCCAAATAACAGTGCGATCAGCTGCGCCCCGTTCTCCGCGATTAGCGCCTGGGGCACGAACCAGAGAATCGCTGCGCCCGCCAGGTTCATCACCGCCATCACTTTCTGCGAGGGAAAAAAGCGATCTACCAGCATGCCGAGCACAAACGGCGAGAGAATTGAGGCGATAGGTCCGGCCGAAAACGCATCCCCAATCAGCAACGGCATGTTGTGACGGGTCATTACCAGCCCCAGCGTCACCGACCAGCTGCCCCAGATAAAGAACTGCATAAACATCATCAGAGAGAGGCGCGGCACCAGCAGCTTATGCTGCATCTGCTGGCTTGCTCTCTCCTGCACTGTTGCAATCATGGGAACCTCACGAATAAGTAATCGATTACATTCTGATTGCTCACAACGTAAACAAATGCAGCCGACTGTTCCTTCGCCGCGATCACAAATTATTAACTCTGCGTTATCACTCTGGAAATAATAAGGCGATGCCGGGCGGGCCGATCAGCGACTGGCATTAACTATCCGCGCTTTACGGAAGCGATAACGCTCATACAGCACCGAGTAAAGGCCGCCTGCCACCACCAGAATCGCACCCATCACCGTGGTGGAGGTTGGCAGATTGCCGAGCAGCAGATAACCCACCGCCACTGACCAGATTAAGGTGGTGTAGTCGAACGGGGCCAGCAACGACGCTTCAGCATAGCGCAGGCTCAGAGTCATCAGAATCTGAGTAATACCGCCCAGCAGCCCACATCCCACCAGTAACGCCAGCTGATTGCCATGCGGCACTTCCCAGCCGCCTGGCAGCGTGACCAGCGACGTTAAGGCCGTGGTGATAGCGAACCAGAAAGCGATGGCGCCCGGCTTCTCTTTGCCGTTAAGAAAGCGGATCTGCACCAGCGCACAGGCGGTACAGAAGGCCGCCATCAACGCCAGCAGAATACCCGCCGATGCAGAAAGGGAAAATGTTGCCTGGCGCGTCAGTGTGAGATGCCCGGAGAACATCACCATAATGCCACTGAAACCGGTAAAGACCGCGACCCAGCGATGGTGACGCACTTTTTCGCGCAGAAATAGCGCCGCCAGCAGCACGGTAAACAGCGGCGCGGCATAGTTGATAGCCGTGGCGTCGGTCAGAGAAATGTAGAGCAGCGACAGATAACTGAAATAGAGTCCACCGGTTCCGGCCAGCCCGCGCACAAAATGCCCCCGGATATTGCGGGTGCGAATGCCATCCAGCACGCTGCCCTGCAAGCGCAACCAGATTAACAGCGGCACCAGTGCCAGCAGCGAGCGGAAAAATATTACTTCGCCGACCGGTATCGCCCCATCGAGTTCTTTTACACAGGCCAGCATCAGCGTGCTACTTAATGCAGCGGTGATCTTCATCGCTATGCCAGCGGAAGCGTTCATACGATTTTTGTTCTCTCAAAAGGGAAAATAAGCAGGGGAATCAGCACACTCCTTATCCATATTGTCATAATGTCGTACACCAATCTGCCGCGATTACTCTGCAGACGGCATTTTATCTTTTTTTGCCGCAGCATCACGGCATGAAGAGGCATGTAGTCCCGTTTCCCGGCTGGTACACTCTGCCTTCTGCCCTGCTTTATGGGCCTCTTCTCTTAAGGAACGGGAGTCACCGATGTCCACGCTGCGTTTACTGTTATCTGAATCCAACGATCCCTGGTTTAACCTGGCGGTAGAAGAGTGCATTTTCCGCCAGATGCCGGCCACCCAGCGGGTGCTGTTTTTGTGGCGTAATGCGGAAACGGTGGTGATCGGGCGGGCACAGAATCCGTGGAAAGAGTGCAATACCCGACGCATGGCGGAAGATGGCATCCGGCTGGCACGTCGCAGCAGCGGCGGTGGCGCGGTGTTTCACGATCTCGGCAATTGCTGTTTTACCTTTATGGCCGGCAAGCCGGAGTATGATAAAAGCGTCTCGACTGAGATCATCCTGCGCGCACTGACTTCGCTTGGCGTACCCGCGGAGGCCTCTGGCCGTAATGACTTAGTGGTGAACACCGCTGACGGGCTGCGCAAAATATCCGGTTCAGCCTACCGTGAAACGCCGGATCGCGGTTTCCATCACGGCACTATTCTGATGGATGCCGACCTCTCCCGCCTGGCGGATTACCTTAATCCGGATGTGAAGAAATTGCAGGCGAAGGGGATTACCTCAGTGCGCGCCAGAGTGACCAATCTGGCGGAGTTAACGCCGGGTATCGGCTATCAGGCGATCTGCTCCGCGGTGACGGACGCATTTTTCAACTATTACGGTGAGCGCTGTGAGCCAGAGAGGATCTCTCCCGACGCCCTGCCCGATCTGCCGGGTTTCAGAGAGCAGTCCGCAAAGCAGAGTAGCTGGGAGTGGAATTTCGGTCAGGCACCCGATTTCTCGCATCTGCTGGACCAGCGTTTTGTCTGGGGTGGTGTGGAGATTCATTTCGATGTAGAACGCGGCGTGATCAGCCGCTGTCAGATTTTCAGCGACAGCCTCAACCCTGCGCCGCTGGAAGCGCTGGCGCAGCGGTTGCAGGGTGTGACCTATCGGCCCGATGCCCTTGAACCGGTGCTGAATCAGCTTATTGCGGATTTTCCGGAGCAACGCGCGGAGCTGACAGAATTGCAGCAGTGGCTGGTCGCCAGCGTGCGCTGAACATTTTTTTACTGGCCTGCGCCGATATCTGGCGCGGGCAAAAAACATCGCGTAAGCATCAGGCAAATCATAAACGCAAAAAACCCGCACAAGGCGGGTTTTAATTAATTATCAATATCAGGCTTATCTGCTGAGGCTATTGCCATCACGCATTGATAAGCACCATTGATAATTAAGGCTTACATAGGGACAACGTTTGCCGCTGAAGGACCTTTAGCGCCGTTTTCAATAGTGAATTCGACCTGCTGACCTTCGTCCAGAGTTTTATAATCGTTGCTCTGAATTGCAGAGAAATGTACGAATACATCTTTGCTGCCATCCTGAGGAGAGATAAAACCGAAACCTTTACCAGCGTCAAACCATTTTACTAAACCAGTCATTTTATTAGACATCGATAATTCCTTAATTTATGAGCCACAAAGTGGCGAAGATGGCCTGTCTTTCAGAAGGTAACTTACCAGGCTTTTAGGAGGAGACTCATGAATAAGGGTATCTTGTGATATCGCTTGCACTGAGGACTGCTTTACTAAAACTGCTTTGATAAGGTCTGTGTTCCAAACCGATGACGCTATTAAGCCACGCCTCACCGACATTAGCAAACATTATTTTAATTTACTTTTAACATCCAGACGTCCGGAGCGCCCTTGTTGATTTTCCGAGCATTTTGAAATATCAGGGATGACAGAATGATAATTTTCGCTGAACGGTCAGAGAGTAAATAATAGTGCGGTTAATCATTGCTGAAAAATAATACGGCGGCCCTGTACTAATAAAGCGCAGCGATAAACAGTATCGCTGCGCCCTGCTTTACTCATATCAGGCCAGTTGAGTCTGCTGACGGGCAGCATGTCGCGCCGTGAGCACAAAGACCATCAGACCGGCCACGCCCAGCGCAACACCCACCCACGCGGTGGAGATCCAGCCATAGCCCAGCGACACCGTCAGGCCCCCAAGATACGCGCCCATCGCATTGGCAATGTTCAGCGCCGAGTGGTTCATCGCAGCCGCCAGGGTTTGCGACTCATTGGCGACATCCATCAGGCGAATCTGCAACGACGGCAGCAGCACTGAGCAGGTGCCGATCAGGAACGTGGCCAGCAGGCCGGTTGCCACATGCTGAACCAGCACCGGGAAGGCCAGCATCACCAGCACGTTCCATAACAGCGTCCAGCCAATAATATTCAGCACCGGGCCATCAGCCAGACGGCCACCCACCAGATTACCGATGATCATTCCCAGCCCAAACGCCACCATCGCCCAGGGGATCAGCGAGGGAGAGATGCCAGCAATGTTAATCAGCGTCGGCGCGATATAACTGAAGATAGCGAACATCCCGCCAAATCCTACCGCCCCCACCAGCAGGGTCAGCAGCACCTGCGCGTTTTTCAGCGCGCCCAGTTCCCGCAGCGGATGCGCATCCACATCGCCAGGCGTGTAAGGGACATAGCGGCCAATCAGCAGGCAGGTCAGCAGACCAATTGCGCCCACAAAGGTGAACACCACGTGCCAGCTAAATAATTGACCTATCCAGGAGCCCAGCGGCACACCAATCAGGGTCGCCACCGTCAGTCCCAGCATCAGTGACGCCAGCGCGCGGCCACGACGTTCAATCGGCACCAGCGAGGCGGCTACCAGCGACGCCACACCAAAGTAGGCGCCGTGAGGCAGCCCGGTCAGAAAACGCGCCACGAGCAGGCCGTGATAGCTGTCAGCCATCGCGCTGGCAACATTACCGATACTGAACAGCGCCATCAGGATCAGCATCAGCGATTTACGTGCCATTCGCGCCGCCAGCACCGCAATAAACGGCGCACCGACCACCACGCCCAGTGCGTAACTGGCGATGGCGTTGCCCGCCTGCGGCTCGGTAATCGCAAGGGAGCGTGAAACATCTGGCAGCAGGCCCATCATGATGAACTCACCGGTACCGATGCCAAAGCCGCCCAGCGCGAGGGCCAGTAATGCCCAGCGGACAAAACCGGCATCGTCGGTTTTATGATTTTTTCTTAACAAAATTGATTCCCAATGGCCAGAACTGAAAAAACTGAAGTGAGGCGGAGAGAGAAAGCAGAGCGTGTTCCCGTCCGGTTGAAGCGGGCAGACTATAAAAAGTCAGGCTGCGCTTAGCAACCCATTTATGTGATCTGGCGCACAGTGAAGGCTGCGGTAACATGGGTCTTTATCCGTGCAACTCTGGCGCATAGCGACCTGTTTAAGATCACAATCCGGAAAGCTACGCAGGCCTGAGTCGTGAATCTCTGTTTAACTGACCTCTCAGCGCTTCTTTTGCATAACAGGAATCAGCAGATGACGACCAGAGTTATCCTTCTTACCGGTGCCAGCGGGCGCATCGGGCGCACTTTCTTTGCGGCCAGCCAGAACAACTACCGTTTTATCCTGACCGATTTACGTGAGCCGGATTACACGATACCCGCACCCCATCGTTTTATTGTGGCGGATCTGTCACAACCTGGTGCGGCGGAGAAATTACTGGCTGAAGAGCCTGTCGATACCGTCATCCACCTCGCCGGTATCCCGGATGCGCAGGCCAGTTTCGACGATCTGCTGCCCGCCAATATTCTCTCTACGACCTGGATACTCAAGGCAGCAGCTGAGCACCGTTGTCGTCGTCTGGTCTTTGCCAGCAGTGCGCAGACCATTGAGGGCTACCCGGCGGATGTCCAGATACATCCCGGCATGGCCGTCTCTCCCGCGAATCTGTATGGCGTCACCAAATGTTATGGTGAAGCACTTTGCGCCTTCTATGCCAGCCAGCACGGCTTGAGCTGTGTGGCATTAAGAATCGGGGCGTTTGAACCTGCACTGGATAACAGCCTGCATAATGCACGGGATTACAGCGCATGGCTGAGTCCGGAAGATGCCGTCAGATTGCTGACTGGCGCGGTAGAGGCAGAGAAGATCACCTTCTTTATTGGCTACGGCATTTCCGATAACCGTTTTAAACGCTTTGATCTGACACAGACGCGAGAAGTGCTGGGCTATACGCCGTCTGATAACGCTTTCAGAGCATTTGCGCCAGGTGAGCTGGATTATTAAGCCCCTCCCTGAGCCGTGATCGCTTTCGGTCCCGAGTCGGCTCGTTATTCTTCACCTCCGTTGCCGCCGGTCCCTCCGGCGGCTGCTTCAGCCCTCAACTGAGACAACGCCCAAAAAGAAGGCAGCGCCTGAATCGGCCAAATCAGTGCGTGCCGGTATTTACCCGGCGACCTATGTCTTTCAGCTGGGAATATTTTTCCAGCAGCTGTGGGCCATCATCCAGGCTCATGGCAAACATCCACATATAGGTCATCACCGAATAGATGTGACCCGCATTGGTCCCGCCACGGTTCGACATTACCGCAATGGTGACAGCAAATAGCAGCGCTGCCACGCTACCGATGGCCAGATAACCCCAGGCTTCCCGATCGGAGAGACGGATCCGCAGGCTGGCCAGCACGCCATAATGACGGTCCAGTGACGCAGCGTTAGCGTTGCTGACAAAGCTCACCTCTTTCTCCAGCCGGTTATTCAGACGACCAAACAGCATATCGTTTTTGCGGGTAAATCCCGGCAGGAAACAGGCGAAGAACAGCAGGATCGCCAGACAGCCCGCGCCGGTCCAGAACTCGATAGCCAGCAGCATCACCGCGGCGCCGGTCATAGAGGCCAGCGAGGTAATCAGCACCGGCAGATGTTTCTCAAAAAAGTCGACAAACTCGCGTGACAAGGCCACCCGCGCGGCAATGGTGGAAGCGCTCTGGTTTTCGTTACGCTGTGCCACAATCACCGGCACGGCCAGCCCGGCGTAAATACGGGCAAAGGTGCGGGTATCGACGCTGCGTCGTGCCGCTCCGATGGCCCACATGGTAAACACCATCACCGCATAGAGCACCGCATGCCAGGTCCTGCCGGAGAGAATCGCATTAATAGCGAAGCCCGCCAGCAGCGGATAGAGGAGATACATGACATTTTCCGCCACCACCAGCAGCAGCGTGAGGAACAGCTTGCGGCTATGGCGACGGCCGAGCATTTTTAATGTCAGAATAGCGCTGCGGGGTTTTGCTACCGGCAGGATCGTTTTTGAGGAATGCATAGTTTCTGTTTCTGATATCATGAGTCTTGAGCGGTTGCTCAAGAACGAAAAGCAGTCTATTTGAGCAGTTGCTCAAAGTCAACGTGACACTCATTGAGAGAGAGATGAAAGAGTCAGCTGAAGCACTGAGAACCAAAATCCTGGATGCCGCGATAGTGTTATTTATCGAGAAAGGGATCGAAAAAGTGACCACTCGGGAACTCACTGAGTCGGTGGGCATTTCACGCAGTCATATTTATCACTATTTCAGCAACTGGCAGACGCTCTGCCTGGCAGCGCTTGAACGCTTTATGCACGTGGATTTAGAAAATTTTGCTGACTCCCTGACTCTACTCACACCCCGCCAGAGGTTGCTGACGCTGTTCGAAAGTCATCTGCCGAGCGCACCGGATGCAACCTGGCAACTTTATGCTTCATTCTGGCAGATGGCTGCGCATCACGAAGCCTATGCCGCGCTGGCAGAACAAATGACGGCTGCGTGGCAGGCACTCGTGGAGGAGATAATTCGTGACGGCGTCACAGACGGAACGCTGCGTTGTGCCGATATCCCACGTACCGCCCGGCAAATCAGTGCGATGCTTAACGGCTATGCCGATTTGCTGACCATCAATCCGTCGGAGAAAAAGGCAAGCGAAGGGATGGCTGACTTAACGCAGTTTATTGATCATCTCCTGTCGTAACGTGGATCTGACGCGTTATAAAGGCTTTAACAACGCCAGATTTTAATTAAATGTTAATAAAAGGTTTATTATTTTAATTGGTCTGCGCTTTTAACCCGCTATAAATGCAGCTTCTTCAGTCAAACTGACTTATGCTTTTTCCATCTGAAAAGGCCCCTTTTTGATAGCGTTTTGCCCCGGAAACAGCTATTTACACAGATTATTATCATTGACTTAGCACGCCCCGCGCCGGGTAAGCTGGTGTTTTTACGCCACTTATTAACAACGGACTAGCGAAGCGGCAATAATGTATACGTTCACAAACTCACCAAATGATTGATTCCTATAGCAAAGAATCTGTTATCTGCCGATAAAATTAAACGTTGAGTCGGACCTTAAAAACACCTATATTGGCCGCGCTTAAAACACATACCCCAATTTAAATACATTTATTCAACTGCGACGCTACGCCCGTCCCGGTTGTAGGAGAGATATGATGACGGATAAAGTCCGTATTGATAGTTTGAATGCACAGAACTTAAACGCAACCAATGAAACCTATTTAGCCCGTCAGGCTGAATTTGAATCAAACGTTCGAAGTTATCCTCGCAAATTGCCGTTCGCGATTGCGAAAGCACAGGGTGTCTGGATCACAGACGTCGAGAATAATCAGTATCTCGACTGTCTTGCAGGTGCCGGAACGCTGGCATTGGGTCATAACCATCCAGACGTTCTGCAGAGCATTCAAAATGTCATTACCAGCGGCTTGCCGTTACATACTCTTGATTTAACTACGCCGTTAAAAGATGCGTTCTCTGAGTATCTGCTCTCGTTATTACCGGGCCAGGGCAAAGAGTACTGCCTGCAGTTTACCGGCCCGTCGGGCGCGGATGCCGTTGAAGCGGCGCTGAAACTGGCGAAAAAACACACCGGTCGTTCCGGCATCATCAGCTTCTCTGGTGCGTATCACGGCATGACCCACGGCGCGCTGTCGGTTACCGGCAACCTGTCACCGAAAGAAGCCGTCGACGGCTTGATGCCGGAAGTGCAGTTCATGCCTTATCCGCACCTCTACCGCTGCCCGCTGGGCATTGGCGGTGAAGCGGGCGTGAAAGCGCTGACCTACTACTTCGAAAACCTGATCAACGACGTTGAGAGCGGCGTTCGTAAACCGGCAGCCGTCATTCTGGAAGCAGTTCAGGGCGAAGGCGGTGTTAACCCGGCTCCGGCTGAGTGGCTGCAGCGCATCCGTAAAGTGACCAAAGAGCATGGCATTCTGCTGATCATCGACGAAGTGCAGGCGGGCATTGCCCGTACCGGTAAATTCTTCGCCTTTGAGCACGCCGGTATTGAGCCGGACATCATCGTGATGTCAAAAGCGGTCGGCGGCGGTCTGCCACTGGCGGTACTGGGCATTAAGAAAGAGTTCGACGCCTGGTCTCCTGGCCACCACACCGGCACCTTCCGTGGCAACCAGCTCGCAATGGCGACCGGCCTGACTACGCTGAAACTGCTGAAAGATAACAACATCGCTGACAAAGTTGCTGCACAGGGCGAATGGCTGAAAGGCAAACTGGGCGAGCTGCAGCAGCGCTACCCGGTAATCGGCAACGTGCGTGGTCTGGGACTGATGATCGGCATTGAGCTGGTGAAACCTGACGAAGCCGCTGATCACATGGGCAGCTTCCCGGCAGACGGCGAGCTCTCCGCGCTGGTACAGAAAAAATGTTTTGAGAACGGCCTGATTCTGGAGCGTGGCGGACGTCACGGCAGCGTATTACGTCTGCTGCCTTCCCTGCTGATCACAGATGCAGAACTGGACGTGTTTATGGATAAATTTGAAAACGCCCTGCTGTCAGCTGGCGTGAAACCAGTTTGAGTGGAGTGAATGCAATGTCCCGGTTAAACCCGATTCTGGCGGCCTCAGCACAGAGTACCGAGGCCTACCAGCAGGCGATTGCCCAGAGTAGCGCGGCCGTCGTGAAGTGGCTGGAACAACCTGAGATGTATCAGGGAAAAACCGTCGCAGAGCTGCGCGAGCGCATTAAGCTGGACTTCAATCCTCAGGGCCTGGGCAACCAGGCCGCGATTGAACGCGCCATTGAGTACTTCCTCAAAGACAGCCTGTCGGTTCATCACCCGCAGTGTGTGGCGCATCTGCACTGCCCGAGCCTGGTTATCAGCCAGGCGGCGGAAGTCCTGATTAATGCCACCAACCAGAGTATGGATTCGTGGGACCAGGCACCTTCAGCCACCCTGATTGAGATGAAGCTGATCGAGTGGCTGCGTACCCAGGTCGGTTATCAGCCCGGCGACGCGGGCGTATTCACCAGCGGCGGCACCCAGAGTAACCTGATGGGTCTGATGCTGGCGCGTGATGCCTGGTTTGCCCGCCAGGGTCATTCTGTTCAGCAGGATGGTTTAACCGGCGACCTGAAGAAGATTAAAGTCTTCTGTTCAGAGAATGCGCACTTCTCGGTTCAGAAGAACATGGCGCTGCTGGGTCTGGGCTATCAATCCGTGACGCAAGTGAAATGCGATCGCTTTGCCCGCATGGATATGGATGACCTGCGCCACAAGCTGGCAGCCTCCAAAGCCAACGGCGAAAACATTCTGGCGATTGTTGCCACGGCGGGTACTACCGATGCCGGTGCAATCGATCCCCTGCGCGAAATCGCGGCGCTGGCGGCCGAAGAGAACATCTGGGTGCACGTCGATGCGGCTTGGGGCGGCGCGCTGTTGCTCTCAGAAAAGTATCGTGACTATCTGGATGGCATTGAGCTGGTCGATTCCATTACCCTGGACTTCCACAAGCAGTTCTTCCAGACCATCAGCTGTGGTGCTTTCCTGCTGAAGGAAGCCCGTCACTATGAGCTGATGCGCTACCAGGCGGCCTATCTGAACTCTGAGTTTGATGAAGCGCAGGGTGTGCCGAATCTGGTGTCCAAATCGCTTCAGACCACCCGCCGTTTCGATGCACTGAAACTGTGGATGGGTCTGGAAGCGCTGGGTCAGAAACAGTATGCCGAAATCATCGATCACGGTGTGACACTGGCGCAGCAGGTTGCACAGTACGTTGATGAGCAGCCTGCGCTGGAGCTGGTGATGAAACCGCAGCTGGCCAGCGTGCTGTTCCGCTATCGTCCGGCGCATCTGGCGCACTTCAGCAGTGCGGATATTGCGTTGCTGAATCAGCGTATCGGTGATGCCCTGCTGGAGTCGGGCCGCGCCAACGTTGGTGTGACCGAGTTCGATGGCGTGACCTGCCTGAAGATGACCCTGCTGAATCCGACAGTGACGCTGGAAGATATCAAAGTGTTGCTGACATTGGTGGAAACTACGGCACAGCAGCTGGTGTAAATAGTGGCGTCAGGGTCACTATCAGAGGCGCCTCAGGGCGCCTTTTCTTTTTCTGTGTTTATCCCTTTCATTCATCGGTGAGGCCACAGCGCCTGTGCGCTGGTTTGCCGGACATCTTTGCCTCTGCCCCTTTTGTGTAGCCCCTAGCCGATCTTGTATTGACTCACCCATTCAGCACAAAACTCCAGATACGCGAGTGTGATGGCTGAAGGATGTTTGTGCCGGACATAGACCAGATGTAAGGGCATCGAGTGAGTCGGATAATCAGGCAGCAGTCGCACCAGCTTTTCGCCCTCCACATCAGGTTTAACTAAAAAATCAAACAACAGCGATACCCCGGCACTGCTCAGTGCATAGTGGCGCAGGCCCTGCGTGTTGTTGGAGGAAAAAAACGGCTCAAACTTTACCTTCTCGTCTCCGGATACCCACTCAAAGGAACCACTGTTAAGCCCTTCCCAGCTGGCTATCGGATACGTCGCCAGCGCCGCCAGCGTCTGCGGATGTCCAAAGCGTTCAGCCAGTTCAGGCGTGGCAACAAACCATGCCTCGACATTCATAACCGGTTTCGCAATTACATCCTCGGTATGCAACTCGCCCAGCCTGAGTGCCACGTCAATGCCATCTTCAAACAGATCCACCACTCTTTCCCCTGAGTGGCAAAACACTTTGATATCAGGATAGCGTTGCTGAAACGCATGCAGTAACTCCCACCAGATAGTGAAGTCAGGCGGCACCGATATTCGCAGTTTGCCCGCCAGTTTGTGCGCAGACCTGACCGTTTTGGTGGCCTCTTCCAGCAATTCCAGGCCAGGTCGCGATTGCTCAAAGAACTGTTGTCCTTTGTAGGTCGGCCTGACCCCTTTCTTTGATCGCTCCAGTAACTGCACACCCAGTGCCCGCTCCAGCTCGTTCACTTTCCGCACCAGCGTAGAGATGGGGATAGCCGTTCTCTCACTTGCCGCTGAAAAGCTGCCTGCCTGAACGACTGCAATAAAGAGTTTTGTCGCGTTGAGATCCATTATCTTTCCATATCTGGCAAACACGTACCCAATTCTGACCGTTTACTTCTTATTTTCAACTATTAAACTCCCTGTTTTGGCTAAGAGAATAAAAATAAAACGGCCCGTAAAAAATTCTTATTTCTAACGAATAAGTCTGGCTACACAGTATCCGGATAAGGAAAAACTATGAAAAACCGTGTGACAGAAATTCTGAATATTCGCTATCCCATTATTCAGGCACCCATGTACTTTCTGACCAATGCAACGTTTGTTGCCGCAGTATCAAACGCAGGCGGATTAGGCATAATTGGCCCCAACGCCGGGCAGGATACATTGCCAGACTCTCGTTTCATGGCGCTGGAGCGCATGCGTGAGCAAATCAGAAAAACCAAACAGCTGACGGATAAACCTTTTGGGGCAACGCTGATCAATGGGCCCGATATGAGTTTCTGGCGTCCAACAGCTGAAATGTTTGTTGAAGAGAAGGTAGAGGTCGTTTTAGTTAATGAAGTGCTTGATGCCGAAATATTCGATTTTCTGAAACAACATCGCATCAAAATCCTTTATCGTGCGCTGACGCCTGACGTAGCGAATTCTCAGCAGGCTGAAAAGCTTGGCGCCGATATCATTGTCGCCACGGGATTTGATGAAGGCGGCACCGTGCCATCACGCATTATCGGAACGTTCAGCATCGTGCCTATAATCGCTGACAGTGTGAAAATTCCGGTGCTGGCGGCAGGCGGCATTGGGGATGTGCGGGGCGTGCGTGCAGCCATGGCGTTAGGTGCAGAAGGCGTCTGGATAGGCAGCCTGTTTTTAACCGCGCAGGAGAACCCGGCGGATGAGAAGGTCAAGCAGCTGATTGTTTCATCAAGCGCAGAAGATCTGCTACTTTTCCGCACCCTGCCCGCTTATTACCGGACATTGTCCACGCCGCTCAGCCCAAGACTGGCAGAGCTTGATGCGCAGGGCGCTGACCGTGAAACCCTGTTCACTGCAATGAATGGCTACCACTCTTTATGGCAGGCGATGCGACTGGGCAATTTTGACAAAGGTGTTGTTTCGACAGGCACCGGCATTTCGATGATCAAATCGGTGCGAACCGTTGCAGCCATCGTCGCCGACCTGGCACAGGATTTCATCACTCAGCCGGAGAAACAGAAATCTGACGACACCGTTCTCAGTCTGTGATCTGTTTAAAGTTAGTGATGTGACCGCCACCAGCGGGATCCGGTTGTCGGATGAGTCCCGACCGGGTCCAGCGTGCTGCCCGCAGTGTTCAACTGTGGGCCGTTATTCAGCTTTTCCTCTTCACAGCCTGAAGCCATACAGGTTCAACCCTTTTCAGTCAAACAGACACAAGATAAATTAACAGCTTTTATTCCCTCATTTAGATTTCGTTTATTTAAGAATTTGCATGACGCCTTTATTTCAGCAGAGTCTGGAAAACCGCATCGCGATCAATATATAAAGATTTTACTTCAGCCATAATTAATCAACACTCACGTTAAGTCACTGATAAAAGTGAATAACATATTACAGATAAGAATAGTTTAATTTCACAGGAATTAACGCTTATGCTCCTGCGTAAAATAGTTATCATTCTTCTCGGTATGATTATGGCTGCTGTCATCATTATTGCCGACAACCATGCTCATAAAGTTAATTGCCGCGATCAGGTTTTCAGTTTGCCATCATCGCAAAGTGAATGACCTTGTCTGAATCCTTCTCCCCAGCATCCGCTATGGTTTCAGACCTGTTGGCGGTGTTGATGAAGCGTGAAGGCCAGAGACTTTGACCCGGCTGAATCGCTTACGGGATAAAACCCTGTTACATCGGCCTGAACAGAGCGGCACGTTACGCCGGTGATATTACAGCTGCATTTCTGATAAGCAGGCTTATTTGTTGCCCTTCCCGGCAGACCTGTCAGTAAAAAAGGCTGCATAACACTTATGCAGCCTGAATTTCCCGCTCAGCTTGCTTGCCGACACTTAGCGCGACGGTGGCTCATCCAGTAGCCGCAGATGATCATCTTTGTTCAGGGTCATCAGCGCGACAATACTGACCAGCGCAGTCGCCATCACATACCAGGCGGGGATATCGGGATTACCGGTCTGTTTAATCAACCCGGTGATGATCAATCCGGCACAGCCAGAAAACACCGCGTTAGAAAGCGAATAGGCCAGACCCAGTCCGGTATAACGCACCCGCGTCGGGAACATCTCTGCCAGCATCGCAGGTCCCGGTCCGGCCAGCAACCCGACCACTCCGCCCGCGATAAACACCACCAGCGCTTTCAGCAGCAGCCCGGTGCTCTCTGCCTGAAGTATGTTAAGCAGCGGCAGAGAGAGCACCAGCAGCAATACCGCCGCTGTCACCATCACCGCACGGCGGCCAATCCTGTCACTCAGCATGCCGGCCGGGATGATGGTGGCAGCAAAGCCCAGGTTCGATATCACCGCAATCAGCAACGCCTGGTTAAAGCCGGTGTGCAGCGATGCCTGCAGGTACGTCGGCATAATCACCAGCCAGGTGTAACCGGCCGCCGACCAGACCATCAGCCGACAGATACCGAGCAGGATCGTTTTCAGCGTATCGCCAAGGCTGGCGTCAACTTTTGTAACGGGTTTTGCCTGCTGCTGAATAAACGCCGGGGTCTCCTCCATCTGAACCCGCAGCCAGAGCGCGATAACACCCAGTGGCAGGGCAATGAAGAACGGGATGCGCCAGCCCCAGCTCAGCATCTGCTCAGGCGACAGCAGCAGTGAGAGCAGCGCTACGATGCCCGCGCCAGCCAGTAATCCCAGCGCCACAGTAAAAGATTGCCACGCCCCATAAAGGCCCCGCTTACCGCGTGGTGCAAACTCGGTCATCAACGATACCGCCCCGCCATACTCACCCCCCGCGAACAGGCCCTGCAGAATACGCAGACCGGTCACGATCAGCGGCGCCAGGATGCCCAGATGGGCATAGGTGGGTACCAGGCCGATAGCCGCCGTCGCCAGCGTCATCATGATTAACACAAAAATCAGCGTGGGTTTGCGCCCGATGCGATCACCCATCCGGCCGAAAATGATTGCTCCGAGTGGACGGAAGAAAAAGGCGATGGCGAATGACGCATAGGTCAGCAACAGCCCGGTCAGCGCTGACTCCCCTTCCAGCCGGAAAAAGTTCTGCGCTATCACGGTGGCAAGAAAGCCATAGACGGCAAACTCATACCATTCAATGAAATTACCTACCGAACCGGCTATCAGAGCACGTTTACGGCTGGCGGAGCTGAGCAGATTATCGACGGGCACAGACATGGCAGGGGATCCTTTTTGAGCATCATCAGTCGCTTATGATTAGCACAATCGCCGCACGCCTGCGCACTCTTCTGCCTGTCACGTTAACTCAGACACAGAAATCTGCGCTTAACGCGCCACGGCACGCCCTTTTTCACCTTCACGCCTTGCACAACGGCTTTACGATTGTCAGGATGTGCGGCATTGAATGAATCAGGCGGATAGATGATGAACGCACAAACCTCAAAAGATCCTCTGCATGGCGTAACGCTGGAGATGCAGATAAACAGTTTAGTCGCGCAGTATGGCTGGGCGGAGCTGGGAAAACGGATCAACATTAACTGTTTTAAAAGCGATCCGAGTGTTAAATCAAGCCTGAAGTTTTTGCGGCGCACGCCCTGGGCGCGGGCTGAAGTCGAAGCGCTTTATCTCGCCTCGTTAAAAGAGGAACCGGCCTCCCGCGAAGAAGCGTCTGAAGAGGCGGATCAAGCACCCGCAGAAGATCCCTGGGGCAACTGGCGCGGTAACCAGCCGGAGTAACGGGCAGAAAACGCAGCAATAAAAAAGCCCGCGCAGGATAACCTGTGCGGGCTTTTTTTAAGTCAGGTCGCTGTTACAGCGCCATGTCGTGCTTAGCTGAAGGCGCTGCCTGCTCAGGCTGTGCTGCTGGCGCCTCGGCTGCTTTGCCATCCATGTTGATAACCGGCGGCGTGGTCAGCTGCAGAGTTGCAGCGGTGTCATTCCATACCTGCTGCAGCATCGGCACATTGTCATTCAGTTTCTGACCGTAGCCTGGGATCATCTTGTGGATTTTGGCCTGCCATTCCGCTGACTTAAACTCTTCCGGGAACAGTTTCTGCATCACGCTTAACGCGATAGGCGCAGCGGTCGATGCACCAGGAGAAGCACCCAGCAGTGCCGCCACGGTTTTCTGCTGATCGGTCACAATTTCTGTACCCAGTTTCAGCACGCCACCTTTGTCAGCATCTTTCTTGATGATCTGTACGCGCTGACCGGCCTGAATCAGTTTCCAGTCCTCTTTCTTCGCGTCCGGGTAGTACTCTTTCAGCGCTTCGAAGCGATCTTCTTCTGTCAGCATCACCTGGCCAACCAGGTATTTCACCAGGTCGAAGTTATCCATACCCACGTCGGTCATTGGCACGATGTTATGAGTAGTGGTGGTGCTCAGCAGGTCAAACAGTGAACCATTTTTCAGGAACTTGGTTGAGAAGGTCGCGAACGGTCCAAACAGCACGACGCGTTTGCCATCCAGATAACGGGTATCCAGATGCGGAACGGACATCGGTGGTGCACCGGTAGACGCCTGACCGTAGACTTTCGCCAGGTGACGATCGGCAATCGCCTTGTTTTCGGTTACCAGGAATGAACCGCCGACCGGGAAGCCTGCATAGTTTTCCGCTTCCGGGATGCCGGTTTTCTGCAGTAATTTCAGCGCGCCGCCGCCAGCACCAATAAAGACATATTTCGCGTCAACTGCACGCTCGTTGCCGTTTTTGGCATCTTTAATGGTGACGTGCCACGAGTTATCACCGTTACGTTTGAAATCGGTGACTTCAGACGAGGTTTCCAGACGGAAGTTGTCATTCTTCTTCAGGCTGCCGATTAGCTGACGGGTAATTTCGCCGTAGTTTACGTCGGTGCCGACTGGCGTCCAGGTTGCGGCCACTTTCTGCTGTGGATCACGACCTTCCATCACCAGCGGTGCCCACTGTTCGATCTGCTTGTGATCGGTAGAGAACTTCATGCCCTGGAACAGCGCGGTTTTCTGTAACGCCGCATAGCGTTTAGTCAGGAAGTCGACGTTGTCGCCCCAGACGAAGCTCATGTGTGGCGTTGAGTTGATGAAAGAGCGCGGATCGTGCATCACACCCTCTTTGACCTGCGAACTCCAGAACTGGCGTGAAACCATGAAGGCTTCGTTGATTTCCAGCGCTTTCGTCACGTCGATCGAGCCGTCTTTACGCTCTGGCGTATAGTTCAGCTCCATATTGGCAGAGTGACCGGTACCGGCGTTGTTCCAGCCGTTAGAGGATTCCAGTGCCACACCATCCAGCTTCTCAACCATGATCTGTTTCCAGCCAGGCTGCAGCTCTTCCAGCATGGTGCCCATTGAGGCGCTCATGATGCCGCCACCAATTAACAGGACGTCGGTTTTTTCTGGTGAAGTTTCAGCATGCAGTGCTGAAGAAACTAACAAGGCCGCGAGGGAAAGAGTGGGGATAACTTTCTTTGAATTCATCATTTTAATCTACAGCTCAGACGGTACTGGTTAAAAAAAGTCCTTAAAGTTTAAAATAATGTTATTTGTGAGTTAATGTGAAAATAGTTATAAAATTAAAAATAGCAATTTAGCCTTAATTTAATTACAAAAGGCTTACCGAATTGCTCACATATTTTAACCACACATTAAGGGTGTCCTTTGAATTATACAATCCCCTAACACAAATATTGTTCTCCGGCGATTGCCCGCGCGCAGACCGCTAAAACTGTACTGATGCGGTCAGTTAGCGTATGTTTCCGGGCGATCTCCCACCCGTGCTGAACGCCAATGACAAGCCAACCACAGAACCGACATGCCGTGACTAAACGACCCATGAAACTCAGTACCCTGACCACCCTGATGATGACAGCGGTTATCGTCACCGTGCTGCTTGCTGTCCATCTGCTCTATTTTGTGCAGATCGATAACTTTGCTCAGTCGCATCTTAAAGATAAGGCGATGGCGGTGGCACGCACTCTGGCAGACAGCCCTGAAGTCCAGCGTGGGTTACTGTTACCGGACGGCAGCAGCCAGATTCAGCCACTGGCTGAAGCCGCGCGCAAACGCAACGGCCTGCTGTTTGTGGTGGTGACGGATATGCGTGGCATTCGCTTTTCACACCCGAACGCGGCGGTGATTGGCAAACATTTTGTCGGCAACGATATCTATCCGGCCCTCAGCGGGCGGGAAAATGTGGCGGTAAATCACGGCGTGCTGGTAGAGGCACTGCGGGTATTTACCCCGGTTTATAACGCAGAGCATCAGCAGATTGGTGTGGTGGCGATCGGCATCGCGCTGAATGATGTGGCGGCGCAGATTGCCAAAAGCCGCTGGAACATCGTCTGGACTGTCTTATTTGGCGGCCTGGTTGGCCTGCTGGGGATTCTTATTCTGGTCAGGCGCCTGAAGAGCATATTGCTCGGGCTGGAGCCGCACGAAATTTCCAGCCTGTTCGAGCAGCGTCAGGCGATCCTGAATTCTATTAAAGAGGGTGTGATTGCGGTAGATGATGAGTCACGCGTCAGCCTGATTAACCACGCGGCGCAGCAGCTGCTGCATGAGACCACCCGCAAGATGCCATTAAGCGGCGATCTGATTGCTGAAGAGAGCGTAATGCACCGCCATCAGCAGGATGCGCTGCATGCGGGTAAAGCCTGGCACGATCAGGAGCTGACGCTGGGTAATCGCATCCTGATCAGCAATACCGTGCCGGTTCGCAGTCGTGACCGCATTATCGGCGCGGTGACCACCTTCAGGGACAAGACCGAAATCAGCCAGCTGATGCAGCGTCTGGACGGCATGGTAAACTATGTAGACGCGTTACGTGAACGTTCCCATGAGTTCATGAACAAGCTGCATGTCATTCTGGGCCTGCTGCATATGAAAAACTATGCGCAGATGGAAGAGTACATCCTGAAAACCGCCAACGCCTATCAGACGGAGATTGGTTCGCTGCTGCAAAAGATCAAATCGCCCATCATTGCGGGTTTCCTGCTCAGCAAAATCAACCGGGTGACCGATGAAGGCCATCAGCTGATTATCGATGAGGCGAGTTTTCTGCCCGACTGCGGCAGCGAGGAGCAGAGCGCGGTACTGATTACGGTGCTGGGCAATTTAATTGAAAATGCGCTTGAGGCGCTGGACCCTGAAACCGAAGGGGAGATCCACCTCATGCTGCATTATCAGAATGGCTGGTTAGCCTGTGAAGTGAGTGATGACGGACCCGGGATCGACGGTACGCAGCTCAGCGCCATTTTTGAGCGTGGCGTCTCGTCAAAAGGCGAAGATCGCGGTGTCGGATTGTTTCTGGTTAAGCAGCAGACCGAAAGCCTGGGCGGCAGTGTCAGTGCCGAGTCGGAACCGGGTGTATTCACCCAATTCTTAGTACAACTTCCGTGGGAGAGAGGAATGATTACCCAATGATCAATGTGTTAGTTGTCGATGATGACGCCATGGTAGCCGAGCTGAATCGCTGTTATATCGGGCAGATCCCAGGCTTTACCTGCTGCGGCACCGCCTCAACCTTACAGCAGGCCAAAGAGCGGCTGGCGCAGGCCGAACCTCAGGTTGATCTGATCCTGCTGGATATCTATATGCAGCAGGAGAACGGTCTCGACCTGTTGCCGGAACTGCGCAGCGCAGGACGTCCGGTTGACGTGATTATTATCTCGTCAGCAGCAGATGCCGCCACCATCAAAACCTCACTCAACTACGGTGTGGTGGATTATCTGATCAAGCCTTTCCAGTTTGCCCGCTTTGAAGAGGCGCTGACTGGCTGGCGACAGAAAAAATCGCTGATGGATAATCATCAGTTCTATCAGCAGTCGGACGTTGATCAGTTGTTGCATGGCAATCCGCCGGGGGCCAGCGAGCAGAAGCGACTGCCGAAAGGATTAACACCGCAGACCCTGCGCACCCTGTGTCTGTGGATCGACGCCCACCCGGGTACCGAGTTCTCCACCGACGAACTGGCAACCGAGGTGAATATCTCCCGCGTCTCCTGCCGCAAGTATCTGATTTGGCTGGCGCAGATTAATATCCTGTTCACCAGCATTCATTATGGGGTCACGGGCCGTCCGGTTTATCGCTATCGCCTGCAGCCGGAGTATCACACTTTACTCAAACAATATTGTCAGTGAACCAGCCGATAATCGGTGTCCAGTAACTGAAAAGAAAAGTGACGTTGTGACGAGCAGATCACCTGCCTGTCACGGGTCACAAATATCGCTTCAATGCCCGGTTGCTCTGCCAGGCAGGCAATGCCCTGTTCAACGCCGAGGCCGTAAAGCAGTGTGGTGTAGATGTCGCCATCCAGTGACCGGTCAGAGATCACAGTGACGCTCAGCAGGTCATTATCCAGCGGATAACCGCTACGCGGGTCGAGGATGTGGTGATAACAGACGCCATCCAGCTCGAAATAACGCTCATAGATACCGGATGTCACCACCGAGCGATTATTCACCCCGATCACCCCGATCAGCTCATCGGCCTCACCAAACGGTTTTTTCAGGCCGATTGCCCAGCCCGCCTCTTCTGGCGGCGCACCCACTGTCTGCACATTTCCGCCCAGATTAATCAGCGCACTGCTGACCTGCTGCTGGCGCAAGAATGCCTGCACAACATCGGCGATATAGCCTTTGGCGATGGCGCCCAGGTCAATCTCCATCCCCGGCCGGGCCAGCATGACACTGCGGCTTGCGTCATCAAGAATAACATCATGCGGATTCGTCAGCGCCATGCGCGCCTGAAGTTCTGTCTCTGATGGAACACTGTGGCCCTGAAAGCCGATTTTCCAGCACTTCACCAGCGGGCCGATAGCCAGATTAAACAGGCTGTCGGGCAGCAGGCTCACCGCATGCGCGCAGGCGATCAGGTCAAACACCGGCTGACTGACGACCACCGGATGCTGCCCTGCCGCGTGATTAATCGCCATCACTTCCGACGCCGCGCGGTTAACCGTGAAGAGATTCTCCTGCTGTTTAATCAGGCGGAAGACCTGTCCGGCCAGGGTCTGATTATCGTCGAAGAGTTTGAGCAGGATGGGTGAACCCATTAAGACAGCGGAGTAAGCATAGACACGCGCATCAGTTAACATAGGCGACTCTGCTTTAAAAAGAAAAGAGCGGCATCCGCAGAGCGCGGATGCCGGAGACGACCCTTAACGTCGGGCGTAAGCGGCGGCGTTACCACCGGCCAGAATGCCGAAGATAATGATATCGGCGACTGCGTTACCGCCGATGCGGTTCGCGCCGTGAATGCCGCCAACCACCTCGCCACAGGCCCAGGCGCCCTTAATCACCTGTTTCTGGCTGTCCAGCACCGCGGTGGTGGTGTCGATGGTGACGCCGCCCATGGTGTGGTGTACGCCCGGTGCAACACGAATCGCGTAGAACGGTGCTTCACTCAGAGGATGACGCAGCGCGGTCTGACGACCGAAGTCTTCATCTTTCTGCATGATAACGAAGTTGTTGTAACGGGCCAGCGTGGCTTCCAGCGTATGATGCTCACTCATGTTGAGTTTCACCGCCAGTTCTGCCACGGTTGGCGCGCTGACCACAAAGCCTTTGGCGATATATTCGTCAGCCGCTTTGTTATTCATCCGCACCTGCTCGTCAAACACAATCCAGGCACTCTTCTCTGGCAAGGCGATAATCTGCGCCGAGACTTTATCGCGGGTTTCCATTTCGTTGTAGAAGCGCTCACCCGCCTGACTGACCAGGATAGCACCGCCGCCACGAATGGATTCGGAGACCAGATAAGAGGTGGTCTGTTCAACCGTTGGGTGAATCTGGATTTCGCCCATATCCACGGTACCGGCACCAATTTTTTCCAGCATGGCAATACCGCTGCCGGTGGCGCCTTTGTGGTTGGTGGTGACAAAGCCATCGAGTTCAGGGCGATATTTCACTACCAGTTCACGGTTCGCACTGAATCCGCCAGTCGCCACAATCACGCTTTTCGCGTTCAGGATACGGCTTTCGTTGTACTCATCGACCACTCTCACACCCGCTACCGCACCGTTCTCATAAAGGATTTCTGAGACTGAGGTTTCCAGCAGGACTTCGATGTTGCGGCTGTTGATGTTTTTAACCAGACCGCTGATCAGGAAGCCACCCACCGCTGAACGATCCGCCGGACGGTGGGTACGATCGATGCTCATCCCGCCGGTAATGGTGATGTCGTTAAGCTCAATGCCGTGATTCGCCAGCCACTCGATAGCCTCCGGCGCCAGCTCTACAAACTCACGTAGCAGCACCGGATTATTTTTAAACTGACCGCCTTTCAGCGTCTCCTCGTAGAACAGCTCTTTGCTGTCTTCGATGCCTTTGAGTTTCTGGAAACGGGTTTCCGCGGCGTTCATGCCCACTGAAGCTTTAATGGTGTTACCGCCGATGGTCGGCATCTTCTCGATGATGACCACGCGCGCACCTTCATCGTGCGCCTGAATCGCCGCCGCAAGACCGGCGCCGCCGCTGCCCACAATCACCACATCGTAATTCTGCGGTGCGTTAGGGTTGCCGCCCTCTTCAATCACATGCTCTTTGCTGGAGGTGGTCAGCGCGCGTGAAACCGCTTTTTTCAGCGCCTCACTCTGGGTAGTCGCACCGGTAATCGCATCGACGTGTGGGCTGTTGGCTACCAGGATGCGGCTACGCAGGCTTTCAAAGGTAGTGGTGAAGTCCACATCCAGGGTGTCATCCGGCACCAGCGAGATGTCGGTGATACGGTCAGTATCCAGCGTGACGTTGATTTTCAGTTTCAGCGCTTCGGCTTCGACTTTTTCCTGATAGACGCCCGCTTTGTATTTACGGCCCGATTCACTCATGTCGCGGATCATCGCATCGACCAGGGAGAAGCGCCACAACGGTTCCGGGATCTGCAGCTCTTCGCGTTTGTTGCTGTCGATGTAGAGATCGAGGTGTTCGTTATTGATGATGCGGTCAGCCCAGTTCGGGTAAGCGATGCAGGCTTTACCAATCGCCACCAGATCGTAGCCCTTCTCCAGCGCCAGTTCGGCATCGGCTTTATTGACGACGCCACCAACGCCAATCACCGGCACTTTTGCCAGCACAGGCGAACGCATCGCGACGAATTTCTCAATCAGCGGCGTCGGATCCTGGGTATCAACAATTGACGGACGCAGCAGCTGGCCTACCGAGAAATGGACGTAATCGAGTCCGCGCGCCGCCAGTTTTTCCAGCAGATAGAGCGTGTCGTCAAAGCGAATGCCGGGCACTTCGATCTCTTCCGGGGAGAAGCGATAGCCGATGATGAAAGAGTTATGGGCGAAGCGCTCAGCCATCTTGTGGGTGATTTCCAGCACTTCCAGCGGGAAGCGTGCACGGTTATCGCGGCTGCCGCCCCACTTGTCATCGCGCTGGTTAGAGTTCGGCGAATAGAACTGCTGAATCAGGTAGGTGTTAGCACCATGAATTTCGACGCCATCGAAACCGGCCTTGATAGCGCGGTTCACCGCATCACCAAATTTGGTGATCATGGTTTCAACTTCTTCGGCGCTCAGCGCCAGGGGTTTGGTTGCCCCTTCACGCGGCGCCGCGATGGCGCTTGGCGCAACCGGCGTTTTGCCGCCAATCAGCTCCGGCTCCACCATACGGCCGCCGTGATAGATCTGCAAAATGGCCGTAGAGCCTTCAGATTTAATCGCGTCCGCGATGCGTTTCAGACCAGGGATTTTGTTGTCGCTGTCGATAGCAATGGCACCCGGAAATGCCGGGCCACGGTTGTCAATGAAGCAGCATTCAACGATCACGGTTCCGATGCTGCCTGCACGTGCGCGATAGTACTCGACCAGCTCACTGGTGACCGTACCGTCATAAAAGCCGGTACAGGTGGTCATCGGTGCCATTACCAGTCGGTTTTTCAACACAGCGCCGTTAGGCAGAGTCAATGGATTAAGGATGGGGGTGAGAGATTTCATTGCGATAAACTCCAAGATTTAAAAGTCTGGAAATTTTTTAGCGGACGCAAATTATCGCTTAATTAAGTGGTCCGATGTCATGAGACTAATATACCCTTTTCTTTGCCTTCATAAGCGATAAATTTACTTTTTTAACTTTTAAATGATTTAGAGTTTTTATTTGCCGGATGCAGGAAGTGCAGTTATATTAATTGTTAATCATGGGTAACCAAAAATCAACTATTCATTTACATAAAAAATAAATCGTTTATCATCATGTGGTTAAAGCAAGGCATTCAGTTTGCGTGAGCTGGTGATTTGTCGACCAGCTTCACAGAACCGTCAAAATGTCGATGCCGTAAATATAAATAAAAAATAAATGTTAAAAATGGGGAATAATGAATTAATTTCTTTGATCTGGATCAAAATCTATATTTGCAAAAATCGCATCATATTTACATGGATTTAAAAATGCAGCTCAATAGCTAAGCAGTCGATTAAAAAATCAGTGCATCGCGGTTTATTCACACTATTAAGAATAAGAAAGAAAGTCATCAGTGAAGGTCCGGGGCGCAAATCGCATTCTTCTTAACTTGCAGATAAAATACTATGAAACCACTCTCAGCTGTAACTGAACCCCCAAAAGTCGCACCTGCGGCGCCGGGTAAAAAGAAAGCTATCATGCTTGCTCTGCCGGTGCTCGTTGCCGTGTTGCTGTTGCTGGTGCCCACACCAGCCGGACTCGAACCCTACGCCTGGCACTTCTTCGCCATCTTCGTCGGCGTGATTGTCGGATTGATCTTTGAACCCCTGCCAGGCGCGGTGATCGGCCTGACCGGCGTGGTAGTCATCGCGCTGTTCAGCCAGTTTCTGCTCTTCAGCCCGGCTGAACTGGCTAACCCGAAATTCAAAGTCGCCAGTGAGTCGTTCAAATGGGCGGTCAGTGGGTTCGGCAACTCCACGGTCTGGCTGATCTTCGGTGCCTTTATGTTCGCCGCAGGTTATGACAAAACCCAGTTTGGTCGCCGCCTGGCCCTGATTCTGGTGAAGTATCTGGGTCGCCGCAGTCTGACGCTGGGTTATGCTATTACCTTTGCTGACCTGCTTCTTGCGCCCTTTACGCCGTCAAACACCGCGCGCAGTGGCGGTACCATCTACCCGATTATCGCCAACCTGCCGCCGCTTTACGGCTCTAAACCTAACGACCCGAGCGCCCGAAAAATCGGTTCCTATCTGATGTGGGTAGCGATTACCGCGGCCTGTATTACCAGTTCCATGTTCCTCTCTGCGCTGGCACCTAACCTGCTGGCACTGGCACTGGTAAAAAGCATCGTCGGTTTTGATATCTCATGGGGCATGTGGTTCCTGGCCTTCCTGCCGCTGGGTGTGCTGTTGATTCTGACCATGCCGCTGCTGGCTTACTGGTTCTACCCACCTGAAGTTAAAATCAATGATGAAGTGCCGAAATGGGCCATCGCTGAACTGGAAAAACTGGGCAGACTGACCCGCAATGAAATCCTGCTGCTGGTGTTTGTGGTCTGCGCCCTGCTGATGTGGATTTTCGCCACCTCGTGGATCGAACCTGCCATGGCTGCGCTGTTGGTGGTCGTTCTGATGTTGTGGACCGGCGTACTGACCTGGAATGACATCACCAGTAATAAACCGGCCTGGAACACCTTTGCCTGGTTCGCCACCCTGGTGGCACTGGCCGATGGTCTGGCCCGCGTCGGCTTTATCACCTGGTTAGGTAAAGAGGGTGGCATGCTGCTGCAGGGTTATGACCCACAGGTTTCGGCCGTGGTGCTGTTAATCGCCTTCTTCCTGCTGCACTACCTGTTTGCCAGTACCACCGCACACACCACCGCGCTGTTACCGGCCATGCTGACCATTGCAGCCTCCATTCCGGGCATCAATATGCCGGTCTTCTGCCTGATGTTGTGTACCTCTCTGGGTGTGATGGGCATCATCACGCCATACGGTACTGGTCCAAGCCCGATTTACTACGGCAGCGGTTATCTGCCTACCAAAGACTACTGGCGTCTGGGAACCATCTTCGGTGCCATCTTCTTAGGCTCCATGATGCTGATTGCCTATCCGTGGATGGTGTGGTTGTTCTGACGGATACAACATGCAGATCAACGCGTTATAAGATACCATTCCTGCACTTCCCCACCGCACCCGCGGTGGGGAAGCATAATAAACAATTAATTCGCCTATGATGTTGCGCCCCGCAGCCTGTCCGCGGAGGTTCAGCCGGTCATTAAGTGAGAAAAAATGTCGAACAAGCCTTTTGTCTATCAGAACCCTTTCCCGCTGTCCCACGAAGATACCGAATACTATCTGCTGAGTCGTGAGCATGTCTCCGTCTCCGAGTTTGAGGGTCAGGAGATCCTTAAAGTCGATCCGCAGGCACTAACGTTACTGAGCCAGCAGGCGTTCCACGACGCCTCTTTTATGCTGCGTCCGGCCCACCAGCAGCAGGTCGCCTCCATCCTTGATGACCCGGAAGCCAGCGACAATGATAAATATGTCGCCCTGCAGTTTTTAAGAAACTCTGAAATTGCCGCCAAAGGCGTGCTGCCAACCTGTCAGGATACCGGCACCGCGATCATCATGGGCAAAAAGGGCCAGCGCGTCTGGACCGGCGGCGGTGATGAAGCTGCGCTGTCACAGGGTATCTACAACACCTATATCGAAGATAACCTGCGCTATTCGCAGAATGCCGCTCTGGATATGTATAAAGAGGTGAATACCGGCACTAACCTGCCAGCGCAGATCGACCTCTACAGCGTGGATGGCGATGAGTACAAGTTCCTCTGTATCGCTAAAGGTGGCGGTTCCGCCAATAAAACCTATCTCTATCAGGAAACCAAAGCGCTGCTGAGCCCGGGCAAGCTGAAAAATTACCTGGTGGATAAGATGCGTACCCTCGGCACCGCAGCCTGTCCGCCCTACCATATTGCGTTTGTCATCGGCGGCACCTCGGCAGAAAGCACCCTGAAAACCGTGAAGCTCGCCTCAACTCACTATTACGACGGGCTGCCCACTGAAGGCAACGAGCACGGTCAGGCGTTCCGCGACGTTCAGCTGGAGCAGGAACTGCTGGAAGCGGCGCAGCAGCTCGGTCTGGGTGCGCAGTTTGGCGGCAAATATTTTGCACATGATATCCGCGTGGTGCGTCTGCCACGTCACGGCGCCTCCTGCCCGATCGGCATGGGCGTCTCCTGCTCGGCTGACCGTAACATCAAAGCGAAGATTAACCGTGAAGGTATCTGGATTGAGAAACTGGAAGCCAACCCAGGCCGCCTGATCCCGGAAGCACTGCGTCAGCAGGGCGAAGGTGAAGCGTTGCAGGTTGATCTCAACCGCCCAATGGAAGAGATTCTGGCGCAACTGTCCGCTTATCCGGTTTCAACCCGCCTGTCACTGACCGGCACTATTATTGTGGCGCGCGATATTGCACATGCAAAACTCAAAGAGCGCATCGATAACGGCGAAGGATTACCGCAGTACATCAAAGATCATCCGGTCTATTACGCTGGCCCGGCGAAGACGCCTGACGGTTATGCTTCTGGTTCACTCGGCCCGACCACTGCCGGTCGTATGGATTCCTACGTGGATCTGCTGCAGGCGCACGGCGGAAGTAAGATCATGCTGGCCAAGGGCAATCGCAGCCAGCAGGTGACGGATGCCTGTCATAAACATGGCGGCTTCTATCTCGGCAGCATTGGTGGTCCGGCAGCGGTGCTGGCGCAGCAGAGCATTAAAAGTCTGGAATGCGTGGAGTATCCCGAGCTGGGAATGGAAGCGATCTGGAAAATCGAGGTTGAGAACTTCCCTGCCTTTATCCTGGTCGATGACAAAGGTAACGATTTCTTCCAGCACATTGAGCGCGCGCACTGCGCGAAATGCGTTAAGTAACGAAAAAGACCTTTAATCGAACAGCCTCCGAAAGGCAGGACGCAGGAGATTTTAAAAATTTCCCCGGCTAATCAATTTCAGGTTGGCCGGGGAACTCAACATAAATTCGCAACTCTTTTATCTGACAACTTTTCCCGGGATAGCTAACCCCCTTCAGAACTCACGGGAAAGTGTCAAATATCCGTTGAATCGGACAGAGCACTCATCGTTATTTAGTATACTGGAGACAATATATACATTTTTTGCGCCTTTCACGTTGGTATAGGTGTATTTAACCGTCAGGTTCATTGCGCCGTTATTGTGGTAAATATCGAAGTAATCTTTGAGCAAGAGACCTTTACCTGTTTTAGCGTCTTTCTGCGCAAACTGATGCGCTAACGCATCGGAAACGAGGGAAAGATTTAGCACTTCAACTGTTGTTTTATCTCGCTCAATCCCATTAACACCTTCTTTGGTTATAGCAGATAAGAGCATCTCCTCGGCATAATGACCCCGAGCGGCGCATTCACTGCCAGGTGTATCTGCTGTGTAACCAGCGAACGGTAACAGGGCCAGGGCCAGACTCAGCACATAATGATTAATCACCGCACCACCTCCAGAATTGCGCCGTAATCTTTACTAACCAGTAAGCGTGTTGATGGTCCCATAATTATGCAGCCAGCAGAGGCAAAACCTCTGATGCCGTGGCGTTTGTCTCCGTGCATCCTGAATGTACCCATATCACGCTCATAAGCGTTGACGCTGAGCGGAACCAGAGTAATTGTGAGCGGGCCTTTGCTGGTTCCGGCACTGCCGATTCTCCAGGTTCCTCGCGGGATTGGACCCATACCACGAACCTGCTCGCGGTCAGGATTATTTTTGTTTGTAAGAATACCAGAGTAGCCTGTTTCAATTAACTTGCCATCGCGATATAACTCACCCGTACTTTGTTTATAAATCCATTTAGCCATTGTGATTTCCTTATGCTGTTTTCTGCTCTTCCAGGCTATCGGTGTGTTTAATATTGCCGTCTGTATAATGCCAGTCTATTTGTTCATAACGCAGCCCGACATGCTCTACGTGACCGTGCCTTTCAAAATCCGGGTCTTTGGTATCGAACATAACCGTCACGACGTGACAAACCTTCACATTCTCGAGTTTCGTTACGAAATACTCCTCTTCCTGACCGTTGTAATTGATGCGGTAGAAGCTGAACACCGCTTTTGCTAGCGTTTCCCCTGTTGTTAGCGCTTTATACAATTGCGGCGATGCGCTATCAATAGTTTTTTCAAAAGTATAAGCCTCATGTTGCCGCGTGCCTGTCACTGCACCTGTTGTGTCGTCCGTTGGAATAAATAAATTATGCTGCATCCCAGTTACCTCAATGCTTCCTTCGCGTTCAGTGACATCGACAGAGCCTTTTATTAACTTCCCTTCTTCATCGTAAAGCCACAGATATACTGGTATAGCCATTTAACACACTCCTTTGTCATATGAAGAGTGATAGTATCCTCCGCCTGCACTCCCATTATGAAATGCTGAATGATATTTAATTAATGGCAATCAATAAAAACGCATATATTTCTCCCTTTTCGGTCTGCTCACGCATCCTATCTTTGCCCTCAGGACACCCTCTTTTACTGTAATCTGAACTTAACCGGGCTGAAGCTATTGAGACGCAGGCTGATGCGTTCAGAGTTATAGTGGGGATCCCAGTGTCTATGACCTTTCTCTGCACAACTAATTCTATCTGACTCCTCCAGAATGAAGTCCTGGGATTGAAGCGTGACGAAAAAGCTTTCAGCTATAGCGTTATTAAAGCAGTTTCACTTACACGAAGGAATCTGCACCACATATGCTGACCGAAGCTTTTAATGATAAGTTGTCATCTGGATCTGCAACCGCAGATTGATATGAAGCACAGGTGAATCAGCCGCTGATAGCCGCGTAAATGCCTTGACTGACATTTATTAACTCGCGCCGTGGCGGGATTTTCTGAACGACATTCGGACATGACTTCAGTACTGAAGGGGTAAATTATCGGAGAGAGTTAACGCTTTTCGCCGCAAACATAAAATACAGCTACCTCATTGCCCTCTTTTGATTAACGCTGCCACCGGTGCAGTCACGCTGTAAAATACTTACGACCGGCCATTTTCATGAGCGATATTTTCAGACGGGATAACTACATGGCGTATCATCGGCGTTCAGCCTTCAATTTGGTATTTGGTAGTTTTTCAGATAAATAATTGATGAGTAACGGCGTGGGTTTAACAGGCTAATTAATAATGAGCAGAGATTCGGCGACCAACAACCTTGCGCCAACGCCATAACGGGCAGCAGTTTTACGGTAGCCATCCCTCTTATTCCGGGTAATGTCTGACTACCGTAAACTGTAATACAGGAAAAGAGCCTGGACTCTTCCCTGAACTGCGTCTGATTAAGTTGAGTTTCCAACTTTTTGAGGCGGTTTTTTAGCTCCGCTGCAACCGCTGCAACGCCACATCAATCTGCACATCACCTTTGGTGAGTTCGATGATCTGATACTTAATCGCCGGATTTTCGATCAGGCCGACCAGTGTCGCCGCCACATCTTCGCGCGGGATCTCACCATACGGAATAGCCAGATCGGCATGAACCCGACCGGTACCGGCTTCATCGGTCAGCGTACCTGGTCGCAGGATCACCCACTCCAGCTTACTCGCTACCAGCTCCGCATCCGCCAGACGTTTCACCCGCATGTAATTCTCAAATCCCTCTGAGGGTGTTTTACCGCGACCCGCATCCGGGAAAGCGGAAACCAGCATAAAGCGTGATACCCCCGCCTGCTCTGCTGCGGCTACCGCCAGCTTCAGCCCTTCACCGTCAATGGCATTGGTCAGCTCGATCCCGGCACCGCCCGCACCCGCCGTGAAGACAGCCACATCGTGACCGGTCATCAGATCTGCCAGTGCCGTCACGCTCAGATGCTGAATATCGCCAGCCACCGGTTTAGCACCAGCGGCCTGCAGCGTCTCTGCCTGCTCCGGTTTGCGGTGCAGCGCCGTCACTGTATGGCCTTTACTGCTCAGCTGACGAGTCAGCTTTTGGCCCACTTTGCCCGCTGCGCCGATAATGAAACATGTCGCCATAGGATCCAATCCTCCATTTACTGATTGAGTGCCAGAGTATAGCTATCAGTCAGAAACAAAACAGGCGCCTGATGCGGCGCCTGCTGGGTTATTGCGGGATCACTTTTTCCGCTTTCAGCTTATCAAACAGCTGAATAAAGGAGTCGAGCGTGCTGCGATAACCGGTGAAGCCCGCTTTGCGGCTCTTACTCATATCAGTAAAGGCTTCCATCGGACGTCCCAGGTCGGCATCGGTATGCCACCAGGAAGCCAGTCTGGTGACATCCGATTCACGCAACTGATGCTGCTCTGCAATCGTCTGCCATGCACTGGCGGCTTCCTGCATGCGATCTTCCAGCGGCATCATCTGCGCCGGGTATTCTGCTGCTTCAATGTCGAAATAGTCAGCCAGTTTTGGCCACATCCAGTTCCAGCGGAACACATCGCCGTTTACCGCATTGAAATCCTGATTAGCGGCATTAGGTGAGGTCGCCGCCCAGTGCAGCTGCTCAGCCAGCAGGCCCGCATCGGTCATATCAACGACACCGTTCCACTGCTCAGGTGAGCCAGGGAAGATAAACGGCCAGCCTTTCTCTTTACACAGTGTTGCGTAGACCGCCAGTGTCTGACCCATATTCATCGCATTGCCCACGGCATAACCGATGATGGTGTGCGGGCGATGCACACTCCAGCGGTAGTCATACTTCTCTGCACCAGCGAACACTTCATCTTCCTGCGCGTAGTAGAAGTTATCGACCGGCTGACGGCCCTGCTCTTCACGGAACGGCGTGACTGGCACAGCGCCTTTGCCGTAAGCTTCAAACGGCCCCAGGTAGTGCTTCAGTCCGGTTACCAGCGCCACGTGCGAACCCTGTAAGCGGTCGCCGAGTGCTTCAATCACATTTCGCACCATGCCGCCGTTAACGCGGATATTCTCTTTTTCATTTTCCTGACGCGCCCAGACGCTAAAAAACAGCGCATCCGGTTTCACTGTTTTCAGCGCGTCCCGGACGGCATCCGCATCGGTCAGATCGGCCGTCAGGCTGGTGACACCTTCAGGTACCGCGCCACGTCCGCGTGACAGACCGCTGACCTGCCAGCCTTCCTTCTGTAATTTATCTGCCAGTCCGCGACCAATAACGCCACTGATGCCCACAATCAAAGCATGCTTTTTCATTTGATTTCTCCTCGTTTTGCGTAATGCTAAGCCTAATAGAGAATTCAGTTCTTATCTCTGGCATTTATTCACAGCATTCTCAACCTGAGTTCATTAATCGATGCACGATCATCGCCTCAAAGATATTCTGCCGTTTGTTGCCAGCGTAGAGTGTGGCAGTTTTACCGCCGCTGCGGAGCGTCTGCACGTGACCGGATCGGCGATCAGTAAAAGCGTCAGCCGCCTGGAGACACGATTAGGCTCGCGACTGCTGGAGCGCACCACACGGAGCCTGCACCTCACCGACGCGGGCAGCGCCTATTACCAGACCTGCCTGCGCATTCTGGAGGATCTGGCCGAAGCCGAAGCGGTACTGGCGGCACAGCGAACGATTCCTTCCGGTCGCCTGCGCCTGGCGGTGCCCACCACCTATGGCCGCCTCAATGTGATGCCGCTGCTGATGCCCTTTTGTCAGCAACACCCGGAACTGGCACTGAGCCTGAGTTTTTCTGACCGCTTCGTTGACCTGTTTGAAGAGGGCGTGGATGTGGCGGTACGGATCGGCGGCGCGCCCGACCTGCCTGCTTCGCTGGGCTGGCGTAATATGGGCCGCGAGCAGATGCAGTTCTGTGCCTCACCCGCTTATCTGGCACGTGAAGGACGACCTGAAGATGAGGCGGCGCTGCTGAACCACCGCGCCATCCTTTATGAGCGTGTAGACGGCAGCACCAAACCCTGGCTGTTCACCACCGAAGATGGTCAGCCGCACTGGCGCGAGGTGCCGTACCGGCTGGCACTGGGCGACGTTGATGCCCAGCTGCAGGCTGTCATCGCCGGGCTGGGCGTGGCACAAATGCCCTCGTGGCTGATTCAGCATGCCGTGAAACAGGGCGACCTGGAGATAATTTTGCCGCAGTTGCAGCCCGAGGGGCTGACGCTGAGCGTGGTGTGGCCACGCCGTAAACAGTTCCTGCCTAAGGTCGATGCGCTGTTATCGGCGCTCACCGCGCTGGAAATCCGCTAACCCGCCCTGCTATCTGTTTATCGCGGTTGGGATGTTTCATCCTGACCGCGATCATTTACTCTTTCCAGACGCTGATTTCCCGTTGTTCCGCCCTGCCTGAACCGCCGGTAACTTATCAACCTCCTCTATAACCCGCTTAAATTTAATGTTTTTATTTTCGCCTTGATGGAATCCCATCAAAATAAAAATGGCGGAAGGGTTGAGCTCACATAATGAAAACTAAGTTTCAAATATAATTTAACCCGAAATAAAAATATCAGTAGGGTGATGTCTTCTTCATGTTCTGACGTTTTGTCTTTGCCGTTATTACCAGGAGTATTCATGGAAAAAGAACTTTATATCTCGTCGAACCCGGCATCCGGTCCAAATAGCACCACCCGCACCGAGCCTTTTGTGAAGATTATTGCGCTGGTCGCCACCCTGGGTGGATTGCTGTTTGGTTATGACACCGGTGTAGTCTCAGGCGCATTACTGTTTATGCGCGGCGATTTGCATCTCACCCCATTTACTACCGGGCTGGTCACCAGCTCCCTGCTGTTTGGTGCAGCCTTCGGCGCGCTGGCAGCCGGTCATCTGGCGGATGGCCTCGGCAGACGACGCATTATCATTGCGCTGGCGCTTATCTTCGCTTTTGGCGCTGTCGGCTCGGCGCTGGCGCCTGATGTCACCTGGATGATCGCTTCTCGCCTGTTCCTGGGCTTTGCCGTGGGGGGTGCTGCCGCGACCGTGCCGGTCTACATCGCAGAAATCGCACCCGCCAATAAACGTGGCCAGCTGGTCACCCTGCAGGAGCTGATGATCGTCAGCGGTCAGTTGCTGGCGTACATCTCCAACGCCACCTTTAACGATATCTGGGGCGGCGAAAATACCTGGCGCTGGATGCTGGCGCTGTCGATTGTCCCTGCTGTTCTGCTCTGGATCGGCATGATTTTTATGCCTGAAACCCCGCGCTGGCACGTAATGAAAGGCCGCAGTCAGGCAGCGCGCGAGGTCCTGGAAAAAACCCGTGCCGCCGAAGATGTCGAGTGGGAGCTGGAAGAGATTGAGGAAACCATTGAAGAGAACCGTCAGCGTGGCAAAGGCCGCCTGCGCGATCTCGCCACACCCTGGCTGATGAAAATCTTCCTGCTGGGCGTGGGTATTGCCGCCATCCAGCAGCTGACCGGGGTGAATACCATTATGTATTACGCCCCCACCATGCTGACCGCCGCCGGACTGAGCAACGATGCCGCGCTGTTCGCCACCATCGCCAATGGCGTGATCTCCGTGGTGATGACGCTGGCGGGTATCTGGCTAATCGGCAAAGTGGGACGCCGTCCGCTGGTGTTAATCGGACAGATGGGCTGCACCTGCTGCCTGTTCTTTATCGGGCTGGTCTGCTGGTTGATGCCGGAATACCTCAACGGCACGGTCAACCTGCTGCGGGCTTATCTGGTGCTGGCGGGAATGCTGATGTTTCTCTGCTTCCAGCAGGGCGCATTGTCACCCGTTACCTGGCTGCTGCTGTCGGAAATCTTCCCCGCCCGGATGCGTGGCATCTGTATGGGTGGCGCTGTCTTCTCGCTGTGGATCGCCAATTTCGCCATCTCCATGGCCTTCCCGCTGTTATTAGCCGCATTTGGTCTGGCCGGAGCCTTCTTTATATTCGCGGCTATCGGCATCGGCGGTTCTGTTTTTGTTGTGAAGTTTATTCCCGAGACCCGGGGAAGAAGTCTTGAGCAGGTCGAGCACTATTTCTATGCGCTTTATAACGGCAACGGCAAAAAATAGTGCCTGAAACGTCCGTATTGAAAAACTCACGGCCCGCAGCATTACGCTGACTACCCGATTGCTATTAACACTGTACCCCTACATTCAAGGAAATTGTTATGAGCCTGAATATTCCCAACGCGCGCTTTTGCATCAACCGTAAAATTGCGCCCAGCCTCACCCTTCCGCAGTTTTTTAAACTGGTCAGCCAGCTCGGTATCCATAATGTCGAACTGCGTAATGATATGCCCAGTGGCCGCGTCACCGACGATCTCAGCGGCGACGAGGTAAAAGCTCTGGCACGTGAGTCAGGCATCCGGATTGTGACCATCAATGCGCTCTATCCCTTTAATCAGCTGAATGAAGAGGTGCTGCAACGCACCCGCCAGCTGTTAAGTGATGCGCAGGCGGTCGGCGCTGAATCGCTGGTGCTCTGCCCGCTTAATGACGGCACGCCGATCAGCGCTGCCGACACCGTAAGCGCGCTGAAAACCCTGGCCCCGCTGTTCGCTGAGGCAGGTATTCAGGGGCTGGTGGAGCCGCTGGGCTTTCCGCAAAGCTCGCTGCGTTCGGCTACTCAGGCTCAGACGCTGATCCATGAAGCGGGTGTGCCATTCAGATTGCTGATCGATACCTTCCATCATCATCTGTTTGAAGATGCGGAACAGACTTTCGAACAGGAGATCGATATTCAGCAGATCGGTCTGGTTCACCTTTCCGGCGTCACCGACCCGCGCCCGGTTAATCAGCTAACCGACGAAGAGCGCATCATGCTCAGCGCGGAAGACCGCTTGCGCAGTAAGCAGCAGGTCGAGCGACTGGAGAAGATGGGTTACACCGGCCTTTACGCCTTTGAGCCGTTCTCCTCAGTGATGAACAGCTGGCAGGAAGCGGACATTGCCCGCGAAATTCGCGACAGCATCCAGCTGTTAAACCACTCAGCTTAAGGAATTATCATGACTATTAATATTGGCGTCATCGGCACCGGCGCAATCGGTCGCGAACACATCCGCCGTTGCAGCACCGTGTTACAGAATGCGCGCGTGGTGGCGCTTAACGATATCAACCGTGAAAACTGCCAGCAAATCGTTAACGAGCTGACGCCGGAAGCGCGTATTTATGACAATGCTATCGATCTGATTAACGATCCGCAGGTCAATGCGGTGCTGGTCACCTCCTGGGGCCCGACGCATGAAGCCTTCGTGCTGGCCTGCATTGAGGCGGGTAAAGCGGTGTTCTGCGAAAAACCGCTGGCGGTCACCGCGCAGGGCTGCATGAACATTGTGGAAGCAGAAATTAAGGCAGGACGTCAGCTGGTGCAGGTCGGGTTTATGCGCCCTTATGACAGCGGCTATCGCGCACTAAAAGCGGTGATCGACAGCGGCGAAATTGGTGAGCCTTTGATGCTGCACTGCGCACACCGCAACCCGGAAGTGGGCGACAGCTACACCACCGACATGGCGATCACCGACACCCTGATCCACGAACTCGATGTGCTGCGCTGGCTGCTGGATGATGATTATGCCAACGTGCAGGTGATCTTCCCGCGTAAAACCCGTAAGGCGTCGTCACATCTGCGCGATCCGCAAATCGTGCTGCTTGAGACCACCAAAGGGGCGCGCATTGATGTCGAAATCTTCGTGAACTGTGAATATGGTTACGACATTCAGTGTGAAGTGGTGGGTGAAAGCGGCATTGCTCGTCTGCCGGAGCCGGTCTCTGTGCAGCTTCGCAGCGCGGCTAAGCTCTCCACCACCATTCTGACTGACTGGAAAAAGCGCTTTATCGATGCGTATGACGTGGAGTTACAGGCATTTATCAACAACGTCATCAGCGGTGAGATGACCGGTCCCTCCGCCTGGGATGGTTACGCCGCCGCGGTGGCCGCTGATGCCTGCGTCGCGGCCCAGACTTCCGGTGAGATTGTGCCGGTCACTATGCCAGCAAGACCGGCTTTTTATCGCTTATAGCAACGCTGCACGGCGGGTTCCGCCGTGCATTTCCCCCTCCGTTTCATCTTTTCCAGCGGCTCTTCACGCATCATCGGTAACAGGATAAAGCCGCCAGCAGGACATGGAGTCATACCGGCCTGAGCGTGCAGCACTACTCATTATCACGGCGCAGTAATCACAATTGCCACACGTCGATTCTGCGCGCGTCCCTGCGCGCTATTGTTGCTGGTAACCGGTGCACTCATGCCTAATCCACGTGTGATAATATTTTCGCGCGGTATAGCAGCCCCTTCCGCCCACTGTGCCGCGACTGCGTTAGCTCTTTTTAGCGACAGCTGTTGGTTATAATCTGGTTTGCCGTAATTATCGGTGTGCCCGTCAATTCGCACATGCTTAATACCGGTCGACGCCAGGTTTTTTGCCATCCCCTGAATATTTCTTTTGCTGGAGGGTGTAAGTTCTGATTCGTTTACACCAAACAGGATCTTATCTGATAAGCCTAATCCCCAGCCTTCCCTATTTTGAGTGAATCCCGCACGCTGCATCGCTGCGATCTGCGCCTCATTAAAACGTTCTTTAGACTGACAACCGACCAGCGCCAAAATAAGCAGCATCAGGGAAATATTTTTTTTCATCTTTAAGCCTTATTTGTTCGCTTATTTTTATACATATTCATGTCAGCGCGTTCGAGAATAGACTCAACCGTATCGCCGTGTTGTGACCAGGCGTAGCCAATGGTAACCGAGGTATTAATCGGCGTACCTTCTGCAAGGATGATTTTTTCCATGATGAGGTCATGGATGTCCTGCATGAGTTGCTGTAATTGCTCCTCACTGACCTGACTGCTCACCAGCATGGCAAATTCATCCCCACCTAACCGGGCGACTAGATCCTGTTCAGATGCCAGTGATAACAGCCGTGCTGCTATCGCTTTTAATACCTCATCCCCGGCGGCATGGCCCCAGTTATCATTGATACTTTTAAAGCGGTCGCCATCAAGAAACAGTAAGGCAAAACGCTCCTCAGCATATTGCTGGTCGAGAAGCCGGGAAAGGTGAGCAGCAAACGCGCTGCGGTTTGCAAGACCGGTTAACGGGTCCTCCAGCGCTTTGGCTGCCAGCGAGCGATTATCTCGGATAAGCGAAGCCTTTAGCGATTGCATTTCCCTCAGCAACGAATTCAGATCATCTGAAAATAGCTGAAACTCACTCGTCGTGCTCTCCGGTATACGCAAGGAAAAATCACCGGAATGAATCACATAGTGAATCGAGCTGGTAATGTTGCGCAGTGTAGCGAGCATACCCCGATGCAGAAATTCACTCAGCAAAAGGGAGATAATCAGTACACATAGCATACCGCTGGTCAGAATCATGAAGGAGTATCGAATGAAACTCACCGCGCCGGTCACGGTGCCTTCCAGCGTTAATGTACCGACAGCAACGTCAGAGTGAATGATACTGACGTTAAGCGGTTTAAGATAAATCCATTCACGTAATAACCGCGAATACCAGCCCGTCTGCTCCTGCTGAGCATGCCAGTTGACCAGAACAATTTGATCTTTAGTGACCAGTTTCGCAGATGCGTACATCCCTTCATTGCCGAGCCGTGCAATTTTATTGTGCGCATCGTAACTGTCGGAAAAAACGGTCGCAGCGGTTAGCGTGGTGCTGAGGGTTGCGCCGATTAATTCAAGGTTTCGCTTCTCGTAATTTTTAATAAATAGCAGCGACGTCGAAGAGAGCAACAGCCAGCACAACAGTAATATCACCGCAGCGTTGATGGTGCTTATTTTTCGCAGTTTATTGCGTATCGATGATTTGTCATTTCTTAATTTATCGAATTTCATTTTATTCGCTTCTCTCGCGGGACAGCAAAAGCACGTCCGGACTCACCCTGACACCGCTTCTGGCAAGCGAATCAAGGTTAACGGAAAAAAGCGTGTGGCCCGGATGAAAAATCAGGCAAAACGCGGCGCCCCGCGTGCAATCCGCATTGTTCTCCGCGAGGGTAAGGACGGCTCTGCCCTTAAACTGCTGAATCAGGTCCACCTGCTGTTGTGACGTCTGATCGCCGAAATAGACGGCGTCGCATCTGTGCGACGGCAGGTCGCCTGCGCTGGCAAGATAAACAACGGTGAATGTGGCTGCCGCCGAGGAGGCAGAGTCCGGCAAGGAGAGATGCCGGGCTGAAGAAAAAATACATAATTGAGGCGGTTGTTTTAAGCTCGTCCACTGGGTGAAGCTGATAATACCACTGACGATATCATTGGCTTTGCCATCTTTTATTTCGGCACTGGCAATATGAGGAATAAGCAGCAGCAAAATAAGTCCCGTATAAACGAGTTTGCAGATGTGGCGTATGAAAAGCAGCACATCGACGTCATGATGAATTTGATATTTATCGATCATACTGCGTTCCCAAAAATTCTACGCATGGCAGGACGCCTTAATAAGCGCGGAAATATTAGCATAGCGGTGATTAAATTTGTACTTCTGGTTTGGTTTGCCACATACCCTGTTGTTGTACTTTTATCTGGCGTAAGAATCACTGTGCTATCAGTCAAAATAAGGTTTTAAAATTTCTTCGGTCCAGTGCATAAAGGCTCTGACACGCCGCGACAGATTTCGTCGGTGCGCGACAACAAAAGAGGCACTGAGCGGCTCAGGACACAGATCGGTAAGGACTTCAACCAGCGCACCGCGCTCAATATAGGGCGCCAGCGTGGAGTAACCGCCCTGAATCAAGCCCAGCCCGGCCAGTCCCGCCTCATGATAGGCCGGTACGCTATTTACCCTTATGGCGCCGGGTAACATCAGCAATTGGTAGCCGCCATCCACCGGATACTCCCAGCCATCTGGCTTCGAACCAAAGCTCCGCTGGTAATGGACCATCTGGTGTCCCTGACTGAGAAGGTCATCAATCGTCTGCGGTACTCCGAAGCGCGCCAGATAGCCCGGACTGGCGGCATTAATCATGCGGAGCTGCCCCAGAGGGCGAGCAATAAGCGTGTCATCAACGATTGGCCCCAGACGGATGACACAATCAAATCCTTCATGAACTAAATCAACGCGCCGATCGGTACTTGAAAGCTCGATCTCCAGTTCAGGGTGTGCCTCCAGCAACTGCGGCAGCGCGGGGATTACCACGCATTGTGCCAGCACGGCAGGCATATCAACGCGTATCCGGCCCCGCAATGACATCCCCTAGTGAGAGAACATGGACTGTAATTCTTCGGCTTCCGATAACAGATCGCGGGCGCGTGAGTAAAAAGCCCGTCCATCTTCCGTTAACTGCACTGTTCGCGTGGTGCGATGCAGAAGCGTCGCGCCTGTCTCCCTTTCGAGTTCGCGCACCACTAATGAGGCGCGTCCTTTCTGAATTCCCAGGCTTTCAGCTGCCTGAGTAAAACTCTTCATTTCCGCCACGCGTGCAAAAATAATCAGCGCCTCAAGGTTTTTCATTCATTGTTCTCCTTCTGAGTAACAGTGCGTTATTTATTACGTTATTTATCACCATATTAATGGGTAATAGACTGCTTTCACACCGCGGATATTGCAGAACGCGATCTGAACGTTGTGAAGGTGAACCGTCTTTCTGAAAGGCTCAACGCCGTTGCGAACTGCCATGCAGGTTTGTGTACATAAGCACTGGCTCAGATCCCCGCATCATTCAGAGCACTGTCGGTTCGCGGCAAACATTGCTCAGGGTATCGGGAAGCACTCAGTGAAAAGGTTGTTACTCACCACTCAATCCGTTGACCCGAAGGAAGATTTGAAAACTTAGCCCCCATTCCGGATTTGGTTAACGCCAGTCGCGCTACCTTACGCTGGATTTCCCCCCCTGTCAGGAAGGAAAAGAGAAATGAACAAAGGTTATTTAATCGCTCACGTGACCGTATCGGACCCTGTCGCATACGCTGACTATGCCAGAGCTGCAGGCGAAGCCATGCAGGCGTTTAATCCGAAGATCGTTGCCTGGTCAGGGCAGTATGAAAATCTGGAGGGAGAGGCGCATGAACGGCATGTGGTATTTGAGTTCGAATCTTTTGCCGAAGCCAAAGGTTTTTATGAAAGCCCTGCGTATCAGGCTGCCAGGCTGTTGCGTGCAGGGGCTGCGCACGGGACGTTTGTGCTGGTTGAAGGGGCCAGCCTTTAAACACTTCACCGTCATGTGCCGATGCAGACTCCAGCGAACCTGGGGCCCGCAGGATGTCACCAGTATGCTCAGTGGTGCCGGGATTTACCCGAGAAAGTGACAAGGTATATTCTGGTAATTGACGCTACCTGACCACCGTGCCGGTTAGGTAGCGTGTAACAGGCAAGGGGGTGGCTGTGTCTGACTTTATGACTTCCGCAGATCGCTTCCATCCCCCTCTGCTTTCATTAAAGCCGCACCGATAAAGTTTTCGTACAGACACTCACTTTCGGGGCAGGCGCAGGCCAAAAATATTGTGCTCGTTCTCATGCCGGTAGTAAGCACTTCCGCCATGTAAAGCGGCGATGGCGCGTACCAGCGACAGTCCCAGCCCGCTTCCGGCCGTATGACGGACGTTATCGCCCCGCCAGAAGCGTTCAAATAATTTTTCAGGCTCCTCCAGCGCTTCGCCCGCGTTCGACACCTCAATCTCAACGTAGTCAGCGTGATGACAGGTACTGACCTGAATCGTGCCTTTTTCTGGCGAATAACGAATGGCGTTGATCAACAGATTACTCATCGCACGCTGGAACAGCATTTTATCTGCGTTGAGGCTGCCTTCGGCGCTTAGCTCAATGGCCTTCTCCTGCTCTTCCGCAACCGGTTCAAGAAAGTCGATCAGCGCTTCCAGCGCATCCTGCAGCAGGAAGTCCTGTTTATTGAGTCTGATATTGTGGTGCGTGGCGCGAGCCAGGAAGAGAATGTTTTCAGTGAGACGCGACAGACTCTCCAGCTCTTCAATGTTGCCTTCGAGCAGCGTCTGATATTCAGCGGCTGAGCGTTCATGACCCAGCGCGACCTGATTCTGGCCCAGTAACACATTAATGGGCGTGCGGATTTCGTGGGCCAGATCGTCGGCAAACTGGGTCAGACGGATAAAGTCCGTGGATAAGCGCTGACGCATAGCGTTAAGCGCATTGCCAATCGGTAGCAGCTCCTGCGGGATAGCCTGAAGCGGCACGGGCTGATTTAACCGGTCACTGGCCGTTTCTGCCACGATCTTACTTAACCGGCCGATCGCCCTTAGCCCTCTGCGAATCAACAGCGGACTGACAGCGGCGCACAGCAAAATGGCCGCCAGTGAAACCAGAATGCTTTGCTGGCGATAACGCTCCAGCATCAGTGCTCGCTCCCGCGCGACCCGGGCAAGCGTAATGGTTACCGGCCCGAGCGAGGAGTTTGCCTGCAGGCTTAACGCCGACGCTTCCGTCTTATCCGCACTGATCCAGCGGTGCAGCTGTTTCTCACTGGGTGGCATGCTGACCGGCGTGGGCGAGATTGCGGGCAACGATATTCCGGTATGATTAATACTGACGTTTTGCTCATGCTGCGAGCGGATGCTGAGAATGTCCTGATGGATATCGACCATCCGATTGAAGTAGAGCGGCAGCGAGCTGGGATGGGCACCATCTTCAAGCAGTTGTCTTAACTGCGCCGCCCGGTTAATCAATGTTTGATCGTCCCGCCAGACCAGTTCGCTGCGTAACGCTTTATACAGAATCAGGCTGATGCCGCCACAGGCCATCGCCATGATCAGCGTAAAAATCGCGGTCAGCCGCAGCGTCAGAGAAGGGCTAGTCACCCTCGCCTCCTTTTTCTGACAGGCAATATCCCATGCCCCTTACCGTAGTGATGAGCTTTTGAGGAAAGGGATCGTCGACTTTACGGCGCAGGCGGCGGATAGCAACATCGACGATATTGGTTTCACTGTCGAAATTAACGCCCCATATTTCGCTGGCCAGCAGCGTCCGCGGCAGAATCTCACCGTGACGGCTGGCGAGCAGCCATAACAGCATGAACTCTTTGCGCGTCAGTGCAAGAGTGACACCGTCACGCAGAACCTGAAAGCGCGCTGAGTCCAGCACCAGATCGCCCACCCGTAGTACGCTACTGTGCGGCTGCTGCTGCCGGAGCTGATTTCTTACCCGAGCCAGCAACTCCGCAAAAGAGAACGGCTTAACCAGGTAATCATTGGCCCCCAGTTCCAGCCCTTTCACCCGATCATCCACCGAGTCTCTGGCAGTCAGGCAAATTACCGGAATCTGACTGGCGGTACGCAGGGTTTTCAGCACCTGCCACCCATCCATTCCCGGCAGCATAATATCCAGTATCACCAGGCTGTAGGGATGTGACAGCCCGAGATGCAGACCATCCCGTCCATCTGCAGCGTAATCCACGATATAGCCCGCTTCTTCCAGCCCCTTACGCACCCAGGCGCTCGCCTTCTGGTTATCTTCAATCAGTAATAGTTTCATCGGCGCAGTTTGCCATGAAATTTATGACCGCCCCAGCGTTTCAGCGCCAGATGACAATATGGTCATCTTTCTGACAGGCAGAACGAACAACCGTACAGGTATAACAGCGGGGTGATTAACACCGGAGTATTAAAAAATGAAAAAGAGTCTCACTGCCCTGGCCCTCACTACGCTGCTTGCCGTTCCCGCGGTCACCTTCGCGGACAGTAAAAATCCGCTGAGCGTTCACGTGCTGAACCAGCAGACCGGGCTGCCGGCCTCAGAGGTTGAGGTAATGCTTGAGCAGAAACAGGGAGAAAGCTGGAAAGTACTGAATACCGCCAATACTAATCAGCAGGGTCGGATTGATGCCCTTTGGCCAGCAAAGCCCTTTGAGGCGGGAGACTATCGGGTGATTTTTAAAACCGGTCACTATTTTGCGGCACATCAACAGCAGAGTTTCTTCCCCGAAATCCCGGTGGAGTTCCATATCACCAATACCACGACCACCTATCACATTCCGTTGCTGCTGAGCCAGTACGGATATTCCACCTATCGCGGGAGCTGAAATAAATGAAACGTTTACTGCTGGCATTGATGCTGACTACCGGACCTGCCGTGGCGCTCGCTGCTGAGCCAGCCTCCGTCTATGACATGACGCAGGCGCTGAGTAATCAACTGGCAACGGAGGCCTTGTCCGCCTGCCATAATATGAATCGTCAAGGCGTAGTCGCCGTGGTGGATCGGGGTGGAAATCTGGTCACGCTGATGCGGGATGACAACGTGGGGCCGCACAACACTCAGGCGGCATGGCGTAAAGCGTTTACTGCGCTCTCCACCAAAACGCCAACCAGACAACTGACCATAAAGGCGCAATCCTCACCGGAAAGCGTCAACCTGAATACGGTTAATGAGCTATTGCTGCTTGGCGGCGGCGTGCCGGTGCAATATCGCGGCCAGTGGATCGGCGCTATCGGCATGGCGGGCACTGGCAGTGCGGAATCCGACGATCAATGTGGGACCGCAGCGATTAACAAAGTGCTGGGTAACAGCAAGCAACCGTAATCATGATGAACGCGCGGCGGGTATATTCCTGCCATACATGGGGAATAAACTGTTCCCCGTGTTGTTTAGATAAGTCGCCGCCAGAACGGCTGCTTTGTGCCAGAAGCGGACATTGTATATTTGAATACTGCGATAAATTTTTGATAATTATGCATATGCATTAAAAAGACAATTATCGGAGTGGCCTGTTAACAGTTCTTATGCAGATTACGATAGCCTCCTGGCGTTCTTCCGGTATGACGTTTGAAGGCCAGAGAAAAAGAGGGAACAGATTTATATCCGGTTAATCTGGCTATCTCAGTAATACTTAAGTGATGCTTTCTGAGTTCAGCGCATGCCAGCTCCATTCGCCATGACGTCAGATAATTCCCGGGCGTTGAACCGGTAAGCTGATGAAACCTACTGGCGAACGCACTGCGGGACATAGCCGATTTTGCAGACAGACTTGCCAGCGTCCAGTCTGCAGATGGAGAAGAATGTATCAGTGTCAGTGCGGGTCCTATTTTCCTGTCACCGAGGGCATTCAGCCAGGATGTCCCTTTCTGATTAATCTCTAAGTATTCCCTCAGCATCTGCACCAGAACAAGTATTGCCATGCTACTGGCCACAATGTCGTGTCCGGGACGAAGCGCTGATGTTTCATGCGAAAGCAAAGTGATAAGGGCGGTGAGTGCAGGAGAAGAACTTTCCTCTCGTCGTGAAACCAGCACCTGAGGCAGATGTTTTAAAAGCAGCGGGCTGGAAGCCTCCTCAAATACGAATCTCCCCCCAATCCCCTCACTGATAAGTTCTCCCTGTCCGTAGCGGACCACACCATCCGCTTCACGGTGAGAAGAAAATATCTGCCGTCCGTCACTTACCATCAATGCCGGACTTGAGCCACAGCAGTAAGCGTCACCCGAAGTCAGAAGATAGAAGTCCCCTTTTTCAAGCAGCAGAGGCTGCATTCCGTCCATCCAAAGCCAGAATTTCCCCTCAAGCACAGTGCCGAACTTAATGTGTTTATAAGAGGGAAACCGCATTGCCCAGGGGCCACGTGCTTCCATACGGGCCGTAAGGATGGCCTCTGCCTTCAGAAGTGAAAGAATATCAGACAACGGATCCATAACTTCCTGGACGAATGAATAATAAAAAAGGGATTTCTATAATAAAAGAAAGCGTTTGTCTGCGTCATTATCATTTGAAGCTTAACGGAGAAAACAAAATGAAATACGCAGAACTGGGTAAAACTGGGATTTATGTTTCACGCATTTGTCTCGGGACGATGACATTTGGCGGGGCGGATAATGCCGCCGGTAATGCCATCGGCCGCCTGACGGGCAAAGAGGCGGACATTATCGTTGGTGAGGCGCTGGACGCCGGCATCAATTTTATTGATACCGCGGATATCTACGGTATGGGGGGCTCTGAAAGCGTGCTGGGCGAAGTGCTGGCACAGCGACGCAGTCAGGTTTTTCTTGCAACAAAAGCGCACAGCAGAATGAATGCGGGCGCAAACGATGCAGGGCAGTCGCGCTATCACCTTATGCAGGCGCTGGAAGCCAGCCTTAAAAGGCTTAAGACCGATCACATTGACCTTTATCAGGTCCACAATTTTGATACCGTAACACCGATTGAAGAGGTTCTGCGGACACTGGACGACATGGTGCGTCAGGGCAAGGTTCGCTATATAGGCTGTTCGAATTATGCCGGCTGGCAGATTGCCAAAGCTTTGGGTATTTCAGGTGAACATAAGCTGGAGAAATTTGCCAGCGTACAGTCTTTTTATTCACTGGCCTGCCGCGACATTGAACATGAACTCCTTCCGGCAATTAAGGATAGCCAAACCGGACTGTTATGCTGGAGCCCTCTTGCAGGAGGCCTGCTTTCAGGCAAATTTGACCGCAGTGGTAGTCATGAGGCCTCTGCAAGACGCGCAAAAATTGAATTTCCACCCGTTGATAAAAGCCTGGCATGGGACATCGTGGATGTTCTCAAAACAATTTCTGAAAAACACCGCACTACTCCTGCCAGCATCGCAATAGCCTGGCTGCTGTCTTCTAAGCAGGTGACGAGCGTCATAGCGGGTGTGCGCAATGTGCATCAGCTCAGAGATAACCTTAGCGCGCTGTCTGTTAATCTCAGCGAGGAGGAAAAAGAAATGCTGGACAAGGTCAGTCATCCGGGTACACGTTATCCCGGATGGATTCAGTCATATAATGCCGCGAGCCGCTATCCGGCAGGCTTTCCTGATACCGGGCCTAACTGGATATTAGGTGAATCCCCTGTTTAACACGGGCTCAGAGCTATAAAAATAACTAAGCTTTTAATAACTTTGCTGAGTCCGGGTTCCTGACGGGCTCTGCTGACTCAGGCAGTGAACATTATGGTTAGCATCTATTGCTGTTAACATCTTCAATTTAACTCACTCATGCTGTTAGTTCCTTACGCCGGCTGAAAACTTTCGTAGAGAGTAAAATCTTATCCTATCAAACTATTATTAAGTATAATCTAATATAAAAGCTGATTGACATGGTAAGGCTGAATATTAATGTTTTTCATATGCATCTATTTGTTGCATGAAAAAAGGGTCTATATTTAAATCGCGTCAAAAATCCAGAGTAAATAATACTTTAAATATTGCCATTATTTATTGTGGCAAATAATTCTACTCATTGTTTAATGATATGATTCTGTTAAAAATTAAATGCCATTTTGGTCAAACTTAGAGTCGGCTGATTTGTTCGTAAGGAATGCGATGTCTCGCAGCGTTGCTTTTGAAAAAGTTCTATAAGTTCAAGTTAATTTTTATGCGAGTAAGTTTTATGTATTTCTTAAAGTAGAGTTTTGTTGGAGTGTTACTCTTAATTTTAAGTGAAATTTATTTGTCTTTTATGTGAAAAGAATATAAATTGAAGTTAAGATTGTAACGCTGGCAGTGTTATAGATTACTTACTATAGTTTGATAGTGACGAAACCTGTTAAAGTAAATACGATAAAATATGAAAAAATTAACTATTACTGAGTTTGCAAAGAAAATAGGTGTAGGTGTTGCAACAGTTGATCGGGTGCTTAATGATCGGGGTGGAGTATCGCCGGCCATGGAGAATCTAATACTCAAGGCCGCCCGTGATGCGGGACTTAAGCGTATTCTGCCGGAAAAGCATAGACCCTCCTGGCAGCTTGAGGTCCTGTTGAGCAGTAATAAATCTTTTTTTTTCGAACAGCTTGCTAAAGATTTTTCCATGCTGGCTGATAACTTAGGCTATCGCAGAATAACACTTCATAAAACTTTATTCTCTGAAGCTTCTCCGGAAAAAATGGCAAAACACATTGAAGCCAGCAGTAAAAAAATGGACGCTTTGATTATATTTGCACATGAGAGCCCACTTATTTATGAAATGCTGACCCTGTGTAAATCTCGCGGTGTCCCGGTAATAACCCTTGTGGCAGATTTACCAGGATCTGATAGATTGTGCCACGTAGGAATTGATCAATATAGCGCAGGCCGTACATCAGGCTTTGTACTTGGTGGTATGCTACCATCACATGGGGACGTGGTGATAATTAGCGGCCGTACGCAATACGCAGTCCATCGTCAGCGTGTCGATGGCTTTATTTCAGTAATGCAGAAATTTTATCCTAAAATCAATGTGCGCGAACCTATTTACAGTCAGGATGAACGGGAGCTTATCAGTCTTTTATTAAACCGAACCCTTGCATCTGATAAAGATATTGTCGGAATTTATAATACAGGCATGGGTAACACTCAGGTTAGTGAGATTTTGAATGATTATAATCTTAGAGGTAAAGTAGTTTACGTCACTCATGAACTTTACAATACAACACGGCAATTACTCGAACAACGAGTGCTGACATTGACCATAGATCAAAATACGTTGAGGCATGCTCAGCTGGCAATAACACTGGCGCTACATTATCTTGAAATGGGTGAGCAGCCTGATGAATATAAGTCAGGAAAGGTTGATTTTATGCTGTACACTCCTGAAAATTATAGGTGATATAAAATTGGTTACGATTGATTCAGAATAATGGCCCCCTCATTAGTACTCTTAATCTTCCGCTGGTTGGTAAAACCCCTATAACTCTGAATGTCGGACCGCAACGAGCTGTCGCAGATACAATATGTTGTAGTTTTCTAAGCTACTATCGATACTACACATAGTAGATTCAAGATAAGCGGCAAGCCAACACCAGGCCAGGGATTCAGGAGTTTTCAGCCACTGCACGTCTTCGGCCCCCTGCGGTTTTTTTTTGCCTAAAGCGGGTTATTTATCCTGCAGATACCGTGGGATCCGTCCGGAACGCGGCCCGAGATACGCTTGCTATCTTGCCGATGCCTTTTATCATTAAGCTCAAACGGCGGCTGCTCCGACCGGCCATGATAAGAGCAAAAACCACTGAATACCTCTTTGAACCGCCTGCACGGCGGTTTTTTTATTCTTCTCTCGGCGTTACGTGATCGGCAGCACATGGTTTGTGCCGTTCGCTTTTTTTTAGCAAGGCTTACAGGTGACAGCGTTCGCTGAACGCCGGATTTTCCGGGATGCATAACCTTTTCTCCCCGGCTGCTTCCGCAGCTGACCCACTCAGATGGCGGTTTTTTGCCTGTCGCCTGCATGTGCGATAGGTATGTTATGTCTATTTTGGCAAAACTACACTGTCATCGTACATTTGACGGCCGCTTTTCGCTCAAAGCGGACCTTGCAGCACGTATGTCCGCTTTGTGCCAAAGTTATGTAAGGAAGGAATTAATCCATCCCGTAGGATGGCTTATGAGATACTGTTACTGAGATGACAGACCTCAGAAATGCGCCGACAGCACGCCGTTTACAGACATATAAAAGAAGCACTTAACGGAAATTTTAACCAGCGTTTGTGCGGAACACGCTAACAGCGTCCCTCAGATTAGCGGCTCGACTTGCAAGTTCATCAGCAGACGATGCTGACTCTTCAACGAGCACGGCATTCTGCTGTGTGACCTGATCCATCTGAGTAACGGCAATATTTATCTGCGATACGCCTGCACTTTGCTCTTCTGAAGAAGATGAAATTTCTCTCACCAGCTGTGCTGTCTGTTCAATCGCATCCATACTCTCCTTCACTTTTTCACCTGCATCCCGGGCCATCGAAATGCCCTGCTCAGCATTCTCCACAGACTTTTCGATCAGTCCTTTAATTTCTTTCGCCGCGCCAGCCGAGCGCTGTGCCAGCGACCTGACTTCCGCCGCAACAACGGCAAAGCCTTTACCGTGCTCACCGGCCCGGGCAGCTTCAACAGCCGCGTTTAACGCGAGAATATTCGTCTGAAACGCAATCCCATCAATGACAGAAATGATTTCCTTAATCTGCCCTGCACTGCTGCTGATTTTCTCCATGGAACCCAGCACTGATTCCATTGCCTGACCGCCACGCAATGCCGCGCTGGTAGCCGAGCTGGCCATTTCTGCAGCATGGCGGGTGTTTTCAGCATTGTTGCCGATGATCGAAGAGAGCTGTTCCATACTGGCGGCTGTTTCAGCCAGTGATGCAGCCTGTTCTTCCGTCCTCGCAGAAAGATCGCCGTTACCGCGGGCAATCTCCTCAGATGAGGTGGCAATGGTGACGGCATTAGATTTAATGTTTTCTACCGTCACCGTCAGGCGCTGACTCATCTGCAGTAATGCCTTAAGCAGACCGGCTGTTTCATTGCGTCCTGTCACGGAAAAAGATGCTGTCAGATCGCCTTCTGCTACTTCAAGCGCAAGCTTTGACGCGGCACCGATAGGTCGTGTAACAGAACGGATAATGATCAATGCGAAAAAGACAGAAAGCAGGACCATAAAGAGAAGAACGCTCAGCAAACCATACTGTGCATTCCGGTGGTCCGTAATCTGCTGGTTCAGCATGTCATTCAGTTCATTACCGCCCGCAATCGCGTAGGTGCTGAATCTGTTAATCGCGCTGGTAAAAATTGCGGCATAGTCCTGAGGATTCTGATTCGTCATACTGCGGCTAATAAATAACGCCCCTGCAGTTTTCAGGGCATTTTGTGCTTCCTGCACGGCCGCGTCTGCATCGGCACTGAATTTCTGCTTCAGCCCTGTATCAGACGAAAAAAGCTTCTCTGAGTCCTGAGCAAACATATCCAGATTATAGGCACCCGTGCTGATTAATGATTCCATACGGACAGAGTCAGCCTCACTAACGGCTTCTTTCCTGGCAAGCAGTGAAGTCCCGAACGCACGAATTTTACCCAGACTTTCGGTAAGCTCAGGCAATGATGAGAAATTGCTGATAATCAGGCGGTACGTACTGATATCTGAATCAAGCGACAAACCGTAAAAATCCAGCACGTCGCGGTTTGTGTTAAGAAGTTTGCGGATGAGTTGCGCATGTGCGTCAAGACTGGTCGTTTGATTCAGTTTCGAAGCATCAATGTCCTGCTGCAGCGCGTCCCACTGTGCACGCACCCCATTGATTTTTTCGATTAAACCCGCACTGCCTTCTGTCTGCGCCATCTCTTTCTTGATGGCATCGGTGATAGTAACAATGTCATCTCTAACACTTAGACGCGATGAGGTGGCAGGATTTTTTTGCGCAATAGCGAGGGCTGTTTCAGCGCGATGGCGCTGTATCAGATTCAACAGGGCAAGGATTTTGTTTTCAGCAGGCACTCCTGTTACTTCTTTCTGCTTGTCCTGAATATATTTATTACCTTCTGACACAAAAAGCACGGTAGGAACTGAAAAAAGAACAAGGCAAAACAAGCCCAGAATTGCAAACTTAGCGGTAAGATTAATATTGTTAAGAATATTACTCATTTTTACACCCTGCTGAATTAATTTTTATAAGAACACAAATAATGCAGATTAAAAGCATCTTAATCATCATTATCGGTTAACTATTCATTAACTTTATAGCAGGCGTAAGAAAGAGAATATTTAGGTTGAATCGCAACAAGGTCTAACCTGTTACCCAGTAATTAGACAATACTGATGTTAACAATTACCTCATAAGAGGTAGGAAAGATTGTTAATATCAACTTCTCTCTTAACGAATTTTATACATGATTCATGTCCACTTTGTGCCAGGAGCGGACGTTCATGATTTTGAGATAAGCATAAAAGTGCATACGATTTCAGAAAGCATTAACTGCCTGGTACAGATTACAGAGACAGGCCGGACTCACCAATAAAATCGACAAAGCAGCGTATTCTCGGTGAAAGATACCGGCTAGCCGGCCAGAGTGCCGAGAAAACCCCCTGCCTGGTACAGCTACCTGGCAATACCTCTTTCAGTTGCCCCGTGTTCAAAGATTCGCGAACGACAAAACCGGGCACATAGCAAATCCCCATACCTGACAGGCTCAGGCGAACAGAAGCCTCTATATTATTTACGGTCAGAACAGAGGCTGTCCTCAAGTCAGTACCCGGGCACATACCGCGCAGTTCCCAGGGCTGGAGCAGCCCAGTTGAAGGAAAACGAAAAGAAATGCACCTGTGCATCGTTAAATCCGCTGGCGAGCCGGGTACGCCATACTCATTCAAATAGTCAGGGCTGGCGCAGAGCACAAAACGAAAATCACCAACCTTTTTAGATTTCAGTCGGGAGTCCGTCAGTTCACCGCTTCGTATGGCTACATCAAATCCTTCATCAATGATGTTTACCAGCCGGTCGCTGAAATCGAGATCGAGTTCTACATGAGGATAACGGCGGGAAAAGTCCGGCAGAAGAGGAAGGATCAACCTGTAGCCAATGACAGGCAGTGAAACCCTGAGCTTCCCGGCAGGCTGCGCTAAGCTGCTCGTCAGTTCTGACTCCGCCTCCTGTAATTGCTCAAGAATATGCTGGCAGCGGATTAATAAAGCAGCCCCCTCCGCTGTCAGACTCACGTTTCTTGTACTGCGGTTTAAGAGACGTACGCCCAGTTTATGCTCAAGTCTGGCGACATTCTTCCCGACCGCTGAGGCAGAAATCCCAAGCAGCCTTGCGGCCTGTACAAAACTCAGCGTCTCCGCTGTCCGGACAAACGAAGTAAGAGAGGTCAGACTGTCCATTAATTATAAACTTAATGTCCGTTAAGAAGAGATTTTCAGTGTATTTATTCACTCTGATGTCTGCAATAACATTACTGAAGTTTGTTAACCCATCCGCTTTTCGGAAACATAAGGTCACCCAATGGCAACTTCAGCCAGAACACCCAGTCCAATCGCCAGGAATATGGCAGCCTTTTCTGTCTATCTGGCGGCTATATTGCTGCCGTTAAGCTTTACCGGTGGTGTAATCTCCACGCCGGCAATACAACAGGCTCTTGGCGGCTCGCCTGCCGCGCTGTCATGGCTGACGAATGGATTTATGCTGAATTTCGGCAGTTTTTTGTTGTCAGCCGGTGTTGCTGCGGATGTTACTGGCAGAAAGCGCATTTTTACCGCAGGCTCAGCCCTGTTTTGCCTGAGCAGCGTTATGATCTGCCTGACACAGGATATCTTTATGGCTGGGTTGTTCAGGTCACTGCAGGGTCTTGCTGCGGCCTTGATATTGGCCAGCGGCAGCGCCGCACTGGCCCGTCTCTATGAAGGTCCGGACAGGACCCGGGCCTTCAGCGTACTTGGCACTATGTTTGGCGTGGGCCTGGCGTTCGGCCCTGTGTTGATGGGTTTCATTACGGATGCTTTGGGCTGGAGATGGTTGTATGCCATGTTAGCTCTGCTTTCAGGCATTGTAATTTTGACCGGTGCTGCGTTTCTGCCAGCATCAGAAGAGAGCGGACATCAGAAACCAGACGGCACAGGATTAATCATGTTTACTGCATCCCTGATGTTATTTACATCAGCGGTGATGCTTATACCTGCCTTTGGGTTTTTATCGTTTCCCACATTCACCCTTTTCATTTGCGCCATGCTGCTTTTCAGCGGGTTCGTAGTGCGTTGCCTGGGGGTTGAAAATCCTGTTCTGGATATCTCTCTGCTGCTGCGCCCGCGCTTTGCCGGCGTTCTGCTACTGCCGATAGCAACATGCTATTGCTATGTTGTGCTGCTGATTATTATTCCGCTGCATTTTATGGGCGGTGACGGGATGAGTGAGTCCCGGAGCGCTTTTTATCTTATGGCGCTGACGTCTCCAATGCTGGTTTTCCCTTCCATTGCCGCACTGCTGACAAGGTGGTTTTCTCCAGGAACCGTTTCAGCTGCAGGACTTATTATTGCATCAGTCGGGCTGCTTTTCCTCGGATACGCACTACCGCGTAACAGCAGTAATTTTCTTGTGCTTTCACTGATTATGACGGGTACCGGCGCTGCGCTTCCATGGGGACTGATGGATGGTCTGGCACTTTCAGCTGTATCTGTGGAGAAAGCGGGCATGGCCGCAGGCCTCTTTAATACCGTTCGCGTTGCCGGAGAAGGGATCGCTCTGGCGATGGCGTCAGCATTTTTAACAGAAATGAATGATTTGAATCTGAAAAACACCGTTCACGGGTATGCGCCAGAGGTCATTCACCAGGCTGCCGCATGGCTGGGTGGCGGCAGTACTGAGCAGGCCGCTGCGATGTTACCCGGTATTTCACGATTATTGCTTCAGGACAGTTATGACACTGCGTATACGTTTCTTTTTAGAGTTCTGGCTGCTGTCACGCTGATTTGCGCGCTAATGGTCTGGATCACCCTGGGTCGGCAGAGGCAGGGCTGTGCTGCAGGCAATACGCTGGCCAGAGATGTGTGAAAAATCCTGATCGAATAAGGTCGTAAGCGTTCATTTCATCGCATCCGCTTTTCGCTCATAGCGCGCATTATCCGATGTCAGACTGCTCTATGCCAGGAGCGGCCCCTTACAAAGCTGATTCTTTTCACGGGACAAACTTAGTCAAAATCACCCATGAGGTAACGGTTAAACCCGTTGTGATTAAGAGGCCGTTCTTTTCTCAGCGGGTTATGGAGAATAATGCAGTGTGTCGTAAAAAATATTTCCTCAAATGTGTATTATGAGGCGCTGCACGGCGGGGTCTTTAAAAAAGATATTCTCTTTGGCTACTGGTAAGAACGCTTTATTAAATTATTTATTTTAAATTTTGAGACATATTGATGCCGGTAATATGAAAGCCATTCTTCTGATACAGTGCTTTGGCTGAGGCATTATTCGGAGCTACCCTAAGTCCGACTTCATCGATGTTCATTATTTTTAGCAATCTTTTCATTTCGCATAAGGCCAGACCACCGAATCCACGGCCGCGCCAGTCAGGATAAATGTAGAAATCACTTATCCAGGCTGATGACCCGGTGATCGACAGCCAGAGGATGCCAATAACGTCCTCTGGTTCATCAGGCTGTTGGATACACCACAGCTGATTAGCCGGGGTCACAACTCCCTTTGTTAACACTGTATCAATAGATTCTATGGCTTTGATTCGTGCTTTTTCGGAAAGATATCCGCGATTGTTTTGCAGATCCTGCGAATATTCATGGATGAAAAGAGAACGATAATTTACGAATTCTTCTTCATTCATATTCCTGAGAGTAATCACACTGTCTTCCTGATGAGGTAGTTATGTGTTGAAGATATCACCTGGAAACTGTTTTTCAAGCGTCTCTGTTAAGGAATGTTTTCTCTGCACGTTTGAATCACCACTGAGAATGGTGATATTTCAGAATAGCGAGTAAACGGCACTTACTGATTATTGCTAAGCTCCGCTCCTCGCTCAAAACGCATTTAACCAGCTTCAGCAGTTAACCCGCCCCTTTGCCAACAGACTCAGCCAGCAGGCCCGGAACGCTGTGCGGTCCGGGGATGTTAAGCTGTTCGATTGAGGTGTCCCAACATATTAAAATGCCACTGAAATTATATGCTTTGCGTTCCTTCAGCTGATGGCGAGACCCTGACCCGGAATGCAATAACCAGCGCGGCAGTAAGCATGATACAGGCAGCTGTAATGAATACCCCCGTCACCCCGTTGAGGCCATATATCAGACCACCTATTGCTGCACCCGCGGCAATGGAGGATTGAACGGCGGCGACCACCATACCCCCTGCGCTCTCGGCCTCATCGGGAAGAGTCCGGGCGACCCAACCTGACCATGCCACCGGTATGCCACCAAATGCCAGCCCCCACAGCATGACCAGCGCCGTAAGCCCGGCGATTGATAACGGCAGAGTGATCATACCCAGTGCCGCAGCTCCCACCAGAGCAGGCATAATAATCAGCGTAAAACGCAGGCTGCGTTCCATCAGCCACCCTGCCGACAGTGTCCCGATAAAGTTAGCAACGCCAAACACCAGAAGTATTAACGCCAGCCCTTTTGCATCTATGTGTGCGAGTCCTTCCAGCGCAGGCCGTATATAGGTAAACAGCGCATACTGGCCGGTGTGTGCAAGCACGCACCCCAGCATGCCCACGCTCACGCCCGGCCTCTGGAGCAGAGAAAATACGGATGCCGTCCTGGTCCTGACTACCGGCGGCATTCCGGGCAGCGTCAGCCACTGAAAAATGAAAGAGAGTGCGCCAACCGCAGCAGCGGCAATAAACGCGCTACGCCAGCCAGACATCTCGCCCAGATAACTTCCCAGCGGTACGGCAACAACAGTACCTACCGCGATTCCACTAAAAATGATCGACAGCGCCCGCGGTACCAGCCTCTCCGGCACTAGCCTCATCGCAACCGCCGCTGCCATACTCCAGAATCCACCCAACGCGATACCCAGCAGGATGCGCATTGCCAGCAGCATGACAATACCTGAAGAGAGCGCCACGAGCAGATTTGAGAAGATCATAAGGGCAGTAAAGCTCAACAACACGATGCGCCGGTCCAGCGCACGCGTTAATCGCGGTATCAGTAATCCGGCAAATAACGCAATCACCGCCGTCACTGTTACGGCCTGTCCTGCAAGAGACTCTGACACACCCAAATCCCGGGCAATAGGCGTTAATAAGCTGGCAGGCAGGTACTCTGCGGTGAGCAGGCCAAAAACACCCATGGTTAAAGAAAAAACCGCAAGCCAGGCTGGCTGGATTTTCTCATCTCTTTGCACTCTTTCTTTGTGAACCCTGATAGAAGTTTCATCCGTCATTTCTAAGTCTCCTGGAAAGTCGTTTCAGGAGAAGAAGTCTATTCAGGCGCAGCTGGATGATCTATGCTCTAAAACCCTCACTTTTTTACCCAAAACCCGGAAAGGCATATGACTTCATCCTTCGCTCTGTCATCAGAACTCATCAGCGAGCTGCTTTCCGGCCTGCGGCTATACGGCGTGCGATATCAGCGTATCCAGACGGGAGATACGTTTGGCCTGAACTTCGCAAGCAGGCCCGGTCATGCTTATCTGCACTACGTCGCTGTGGGGGAGATGGTGCTCCATAGTGCAAACGGCGAAGTTCTTACGCTTTCAGCCGGAGAGGCTGTATTTCTTCCCCACGGCGAACGGCATCAGCTTTTGTCGGCAACAGCCGCCGACGTGCTGGATATCGACAATATTGAAACGGCACCACTGGATGAAAAAGTGAGTGGCATTGATACCTGCCCGAGTACTCAGGAAACGCCAGGCGCTGTGCTGTTTTTTGGTTGCATGAAAATCGATCTGGGAAGCATGCAGCGGCTGGCGGATGTGCTGCCTGAAATTATGCATGCCGATGCAAAGGGGATTCAGTGGCCGGGACTCATGCATATACTTGATGCGATGAAGCGTGAGATATGCTCCGGACGCGTGGGCTATGCAGGTATTCTCGCCAGGCTTGCCGATGTGGCTGGAGCGATGTTTATCAGAGGATGGGTGGAAGATGGTTGCGGCAATAGCCCTGGCCTGGCTGCAGCACTGCGCGATCCGCGTCTGGCTCAGGCCATCCTGGCGATTCATCGCGAACCGGGCCGTGACTGGAGCGTGGCAGAACTCGCTGCCGAATCGCATATATCCCGCTCCGCATTCGCCGAAAGGTTTCAGACCACCATCGGCGTCCCACCGCTACGGTATGCAACAGAAGTAAAGATGCATCTCGCTGTCCGCTGGCTGTCGTCAGAAAACATCACCGTCGACACCGCATCGCAACGGTTGGGATACTCCTCTCAGGCTGCTTTCAGCCGGGCTTTTAAGCGTGTAACGGGTAAGTCTCCAGGCGCGGTTCGTTTGCTTAGCTAATGGGTTTTATCCTTAGCGGGGCTAGCAATAATCGCTACGTAGTTTGACTTCCTTTGTGCTCCAGGAAGTGCAGAACAAAATGAATCACATTAAAAACAGTGTCCGCTACTGGCATATAGCGGTCATCAGCCCGATGACAGTCCACTTTGTGACAGGAGCAGACGTCAGTTCCAATTAATATAGTCAGCGCAATGCCTTTGAGAAACAGATAGCTTCTGTCCTGCCTATATATGGGCCGTAATTCTCAATAGGGACATAACCATTTTTCATGTAGAAATTTACAGCACGATAGTTGATGTGGCGGGTTTCCAGCCTAACTTCGATATATCCCATCTCTTTTGCTGATTTTTCAAGGAAAGTGAGTAAAGCACCACCAATCCCTGACTCACTTCGGTCTGAAAACATTCTTTTAAGCTCGGCTATATTTTGGGTAAATGGCCGTATAGCACCGCATCCCACAGCTTTGCCTTGAGAATTCTTTGCTAATGCCCATAAAGCTTTGTCATCACCCATTGCTTGGGTGGTGAAATTGCTTTTGCCGTTATCACCAGTAATAGCGGCAAGTTCTGCTGATAGCATTTCGATTAAACGATGGGATTCTGAAGAGAATGGATCTGATTTTTCTACTTTTATCATGGTTATACCCTGCAGGATGAGTGTGACCAACATAAAGCATCCTGCTAAGAAAAGCATCAGCTCAAAACGGGTAAAGGGATATCACTTATTTAAACCATCCCTGGGGTCATGGCTGCTCCTCACTCATAGCGGACATAAATCTGAACTTAGTCTGGCCCGCCTCATTGCAGTTGCCAGAAATTAATACAAAGGTAATACAGCTTGAACGTTAAACTGGAAGGCATACGGACATGATAGCAGTTTAAATTGCTCATCGGCCGAATAGGTGACAGCAATTTGTCGAAGCATTTTAATCATAACATGGCTGCAAAGATATGAGGTTCACAATCAAGATAATATAGTAAACAGGGACTTTTAAAACACAATTAATTTAAAAGCCATCCTATACTAATGCTTAAAGCATCAGCGGAAAAAATATTAGTTTTTTTTGCAGTTTCTCATTTTATAAAAGAAGCCGGAATGCGCATTTTCGATGATAAAACGATCATCGTAATTAGGACGTCTTACGAAGGTTATTCCGTTAACAGTAGCCTGCTGTTTAATACCACCCATGACACTTTCAAGCGCTGGGGATGCTACCTCATTACCCAGCATTTTCACTTTGTAGTTACTTCCATTGTCTTCAACGACAGCAGCTTTTGGCAAAAGCTGCGTCTCTGTATGAGAGCTGGTTATCCGGACATCACATAAATATGTCCCCAAGCCTAAATCTTCAGCTGCGGAACATAAACCGGAAAAAAACAAAGCAATCATACAATAAACAAATTTATTCATATCTGTCTTCCAGGACTTTGGATCGTTAAAAAATCGTTATCGGCAAAATATTTTGTGACTTGAGGAGTTGGTGATGTCATACGTGTATAGAGCTGATTTATGGATATTAATTTTTGTTGTGGGTAAGGTTGGATGAGCCGGGTGCTATGTTGGATGCAATGGTAACAGTCAGTCATTAAGAACGGAACGTCCGCTCCTTGCTCATAGCGGACACTCACCACATGTATCTTCTTTTTATGTTGCGATCCTTAATATCCTGGCCTGATAAGAACGGCTTTCAGATCTAATGCAACATAACATCCGTGACCAGCATGCCGCGATTCAACCCGTTCCCCTGCAGAAGAGGCTGGGGTTATGTCACAGGAGTCGGCAGAGGCCGGGCGGGAACTGGATGGTTGGGTGGTGCCGGATAAGCTGCCATCACTCAGGCTGACACTATGCGATATCTTTTAAGGAAGATCGGGATTTACTGGTGCCGGTAAAAACGACTGATATGACTTCACCGGCTTTGCAGTTCAGGCCTGGCAACCCGGTGTCTCCGCATTGCCTTGCTGTCTGCTTAGTCTGTGTTTATGAGGTCGCCGGGGTCATCAACCTCCGGCAAACCACGTTAACGGCATAGGGATAACTATTTAGCTCCACTCATCCCGGGAGAACCATCATGTCCTCCCTCATTCCCGCCACTGCCACCCTGCCCGCCGACGCCGCCAGGACCCGCATCGCCTCCGTTTCCGCCATTACCTGATCCGTCACCATTACCGCCGTTCCCTCCATTTCCTCCGTTTTCACCACCATTACCGCCGTCGCCGCCATTTCCGTTGCTGCCAGAACCAGCATTCCCTCCGTCTCCCCCGTTTCCGTCACCGCCACCGTCACCACCGTCGCCACCGTCGCCGTCTGCCCATGCCGCAGTGCTGAATATTCCGGCCGCCAGAGAAGAGGTTACCGTGAGTACGACCATGAAAGGTCTCAGTAATGCTGAGGTGAGAATAATGAGATATACAGCTTTCATGAGAAGGTTTTTCATATCATCCTCTGCGCTATGACTTATATGCCGCCGCCGCTATCACCGCTATCACCGTCATCACCACCATCACCACCATCACCACCATCACCACCGGATGAGTTGTTCCCGCTTCCTCCGTTGCCACCATCCCCTCCATCGGCTCCGTTAGTGCCGCCATTTCCGCCATCTCCGCCATTTGAGTTGGAGCCTGTACCAGCATTACCGCCGTTACCGCCATCCCCTCCGTTTTCGCCCGGACCACCGTCCCCGCCGTTTCCACCATCAGAAATCAGTGATAAGGAATCAGGAAAAGGAATCGGGGAGGCCGGAGAGGCATAACCGTAGTGTGTAAAAATCACCAGTATCAGAGTGGAGCACCTTAGTAGGGTACGGTATCGTTTACAGATGTTCTGACTGGTCATTGTTACCTCCATCACCGCCAGCACCTCCGGGCGCATTGTCAGTTGAACCACCATCACCCCCGTTGCCACCATTGGCGCTACCCTGTCCATTTTTATGATGTTTGTGGTGTTTATGGTAAGGTTCAGTCGCGGCGCCTGCCCCATTTCCCCCATTTCCGCCGTTACCACCTGTAGCAGAACCGTTACCGCCGTTACCTCCGTTCAGACAGCCTGTACCGGGCACGCCGTCTTTACCACTTTCTCCATCAGGCGAACTGCCGTTCCCATCTTGTCCGTTCAGGCTCTCACAGGCAGACAGCTGAATAGTGTCCTGCGGGAGTGTCTGACTGAATACCGGCAGGGAAAGGAGCAGCCCTGCAGATAGTGGAAAAAAAATCAGCGTGTTGTGTAGCTTTGACATAGAAGTTTCATCCTTTAATTAATGGCCGCCTTCATGAGGCGACCATTTTTAGTTAGATTCTGCAGCCTGATTACGCACCGCCGCCATCACCACCACCACCATCGCCACCGCTATCACCACCATCACCGCCGCCGTCACCGTCTCCGGAACCATTACCGTTAGCGGAGCCGTTGCCAGTGCCGTTATCATTACCGCTGCCATTCCCGTTACCGCTGGCGCTGTTATTTCCTCCATCGCCGCCAGGGCCACCAGGAGAATTAGAACCAGAACCCCCGTTGCCGCCGTCACCTCCATTAGCATCGCCGACAAGTAAGAAGGTCTGTGGGGAGTGATTCGTAAACGGTTGGTTATGTAACGGTGCAGCGACTGCAAGTCGCGCCGCAGAGAGAACAAAAACAGCCAAAGCAAGCGTTAATTTTTTATGTCTCATAATCCATCCTTAAAGATAATAAATACATGAGATAATCGCTGGCCCACCCCATAGCTAATGAGCTATTTCATTAAAAGTAAATTATCTAAAAAATAAAAACTATGGAGTGTAATGAAACGTTTTTCGTTGTTTTAGAATGTTTTCGTTTAATTTTAAAAAAAATTTTCGGGGATGCTATTTTTTAACTAACTAGTTAATAGCTAATGACATTAAAGGCTAATAATTACCCTGCTAACAATTTACTCTTTTCATGAAATAATACATATTGCATTTTTATTAAGGCACTTTTTTCATAAGCAGGGAATGACAATCCTGAACTCAAAAAAAAGCAAAAGCATATATCATTTTCTATAATTCATCTGACTTTTAAGAGGTATGGTAAGGGGACACTGTTTAACCACTCAGAATTAATTTTCCTGAACCTCAGAAATCCGTAATTTCAGGAAGCACTACCCTAACTGCTGCAGGCGGGACCTCGCGGGGCTGAATAAAGGTGAAACCCGTAACGCGCAGATGCATGCGATATTTATGCACCGGCTGGAAGAAATCAGGGCCCGAAATCCGGCAAATCAGAGCTGCATGTTGCGCAGTAAAGTAACTGCCCCGCTTCCCATTGATAAAGACCGCCTGTTTCGATGGTGTGCTGACATGCGGCAGAGCGGGCTGAAGCCCGCCCCTGTAAACGCCTGTCGTCAGACATAGCCCATCATTTTCAGCAGCGACTGCACCTGATTCATCGCTTCGCTGCGATGGGTGACGCCCAGCTTCTGATAGAGATTACGGATGTGGGTTTTGATGGTGGTGGAGGCCACCGCCAGCTCACCGGCGATTTGATCGTTGCTGTAGCCAGAATAGATCAATCCCAGCACCTGCCATTCACGCTGCGTCAGCGGACTGGTTCGGATCAGCTCCGGCACGTCAGGATGGTTAAGCAACCGGCTGACAAAGCCTTCATCGAAATGGGCGAACTTGTGACGGTGATATTTATTGATCTCCAGCAGGATTCGCCGGGCGCGGTGGCTGTCCAGCTCATTCAGGGTATTCAGCTGGATCAATTGCCGCAACTGCTGCGCCATCATCTCGCCTTCAATCACAAAATGGCTGATAAAACCGGTGCTGCGCGCCAGTTTCAGCGCCTCTATCAGGACACGCTGCGCCTCCGCTTTGCGGTCGGTCTGCCAGTAGATCTGATTCAGCAGCAACAGATTGCGGTTTAAATCGCTCATCAGGCGCAGGGCACGGGCATTCTCATTCAGCTCCTCCAGCACCACTTCCGCCTGGCTGACATCACCCAGCAGGATCTGCGCGCGGGCGATGTTCCGCCATTGTCCCTGCAGAAAATGGTTATTGGCGAAGGCAGGTTTAGGCGTCTGCCGCATCCAGTCGCGGGCGTTCTGGCTGTCGCCGGTCAATTGCCAGTAAATGACCCGGACTTTGTCGGCATTGGCTATCCAGTCGCTGTGCCAGTTGCCATTGTTCAGCAGGTTTTCCAGCCGGTTCAGGTAGCTGCGGGCGTTATCCAGATTGCCACGTGCCAGTGAGCACTGCACCAGCAAACCCAGACACTGAATCTGCTGCTGCGGCTGGAAACCGTTCAGTACTTTGATGCCTTCCCGGGCCGCCTGCTCCGCCTCTTCCAGCCGTCCCCAGGCCCACAGCAACTGAGCGCGAATGCGCAGCAGAAACTCATGCAGCGGGAACTGCGCCAGGTGCTGCTCGTCGACCAGCACAAAGGCGCGGCTCTGGATCTCATAGGCTGCCTGCAAAAAGCCCTGAGCAAACAGAATCTCGCTCTGCTGAATCAGGCTCCAGAGGGCGTAGTGCCACACTTCATCGCGCCGCGCCATCTGTTCGGTCTGCCGCATCAGTTTGAGTGAATCATCCAGCTCGCCTTTGCAGTGCATCACTTCGCCATGTACCGAGGTTGCCACAATGCGGCTGTAGTGACGGCTCGCTGGCAGAGTATCGAGCGCCACTTTCGCCAGCCGCTCCGCTTCATCGGTATTGCCATCGTTAATCGCCACCTGGGCGCGCAATGCATTAAATTCACCGCGCAGTGCTGCGTCGATCTCGCAGCGGCTGGCCTGTTCAAAACGCGCCAGCAGACTGTCGACTTCGGAGAAGCGATGCTGACTCTGCATCAGCCACGCCTGCAGCAGTACCAGCATTGGATTTTCCAGCATCATCTCCCACGGCAGTGCTTTCAGGGAGTTCTCCAGCAGCGGCAACTCGCTCTGATTAAACAGCGTCCACGCGTGCTTCAGCAGCACGTCCCGCAGCATGGTGGCGTCGCCAGAGGCGAGCGCATGATGAATCGCCTCGCCGGGAAAACCCTGCGCCATCCAGCTCTCTGCCGCAGCCCGATGCAGCGCGGGCAGTTCCGCCGCCAGTTCCCACTGGCAGCGCTGACGCAGGAAGTTACCAAACAGCGGATGGTAGCTGAACCAGCAGCCTGAATCGTCCATGCGCTGCAGAAACAGACCCTGACGCTCAATCTCTTCCAGCCGCATCTGGCCGTTCTCTTCGCGGGTGACACAGGCGATCAGTTCATCGTTCATTGAACGCAGCAGCGCGGTTTTCAGTAAGAAATGACGGGTAGGCAGATCGACGTTATCCAGAACTTCCTCAACCAGATAATCGGAGAGGTGGCTGGCATTAATGCCAGAGAGACGCCGGGCGGAATGCTGAGCCGAACTGGCACCCTGTCGCGCCGACAGTACGATCAGTTGCAGCGCAGTGGCCCAGCCCGCTACATCATCACAGAGTCGGCTGCTCTCTTCGCTTTCCAGCGGGGCCGCCAGTCGGCAGTCAAAAAACTGTCGCGCCTCCTGGTGGGTAAAAGCCAGCTGCTGGCTGCCCAGCTCAATCAGTTGCTCACGCACCCGCAGGTTGGCGATACCGAGTTGCGGCAGGTTACGTGACATCAAAATCAGCGTCAGATTTTCAGGCTGATGGCGCAGGAAAAAGCGCATCGCGTCGTGGATCACCGGATTGGTGATCAGATGGTAGTCATCAACGATCAGCCACAGCGGCTGCTGCCACTCCACCAGCTCGATAAAGAGCTGAGAAAACAGCGCATTGAGATTCACATACTGCCGCTTCTGCGCCAGCAGTTCACTGCGCGGACAGCCACCGTGGGTGGCCTGTTGCAGTGCAGCGATCAGGTAATCGGCAAAGCGCTCCGGCTGATTATCGCCCTCATCTAAAGAAACCCACCCCAGATCGCTTTTCCCTGCCGCCCACTGCGACACCAGTGTGGTTTTACCATAGCCCGCCGGACTGGTGACCAGCACCAGCCGATAGTTACCGGCAGCGGTGAGCTTTTGCAGCAATCTCTCCCGAATCACAGTGCCTTCAAGACGCACCGGGCGGCTGAGTTTAGCGGGTATTAACATGGGCGCGCGTTTCTCCATTTGTCGAGCGCATCATTATTTTACGCTTCGTAATTATTCCTTACACAGGTTCAGCATTTCGTCAGATGAATGCAAGCAAACCCATTAACTAATCTTTACAAAAGCGTGTGCTATCACACTCCTTCAACGATTTCGGATTAGCCTCATCCTCTCCACCCTCCCCATCCTCCTCCGCTAATTCTTTGCAGGAGGATGAGCGAGGGTTTCCGCGCGGGCAGACTGTCGCCACATTGATCCATTTTCCGTTTTACAGGACATCAACCATGACACAGCCCGATTTCAACCCGATTCAGTTCAATGCTGCCCTGACCCGTCAGTGGCAGCGTTTTGGCCTGCGCGATGCGCAGGAGATGACCACGACACAGTGGTGGCAGGCACTCAGCGGTGCGCTGGCCGATATGCTGGCCGCGCAGCCTGCTCCCCCGGCCCCGACAGAACTGCGCCATGTTAACTATCTGTCGATGGAGTTTTTGATCGGTCGCCTGACCGGCAACAACCTGCTGAACCTGGGCTGGTATGACGCGGTCAACGAGGCCCTGGCCGCCTGGGATATCTCACTCACTGACGTGCTGGAAACCGAAACAGATCCGGCGCTGGGTAATGGCGGCCTGGGTCGCCTGGCAGCCTGTTTCCTGGATTCCATGGCGAATGTGGGTCAGCCCGCTACGGGCTACGGTCTGAACTATCAGTACGGTCTGTTCCGCCAGCGCTTCGAACAGGGCGCGCAGATTGAAGGTCCGGATGACTGGCAGCGCGACCGCTATCCGTGGTTTAACCACAACGCCGCGCTTAACGTGCGGGTCGGGCTGGGCGGTAAAGTGGTGACGGTTGCGGGTCAGCCACAGTGGCAACCGGCGTTTGAACTGCTCGGCGAAGCCTGGGATCTGCCGGTGGTGGGTTATCAGAATGGTATCAGCCAGCCACTGCGTCTATGGCAGGCGAAACATGCCCAGCCGTTTAACCTTGATCGCTTCAACGACGGCGACTTTCTGCGCGCTGAACAACAGGGTATTGATGCTGAAAAACTGACTAAAGTGCTCTACCCCAATGACAATCATCAGAACGGTAAAAAACTGCGTCTGATGCAGCAATATTTTCAGTGCGCCTGCGCGCTGGCTGACATTCTGCGTCGCCATCATCGGGCCGGACGCAGCATCGAAACCCTGGCCGATCATGAAGTGATCCAGCTTAATGACACCCATCCGACGCTGGCCATCCCGGAGCTGATGCGTCTGCTGCTGGATGAGCATCAGCTGAGCTGGGATCGCGCCTGGCAGATCACACAGCACACTTTTGCCTACACCAATCACACCCTGATGCCGGAAGCGCTGGAGTGCTGGGATGTGCGTCTGGTGCGCAGCCTGCTGCCGCGCCATATGATGATCATCAATACCCTGAACGCGCAGCTAAAAACGGCTGTCACCGCGCGCTGGCCGGACGATGAAGCGAAGTGGGCCAGACTGGCGCTGGTCCATAATAACCAGCTGCGGATGGCAAACCTCTGCGTGACCAGCGGGTTCGCGGTCAACGGTGTGGCGGCGCTGCACTCGAAACTGGTGGTGCAGGATCTCTTCCCGGAATATCACCAGATGTGGCCGGAGAAATTCCACAACGTGACCAACGGCATTACGCCGCGCCGCTGGATCAATCAGTGCAACCCGGCACTGAGTGCCCTGATCACCCGAACATTGCAAAAACCCTGGCTGAACGATCTCGATGCCTTGCAGGGGCTGGAAGCCTTTGCGGATGACGCCGCCTTCTGCGCGGAATATCGCGCCATCAAGCAGCAGAACAAAGTCGCGCTGGCGCACTGGGTAAAACAGCGGACCGGCATTGAGATTGACCCCACCGCGCTGTTTGACGTACAGATCAAACGACTGCATGAGTACAAACGCCAGCATCTGAGCCTGCTGCACATCATTGCGCTGTGGCAGACGCTGGTCACCGATCCGCAGGCAAACCGGACGCCGCGCGTGGTGCTGTTTGGTGCCAAAGCCGCGCCCGGCTATGCACTGGCGAAAAACATCATCTATGCCATCAACAAAGTGGCCGAGGTGATCAATCAGGATCCCCGCATCGGTGACCGTCTGAAAGTCGTGTTTATTCCCGATTACAACGTCTCCGTCGCCGAGCGGCTGATTCCCGCCGCCGACCTTTCTGAGCAGATCTCCACCGCCGGTAAAGAAGCGTCCGGCACCGGAAATATGAAACTGGCGCTGAACGGCGCACTGACCATCGGCACACTGGATGGAGCGAACGTCGAGATCGCTGAGCAGGTTGGCAGCGAGAACATCTTTATCTTCGGGCATACCGTGGAACAGGTGGTGGCGTTAAAAGCAGACGGTTATGCCCCGGCGCAGTGGCGCAAGAAAGATTCGCAGCTCAATCAGGTCTTACTGGCGCTGGAAGATGGCACCTTCAGCCAGGGCGACTGCCACGCCTTTGATGCGATGTTGCAGAGTCTCGGCCCGGAAGGCGGTGATCCCTATCTGGTACTGGCTGACTTCCAGCCCTACCTTGACGCACAGGCGCAGGTAGAAGCGCTGTGGAGCGATCAGGAGGCCTGGACACGTGCCACCATCCTCAATACCGCACGCTGTGGCATGTTCAGCTCCGATCGCGCTATCCGCGATTACCAGCAGCGCATCTGGCAAGCGAAACGCTAAGGAACGCCATGAAAACAGATCCGGTTATGGACGATTTCTCCCGGGCGGGCATCGCCGCTGAGTATATCAATGCTAACGGCAAGCCACAGGCGATCCCGACCCTGACCCGCCAGCGTTTGCTGGCGGTGATGCAGCCTTCCCATCCGCTGAGCACGCCGCTGCCACCGGTGGTGATTTTTCGCAGCGGCGATCTGCTGAGCCTGTCGCCACAGCTCGCTGACGATGCCCACTGGCATCTCACCAGTGAAGCGGGTGAAATCAGCTCAGGTCGCTGCCAGCCCTCTCAGCCGCTGCATCTGCCGCCGCTGCCTGAAGGCTATCATGAGCTGACGCTGCAACAGGGTGCGCAGCAGTGGTCGTGCCGGATAATAATTGCCCCGGCCCGCTGTTATGAACCCCCGGCCCTGCTGGCAGGTGAGTCATTATGGGGCGCCTGCGTGCAGCTCTATACCCTGCGCTCGGCGGAGAACTGGGGAATCGGCGACTTTGGCGATCTGCGCCGGATGCTGCCGGAGGTGGCCGCACGCGGCGGCGCGTTTATCGGTCTTAACCCTATCCATGCGCTGTTTCCCTCCAGCCCGGAGAGTGCCAGCCCTTACAGCCCCTCGTCCCGGCGCTGGCTCAATGTGCTCTACATCGATGTGGGCGCAGTCGCTGATTTCCGGCAGAGCACTGCCGCTCAGGCCTGGTGGCAACGTCCGGAAACAGAACAGGCGCTGGAGCAGGCTCGCGCAGCAGATTGGGTGGATTATGCGGCGGTGACCCGGCTGAAAATGGACGCGCTGAGGCTGGCGTGGCCGCAGTTTACTCAGCGTGACGCCAGCGATCCCGAGGTGCAGGCGTTTAATAGATTTATACGTGAAGGAGGCGAGAGTCTTCAGCATCAGGCGCTGTTTGATGCGCTGCACGCCGATCAGATAGCACAGGATAGTGATCGCTGGGGCTGGCCGGTGTGGCCGGAGGCGTTGCAGGATCCCGGCAGTCCGGCCGTGCAGGCCTTCCTGCAACAGCACGCCGATCAGGTGCGCTTCTGGCTCTGGCTGCAGTGGCTGGCCGCGAAGCAGTTTGCCGACTGCTGGGACATCTGCCAGCAGCAGCAGATGCCGATTGGACTTTACCGCGATCTGGCGGTGGGTGTTGCGCAGGGTGGCGCAGAGACCTGGAGCGAGCGCGATCTCTACTGCATGGAGGCCAGCATCGGTGCGCCGCCCGATATTCTCGGCCCGCGCGGCCAGGACTGGGGATTGCCGCCCATGGATCCGCAGGTGATGCGTCAGCGCGCCTGGGAGCCGTGGATCGCCCTGCTGCGCGCCAACATGCGCCACTGCGGCGCACTGCGCATTGACCATGTGATGGCGCTAATGCGACTGTGGTGGATTCCGGCCGGTGATAGCGCGATGCACGGTGCCTACGTGCACTATCCCATCGACGATCTGCTGGCGATTCTGGCGCTGGAAAGTCAGCGTCATCGCTGCATGGTAATTGGCGAAGATCTCGGTACGGTGCCGGAAGCGATTGTCGATAAGCTGCGTGATGGCGGGGTCTACTCCTATAAGGTGCTCTATTTTGAGCAGGAGTCAGCCCACAGTTTTCGTCCGCCCGCCGAATGGCCACGGCAGGCAATGGCGGTCGCCACCACGCACGATCTTCCGACGCTGCGTGGCTGGTGGCAGAGCGATGATTTGACCACCGGCGCACAACTCGGCCTCTATCCTGACAAAGTGGTGCTGGCCGGGCTGTATCAGGATCGGCTGCGGGCGAAGCAGGCGCTGCTGCAGAGTCTGCATCGCGTTGGTGCCCTGCCGAAACGTGCCGGACGCGATGCACGTCGCACCGGCATGAGCAAGGCATTAAACCGGGCGATGCAGCGCTATCTGGCTGATAGCCACAGCGCCCTGCTGGGACTGCAACCGGAGGACTGGCTGGATATGGCGGCGCCGGTCAATATTCCGGGCACCAGCGATGAATATCCGAACTGGCGACGCAAGCTCAGCGCCACGCTGGAAACGCTGTTCAGCGATCCTGCCACTGACACGCTGCTGCGTGATCTGACGGCACGCCGGAAGCGACTACTGCGCGATTGAAGGTTAACGCGCGACTCACACTCGTCTCTGACGCTGCCTGTTTTATATAATTTTCAGTTATTACAGCGTGCGGGCCGGCAACGGCTCGCACTCTGCTACTGTAATCAGCGCCTCTCAACAGTGATAAGATCACCCTGAGCACGAGCGTCTGAAAAAAGCACACCGGATTCTGTTCAGGATTTAATGAACTTAAGAATTTGTATTCGCCCAATCCTGAGATTGCTTTAACAGCAAAGCCCAGTCGTCAGGTGGATAGCCGTTATGCAACATTCCTGAAAATACTTTATAGGCGTCACGCTTACTGCCATAAGCACGTTTGGTCTCAGCGTCATTCATCCATGCAAGGATGATGGTTTTATGTTGCTCGCTGAATCTAAAGAACAAACGATACTGCATCAAAAACTTTGTACGGAACCAATGCTTATTTTGTTCTCCCAGCGTATCGCCCTGGCGAAACTTTGCCTGATGTGGATCGGCGCAAATCTCACTATTGATAACTTTAAACACAGCGGCTAAAAGCTTAGTCGTCGCTTTTCGCTGGTAACTTTCAGGATATTTAGCCCTGAGTAACTCCACTTCATTGGTCAGCGCAATCAGCTGCGATTCAAAACAGGGATGAACATAAACGTGCCATCCATTTATAACCGTGCTGTCTTCCATACTTAATTACTCATCGTCCATGAGTGGAGCATCCAAATCAACGTCCATACCTTCGGTCAACGATGTAATGCGAGTTAATAATCCTCGATCCAGCGTTTTAATATTTGCAGGTGTGTTGCGTATGTCAGCAGCAAGAAAACTCAGAAAGCTCGCCATCACTGGATCATCATCAGTCACCGTTTCCTGACGGGTAATAAGGACTTTGCCGCCCGGCAGAACAGCGTATTCGATATTCTCACCAGGTTGCAGATTCATCGCATCACGAACTGCGGCAGGGATAGTGGTCTGGCTGCGCGCTGTCAGTTTTGATGAAGCACGCAGAGAGATGTTTGCATGAGTCAGAGTTCCCATTGCGGATTCTCACTAGAAAAAAACAAGATAGCGCAACAGTAATGCAAGTGCATTGGCAATGCAAATGCATTGATCGCGATAAGAGCGAATGTTTTGTTACTAAGTCTTCATTAAAAGTTTCTGATTACGCTTTTCCGTATCGACTGAAAAATTGGCACCCTGTTTTATTTCCTGCCAGACATCAAACTCTTCGCGACTGATAAGCACAGCAGCAGAGCCGCCCCGGCGGGTGATAATCACAGGCTCACCCGCCATCACGATATCCATGATTTCAGCAAGATATTTTCGGGCCTGTGTTGTCGTGTAACTTCGCATATAGCCTCCAGAAAAGTCATCCCTGAAACAGCTTAGTTAGCCTATATTCATCAAACGCTATTGCCCACAGCATGACTTACGCAATGCGTAAAACCACGCAAAAAAATCATGCAATCAGGATCTCTGCAACAAAAAAAGGTGCGCCGCAGCGCACCAGATGGAACAACATCAGTATTGTCGGGGCAGCTTCACCCCTTGCCTTTAACACTACTGATAAAGGTCTGCCGTGCAGAGGTGGAACCCAGCCGCTCGGCTTCATCCAGCAGTTTCAGCGCCTTATCGATATTACCGCTGTTCACTGCCTGTCTGATCTTCTGGTTAAAGTAACTCTCGGTGTCGCTCATGATCGGTTCCGCACGGGCTTTTGGCGCGGGCGCTGCGGCGGGTGCAGGCGCCGGTGCTGCGCTGTACGCTGCCGCAGGTGCGGTATTGCCGACGGTCACCGCGCTCGGGCCGGATGAACCAAACAGCGGCCCGACCAGAATGGATGAGCCGGAACTGGTCTGCATCTTCAGCTTGATTGTCCCTTCCCGGCTGTGGCGGGCGACGGGATCGGGAATATCCGGTACCGCATGACCGGTGCCCTGCGCGTAGGCCTTGGCCGGGTCAAGCAGCGTGGTGGTTTGTGTCAGATCGCTGTCGGTGGTAAACACCAGCAGGTAGATTTTTTGCTGACCCAGCGCCGGGGTTAATTTCATCACCCCTTCCAGTCGATCTGCCGCCATCACGCCCGGCTTCTGATAGGTAAAGTAGCGGCTGGGAAACCAGGCCGCAGGACGCAGGTTTTCATCCAGCACCAGCACGTTCGGCGCGAAAACCTGACCGTTCGCCACTTCACTGCTCAGCGTCAGCGTCAGTTCGCCGATATTGGCGGGCAGACTGTAGGCCGCGACCGGACCGGCAATGTGTGGCGCATACAGCGTCTGTCCGCTGTTAGCGAGTTTTGTTGTCTGTATCTGAGAAGCAGCCAACGGTTGCCAGCTCAGGCGTTGCAGTGTCTCGGGTGCCACGACCGGTGCGGACGAGAGATCCTGCGGCACCAGATTGACATCCGCCAGGGCGGGAAGCGCGTGTCCTGTCAGTAACGCCGCACTCAGGCAGAGTGCAGCCAGTTTTTTCATTTTCATTATGTCTACCTTATTGCAGGTCGCGGCGTGAACCAGGCAATGGCACACCGCGACCAAAGAGATCCATCAGGCGCAGGCGCGCCTGTCAGAAAAGGTGCTGGCTTACCACCAGATTTCCATCTGCGCGCCGAAGGTCACTTCATCGTCTTTACCACGGCTGTTGGTCAGGATGCCGTTGCCGCTGGTGTCCGCAGAGGCGAAGGTGGTGAGATCGCCTGAGTTATCTTTGTTGTAACCCCACTTTTCATCCCATTTGGCGTAGGTCGCGAACAGACGCAGAGCCGGACGTGACCAGATGCTGTCACCCGCCTGCCACTGCTGCGCCAGCGTCACTTTGTACTGGCCGTTGCGCTCGTTAGCCTGCTGTGATTTGACGTTGTCGTAGCCCAGTTCCAGCAACGTGCTCATAATCGGCGTCCATTTGTACATCGGACGCACACCCACGGTGTACCACTCGGTGCCGCGGTTGTTGTCCAGATCGATGTTCTGGTACATAGCGACGTACATCAGATCCCAGCGTTCGGCCAGCGAGATCGCACCGTGGTCGAGGATGCGGTACATGTCACCATTGTTATTGAGGCTGGTGCCCTGCGGCACGCCTTTGCCCTGAGAGGTCAGCGCATCGGTGGCATACTGCAGTACGAATTTGTTATAGCCCTTCAGCATGCTCTGGGTATGTTCAGCAGTGAACATCCAGCCATCTTTAGAAGCCCCCTCTTCCAGACGGTAGTCGTCACGGGCATTAGCGCGACCGTAGTCGACACCCAGCTCCAGCACGCCGTTGGTGTTGGTTTCCAGACCGGCCAGACGCACATCAAACACGTCGTTGGCAGTACTGGTGGCGAAGTCACGGATACGATCGCTGGAGAAGGTGTAAGAGCCGCCCGCTTCAGATGAACGGGTTGCGGCGAAAGAGAGTTTACCGAAGCCGAGATCGACATCTTCCAGACCGGCACCCGGACCGGAAATATCCCAGTAGTAGAAGTCGATCATATGGACGTCATGACGCTGATAGAAACGCTTACCGGCCCAGATGGTAGAGCCTGGCAGCGCGTCGATCAGGTTTTTACCTTTTACGTTGGCTTCACGGAAGGCGGGCGATGTGGCTTCCCAGTCATTCTGCTGTGCCACGGAGTAAGCCACGTTGGTGTCGAAATAGAAGCTTTTGTCGCCCTCTTTCCACACTTCCTGGCCTAATTTCAGTTCGGCGTAAGTTTCACATTCGTTGCCCAGACGGTATTTACTTTGGGCGCCGGTGGCCTGGAAGCATTGCTGTTCACCACCGCTGCCGGTCCAGCCAATGCCGGAACGGGCGTAACCGGTAAAATCAACCGCCATCGTCGGGGCGGAGAGGGTTCCCACCGCGACGGCAACGGCGATGGGAAGTTTGCGCAGAGTTAACATTTTCTATCTCCTGAGGTCATTGCTTTTATTGTTTTTGGCAGGGCTATACACCCGGCTCCTGATACAGCCTGCGGCACGCGCTCCCGTCCTCGCGGAACAGGTGACAACGCTCGGGCGGCAGGCCAATACCGAGGATGGCGCCCTCTTTTACCAGCACGACGTCCTCCTGGCGGTAAACCAGGTTCTGACGGATAGCGGGAATCTCGATGTGGATCTGTGTTTCATGCCCCAGCTGTTCCACCACCTGCACTTCCCCTTCCAGGGTGACGTCGGCGATATCGCTGGAGAGCAGATGTTCCGGGCGAATACCCAGTGACATGTTGCTGCCGACCTGCACACCGGCGCTGTCAACCGGCAGCCAGACCAGCTGCTGATTCGGCAGCCGCACCTGAACCTGATCGATGGCGGTGGCGGTCACTTTGACCGGCAGGAAATTCATTTTTGGTGAGCCGATAAACCCGGCGACAAAACGGTTGGCGGGATAGTGGTAGAGCTCAAGCGGCTTACCGACCTGCGCAATGCGTCCGGCGTCCAGCACCACGATTTTGTCGGCCAGCGTCATCGCTTCGATCTGATCGTGGGTCACGTAAATCATGGTGCGTTTGAGGCGCTTATGCAGACGGGAGATCTCAATCCGCATCTGAACGCGCAGCGCGGCGTCAAGGTTCGACAGTGGTTCATCCAGCAGGAAGACGCGCGGTTCCGCCACCAGCGTGCGGCCAATCGCCACGCGCTGACGCTGCCCGCCAGAGAGGGCTTTAGGACGGCGATCGAGCAGATGCGCCAGTTGCAGAATCTCCGCCACCTGATTAACCCGCTGCTGGATCTCCGCTTTTTTCACCCCGGCCAGTTTGAGGCCAAAAGACATGTTCTCCGCCACCGACAGATGGGGATAGAGCGCATAGGACTGAAACACCATGCCGATGCCGCGTTCGGCGGGCGGCACTTCATTCATGCGCCGGTCGCCGATTAACAGCTCGCCGCTGGTGATGGTCTCCAGTCCGGCAATCATGCGCAGCAGCGTCGATTTGCCACAGCCTGATGGGCCGACGAAAACAACAAATTCCCCTTCACGAATAGTGAGATCGATATCTTTCGACACCACCGTATCGCCCCAGGCTTTCGTGACATTGCGTAACACAACGCTCGCCATGATCCCTTCCCTCTTAGCTGCATAGTCGTGTCTGCCCAGCGGCAGACGAGTTCCGGGGCTCACTATGCGAGAGGAAACTGACGGTAACATCCTCCACCGCAATGCATTCCGCTGGGGGAGGAGGCGGGAGGAGGAGAAACGCAGGCTGACGCCGCGGCCCGCACGCTGCCGCACTTTTTTGTGATCGCTCACGCAGACCCGCAGGAATTTTTGCCGCGTAAGCGCCCGCTTAAAGGGCTTTTTGCCAGCGCGATCACAGCGGCAGGCCGAGGGGCGTAGAGCAGAGGAGGATGAGAAGCCCTGGCGGATAAGCACAATGATGCCGGTAAAGCATTCACCACTTCCGCTAACAGGATGGATTTATGACGATGAAAACCGGAGCAAGAATTCTGGCCCTTTCTGCCCTCTCTGCCGTGCTCTTTTCGGCCAGCGCGATGGCAAAAATTGAGGAAGGTAAACTGGTCATCTGGATCAACGGTGACAAGGGCTACAACGGCCTTGCCGAAGTGGGTAAGAAATTTGAGCAGGAGACCGGCATCAAAGTTACGGTCGAACATCCTGACAAAATGGAAGAGAAGTATCCGCAGGTCGCGGCGACCGGCGATGGCCCGGATATTATCTTCTGGGCACATGACCGTTTCGGCGGCTATGCGCAATCCGGCCTGCTGGCTGAGATCACGCCGGATGCCAGCTTCCGCGAGAAGATTTTCCCGTTCACCTGGGACGCGGTGCGCTTTGACGGCAAGCTGATTGGCTATCCGATCTCCGTTGAGTCGCTGTCACTGATCTACAACAAAAAGCTGCTGCCGACCCCGCCAAAAACCTGGGAAGAGATCGCCGGTCTCGACAAGCAACTGCGCGCCAAAGGCAAAAGCGCCATCATGTTTAACCTGCAGGAGCCCTACTTCACCTGGCCGCTGCTGGCCGCAGGCGGTGCTTACGCCTTTAAGCTCACCGACGGACATTATGACGTGAAGGATGTCGGCGTCGATAACGCCGGTGCTAAAGCGGGCATGCAGTTCCTGGTCGATCAGGTTAAAGCCAAAACCCTGAATGCGGACACCGATTATTCGATTGCTGAGGCCGCCTTTAACAAGGGCGAAACCGCCATGACCATTAATGGTCCGTGGGCGTGGGGCAACCTCGACAAAAGCGGCATCGACTATGGCGTCACCGAATTGCCAACCCTGAACGGTAAACCGTCGAAGGCTTTTGTCGGCGTGCTGAGTGCCGGGATCAACGCCGCCAGTCCTAACAAAGAGCTGGCAAAAGAGTTCCTGGAGAATTATCTGCTGACTGACACCGGTCTGGATGCGGTCAACAAAGATAAGCCGCTGGGTGCTGTGGCGCTGAAATCTTTCCAGCAGACGCTGGAAAAAGATTCGCGTATTGCCGCCACCATGAACAACGCCCGTCAGGGTGACATCATGCCGAATATCCCGCAGATGGCGGCATTCTGGTATGCGATGCGCACCGCTACCCTGAACGCGCTGGGCGGTCGTCAGAGCGTCGACGCCGCACTGAAAGATGCTCAGGCCCGTCTGAAGAAGTAATTCTCCCCTTGCAGCCGGGGCAACCCGGCTTGAGTGACCGTTAAGGAAAACCGCATCATGTCAGGAAAACCGAAAACGCGCAGTGTGCTGTTGAAAAGCGTTCTCATCGGGATCTGCTGTCTGCTGGTCGGCTATCTGCTGGTGCTGATGTACGCGCAGGGCGAATATCTGTTTGCGTTGCTGACGCTGATCCTCAGTGCGACCGGACTGTGGATTTTTGCTAACCGTCGCGCCTATGCGTGGCGTTATGTCTATCCCGGCGTGGCGGGAATGGCGCTGTTTGTGCTGTTCCCTCTCGCCTGCACGATTGCCATTGCCTTTACCAACTACAGCAGCAGCAACCAGCTCACCTTTGAACGGGCGCAGCAGGTTTTGCTGGGCCGCACCTTCCAGTCGGGTGAAGCAGTCAGTTTTTCTCTGTTCCCGGCCGGCGATCGCTGGCAGCTGGTGCTGAATGATGGCAAAGACTATGTTTCGCCGCCGTTTCAGTTTGGCGCTGAACAGATACTGAAAATGGCCCCTGCCGCACCACCGTCAGGTGAACGGGCAAACTTCAGAGCGATCACGACCCATCGTCAGGCTCTGAGCCAGATCCGGGCGGAAATGCCGGATGGTCGTCAGTTACGGATGAGTTCGCTGCGCCAGTTCTCCGGCACCCAGCCGCTCTATCGGGTGGGTGCGCAGGATGAGCTGATCAATCAGCAGAGCAACGCGCGCTATCGCGCTAATCCGCAGACCGGTTTCTATCAGGCGATTAACGCCGACGGCAGTTGGGCGAACGAAACCCTGAGTCCCGGCTTTACCGTGAATACCGGCTGGAAAAACTTCGTGCGGGTGTTTACTGACGAAGGGATTCAGAAGCCGTTCCTGGCGATATTTGGCTGGACGCTACTCTTCTCGCTGATCACGGTGGTGCTGACCGTCGCGGTGGGGATGGTGCTGGCGTGTCTGGTGCAGTGGGAGGCGTTGCGCGGCAAAGCGGTCTATCGGGTAATGCTGATTCTGCCCTATGCCGTGCCGGCGTTTATCTCGATCCTGATTTTCAAGGGGTTGTTCAACCAGAGCTTTGGTGAAATCAACGTGATGCTCAGCGCGCTGTTTGGCGTGAAGCCGGCCTGGTTCAGCGACCCGACGCTGGCGCGCACCATGCTGATTATCGTCAATACCTGGCTCGGCTACCCGTACATGATGATCCTCTGCATGGGCCTGCTGAAGGCGATTCCGGACGATCTCTATGAAGCCTCGGCGATGGATGGTGCAGGACCGCTGCAGAACTTCTTCCTGATTACCTTGCCGCTGCTGCTGAAACCACTGATGCCGCTGATGATCGCCAGCTTTGCCTTTAACTTTAATAACTTTGTGCTGGTGCAGTTACTCACCAACGGCGGGCCGGATCGCCTCGGCACCACCACGCCAGCCGGTTACACCGATTTGCTGGTGAACTACACCTGGCGTATCGCCTTTGAAGGCGGCGGCGGGCAGGACTTTGGGCTGGCCGCCGCTATCGCCACGCTGATCTTCCTGCTGGTGGGTGCGCTGGCGGTGATTAACCTGAAAGCCTCGCGGATGAAATTCGACTAAGCGCCTGGCCCGACAGGCGTCATGGTTGCAGGCAGTCCGGACGCGAAGAGCGTGGAACAACCGGAACCTGGGAGGTGAGGATTGTGAGCACTGCCCGGGGTCAGACTGACAAATAAAATAGCCTGAGGGACCAGGCTCAGAGGAGTTGTTATGGCTATGGTACAACCGAAATCGCAACGGCTGCGTCTGTTCACCACGCATCTGCTGCTGCTGTTATTTATCGCGGCGATTCTCTTTCCCCTGCTGATGGTGATTGCGATTTCGCTGCGTGCCGGGAACTTCGCCACCGGCAGCCTGATCCCGGAGCAGATCTCGTGGGAGCACTGGCGTCTGGCGCTGGGTTTCAGCGTGGAACATGCGGATGGCCGGGTGACACCGCCGCCCTTCCCGGTGCTGCTCTGGTTATGGAACTCGATCAAGATTGCGGCAATCAGTGCGCTGGGCATCGTGGCGCTCTCTACTACCTGCGCCTATGCCTTTGCCCGTATGCGCTTTACCGGCCGTGCCAGCCTGCTGAAAGGAATGCTGATATTCCAGATGTTCCCGGCGGTGCTGTCGCTGGTGGCGCTCTATGCCCTGTTTGATCGTCTCGGTCAGTATCTGCCCTTTATCGGGCTGAATACCCACGGTGGGGTGATCTTCGCCTATCTGGGCGGTATCGCGCTGCATGTCTGGACCATCAAAGGCTATTTCGAAACTATCGACGGGTCACTGGAAGAGGCGGCCGCGCTGGATGGCGCAACGCCGTGGCAGGCGTTCCGGCTGGTGCTGCTGCCGCTGTCGGTGCCGATTCTGGCGGTGGTGTTTATTCTGGCGTTTATCGCCGCGGTGACTGAAGTGCCGGTCGCCTCGCTGCTGCTGCGCGATGTGAACAGCTACACCCTGGCGGTCGGGATGCAGCAGTACCTCAATCCGCAGAACTATCTGTGGGGCGATTTCGCCGCTGCGGCGGTGCTCTCCGCGATTCCGATCACCCTGGTTTTCCTGCTGGCGCAGCGCTGGCTGGTGAGCGGTTTAACCGCGGGCGGGGTGAAAGGCTAAAACGATCATCATTGTACGTTGCCACTACTTACACAACGCCTGTTGTGGTTGAAGGATTCGGCGGCCTGCGGGCCGCCTTTTTTATGCTAATCCGATTCCGACGCACGGCTGCCTGCCACCAGCGCCACGACCATGGCAGTGATCGCCTGCTCTCCTTCCCGTTTGCTGACATCGCCGCGTGCCACCGCACCTGCGATGGCATCCGCGCCCCCCAGCAAGCCCCACATGCCTGCTTCCGGAATACCGCTGCTGCCTGCCAGAGGGACAAACCAGCGCTGACAGCGGGCGATAAAGTCGAGCTGATAGTGGCGTTTGACGGCAGCCAGTTCCGGTGAGGTGCTGAGCGCTGACAGCAACTCCGGAATCTCACGCCCTTCCGTCATCACACAATCCACATAACAGGCCGCAAGCACTTCCGCTTTTTGTTGCATCACCATCGGCGCGGCATTCATCGCCGCTTCCATCTTTTCGGTCTGGCGGCGATCAAAATCGTCATACAATGCCGCCAGCAATCCATGACGGGTGGTGAAGTGGTCATAAACCACCGGTTTACTGACCCCCGCCGCGTCGCCGACTCTGGCCAGCGTCAGTGCCTCGCTGCCTTCGGTTTGCATTATCTGCCACGCGACGTCTGACAACTGCCTGCGTCGTGCTTCGCGTGACAGACGCTTACGGGGTGTTTTTTCAACGGTCATGCTTTTCCTGATGGGCGAACAGACGCTGGCCCAGTTGATGCGCCAGCTGATAGTGTGACTCAGGATAACCTTCATCGCCGCTAAGCAACAGTTCACTGGTCACCACCGGCGCACCGCAATAGTCAAAGATGCCGTGATCAATCTGATTCCGCATGCTGGCGAAATAGCCGCGCCGCAGAAAGGTTCGGGTGTCAGCCGCGCCAATCGCAACCAGATGCACGGGAAGATGGCCGAGGCGTTTTACGATATGGCCATCCTGCTCATCAAAGGCCCAGCCCGCGATGAAGACGCGGTCTATCCAGCCTTTAAGCTGTGCCGGAAATGACCACCAGTAGACCGGATAGACCAGCACCAGCGAATCGGCACGATCCAGCCGCTGCTGTTCTGCCAGCACATCGGGCGGCGTCGGTGCCAGACCGTTGAAATGTCTGTGATCGCTGAGCGTAAAACGTGGATCAAACCCTTCTGCCGCCAGATCGGCCTTTTCAGCCGTATGGTGGCCTGTCGCGATAATGCCCTGCGCCAGCTGGTCCGCCACGCGATGGGTGTGAGCGTCCTGATTGGGATGGGAAGTCACTATTAATGCATTCATCGTCGTCACCTTACCTGATTAGCCATTAAGCTACTAAAGGTAAGTTACTATTGGTAGGTTAGCAAGCGGCGACCGTTGATCGATTCGCTGACCGCACTTACTGTTTAAACGCAGAAGTCGCCAGCAAGGCCTGCTCCAGCAGAGGGTGATCGAACGTAAAGGGAAAGTGCGCCAGGCTGGCGGAGGGGAAATGGATCTGCTGCGCAATCTCTCTTACCCTGTCCGCGTTAATCGCCGCAGGCAGCGTCAGGGGAGAGTGGAAACGGCGCAGCAGCGCCAGCAGTTCAGGCTCCACCTGCTTACCCTGCTGTTCAATCCAGGATTGTACCAGCAAGCTAAAGCCGACCTTTTCACCATGCAGCCAGTTATGCAGCTCTGGCTGGTGAGTCAGGCGATCGTGGATGATATGGGCAAAACCGGGGGTTGCCATCGCATCCTGAATACTGTTAGCCAGCCCCGCCAGCACAATGTTGGCTTCAATCACTTTCTCCAGCGCCGGGGTGACCTGCTGCCTGATGTTATCGGCCACTGCCGTGTCTCCCCAGCGTTTCAGCACCGTCACCGCCTGCCAGGCGGCTGCGACTTTAAGATCCAGCGCCAGCTGGTGCGGCGTCTGTCGCTGATAAGGCTCAAATTCAAACCATTTGGCCAGCGCATCCACGATCCCGGCCCGCAGATAGCGTACCTCGCTGCGGGCGATAACCTCGCTGTCCACCAGAATCCGCTCCGGCATGGCATTAAGCGGCTGGCTGCGCAGATGGCCGCCGCGCTCATCATAGATAATCGCCAGCGGAGACCAGGCGGCACAGGTGGCGGCCAGCGTGGCGAAGTTAACCAGCCGGATATCCGGCAGCGCGTCGTTGACCGCTTTGGCGCAGTCCAGCACCCGCCCGCCGCCGACGGCCAGAATCAGGGTAGCGCCGTGCGTCTGCACCTGCTGTTGCAGGGCAGCAATCGCCGCATCGGTACACTCACCGGTCAGGGTGTCGAGCTGCCAGCGGATCCCCGCCCGTTCCAGACTTATGCTCATGTCAGGATTCACCGCCTGCCAGGCCCGCGGCGAGGTGAGGATGTGAATATGCGAGGCAAGCGGCCGGATAATTTCTCCCACCCCGGCCCGCAGCCCTGGCCGTTGCAGATAGCCTTTCGGCGACATCACGCGAAACATGGTTGCTCCTTATCGACGATAAGCCAGCGAGCGTACCAGCCGGTCGCCGAGTTTCTGAATCAGCATCACAAGCGCCAGCAGCACCACAATGGTGGCCGCCATGATTTGGTTATCAAAGCGCTGATAACCGTAGCGAATCGCCAGATCGCCCAGCCCGCCACCGCCAACCACACCCGCCATCGCCGAGAAGCCAATCAACATCACAATCGTCAGGGTAACGCCCGCCACCAGCGCGGGAAGCGCTTCCGGCAGCAGCACACGGCTGACGATATGCCACAGGGTACCGCCCATTGATACCACCGCTTCTATACGGCCGCGGTCGACCTCATCCAGCGCGTTCTCCACGATGCGGGCGAAAAAGGGAAATGCCCCCAGCGTAATCGGCACAATAGCGGCAGTGCTGCCCAGCGTGGTGCCGACCAGCAGACGGGTAAAGGGGATCAGCGCAATCAGCAGCACCACAAATGGCAAGGCGCGTCCGGTATTTACCAGCGTATTCAGCAGCAGTGAAATCGCGCGATTGGGCAGAATGCCTTTTGGCCGGGTCAAAAATAGCAGCACGCCTACCGGCAGCCCTATCGCGACCGTGAAAAGGGCCGCCAGCAACACCATATACAGTGTTTCGCCAGTGGCGTTCAGCAGCAGTTCCTGAAACCGCTCACTACTCATGCTACGCATCGGGTTAACGCCTCGTGCTGATATTTTTCGATAAACGCCCGGTCTGCTTCGCCATCCTTCAGCAGCATTTTGCGCAGGCGTCCCTCTTCACGTCCCATGATCTGGCTCAGGCTGCCGCTCTCAACCAGCTGGCCATTCTCAAGCAGCGCCGCCCCGTCACAAATCCGCTTCACCACCGCCATTTCATGGGTGATCAATACAATGGTGATATTGAGCTGCTGCTGAATATCGGCCAGCAGATCGAGAATCGAAGTGGTGGTTTCGGGATCCAGCGCGCTGGTCGCCTCATCGCACAGCAGATAACGGGGTCGGGCGGCCAGCGCGCGGGCGATGCCGACGCGCTGTTTCTGTCCACCGGAGAGCTGCGACGGCCAGGCCGCCGCAAAGGAGGCCAGCCCCACCAGTTTCAGCAGCGATGCGACCCGCTCGCGGCGTTCAGCCGCAGGCACACCGGCAATCTCCAGCGCCAGATCGACGTTGTCCTGCACGTTGCGCGAATGCAGCAGATTGAAGTGCTGGAAGATCATCCCCATCTGCTGTCGCTGCTGACGCAGTTGCGCCAGGCTCATCGCAGCGAGATCCTGCCCGTCAATTTCAATCAGGCCGCTGGTGGGACTCTCCAGCCGATTGAGGCAGCGCAATAATGTACTTTTTCCCGCTCCGCTCCGACCGAGGATGCCAAAGATGGTCCCTTCTTCGATGGTGAGTGAGATGTCGTCTAACGCTGGCGCAGATGCGCCAGGATACTGTTTGCTGAGATGACTGAGTTTAATCATGCTGCTGGTCCGCAACCGGAATCACTGAGCCCTGATAATTTTTACGGATAAACTCCGCTACCTGCGGCGAGCGCAGATCTTTCGCCAGCTGTAACACGCGGGGATCTTTCGCCAGTTCTGGCGTCGTTACCAGCAGGTTGGCGTAGGGATTATGTGCTGCAGACTCCAGTCCCAGCGCATCTTTCGCCGGGGTCAGACCTGCTTCCAGCGCGTAGTTGCCGTTGATAATTGCGGCATCCACATCATCCAGCGAGCGTGGCAGCTGCGGCGACTCAATCTCAACGATTTTAATTTTCTTCGGGTTATCACTGATATCTTTCGGCGTCACCAGCGTCGAACCCGTTTCACCCTGCGCGTTGAGTTTGATCACCCCTTTGTCCTGCAACAGCCAGAGTGCGCGGCTCAGGTTAGTGGTATTGTTCGGTACCGCAATGCTGGCCCCTTCAGGTAGCGCCGCTAAACTTTTCACTTTCCGCGAATAGATACCCAGCGGCTCGATGTGAACACTGGCGGCCACGGCAAAGGTTTTCCCCAGCGCCTTCTCCTGATCTTTCAGGTAAGGCAGATGCTGGAAGTAGTTGGCATCTACATCCCCGGCGGCCAGCAGCTCATTGGCATTCACGCCCCCGCTCAGCTCAACAATTTTGAGATCCAGTTTCGGATCCAGAGTTTTGACATACTCCAGGATTTCAGCATGGGGCAGCGGATCGGCCGCTACGCGCAGCGGCGCGGCCTGTAAACTCTGGGCAATCAGCAGTGAAAGACCGGCCAGGGCCAGAAAGCGCTTTTTAATCATCATCATTTATCCCTTATCGTTATCAGTGGGTATTGTGTTCGGGGTAGAAACGCTGGGCAACTTCCGGATGCGAACGCAGCCGGCCTTTAAGGTAGTTCCAGCCCACTTCGCGCAGCAGCGGATTAAGCGGATCGCTGCTCGGTCCCTGTGCCAGTTCAGCCAGCTGAGGAGGCAGTTGATAGATCGGCACCACGGCGTCGAGTTGTGCGCCCAGGAAAAAGGCGATGGATAAGCGTTCGCTGCTCTGCGGTGGCGACACCACACGATGCACCGTCGCGCGCAGATAACCGTTGGTCGCCAGCTCCAGCAGCTCGCCAATGTTCACCACAAACGCGCCCGGCAGTGGTGAGGCATCGATCCAGTTGTCCGGCGTCACTTCCACCTGTAAGCCCGGCTGATCGTCCTGCAGTAACATCGTCAGGAAGCCTGAATCTTTGTGCGCGCCAACACCCTGGCGTGATTCGCCCTCCGTGCGGCCCGGATAACGGATCAGTTTGATATGTTCGTTGGGATAGTCGCCATAGAGGTTATCGAAGGCGTTGCGCGGCAGATTCAGTGCCCCGGCAAAGGCGCGCAGCAGCTCCAGCGCCACCGCTGTCATCTGCTGCTGCCAGCGGGTGACCACCGTTTGCAGTTCAGGTAAAGCTTCAGGCCACTGATTCGGCCCCTGCATCCGTTGCCAGGTGGGTGAATCGGCGGTAACGGGCAGCGCTTCCCGTTCCGCACCAATATCAAACTGCTCGCGATAGTCAGGCTGGCTGCGGGTTATTTCAACCCCCGCCAGGTTATAGCCGCGAAAATGCGGCGAGTTCGCCATCGCCACTGCGGATTTATCCGCCTGTGGCAGGGCAAAAAATTTCCGCGCGACGTGCTGAACCTCATCTAATAATTCACGGTCGATGCCGTGATTGATTAAATAGAAGAAACCGACATCACGCGCGGCCTGGCTTAATTTTTCCAGGACCTGTTGCTGCTGCTGTTGATTACCTGACAATAATGCGAAATCAATTACCGGCAATTCTGCTGTGGTTAACGCGCTCATGATTGACACTCTGTTGGCATGGAATCGCTTTACACTGCCATTTCATTTATGCGTTAACTACCAACTAATCCTGCTATGTATATGCGACTGATGGGAATATCCCACCACGCCGCGGGCTTTAAACCCGCAGATTACTCTGCGCTCCACGCCACGAATGCCGGCGGTAACCATGCCGTAATCTCAGGCAAAGGCTGTTGATAAAGCGCAATCTCGACAAAACAGGTCTGCGCACTGCACCCCTGGCCGAGTCGTGAACTGCCGCTATCCTGGGTCAGCACATTGGGATTGCCGTGTTTATCCAGCGGCTGGCCCTCCTGCTGATCGAGCGGGTCATACCAGGCGCCGGTCGACATCTGTACGACACCCGGCAGGATATCCTGCGTCAGATGCACACCCGCCAGCAGCGCGCCGCGTCCGTTAAAGACTTTTACGATGCTGTTCTCCTCAATGCCGCGCGCAGCAGCATCTTCAGGATGCATCCAGAGTGGCTCACGCCCGGCAATTTTGGTGGCCCGGCTGACCCGTCCATGATCGTACTGACTATGCAACCGGGTCCGTGGCTGGCTGGAGAGCAGATGCAACGGCCACTGCTGCTTTTCCTGCTGTTGCGCCTGGTATTCCGGCGCATACCAGCAGGCAAATCCGGGCGCTTCGTCATACCCGAAATCGGCCACCTGCTGAGAAAAAAGCTCGATTTTCCCCGACGGCGTGCTGAGCGGGGCTGACTCCGGGTTATCGCGAAACGCTTTTAGCAGGATCTGCGGCGTCTCTGGCGCGGGATACTCCACCACTCCCTGTGACCAGAACGCCTCAAAGGGCGGCAGTTCGATGCCCTGCGCTGCCGCGCGTGGCAGGGAATCTTCATAGAGTGACTGAAGCCACTGGCGCTCATCCCGTCCCTGCGTAAAGGCGTCAGCAAAACCGAGCCGCTGCGACAGAGCGGCAAAAATTGCGTAATCCGATTTTGCAGCTGCAAACGGCGGCAGATGCTGCGGCATGGCGATGATAAAACCGTCGTTGCTGGCGCTGCCAATATCTTCACGCTCCAGCGACGTGGTCGCAGGCAGCACGATGTCGGCAAATTTTGCCTGCGCCGTCCAGAACTGCTCATGCACAATTACAGTGTCCGGCCGCTGCCAGGCGCGTATCAGCTTGTTGATATCCTGATGATGATGAAAGACATTGCCGCCCGCCCAGTAGACCAGCCGGATGTCGGGATAGACCCGCTGTTGCCCATCAAACTCATAGTGCCCTCCGGGATTGAGCAACATGTCGGCGATGCGTGCCACCGGAATCGTCTCCTGAACCGGATTATGACCGGCGGGCAGACGAGGCCCGGAAAACTGTCGCCGGGCGGCACCGGCCAGATTGGTTGAGGCGTAACCAAAGCCCAGCCCGCCGCCGGGCGTGCCGATCTGACCCAGCAGAGCGCTAGTCGCAACGGTGGCCCAGAAAGCCTGCTCGCCCTGCCGCGCCCGCTGCACTGACCACGCAATATTCACCATCGTTTTATGCGCCGCCATCTGCCGTGCCAACGCACGGATTTCCGCGGCCGCCAGCCCGGTCAGCGGAGCGGCCCATTCTGGCGTTTTAGCTATCCCGTCGCGTTCACCCAGCAGGTAGGCGGCATAGTGGTCAAAGCCCACCGTGTAACGTTTTGTGAATGACGCATCGTAAAGAGATTCAGTAATTAACACCTGCCCGATTGCCAGTAACAGCGCCGTATCGGAGCCGGGCTGTATCGCCAGCCACTCCGCATCCGCCACCCCAGCGAGATCGTTTCTGACCGGACTGATGTTGATAAACCGGGTGCCATTCTGCCGTAGCGTGGTTAACCAATGAGAAAGCGCATGGTCATTAGCCCCGCCGCCATTGACCTGCGCATTGCGCAGCGGCAAACCCCCGATAGCCACAAACAGTTCGCAATGCTCTGCCAGAACCGGCCAATGGGTATGGTGACGTTGTAACTCATCGAGGTTGCCGATGATGTGCGGCAGCGTGCGTTCACCGGCCGCAATGCTGTAGGTGTTGGTGCTGGCGATATAGCCGCCATAGTGGTTAAAGAAACGATGAAGCTGGCTCTGGGCATGATGGAAACGTCCGGCACTCGACCAGCCGTAAGAGCCGGCGTAGATCGCCTGATTGCCGTGCTCTGTTTTGACACGCCCCAGCTCCTCCGCCACCAGTTGCAACGCAACATCCCAGCTCACTTCCACAAACGGCTCTTTGCCGCGCCCGTTGCGGGATGCGCTTCTGTTCTGGAGATAACCGAGCCTGACGGCCGGATTTTTGACCCGGGTTTCGCTTTGCACCGCGCCCGGTAACGACTGCCCGATCGCAGAGGGATTACGGTCCCACGCCACCGGCCTGACCGACGTCAGCGTGTCCCCTTCGGTGGTGACGTGATACGTGCCCCAGTGCATAACAGCTAAATCATTCTTTTTCATGGCTCACTCGCGTCGGATACGGCGCGAGAGACGCGTACCCAGGGTTTGCAGTAGCTGGACAATGACAATCAGCACCAGCGCAGTCGAAATCGTGGCAAAGGCATCAAAGCGCTGATAGCCGTAAGTGATGGCGAGGTCGCCAATGCCGCCGCCGCCCACCGTGCCCGCCATCGCCGTCGCACCCAGCAGGCCGATAGTGGCGGTGGTCAGGGCTAACACCAGCGACGAGGCGGCTTCCGGTATCATGAAATACCAGATGGTCTGCAGCGTGGTGGCACCCATCGCATTGGCTGACTCCAGAATGCCCTCATCCACCTCCAGCAGGGCATTCTCCACCAGCCGCGAAATATAGGGCGCAATAAATATCACCAGTGGCACAATGGCCCCCGCCGTACCGATGGTGGTGTTCACCAGCAGGCGCGTCAGCGGCAGAATAGTGATCAGCAGAATAATAAACGGCAGTGAACGGATGATATTCACGATCGGGTTCAGCAACTGATGTACCAGTCGATTCGGCTGTATCCCACCCGGACGACAGATCACCAGCACAATGCCAAGCGGCAGGCCCAGCAGCGAACCAAAGCCCAGCGACAGCGCCACCATAATCAGCGTGTCCTGCATCGCCGTCAGGAACTGATCGCCGGTAACGGCAGTTTCAAAGAGTTCTGACATCACTGATTTTCACTCCGGTCGCGATGAGAAACTGGATGGCCGCCTCGCGTCTTGCGGGCTCGCCTTTGATCTGCACAATCATGAAACCCAGAATGGTACGCTGTACTTCCGTCATGCTGGCGAACAGGATATTCACTTCAACCTCATGTTCACGGATCAGGCGATTGATGATCGGCTGTTGTGCCGTGCTGCCGACAAACTCCAGCCGCAACACGTCGACAGCCGGATGCTGGCTTAACAGCGCAAGGGTCTGCTGTGGCAGACGATCGTGGATGACGGACTGCACAAAGCTGGCGCTCACCGACTGTTGCGGTTCAGCAAACAGCGACAGGACATCGCCCTGTTCAACGATACGGCCCTGCTCCATCACCGCCATCCGGTTGCAGATCTTCTGCACCACCGACATCTCATGGGTGATCAGGACAATGGTGATGCCGTAACGCTGATTAATCTCCTGTAACAGCAGCAGAATCTGTACCGTGGTCTGGGGATCCAGCGCGGAGGTCGCCTCATCACACAACAGAATCGCGGGATTGGTTGCCAGCGCGCGGGCAATTCCGACGCGCTGTTTTTGACCGCCGGAGAGTTCATCCGGATAGCTGTGGGCTTTGTCGCTGAGGTTAACAAACGCCAGCAGCTCCGCCACGCGGGTGGCGATAAAATCTTTATCCCGGCCCTGTAAAATCAGTGGGATGGCGACGTTGTGAAACACCGTTCTGGCATTGAGCAGATTGAAGTGCTGGAAGATCATGCCAATCTGCTTTTTGACCTGAATTAAGCGCTTTTTGCTGATCCCTTGTAACGCTTCACCCTGCACCTCAACCGAGCCGGTTGTGGGGGTCTCCAGGTGATTAATCAGGCGCAGCAGCGTACTTTTTCCGGCTCCACTGGTGCCGATGACGCCAAAGATGTCACCCTGGTTGATGCGCAGATTAATCTCCTTCAGCGCCTGCACTTCTGCACCGTTACGCGCAAACGTTTTGCTGACATGGCGAAACGCAATGGCTACCTGACTCATTTGAAATAATCTGGCAGCAGATAGCCCGCATACTGCGCATTACCGGTGATATAGCTTTTAAATTCTGCTGAGTGGTAGCCGGCAATAATGTCACGGGCAAACTGAGCCTGCTTATTTTTACCGGCTACCGTCACCACGTTAATAAACTGGCTGGTTGCTGCTTCCAGTTTCAGTGCCGAATTGAGTTTCATGCCACTGGATACCGCGAAGTTGCCCTGAATGACACCATAGTCAACGTCGGGGAGTGCACGCACCTGCTGGGCGTTATCCATCTCTTTAAGCACGATTTTGTAGGGGTTTTCCGTGATATTTTTCTGCGAAAAAGTGGCAGCATCGCTATCGGGGCTGATTTTGAGCCAGCCGATGCTCTGGAGTAACAGCGCCGCCCGATACTCATTTGAGGGCTGATTGGGCACAGAGACCGTGCTGCCCGGCGCGGGTTGAGTCAGCGTTTTCACGCGCCCAGAGTAGAGCCCCATTGGCGGGGTCGGCACCTGCACAATCCCAACGTTATCAATGCCAAGCCGGTCATTAACCGACTTAAGATAGACAGGATGCTGCATGATATTGGCGTCAATCGTCCCGCGATGAACAGCATCATTAACCTGAATTCCATCACTGAAATCTTTATACTCCAGAGTATACCCCTGCCTGATTAATAAGGGCGCGACGCCTTTTTCAAATTGCTCTTTATAAGGCCCTGGATTAAATCCAATCCGTATTTTCTTCTGGTCGGCTGCCTGAGCGGCAGAAATAAAAAGGCTGGCGGTGGTCAGCGCCAGAATAATTCCCCGGGATGTGATCTGCATTGTTTGGCCTGATTCATTATTGTGAGAGCGATCGATTTAATCACAGCCATCGCGGAGAGGAACAGGCAAAACCCAGCCCCGACTTTGGCTTATTTATGCTAACGATAGTCACATGCTGGATATTCGAATCCTTGCAAAGAACAGCGTTATTTCTGCTAAAGATTTTAATGTCAGCTGTGTCATTCTTCCTCGCTTAACACTGTTTATTGCGGGAGAGATATGGCGGAGTTTGCAGCTTCAGAGATGGTCGCAGGGCTCGAAGAGAACCTCTTCAGCATGCTGGAAAAGCAGGCAGCACAACTGGATGATGCGCTGTTACCGCTGATCGATCTCTCTTCCGGCAGTCCACGTCAGCCAACGCCGCCCGCGGTAATCGCTTCATTACAGGCTGCGGCAGCGAAACCGGAGAACCATGAGTATCCCTCGTTCTGGGGCAAACCCGCGCTGCGCCGTGCTATCGCAGCCTTTTACCAGCGTCACTACGGCGTCACGCTCGATCCTGAAACTGAAGTGGCGCTGTTCCAGGGCGCGCACATTGGCGTCAACGGTTTTCCCCGCGCCCTGCTTAATCCGGGTCAGGTGTTGATCTCTACCGATCCCTGCTATCCGCTCTACCGCTCAGCGGCCCGTCAGGCAGGTGCCGATTTTTATGGCATTCCGCTGGAGGCGCGCAATGCTTTCCTGCCCGATTTCACCCTGGTGCCGGACGAGATCGCGGCGCGTGCCGGTCTGCTGCTGCTCAATTATCCCCATAATCCCACTGGCGCACTGGCGACAGCCGCGCTGTTCGCCGACGCGCTGGCCTTCGCCCGCCAGCATCATGTTCCGCTGATTCATGACTTCGCCTATGCCACGCTGGGCAATGAGTCGGGCGAACAGCCGCTGAGTCTGCTGGCACAGCCCGATGGCAAAGCCTGGGGCGTGGAAATCTACACGCTGTCAAAAAGCGCACTCATGGCAGGCTGGCGGGTGGGATTTGCGGTGGGAAACGCCTCGATGATTGCAGCATTTAAAAAACTTCATACTCATAGCTACAGCACGGTGTATGGCGCGGTGCAGGATGCCGCCATCACCGCGTTGTCGCTGCCCGCTGAACAACTCAGCTTGCTGGCAGAGCATTACCATCAGCGCCGCAGAGTGATTTTAGCCAGGCTGGCAGCAATGCACTGGCCGGTACGCGCCCGTCAGGGCACCTTTTTCCTCTGGCTGGCAGCGCCAGCTGGTTTCACCGGGGAGCAATTCGCCGCCCTGCTACTGGCCCAGTGTCATCTGCTGGTGGCACCGGGTAACGGGTTTGGCGCAGCGGGTCGTGATTATATTCGCATCAGCCTGACAACCGGGACGGAGCAATTACTGCAGGCGCTGGATCGCATCGACGAACTGAAACTGTTTAAGTAGCGCATCAGCACCGGGAAAACCAGTTCCAGATATAACCAGAGCACCAGCCGCAAGTTATTACCAAATGTTCAGACCCGTAAGCAGGCGTGAATAAGTTCACTATGCTGGGTTTGTCAGTAAATGCAGTTATTTCGGCTGAAAACTTGCAAAAACTTACAATCGTAGTCTAGAGTTTACCGGCTGCGGTTTCTGCCGCTTCACTTAAAACTTATTCGGCTTCTTATAGCTTTCATTTCCACGGTTTCTTCTGAACATTGTTTGCGGCTGCGAAAGCTATAAGACTCCTTCATTGATGCACCTGAGGAGAATATGGACACCAGAAACTCATCGTCTGAACACCCAAAGAAACATTTCTGGAACAGGAAGCCAAAAGAGCTGACTGTTGACGACATTACCGTAATAGACAACGACATGCTGAAGCGTGCAGTTGGCGCAGCTGCGTTAGGTAATGCGATGGAATGGTTCGACTTTGGCGTATACAGCTATCTCGCCGTGATCATCGGCAAAGTCTTCTTCCCGGATGCCAACAACGCGGTGCAGCTAATCGCCACCTTTGGTACGTTTGCCGCGGCCTTCCTGGTCCGTCCGATTGGCGGCCTGGTATTTGGCCCGCTGGGTGACCGCATCGGACGGCAGAAAGTGCTGGCGATGACGATGATCATGATGTCGATTGGTACGTTCTGTATCGGTCTGATCCCGGCTTACTCTTCAATAGGCATCATGGCACCGATTCTGCTGCTGGTGGCACGTCTGATCCAGGGCTTCTCAACCGGTGGTGAATATGGCGGCGCAGCGACCTTTATCGCGGAGTACTCTACCGATAAACGCCGGGGCTTTATGGGTAGCTTCCTGGAATTCGGCACCATCGGCGGTTACCTGCTGGGTGCCAGCCTGGTCACGGTGATGACCACCGTGATGTCGAATGAGGCGATGATGTCCTGGGGCTGGCGCGTGCCGTTCTTTATCGCCGCGCCGCTGGGCCTGTTTGGTCTCTATGTGCGACTGAAGCTGGAAGAGACTCCGGCTTTCCAGCAGCACATGGAAAAACAGGAAGCACTGGAGCAAAGCAAGCCGCGTCTTACGCTGATGCAGATGCTGAGCAAATACCGCGCACCGATGATGAAATGTATCGGTCTGGTGCTGCTGTTTAACGTCTCTAACTACATGCTGACCTCGTACATGCCGAGCTATCTGACCGGCGTGCTGGGTCTGCCAGAGTTAAGTGGCCTGCTGCTGGTGATGGTGGCGATGTTCGTGATGATGCCGCTGACGCTGCTGTGGGGTCGCTGGACTGACCGCATCGGTCGTCGTCCGGTGATTGCCTTTGGTGCGGTGGGTCTGATCCTGCTCGCCATCCCGAGCTTTATGCTGATCGGGTCCGGTAATATGTGGGCGGTATTTGGCGGCCTGATGATTCTGGGTGTACTGCACACCTGCTTCAGCGGCACTATGCCTTCGACGCTGCCTGCGCTGTTTACTACCGATATCCGTTACAGTGCGCTGGCCATCGGCTTCAACCTGTCGGTATCGCTGTTTGGGGGTACGACACCGCTGATTACCGCGTGGCTGGTGGATACCACTAAAAACAATATGATGCCGGCTTACTACATGATGGGCGCGGGCGTGATTGGCCTGCTCACCATTCTGACGGTACGTGAAACAGCCCGTCAACCGCTGACCGGTTCATCCCCTGCGGTAGCGACCAAAGCGGAAGCGCATCGCCTGATCGACAAGCTGCGCAAGCGGCACAAGCCATCAGCGACCACTGCGAAATAACTGTTCTGACACCCTGCTCTGCAGGGTGTTTTTTTATCTGCCATCCGATCTGTTTACCCAGCTGATTTAACTGCCCTGAAACGCGCCACTTTCGCCCGATTGCCACACAGCGCCATGCTGCACCAGCGACGGCGATGCGCTTTGGTGCGATCGTAAAACCACAGTGTGCAGGCGGGATGTTCACAGCCACGGACTCTGCTGAAGTCCTCCTGCGCCAGCAACATCGCGGTCTGTTCCGCAACCTGTCCCAGCCGCTGCATCACACTCTGGCCCGCATAGACCCGCCTGATTTTTAAGGCACCCGGCTCCCCGGTCATTTGCAGATGGCTGGTCGCTTCACCCAGCCAGGCGTTCAGCGCCTGAATATCAACGCCCTCTCCCGCTTTGTGCTGCTGCACGTTATCACGAATGATCTGACGTAAGTGACGCGCTGCTTCCAACAGCGCACCCGGTTCATGCTGCGGAGCCGGGGCGTCTGGTGCCAGTCCGGCCTGGTGTAGCCAGGCTTCAACATCCTGATCGGTTTGCCAGAAGTCGTGCGGCTGGCCTTCCACGATGGCCAGGGTATTGATGAAATCCAGCGCCGGATGATCGGCCAGAAACCACGGTCCCTGGGCGGTGTGTGATTGCGTTTCCGCCATGATATTGCCTCCCTTGTTAACTCTGCTGATGCCACTGTAACCGACAAAGGATTATTTGAATAGTTACACCGCCCTTATTGTAACCGTTATAAATTGATTTGACAGGTTACATTCTGGCTGCATAATGACTCTTAGTAACCCCATAAATACCACTTAACCAGTTACAGGAGTTCAGCATGCGTGATCAATCCATTTCGTATCGTTACCAGCAGGCCGATGGCGTCAATATTTTCTATCGCGAAGCGGGCGATCCTTCCCTGCCGGTACTGCTGCTGTTGCATGGCTTTCCCACCTCTTCACATCAGTTCCGCAATCTGATCCCGCTTCTGGCCGATAAATTTCATCTCATCGCACCCGATATGCCGGGCTTTGGCTTCACTGAAGTGCCTGCTGAGCGCAACTATTCCTGGACCTTCGACGCGCTGGGCCAGACGCTGACCGCCTTTGTCGATGCACTGGGGCTGGAACGTTATGCGATGTATGTTTTCGACTATGGCGCACCTGCCGGTCTGCGACTGGCACTGGCTTACCCCGATCGCGTCAGCGGACTGATATCACAAAACGGTAACGCCTATCTGGAGGGATTAGGAGAGGCCTGGGCGCCGGTCCGCGCCTACTGGGACGATCCCAGCGAAGCAAATGGTCAGGTGATCCGTGACGCCATCCTGACGCTGGAAGGGGTGAAGTGGCAGTATCTGCATGGGGTGAGCGATCCGCAGCAGATCGCCCCGGAAACCTATACCCTGGATACCCTGCTGATGGAGCGCCCCGGTAACAAAGATATTCAGCAGGCCCTGTTTCTCAATTACGCCAGTAACCTGAAACGTTATCCGGAATTTCAGGCGTTCTTTCGCCAGCAGCAGGTGCCAACGCTGGTGATCTGGGGCAAGCACGATCCGTTCTTTATTCCACCGGGCGCAGTGGCCTGGCAGCGGGATAATCCACAGGCGGTGGTCGAGATGCTGGATAGCGGCCACTTCGCGCTGGAGACACACACGCATCACATTGCGTCGCGCATCCGCGAGATGTTCAGTGGCGACTGACCCGCTGCGCAGAGGCAGGCTGTTCAGCGCTGCCTCTGCAAGCGTGCAGGTCACTCATTGCTAAAGCGGCCAACGGTGCTGGCCGCGCCCAGCGCATGGCCTTTCAGCTGTGCCACCAGCTCTGCCTGGGTTAACCCCGCTTTCAACTGACCCACCGGCAAATCGGTGGCGATCAGCACAAAGTTATAGTGATGCAGCCCACTGCCTGCAGGCGGACAAGGGCCATAATAGTGCAGCGTCCCTGGGGTATTTTTTCCGCCGGTGTAGTCCTTGCCCTTTGTCAGAGCCCCCTGCGCAAATGACGAGCGGCTGGCGGGAATGTTATAGGCCACCATGTGGGTAACGCCGAGCCCTTTGGCCCCGACCGGATCGGTCATCAGAAGAGCCAGACTGCGGGTGCCCGCCGGAATCGCAGACCAGTTCAATTCGGGAGAGATATTCTCACCGGTACAGGAAGGATTACTTTTATTGGCACCGGCAAACTTTTTATCCAGTAGCGCATTATCGCTGAAGTCTTGTGATTGCAGCGTAAATACCGACGCTGCCAGCGTGGTCATTGGCAAAACGGCCAGCACCGTCGCGCAGAGTAATTTTTTCACCAGCCACTCCTTATCAGATTACTCAAGAGATTATGTTCCGTATGGATTGCGTCACTGCCTGATTACTATAACGGCTTTAACGCGATTGACCCGACTGACCGCCTGTTCAGGGGTAAGGAAACGGCAAATCTATGATCTCCGTCGCGCTGGCTGAGAGAGCTGACGCGTTGCCCTGTGACGCATTACCCGATATAAGTTAACGCATCTGGCTGAAGTTTCGCCTGAATCATCGTCACTGTCACCGATAAGTGGACACTATGCAGATTGAAGATCTCCGGATTTACGTTGCGGTAATGCATGCTGGCAACTTTACTGCAGCAGCTGAGCATCTGATGCTATCGAAACAGTATGTCAGCCGCCGTATGGCTGCGCTGGAGGCATCATTAGGGGTACGACTGTTGATCCGTAACACCCGTAAGCTGTCTGTAACGGATGCAGGTTTACTGTTCGCGCAACATGCTCAGCGCATTCTGGATGAGATTCAGGAAGCGCAACTGGCGGTGTCAGAGCAGCAGCAGGCGCTGCGCGGCACCTTCCGAATCAATCTGCCGATGTCCTTTGGCATGAGCCACCTCTCCCCCCTGATTGCCGAGTTTCTAAGCCACCATCCGTCATTGCAGTTTCATATTGAGCTGGCTGACCGCTATGCCGATGTGATTGGCGAAGGCGTTGATATGGCGATTCGCATCGGTACGCTGGCTGATTCCACGCTGATTGCCCGTCCGCTCGGCGAGCTGAAGCGGGTTATCTGCTGCAGCCCCCGCTATCTGGAACGGGCAGGCGTGCCGCAGCAGCCAGAAGCCTTGCTGCAACATGCCTGTCTGCGCTACGGACGTGAAGGTCAGAATGGCTGGGAACTGCAGGTCAATGGTAAACCGAAGTGGCTGGCGGTTCAGGGCCCGATGGTGAGTAACAATGGCGAGGTTCTGCGTGATGCCGCACTGGCAGGCTTAGGACTGGTATTGTTACCCGCCTTTATCGTTGAGACAGCCCTGCAACGCGGTGAGCTGGTGACCGTGCTGGACGACTATCTGCCGCCCCCGCTCTCCCTGAATGCGGTTTACCCGCAGCACCGTCAGCGCAGCGAAGTAAACCGCCAGTTACTGGCCTTTCTCCAAACGCGTTTAGCGTCGTGACAGCACTAAAGTTTTTTTAATGCCGCAAAGACCCTGGCGACAGCGACGGCACCCGGATCAGACACGCCGTTGAGGTTAGCACTGTTAAGATAAGATGATCGGCCCGCTTTTGCTTTCCCCATGCTGGCGGTTGCATCACTGCCCTGCTGTGCCGCATCAGCCGCCTCTGCCAGCGATTTACCCGCCACCAGCGCCTCGATTGCCGGTTGCAGCGCATCAATCAGCGTGCGATCTCCTGGTTGTGCCCCGCCATACTGCTTCATCTTCTCCAGACCCTGTTGCAGGGCCGCGGGCAGCGCATCCTCTTCAGCCAGCTGCTGCGCAGCAGCGGTGAAGAAGATCGCCATCAGTACGCCGCTGGAGCCGCCCATCACGGTCGCCAGTCGCTCACCCGTCACCGCGAGCAGATCGGGCAAGGCATTTAACGGCAGCTGATTATCTGTACATTCGCGCTGGATCTGGCGTGCGCCAGCAGCAAAGGTCGAACCGGTATCGCCATCACCGACCTGCGCATCCAGTTTGTTCAGCTCGCTTTCGCTGGCGATCAGGGTTTCACAGATGCTGTTAACAAACGCAGCGACGGTCGGGTTATCTGAGGGTTGCGCCGGATGCGCTGTTGCCTCTTTTGTCGCGTTTACCGGCTGCAGCGGTGCGATTTTAACCGCCTGAACCCAGCCGGTGACCTCAACCGGCGCACAGATCGCCTCTTCGAACAACGGCGTCAGCGTCATGGAGGTGACGGAAAAGCCCTTCATGTCCAGCGCGGTCATCAGCGGAGCCGGGCCAATCAGATAATCACTGCCCCGGCTGAGCGGCGACTCAATCAGGTCGCGTGTGACCAGACTCATTTCCAGCGCGGACATGCCGCCAAGATTATTGATTAACAGCGCGCGTGGCTGATCGTTGTCCGGCATCACTTTCTCCAGCAGATGCTGCACAATCTGCTGACTGTTTTGCGTCTGCATGACGTCAACACCCGGTTCGCCATGAATCCCCAGCCCCATTTCAACGCTGCCGTCTGGCACCCGCTGGCCGGTCTGTTCATCCGGCAGATGGCAGCTTGAGAGCGCAACGCCCATGGTGGCGATAGCACGACTGGCTGCCTCTGCTGCCTCGGTCACCGCCGCCAGGTCATCACCCCGCTCTGCGACGAAGCCCGCCACTTTATGCACCAGCAACGTGCCCGCGACGCCGCGTGGCTGAGGGTTATCGGGCAACGCAACATCATCACCGACAATCACCATATTGACGCTGAATCCCGCTTTGCGCGCTTTTTCTGCCGCCAGACCGAAGTTGAGGCGATCTCCGGTGTAGTTTTTCACAATCAGCAGACATCCCGCCTCACCGGTAATATTGATGATGGCGTTGTAAACCGCGTCAACGCTGGGGGAAGCAAAAACATCGCCACAGACGGCAGCCGTCAGCATCCCTTTGCCGATAAAGCCGACATGGGCCGGTTCATGGCCTGAACCACCACCGGAAATCAGCGCGACCTGCTGTTTTTGCCAGTCATTACGCATCACGATGCGAATGCGCGGATCGACCTGCAACCGGACCAGATTGCGCCACGGGCTGGCGTAAATCATGCCATCTAACGCGCTGTCGACGAGATCATCCTTTTTATTCATTACGAATCGGGTCATGTCTTCTTTCCTCATAGGCATGCGGGTTTGCTGATGACCCAGTGTTACATACCACTGACGACAGTGAGAAATCCATCAACAGGTCTGTAGTCTGATTTCAGACATACCGCACGAAAACCAGCTGACACAGGCGCAGTGATTTTTACTAATTGATTGATTTTTATCAAATGTCTTTACCTGAAAGTGAGAGGTTCTGCGCAGAACATGAACCGGGGATCACGGATGGTAAAAATTCATTTGTTAACAGAGGATGTTTTAATGACCCAACGTATGATTCTCAATGAAACCGCCTGGTTTGGTGCTGGTGCATTGCGCCATTTGCCGGAAGAGGTACAACGTCGCGGGATGCGAAAAGCATTGATCGTCACTGACAAAGCGCTGGTCGCGGCGGGTGCGCTGAAGCGGGTGACCGATCTGCTGGCGCAACATCAGCTTGACTGGGCGGTGTATGATGAGGTGGTGCCGAATCCTACCATTCGGGTTGTGCAGCAGGGTGTTGCGGTGTTCAGAGAGTCAGGTGCCGACTACCTGATCGCCATTGGCGGGGGCTCACCACAGGATACCAGCAAGGCGATCGGCATTATTATTAATAACCCTGAGTTTGAAGATGTGCGCAGCCTGGAAGGCGTCAGCCCCACCCGTCATCCATGCGTGCCGATCATCGCTATCCCGACCACGGCAGGCACCGCCGCAGAAGTGACGATTAATTACGTCATTACCGATGAAGAGAATCGCCGTAAGTTTGTCTGTGTCGATCCCCATGACATTCCGAAAGTGGCGATCATTGATGCGGAGATGATGGCGAGCATGCCCGCGTCGCTGAAGGCTGCGACCGGTATTGATGCCTTAACCCATGCCATTGAAGGCTACATCACACGCGGAGCCTGGACCCTGACCGATATGCTGCACCTCAAAGCCATTGAGATTATCAGCCAGTCACTGCGCGAATCGGTGGCAGGAAATATTGAGGCGGTTGAGCAGATGGCGCTGGGACAATATGTGGCCGGTATGGGTTTCTCTAATGTCGGCCTTGGTCTGGTGCATGGCATGGCACACCCGCTGGGCGCTTTTTACAATGTCCCGCACGGCGTAGCCAATGCCATTTTGCTGCCGCAGGTGATGGCGTGGAATGCCTCAGGCACTGGCGAAAAATATCGCGACATTGCCCGTGCAATGGGTGTGAAACAGGTTGAGTCATTGTCGCTGGATCAGGCACGGGAAGCGGCGGTCGCCGCGGTGCGTCAGCTCTGTCGCGATGTGGGTATTCCCCGCTCGCTGCGTGAAGTGGGCTTAAAAGAGGCGGATATCCCTGCACTGGCACAGGCCGCGCTGGATGATGTCTGTACCGGCGGCAACCCACGTACGCCGGACCTGGAGGACGTGATGGCGTTATACCGCCAGAGTTAAAGCGCATATCCTGTAGTGATGCACTGCCGATAACAGGCCCGTCCTCGCTGGCGGGCTTTTTTACGTCATGGCAACGCTTAATCCGGGAGCCTTCGCCAGAGGTTGTTCAGTCTGACTTACGGCATCAGCCAAGGTTTTAGCCGCGTTTATCCTGCCTGGTTTCAGCCTGAAATCGCCCGCTGTTACGATGAAGTTCACCGAGCGAACCAACTGCCCTTACCCATGATTTCTTTAGATGCTAAACCCTGATTCACTTGATCTGGATCACAGAAATCCGCATCATGCGCAGCGAAAACCTTAATGACGCTGCGGAGATATCAATGACACTGTACCAGGGTATGCTAATTTTCTATGCCGTTGTTGCATTGATCGCTACGCTGATCACGTTCTTCATCGCCAAAGATAAGCTGAGCATCAAACTGCTGAGCGCCTTTCTGGTGGGGGCCACCTGGCCGATGAGTTTTCCTGTCGCGCTGATGTTTGCTCTGTTTTAATTGACATTATCCCCTTAGATACCACACTCAGGTAAGACGTCCCTGACCTGCAAACCGCCGATCACCGACGTGGCCTTGTTCATGACGGTTAATAAGGAGCGGATATGCGCGTTATCAGTGTGATGATTCTGGTTTCTCTTCTCAGTGCCTGTAGTGCCCCGTGGCACGCTGAAAAACCGGTTCCGGCGGCCGAAACCCGCCAGCAGACCTGCCAGCCAGGCTCCAATCCCAGCCAGAACGACTGCGGTCATTTCCCTGAACCTGAATTCCATTGATCCTGTCACAAGGCGATCGCTGCTGTGAGATCTCAATTACGCTATTTCATCGCATAACAAGGCTTTACACGCTGCTAACCGGTCAGTAAAGTAGCGCCCAGACATCAATTCTGATGCGTAAGCGTTAACGTCAACCAACGCCCCCGCAGCACTGCTGCATGTGATGATCCCTGCCATGATGCCTGTACAACACCCAGCTAAACCTCTCGCTGCGTATTCCAGCGCCACATTTTTTTTGTTCGTCCTGCTGCTGACCGCGGCTAATCTTCGTGCGCCCATTACTGTCATCGGCCCGGTACTACAGGATATCCGCCAGACCTTTGGCCTGAGTGTCGGTGAAGCGGGTCTGTTTAACTTTATTCCACTGATGCTGTTTGCCCTGCTCGCCCCACTGGCCGCCTGGCTGGGAAATCGCGTCGGGCTTGAGCGCAGTTTATGGGGCGCGCTATGCCTGATCACTGCCGGTTCGCTGTTGCGCTGGCAGCCTGCGGAAGCGGCGCTGTGGAGCGGAACGCTGTTGCTCAGCGCAGGTATTGCCGCCGCCAACGTGCTGCTGCCGCCACTGATTAAACGCGATTTCACCGCCCACACCGCTAAATATATTGGCCTTTATGCCGCCACCATGTCGATTACTGCCAGCCTGGCATCTGGCATTGCCGTTCCGCTGAGCCAGCTTTCAGCGGCAGGCTGGCGACTCTCGCTGGTTGTCTGGGCGCTACCGGGGCTGATTGCGCTACTCGTCTGGCTGCCGCTGTTACGTCAACGGCGGTCAACCGCAGCGTCCGCCGACGCGCCCGTTGCATATCGCCATCCGTGGCGAACGCCCGGAGGCTGGCAAATCGCCCTGTTTATGGCGCTGCAATCGCTGGCGTTTTATACCGTGATTGACTGGTTTACGCTGTTTGCCCAGGATAACGGCTTCAGTCAGGCCCACGCAGGCTGGCTGCTGTTCTGGTATCAGGCAATTGCGATCGTCGCCAACCTGGGCTGCATGGTGGCGCTGAAGCGGGTAAAAGATGCCCGGCTTACCGCGTTCATTGCTTCATCAGGCATTTTCCTCGGCATGCTGGGCCTATTGTTCAATCCGCAGTGGGCCGTCATCTGGCTGACACTGGCCGGACTGGGCGCAGGCGCATCACTGGTGCTCTGCCTCTCACTGTTTAATCTGCGAGCCACTCATCACCGTCAGGCTTCACAACTGTCGGGCATGGCACAGTGTGTCGGATATGCGCTGGCGGCACTCGGCCCTTTGTTCTTTGGCGTGCTCCATGAGCAGAGCGGTAACTGGACGCTGCCCTTCAGCGTGCTGGCAATGCTGAGCCTGTTACAGATGCTGCTGGCTCCGCTGGCAGCGCAGTCAAAACCCATTAGCTGAAAATGCGGCGGAGCCGTTAACAATAAATGACTCGCCGATCGCGGATGCTTAGCATCACGGGTCGGCGGGAATCGACGGGAGAATGTGCGTGTCTGAACTGAATAATGCTCTGCTGCAGGAGATCCTGGATCAGGTGCGTCCGCTGATCCATCAGGGAAAGGTGGCTGACTATATCCCTGCGCTGGCGGATGTGGCTGCCGATCATCTGGCAATAGCGGTTTGCCTGCGTGATGGCACCCTCTTTCAGGCGGGCGATGCTGAGACGCGCTTTTCGATTCAGTCGATCTCCAAGGCGCTCTCTCTGACCGTAGCACTGACCCGCTATGAGGACAGCGAAATCTGGCAGCGGGTCGGCAAAGAGCCTTCTGGCCAGCCATTTAATTCATTGGTTCAGCTGGAGCTGGAACAGGGCAAGCCGCGTAATCCGTTTATTAATGCCGGTGCGCTGGTGATTTGCGATCTGCTGGAAACCCGACTGACCGCCCCGCGTCAGCGAATGCTGGAAATTGTGCGCCAGCTGAGTCAGCAGTCCGATATCAATTACGATCGCCACGTTGCCCGCTCTGAGTTCGAACATTCGGCCCGCAATGCAGCGATCGCCTGGCTGATGAAGTCGTTTGGAAATTTCGACAACGATGTCACCAGCGTGATGCAGACCTATTTCCACTACTGTTCCCTGTCGATGAACTGCGTTGAGCTGGCCCGCACGTTTATCTATCTGGCGAATCAGGGCAAAACCCTGGATGGCAGCCAGATGATTACTCCACGTCAGGCGCGGCAAATTAACGCACTGATGATCACCAGCGGGATGTACGACGGCGCTGGCGAATTCGCGTGGAGAGTCGGGATGCCCGCAAAATCGGGCGTGGGTGGCGGGATTATTGCCATCATCCCAGGTGAGATGAGCATTGCCGTCTGGTCGCCTGGGCTGGATAGCGCGGGCAATTCTCTGGCCGGTACCGCTGTGCTGGAATTGCTGACCGAGAAGCTGGGGCGATCGATATTCTGAGTCTGAGCGCGCAAGTCACAGGCTCGCTGTGGTGAAATGCGGCGGGATTCCCATGATTTCGGGAAGCTGATTTTGCATTTTCCGTGTAGTCCGCTGGCGATTTGAGTCGTCAGCGATAATCAGAACTCAAAAAACTAATTAGTGCGAAATCTGCGCCAGATCGTCTTCATTCAGACCAGTCATCCGCATAACGGTATTGCGATCCATGCCACTCTTCAGCATGGTGTGGGCAATTCTGAGGCTTGCTCCACGACTACCTTCTGTCCGTCCCTGTTCAATACCCTGTTCAATGCCTTTCTCAAGCCCTATCTGCTCAAGCTGTTGTGCGATAGTCATAAGTGCGTTCTCGTGTTGGGGCACACGCTGTGCCAGCTCCCGTACAAAGGCTTTGGCGTCCGATGTTTCACCCGCCTGTACAATGTAGTGTACCAGCGTTATCACCTGTGATGAAGAGTGATAACCAGCCTGCAAAATGGTTACCAGCCTGTCCATCATTTCAGCCAGATCACGCTGCCGGATATGCTTCTGCAACAGGGTCAGAGCCGCCATGCTGCGATGTTGCATGATCTCATCGTCAGGAATCACCGTGACATCGACCAGCGGAAAACTGCGGCTGTAAAGCCTGTCCGCCAGCGCCGGGGCGTCGAACTCATCCAGCCACCGGGTCGAATAGGGATAGGGAGTGCGTCTGCCAGTGTAAAACAGTACGGGAATTACCAGCGGCAACCGCTTATGCCCTGCTTCAAGATGGCGCTGCATGGCAGCCACTGCATAGCGCATCAGCCGAAATGCCATATGTTTGTCTGGCACAGACTGATGCTCAATGAGTACATGGATATATCCATCGCCAGCGGTTGTTTTAAGACTGTAAAGCACGTCGCTAAAGTACTGCCGAAGGTCATCCTCGACAAATGACCCCGACTCCAGTTTCAGCGTGCTGAGATCACAGCATATGCGCAGCTCTGGCGGCAAATGCAGCTCCATGAAATCCCGGGCAATATCCGGCTGAGTCAGAAATTGCCGGAATGTGGCATCATGAGGCACAGGCGTACTGTTCTTCTTTTTCACTGGCCAGAATCCTTTCTGTTCCTGAAGCGCTTACATCGGCTGATTCAGCCAGTAAAAGGCGCTAATTCCTGTAGCGCACGAACGTTTAAAGTCCTGATGGAAATAACGAAATTAATACCCTGATGACTAAACCGCGTAAAAGGCTTTTCCTGAAATCTACGAGGTTGCTCTGAATATCAACCCCTGTCGGGCATTAAAAACTATTCCATCTGACTCAGCTCACCACATTAATTGGCTCGCCCTGAATAAAGGCCGCGATATTGGCCATGACGCCAGCCACCAGATTCTCCACGCCGCTGCGACTTGCCCAGGCGATGTGCGGTGTCAGCAGCAGCGTTGGCAGATCCGCCAGCAGCGGATTATCCGGAGCGGGTGGCTCGCTGCTCAGCACATCCAGCGCCGCACCACCAATCAGCCCCTGCTTTAACGCGGCAGCAAGATCGGCTTCGTTAATCAGTCCGCCACGTGCCGTGTTTATCAGCAGCGCCTGTGGCTTCATTTTATCCAGCGCCTCGCGATCAATCATCTGGCGGGTGCTGTCACTCAGCGGGCAGTGCAGCGAAATGATGTCGCTGGTCGCCAGCATCTGCTCAAAGCTGATATAACCGTCACGCACCCTTTCACTGCCTTTGCGCTCGGCGTACTGCACCTGCATTCCCAGCGCCTGGGCCAGCCTGCCGACCGCCTGGCCGATGTCGCCTTTGCCCGCGATGCCCAGCGTGGCACCGCCAATATCCCCTATCGGCTGATGATGCACACAGAAGTGCTTAGCCTGGGGCCAGTCGATGCGGGTATTGCTGGCATAAGCCATCAGCTGACGGCGCAGGGCAAAAATCGCGGCTATCACCGCCTCTGAAACGCTCTGAGTTGAATAGCCTGGAACATTACTGACCACGATGCCGCGTGCGCGGCAGGCATCAAGATCGATACAGTCATAGCCCGTCGCTGCGACACAGATAAAACGCAGTTCAGGCAGTTGTTGCAGTGTGTCAGCCCGCAACGGCACTTTATTGGTGATAGCGACCGTTGCGCCCGCCAGAGAAGATACAATGTCATCAGCCGGAGTCTGCGCGCGCATCTCCCAGTCAGCCTGCTGTTGACCGGTCGGCAGGGGTACCGGCAGCGTGTCACCATCCAGCATTACAATTTTCATTTTTTATTCCTTCATCAGGTTTGGTTAAACCGCAGGCGAATGATTAATGTTATTTGTATGTGCACCGCGAGTAATAACTAAGTTAAATGATGCTGAAATTAAAGTGAAAATGTTCAAAGAGTGCGAAATTTTTCGGAACAAATGCCACTTTATTTAACTCTTTTATTCCCTTCGCGTTACACTGCCGCCCTGAATTCTGACCTCATACGACCGTTGAAATCATGCCGGGATCTTCACTCAGACAACGACTCACCGCCGGTATTGCGATACTGGCCGTGCTGCTGTTGTTTGTTGCACCGATGATCTCAAAGAATCTCGCTGAACATCATGCCAGGATGCAAGGCGCTTCGATCATGAGCGCAGAGATGCCGATGATGGATCATCACAGCGAGATGTCGATGGCGGATCACGGGATGATGATGGGCCCGGGCTTTGCCTGTGGCTACTGCGATCTGCTGGTGCATGTTCCGCTGATGCTCTGGGTTTTTATCCCGTTTATCTGGTGGATGTGCCTGATCAGCCGCGCCCCGCCGCCAGCGGCTATCAATCCACCCCAATGGCAACGGCTGCTGCGTCTTCATCGACCGCGCGCGCCACCCTTTATCGCGTCACACTCACTGCTTACTAATCCGATTGCGTGACAACGTCACCTGATCGTCTTTGTCTTTTGAAAAGTGTGGAATGCTATGTCCTCTTCTCAGGAAATGTCCCCTGCACCGCGCGGCACGGTGTTTAATCTCTTTCGCCGCCTGCATTTTTATATCGGCCTGTTTATTGCGCCGTTTATTTTTGTCGCGGCACTCACCGGCACGCTCTACGTTCTGACGCCGCAACTGGAACAGGCTATCTACCATGATGCCCTGACCACCGATGCCCAGGGTGAGGCCCAACCGTTGTCCGCCCAGATTGCCGCTGCGCGAGCCCGTGCCGGTGAATCAGCACGCATTTACGCTGTGCGTCCGGCACCCGGCCCGCAGGATACAACCCGCGTGCAGTTTGCCGAGCCACAGCTTGGCCCATCGGAATCACGATCGCTGTTTATTGACCCCTACACCCTGCAGGTGAAAGGCGATATGACGGTGTATGGCACCAGCGGTGTGCTGCCGCTGCGCATGTGGCTGGATCAGCTGCATCGCGGCCTGTTGCTGGGTGATTTTGGCCGAAACTACAGTGAACTGGCAGCCTCCTGGCTGTGGGTCGCTGCGCTGGGTGGGATTGTCTTATGGTCCGGCACCCGGCCGCCGCGCATCCGCAGTAAAGCACGGAGCGGCTTCGCGGCAACCCGTCACTGGCATGTCACGCTGGGGCTGCTGCTGGCAATCGGACTGGTGTTCTTTTCAGTAACCGGGCTGACCTGGTCACAGTGGGCGGGCAATAATATTGAAAAGATGCGCAGCGACTTTGGCTGGAAAACGCCGCAGGTTAATACCGCGCTAAACGGTAACGCGCCCGCTGAAGCCGCCGATCCCCATGCTGACCATCGCGGCGCAATGGAAGGGATGACGATGTCCGGAATGACCATGCCAGCGAAAACCGCTGCGCCTGTGATTCTCAATCAGCCGAATGCCAGCTGGGATCAGGCGCTGGCAGCGGCGCGTCAGGCCGGACTGCACGCAGCGAAACTGGAACTACGCCAGCCTAAGAACGCTGAACAGGCGTGGACGGTTTCGGAGATTGACCGCAGCTGGCCAAGCCAGGTCGATGCGGTTTCAATTAACCCGACTGATTTTAGCGTGGTTGACCGCGTTGAGTTCGCCAGCTTCCCGCTGGTGGCGAAACTGACCCGCTGGGGCGTGGATGCGCATATGGGCGTGCTGTTTGGCCTGCCTAATCAGCTGATTCTGGCGCTGTCTGGCTTTGGACTCTGCACAATGATTGTGCTGGGCTACCGCATGTGGTGGATTCGTCGCCCGGCTGTTCCGCAGCTCAACCCCTCGCAGACGCTGTTATCCGCCTGGCTAGCGCTGCCGCGCTATGCGCAGGGCACCAGCCTGATAGTGATGCTGGCGCTGGGATATGCCCTGCCCGTTATGGGTATCAGCCTGCTGGTGCTGGTGCTGCTGGATATTCAGCGCTGGCGCAGCGCACAGCTCGCCGCGGTCGTCCGCGTGGATGTCGCTCCGGACAAACAGTCGCCGCTGGCCATCGTCCAGTCGCGTTTTGCCGGGAAGCGCAAAGAGATGCGCTATTTTCTGCGCAGCGTGACGGTGCTGGCGCTGATTGTCATTACGGTGATGGCGAATGCGATGATTGGCGGAGTGATTGATCAGTATCAGATCCCCTTCAGTCACTGGTCGCTGACCATGTATATCACCCAGGCGATGATGATCCTGCTCTACTCCACCGTCTTTACCGGGCTGTTGTCGATTCCACTCTGGTATTTCTTCCTCGGTGAGAGCGACGAACAGGGCAAGTAAGCTGGCAAGACACCCTAAACTCTATTATTCAAAATAACTGACGAAGCCGGGCAAAACTCCCGGCTTCTCATTCTCCGCCTGAGGTCTATGATCGTTGTTATGAGTCACTTTATTTGAGAGCAAATCATGAACATTGTGCGAGCTAATCCTGAACAACTGTTTGAGTACGGTCCTTTTACCGTCCGGCGCCAGCGTCCTGGCGAGGCGTTAAGCCCGCTGGTCAGTGTTGATCTGATGTCGCTAAAACTCGATGCCCGGATTCCGATGCAGCAGCATCAGGATGAAGAAGTTTTCACCTACCTGTGGCGTGGTTCGATGCAGCATCAGGACAGTAATGGCGAACGTACCCAGCTCTCTGCAAAACGCGTGATGGTGGTGAACGCGGGTGATGGCGTTCAATATGAAGAGTCGGTGCCGTTGTATGAAGCGGAGCTGTTGCAGGCGGTTATCCGGCCTGCACAGCAGGGCGGTGAAGCGATGACCCAGGTGCTGGAGCGCGATCAGGGCATTATGACCAATGGCTGGACCGAACTGGCCGGGCCGGAAGAGTCTGATGCGCCGCTGGAACTTCGCCAGGAAGTCTACATCTTCGACACACTGCTTGAGCGCAACCATACGCTGGACGTGCCGTCGATGCCGGGCTTTGTCGCTTATCTCACCGTGCTTGAAGGGATTATTCGCGTCGGCGATCTGCGACTGAGTCGCGGTGATGCCGTCAGCGGGCTGGATTCCAGCATTGAGATCGTGGGCGATCGGGATGCCAATCTGGTCTGCTTCCTGATAAAGCCCGATAATTTTGCATAAAAAAGCGCGGGAACTTCCCGCGCTCACGTCTTGTTTAACGCAGATTAAAGCGTGCTCCGTTGCTGCATCGCCTGAACCCGTTTATAGGCATGATCGAACTGACGTACATCATCGCGCAGCCAGTGGCGTTGCGTCAGCGGAGCATCATCCAGCGCCTGCGGCAGCGGCACACCCGCCAGCGATCCCCGGCAGCAAAAGGCACGCGCCAGCGTTGGGGTGGCAATGCCGATATAACGGGCAAATTCAGGTAATGTCATCAATGCTGTACTCATTTCCCACCTCCTGTAAACACAATCTCCCCTGCATTTTCAGGCCAAATCCTGAATGCTTTTATTGATCTGAAACATAGATGTGGTACTAATCTTCTGCCTGCTAATGAGAGCGTTCACCGCGCCTGACGCAAACCGAGAAAGAAGTGAGGAACCCGTGCGCCATTATGGATTGATGATTGCCCTGCTGTTTTCCGGCTTTGCCACCGCTCACACCCTGACCCCTGGTCAGCCTGTACCACCTGTCTTCGTTGCCGATAAAGGCGAAATGGTGCTGAATCAGGGCGACATAAATTATCAGCGCTGGAACAGTCAGACTCTGACCGGAAAAGTTCGTCTGGTGATTCATGTGGCGGGTCGTCTCTCAGCGAAGGATCAGAGTGCACGATTAATCGAAGCCATTCAGCAGGCCAGCCTGCCGCGTGACCGTTTTCAGACCACCACCATCGTGAATACTGACGATGCGCTGCCTGGCAGTGCCATTTTTGTGGTGCGCAGCATCGCTTCCAGTAAAAAAGCGGCACCGTGGCAGCAATTCATTATCGACAGCAGTGGCGTAACCGCGCACAGCTGGCATCTTAAGCCGGAAAGCGCGTCCGTGGTGGTGATTGATCCGGCAGGCATTGTGCGCTTTGCTAAAGATGGCGCATTATCTGCGGAGGATGTCGCCAGCGTGATGAAACAGCTGCGCGCATTACTGGGTTAATTCACGCATAATGCCCGTCCGGCTATCGCCGCAAAATGCGGAAGGCTGCTGAATTCTCCGACATTTTTATTATCGTGAACTACTCTTAGTTGTAATGGATTAACCCGCCGTTCTTTGAAAACCTGCCAACTATGCTATGGCAGTCGGGGACGATTATTGAAGATGGCATCGAATCATTCGACCTGCTGTGACTTCCTCTGTAGATAAGGACAGCCATGATGACGGTCTGTGCAGAACAACACGTCAATTTCATACACAGCGATGCAGCCAGCCTGTTGAACGACATTGAGCAACGGCTTGATCAGCTTTTACCGGTTGAAAGCGAACGTGACTTAGTGGGCGCTGCCATGCGCGACGGTGCGCTGGCACCAGGAAAGCGTATCCGTCCACTGCTGTTGTTGCTGGCAGCGCGCGATCTGGGCTGCAACGCCACGCCTGCCGGCCTGCTCGATCTCGCCTGCGCGGTAGAGATGGTGCATGCCGCATCACTGATTCTGGATGACATGCCCTGCATGGATGATGCGCAACTGCGTCGCGGACGTCCGACCATTCATTGCCAGTATGGTGAACATGTCGCGATTCTGGCCGCGGTGGCCCTGCTGAGTAAGGCATTCGGCGTGGTTGCTGCGGCAGAAGGCTTAACGGCAACCGCCAGAGCCGACGCTGTGGCAGAATTATCCCACGCAGTCGGCATGCAGGGGCTGGTGCAGGGGCAGTTTAAGGATCTCTCCGAAGGTGACAAGCCACGCAGCGCTGACGCCATTCTGATGACCAATCACTATAAAACCAGCACCCTGTTCTGCGCCTCCATGCAGATGGCCTCTATCGTGGCTGAAGCCTCAGGTGAAGCCCGCGAACAGCTGCACCGTTTTTCGCTTAATCTTGGTCAGGCTTTCCAGCTATTAGACGATCTCACTGACGGCATGGCCGACACCGGTAAAGATGCCCATCAGGATGAGGGGAAATCAACGCTGGTGAATCTGCTGGGACCACAGGCGGTTGAAACGCGACTACGCGATCATCTGCGCTGCGCCAGCGAGCATCTGTTATCGGCCTGCCAGGACGGTTATGCCACACACCATTTTGTTCAGGCCTGGTTTGAGAAAAAACTCGCTGCCGTCAGTTAAGGATGCTGCATGAGCCACTTTGCGGTCATTGCACCGCCTTTCTATAGCCATGTGCAGGCGCTTCAGCACCTTAGCCAGGCCTTAATCGCACGCGGACACCAGATTACTTTCATCCAGCAGACGGACGTTGGCGCGCTACTCACCGATAGCCGGATCGGCTTTTTCCCGCTGGGTTTAGCCTCGCATCCGGCGGGCAGTCTGGCACACACCCTGCAACTGGCGGCGCATCCTCTCGGCCCCTCAATGCTGAAACTGATCAATGAGATGGCCCGCAGCACCGATATGCTCTGTCGTGAACTGCCCGTGGTGCTGAGCACGCTGGCGATTGATGGCGTGATCGTCGATCAGATGGAGCCTGCCGGTGCACTGGCGGCAGAAGCGCTGAACCTGCCTTATGTTTCGGTTGCCTGTGCGCTGCCACTTAACCGTGAAGCGGATTTCCCGCTGGCCGTGATGCCGTTTGACTATGCCAGGACCGATCAGGCACGGGAACGCTATCGCACCAGTGAAAAAATCTATGACTGGCTGATGCGACGTCACGATCGGGTGATCGCCCGCAACGCTCATGCGATGGGATTAGCACCACGGGAAAAACTGCATCACTGTTTTTCACCGCTGGCGCAGATCAGCCAGCTGATTCCGGAACTGGATTTTCCCCGCCAGGCGCTGCCCGATCATTTCCATTCGGTTGGCCCGCTGCGTACCACTGAACCGGCATCCGCCGCGTCGCAGCCTCGCTACTTCCCGCATGGCGACAGACCGCGCATTTTTGCTTCCCTCGGCACGCTGCAGGGACATCGCTACGGCCTGTTTAAAACCATCGTCCGCGCCTGCCAGGAGATCGATGCTCAGTTATTGCTGGCGCACTGCGGTCGGTTGTCACCTTTCCAGGCGGAGAAACTGGCGCAGGCCAGCCATGTTCAGGTGGTCGATTTTGCCGACCAGGCAGCTGCACTGGCTCAGGCCGATCTTGCCATTACGCACGGCGGCATGAATACGGTGCTGGATGGGATTAACCACCTGACGCCGCTGCTGACGATCCCGCTGGCCTTTGATCAGCCGGGTGTGGCTGCCAGAGTGGTCTGGCACGGTATCGGACGTCGCGCCTCACGCTTTACCACCAGCCACTCCATGGCACGTCAGCTCCAGACCTTACTGGCTGATGAAAGCTACGTTCAGCAGATGAAAACGCTGCGTAGCGCACTTCGTCAGGCGGGCGGAACCACCCTGGCGGCGGACATCGTCGAACAGGCGATGCTGACCCGCCAGCCGGTGCTCACCAGGAGAGACTATGCCGCGGTATGATCTGATTCTGGTGGGTGCGGGACTGGCCAACGGGCTGATCGCCCTGCGCCTGAGACAGCAGCGGCCCTCCCTGCGCATTCTGCTGATTGACGCCGAACGTGAACCGGGTGCCAATCACACCTGGTCGTTTCATGCGGAAGATCTCACCGAAACGCAGCATCGCTGGATCGCTCCGCTGGTAGTACATCACTGGCCTGGCTATGAGGTCCGCTTTCCCCAACGCAGTCGCAGCCTGAACAGTGGCTATTTTTGCGTGACTGCGGAGCGCTTCGCGCAGGTCATCCGCGACAGGTTTGCGCCGGATCTGCTGCTGAATACCCGGGTTGCGAGCATCGCTTCACGCGCGGTTACGCTGGACGATGGCCGGGTGCTGGAGAGTGACGCAGTGATTGATGGCCGTGGCTACCAGCCCGATGCCGCGCTGCGCATGGGCTTCCAGTCGTTTGTCGGACAGGAGTGGCAGCTCAGCGAGCCACATGGCCTGACCGCGCCGATCATCATGGATGCCACGGTAGATCAGCAGGCAGGCTATCGCTTTGTCTACAGCCTGCCCTTTTCTGCAGACACCCTGCTGATTGAAGATACCCACTACATTGATAACGCCACGCTGGAAGGCGATCGCGCCCGTCAGAATATCCGCGACTATGCCGCGCAGCAGGGATGGCGATTAGACCGGCTGCTACGCGAAGAGCAAGGCGCGTTACCCATTACGCTGACCGGCGACGTGGCCGCCTTCTGGCAGAAACACGATCTGCCCTGCAGCGGTTTGCGTGCCGGGTTATTCCATCCCACCACCGGCTATTCTCTGCCGCTGGCGGTCGCGCTGGCTGATCGGCTGGCGCAGATGCAGACGTTTACCTCTGAGACCCTGCACGCCACCATTCAGCAATTCGCCAGTCAGGCCTGGCAGCAACAGCGCTTCTTCCGCATGCTGAACCGTATGCTGTTTCTGGCGGGTCCGGCTGACCAGCGCTGGCAGGTTATGCAACGTTTTTACGGCCTTCCCGAAGGTCTGATCGCCCGTTTTTATGCGGGAAAACTCACTTTGCCTGATCGGCTGCGCATCTTAAGCGGCAAGCCCCCGGTCCCCGTTCTGGCGGCGTTACAGGCTATTATGACTCCTCACCGTCAACAGGCGATGCAATGAATAGAACTACAGTAATTGGCGCAGGCTTTGGTGGTCTGGCTCTGGCCATTCGCCTTCAGGCGTCAGGCGTTCCTACCCGACTGCTGGAGCAGCGTGACAAGCCTGGCGGCCGGGCTTATGTCTATCAGGATCAGGGCTTCACGTTTGATGCCGGCCCCACAGTAATCACCGATCCCAGCGCCATTGAAGAGCTGTTCACCCTCGCGGGTAAAAAGCTCTCTGACTATGTCGAGCTGATGCCGGTGAAGCCGTTTTATCGCCTCTGCTGGGAGTCCGGCAAGGTGTTCAGTTATGACAACGATCAGCCCGCGCTGGAAGCGCAGATTGCCGCGTTTAATCCGCGTGACGTTGAAGGATATCGTCGCTTTCTGGCCTATTCCCGAGCGGTGTTTGCTGAAGGCTATTTGAAGCTTGGCACCGTGCCGTTTCTGTCATTCCGCGACATGCTGCGGGCCGCGCCTCAGCTGGCAAAACTTCAGGCATGGCGCAGCGTTTACAGCAAAGTGGCGAGCTACATTGAAGATGAGCATCTGCGTCAGGCCTTCTCTTTCCACTCACTGCTGGTGGGCGGAAATCCGTTTGCCACTTCCTCAATCTATACCCTGATTCATGCGCTGGAACGTGAATGGGGCGTCTGGTTCCCGCGCGGTGGCACGGGCGCGCTGGTGCAGGGCATGGTGAAACTGTTTGAAGATCTGGGCGGCGAAGTGGAGCTCAATGCCAGCGTTGCCCGGCTGGAGACCCAGGAAAACAGGATTACCGCGGTACACCTGAAAGATGGCCGGGTCTTCCCAACCCGCGCGGTTGCCTCCAACGCAGATGTGGTTCACACCTACCGCGAACTGCTGAGCCAGCATCCCGCTTCGCAGGCGCAGGGACGATCACTGCAAAACAAACGCATGAGCAACTCACTGTTTGTGATCTATTTTGGCCTGAATCATCATCACGATCAGCTGGCGCACCACACGGTCTGCTTTGGTCCGCGCTATCGTGAGTTGATTGATGAGATCTTTAACAAAGATGGCCTGGCAGAGGACTTCTCGCTCTATCTGCATGCGCCCTGCGTGACCGATCCCTCACTGGCGCCGGAGGGCTGCGGCAGCTACTACGTGCTGGCGCCAGTACCGCACCTCGGCACCGCCGATATCGACTGGGCCGTTGAAGGTCCGCGCCTGCGCGATCGCATTTTTGACTATCTGGAACAGCACTATATGCCGGGCCTGCGTAGCCAGTTGGTCACGCATCGCATCTTCACGCCGTTTGATTTCCGCGATGAGCTGAATGCGTATCAGGGCTCGGCCTTCTCGGTGGAGCCGATCCTGACGCAAAGCGCCTGGTTCCGGCCTCACAACCGCGATAAAAATATTAATAATCTCTATCTGGTCGGTGCAGGTACCCATCCTGGCGCGGGTATTCCAGGCGTGATTGGCTCGGCCAAGGCTACCGCAGGATTGATGCTGGAGGATCTGGCTTGAATAGTCCGTCACTGCTCGATCATGCCGTAGACACCATGGAGGTGGGATCGAAAAGCTTTGCCACCGCGTCAAAACTGTTTGATGCCAAAACCCGACGCAGCGTGCTGATGCTCTACGCCTGGTGCCGTCACTGTGATGATGTGATTGACGATCAGGTCCTGGGATTCAGCAACGATACGCCATCGCTGCAATCCGCCGAACAGCGCCTGGCGCAGCTGGAGATGAAAACGCGTCAGGCCTATGCCGGGTCCCAGATGCATGAGCCCGCCTTTGCGGCCTTTCAGGAGGTGGCAATGGCACACGATATTCTGCCTGCTTACGCTTTTGATCATCTGGCGGGCTTTGCGATGGACGTGCATGAGACACGCTATCAGACGCTGGATGATACGCTGCGTTACTGTTACCACGTCGCGGGCGTGGTTGGCCTGATGATGGCGCAGATTATGGGCGTACGCGACAACGCCACGCTGGATCGCGCCTGCGATCTCGGTCTGGCGTTTCAGCTGACCAATATTGCGCGCGATATCGTTGAAGATGCTGAAGCGGGACGCTGCTATCTGCCCGCTGCGTGGCTGGCTGAAGAGGGGCTGACCCGAGAGAATCTGGCCGATCCGCAAAATCGCCAGGCATTAAGCCGCGTCGCCCGTCGGCTGGTGGAAACGGCAGAGCCCTATTATCGATCGGCGTCGGCTGGCCTGCCGGGTTTACCGCTGCGTTCAGCATGGGCGATTGCTACCGCGCAGCAGGTCTATCGTAAAATCGGTATGAAGGTGGTTCAGGCGGGTTCACAGGCGTGGGATCAACGCCAGTCCACCAGCACGCCAGAGAAACTGGCACTGCTGGTGGCGGCATCGGGTCAGGCGGTTACTTCCCGGGTGGCGCGTCACGCTCCACGCCCCGCTGACCTCTGGCAGCGCCCCGTTTAACGCCATGACGTTCTCGCAGCGTCGCCTGCAGTTTTGACAGCGGCGGCGCGTAAAGAAAGCCAAACGAGACACAGCCCTCTTTGCCTCGTACCGCATGATGCATGCGGTGCGCCATATAAAGCCTGCGTAAATAACCCCGGCGCGGAACATAGCGGAATGGCCAGCGCTGGTGCACCAGGCCGTCATGCACAATAAAATAGAGCAGGCCGTAGAGCGTCATACCCGCCCCGATCCACTGCAACGGCCAGACACCCGTGCTGCCCAGATAAATGAGCAAGATCGACAGAGCGGCGAACACTACGGCATAGAGGTCGTTAACCTCAAACCAGCCTTTATGCGGTTCATGATGTGACAGATGCCAGCCCCAACCCCAGCCATGCATAATGTATCTGTGCGCCAGTGCAGCCGTTATCTCCATTCCGATAACAGTGACCAGAACAATCAGGGCATTCCAAATCCACAACATAGTTTCTCCCGAACATGCATCCTGCAAAGTGGCGCAGAGGTTCAATTTTAACAGAGATTGGGGAAAACAGTGTTCAGGAGAAAAATAAGGGAACACGCTGTTGAAGCTTGAGTGAGGACCATCCTGATATTTGTGTAGGACGCAGCCTTTAAAGCAGATCGTGATTCAGCGGGGTACGAAAAGCGTGGCGTGCCGCGGTCATTAACTGACTGGCGGTGACGGTCGTGGGTAAGCGCATCAGAATTTTGCTCGCCTGCCAGTAACAGAGCAGCATGACCTCATCCTCCTCTTTTTCAGCCAGTTCATGCAGCCGGGCGCGCAGTGATAACACATCAATGGTCTGCTGCTCGTCAAGCATGTCAGAGATCGTCTGATTGATGACGTGATGGAGAGTTTTCCAGGTGAGATCGGTATGCAAAATTAACCTCTTCTAACGCTTATCAGCTCCGGGCAAACAAACAGCAGTGAAGCAGCTTAAATGGCTGCATCCTGCAAAAGATTGCACACTGCTGACAACTATAGCTGTTCGTGGGCGGCTACGCCGTGCCAGCAGTTGAAAATGCCAAAGTTGGCAATTCTAACGACTAATGGACCTGCCTGTCGCGTATTACACGCGACTCATCAGCTGATTGCTGTTTTTTGTAACAATTACAGCTGATTCTTAACTGGCTGATGTCAGAGGGATTTGCCAGGGTAAACAGGTTTCCCGTGTGGTTAATGTTCAAGGAGTTGTCGATGAGTCAGCACGCTGATGTACTGGTATGGGGCCACGGCCCTGAAATCTTTGAAGTCTTTCTGGAACCCACGTGTCCTTTTTCGGTGCGCGCCTTCAATAAATTCGACGCGTTACTGGCGCACGTAGGTGAAGAGAACATCACCCTGAAGATCCGTCTGCAATCACAGCCGTGGCACCTCTATTCCGGGCTGATAGTGCGCTATATCCTTGCCGCCGCCTGCGAAAGCAAAGAGGCCGCGAAAAAGGTGATGCAGGCGGTAGCCGATCATCGTGAAGAGTTTGAGTTCACCGACCACTGTACCGGTCCGAACCGCGATGCCACGCCGAATCAGATCCTCGCCCGCCTGAAAGATTACAGCGGCGTGAATGCCAGCGCCGCGTTTGATCAGCCCGACCTGCAGAACGCCATTAAATGGCACTGCAAGTATGCCCGTCAGAACGGCATTCACGTTTCACCGACCTTTATGGTAAACGGTCTGGTACAGCCCGAAATCAGCAGCGGTGACGATATAGCGCACTGGGCAAGCTTTCTGATTCGTTAATATTAGTGCGCGGCTGTGCCCGGCCGCGCCAGACTGAGTCTCTCCTTTGCGACCCCACTCACGCTCAAACTCAATATCCTGATAATTAAGCCTGTTTTCCCATGTGGAGGCCGGGTAAGCTGTACCGCTATCAGCAGCAGACGGTGGGATTAAAGCCGCTGCTGTTGTTCATCTTAACGGCACCGCTGGCCTGCATGGCGATAACCTGACGTTACGCCGGGCCCGCACGCCTAATTCATTGAGGATTTGCTGATGACGATGACGCTGCAACAACTGCAGGACAAATATCCGGGTGCCTTCACAGATGCATTTGGTGACTCCCCGGAATTAGCCAGCGAGCTCGCAACGCTGATTATTGCCGGTAAGAAAGTGGCCACCTGCGGGTCGTTGCGGAGCTGGCAGGATCAGGAAGCATTGCCTCAACCGGGCGGTTACAGCATTGTTCTCAACGGCGAACAGCAGCCCGTCTGCGTGATCCGCACCACCGGCTTGTTCCTGACGCGCTTTGATCGCGTCACGCCAGAGATGGCGATGCTGGAGGGTGAAGGCGATCTGAGCCTCGACCACTGGCGTCAGGAACATCAGCGCTACTTCGAGCGCGCTGGCTATTTTCACAGCGAAATGGAGCTTATCTTCGAGACGTTCCAGCTGGTCGAGGTAGTCTAAACCGGCACGCTACAGGGTGTTTGCCGCCACCAGCGCAAGCCGCGCAATCCCCCGCGCGGCAAGGTTCTCAGCCGCCTGGGCTGCGCGCATGCCACTGGCACACACCAGAACCACACGCTGATTGACCGGCGGTTGCCAGGCCGCTATCTGCTGCGGCAGAATTCGCACCACCCGCTCGGCCACACTGACCGGTGCCTCTTCCAGGCTGCGCAACTCCACTATGCAATCATCCTCCATCAGCATGGCCCGATCAATAAAGGGCGTGCCGGGCGCGTCAGGTTCAGGTGCGTCATCAAAACGAAACTGCCTGATATGCCAGTCAACAAAGTCACAGTGGATCATGCAGCCGAGCGGCGATGGCGTCAGTTTTAACAATACGCTCAGCGCCATCTGCGCCTGCATTGCGCCCAGCGTCGCTACCGCCGGTCCCATTACGCCTGCCGTATTGCAGTTACCCGAGGCCGTGGGCAGCTGCGGGAACAGCGCGCGATAGCCAGGCGCACCGCCACAGAATCCGCCAACATAGCCCTTGCGTCCCAGCACCGAGGCGCAGATCAGCGGCAGGCCTGCCGGATAACAGGCGTCGGAGAGCTGATAAGTAATAGCGAAGTTATCCGCCGCATCCACCACCAGATCGATTCCCTCCAGCGCCTGCGGCAGTTGACTGGCGCTTAGCGCGTGTGGATGCGCCTCAACGCGACAGTCAGGATTGCGCTGCGCCAGCGCACGCTGAGCGCAAAATACTTTCTGCTGACCCACATCGTCGACGCCAAACAGCGTCTGCCGGTGGAGGTTGTGCAGTTCAACCCGATCGCCATCGTAAAGACGGATAAATCCCACACCCGCGCCTGCCAGTAACGGCAGCAGCGTCGCACTAAGCCCGCCCGCCCCCACCACCAGCACCCTTGCCCTGCTCAGCCGCTGCTGCCCCGCTTCACCAATCTCTGGCAACATCGTCTGTCGCTGATAACGCTCCATCGCTGCTCCTTAACTGAATTGTGCCAGACCAAAAATGGGCGTAGAGGCAGACGCCATGTCGCGCTGCTCCATCAATCCCGCCTGGAACGCCTCGTGTCCGCCGTGGATCGCAGCAGCAAAGGCACCCGCCATGCGCACCGGATCGCGCGCTTTTGCCACCGCCGTGTTGAGCAGCACGCCATCGAAACCCATCTCCATCGCCTGAGCCGCCTGGCCAGGCGCGCCAATGCCCGCATCAATAATCAGCGGCACATCTTTAAACCACGCACGCATAGCGCGCAGTCCCTCGATATTACGCAGCCCCTGGCCAGAGCCGATCGGCGCGCCCCAGGGCATCAGCACTTCACAGCCCGCTTCCAGCAATTTTTCGCCGACAATCAGATCTTCCGTAGTGTAGGGAAACACCTGGAACCCGTCAGCGCAGAGAATCCGTGCGGCCTCAACCAGCGCAAAAGGATCGGGCTGCAGCGTGTCGGCATGGCCAATCACCTCCAGCTTGATCCACGGTGTGTCGAACAGTTCACGCGCCATCTGCGCCGTCGTCACCGCCTCTTTCACCGTGTGGCAGCCCGCCGTATTCGGCAGAATACGTTTGTTGAGCTGTTGCAGCAGCGTGCGGAAAGCGCCGCCTTCACTGCCTTCCCGTCGCAGGCTGACGGTAATAATCTCCGCGCCTGACGCGTTGATCGCCTGTTGCAGAATGTCCGGTGACGGATAACCGGCCGTGCCGAGCAGAAATCGGGATTGCGGAGTAAATTGATAGAACATGGTTAACCTCCCTGCATCGGTGACAGGATTTCGAGCTGGTTGCCCGCCTCAAGTTGCTGGCTGGCATAGCGGCTACGCGGTACAAACTCCCCGTTCAGCGCGGTGGCGACGGTCCGCGGATCGATCTGCTGCTCCGCCATAAGCTCCGCCAGCGTCGTTGCGCCGGTTTCAATCGTGCGGCCATTCAGTTCAACGCGCATGAGTCATCTCCTGAGTCAGTTGCAACATAAGTTTTTCAGCCATGATCGGGGCCAGCAAAAAGCCGTGGCGGTAGAGGCCGTTAAGTGAGAAACGGCCATTTTCGTAGCGGACTTCCGGCAGGTTCTGCCGGTAAGCAGGACGCAGACCGGTGCCGCTCTCCACGATCCGCGCTTCGGCCAGTGCCGGATGCAGGCTGTAAGCGGCGCTGAGCAATTCCATCATCGCCCTGGCGCTGATCGGGCTGCTGTCGTGGCTTTCGACCATGGTGGCACCCAGCATGAAGTGGCCCCCGGCACGCGGTACCAGATAGCAGGGAAAGCGTGGGTGCAGCAGCCGGACAGGACGGGAGAGTTGTACGTCGGATGTGTGCAGGATCACCATTTCGCCCCGCACGGCGCGCAGGGCTGGCTGCCGATCGGTGGCGTGGATGCCACGGCAGTCGATGATTTTGCCGCCGGGTTTACCGCTGTGAAAGGGGACGCCAGCCTGTTGCAGTTTGTCGCGCAGTTGCTGCAAGGCGCGGCGCGGTTCGAGATGCGCCTCTGCGGCGAAAAACAGGCCGCGGGCAAAGCGGTTTTCCAGTGCGGGTTCAATGTCACCGGGAGAGACCCACTGATGCTGCTGCGTCATGCTGGCGAAGCGCGTCAGTTCGCGGCTGTCACGCGGCGGAGCAACCACCAGCGTGCCCTGCTGTTCCACGCCATCAACGCGTTTCGCCCACCAGCTGGCCGCGTGCTGGCCCCATTCGATCACCTGTGGCGGTGCGCTTTCTGCTTCACACCAGGGCGCGAGCATGCCACCCGCCCAGTGCGAGGCCGCACGGCAGTCAGGCTGAGTAATAACTTCGACCGTTTCTCCCCGCTCCAGCAGCAGCGTGGCGACACAAAGCCCGGCCACGCCACTGCCGAGCACCGACCAGCGGCTCATGGTGTCCACCGGACAGGAAAAGAAAGATTCAGGATGAGATTTTTCATTTTGGCCTCGTTATCCGTTAACGAAGACCCGTGATACAGAGGGAAAAGGCAGGAACGTTGCGAATGCGCCCCTGCGGCAAGTATCTGATGAGATACCCGTCTTCCTACGCCAGTATCAACTGGGTCAGGTTCTAAGGGTCGCTAAGCCGCGCGGTGCGCTATTAGCCTCTCAGTCTCTCTGGCGAGACTCCCCTGACGGGTTTAGTTGTAAGTTAAGCAGACAGCTTCGTCAAGCAGACTGCATGGAACCGGGTCAGAAAATCGGACTTAACCGGCAGAACCGAAATGCCAGTCAGTTGCGGTTGCCAGCGTCAAAAAGGGGCCCGCCAGCGTCTGGTTGTGATGCGCAATAATCTTCTCCGCAGAGAGGTGGGGATTATCGACGGTGGTGTGCGCATCGGAAATCAGTACGACGTTAAAACCCAGCTCCGGGGCTGCCCGACAGGTAGTATCAATACAGAACTCCGTTTTCATCCCCGCAATCACCAGTTGCTTAATGCCCTTTTGCCTCAGCTGAAGCTGCAGGCCAGTATCCCTGAAACAGCTGGGATATCTTTTGGTGAAGACGACATCACTCTGCGGGTTAACCTGCAATTCCGGGATCAGGCGCGTCAGCGGGCTTTGCTCGTTAAAAGGGGAATCATCCGGGCCGATATGGCGTGCGAAAAAGAGGGGGACGGCAGAAGCCCGGGCTTTAGTAATGAGAAGTGAGATGTTCGACAAGATCGAATTTGCGGCGAAGGGAGCCTCGGGACCATTAAAAAGGCCCTGCTGCATGTCGATAATTAAAAGTGCACTTTCAGATGTAACCATGACCTGTCTCCATTCAGTTTTTAAGAACGGAGAACAGCTCCCCGTCCGGTTCGGCGGGGAGTGAGAATCTGTTGTGTCAGGTGCCAGTCACAGAGTCGCTCACGCCGCCGCCAGAGGCGGTGGTGGTGGTGACGGTTGTGAAAGACAGAACTGACATAAACATTTTCTGACCCTGAGTTAATGCGTTCGGTGAAGTCACCCTCAGAAGGATGGTGCTGACATCTACATTACCCTGTACGCCGTCGCTTTTAAAGCGCCTGCAGCGATTGGGTTACCGCATCGGTTATTTCACGAATGCGCGGTTCGGCGCGGCGATAGTAAGTCCATTTTCCGACTTTGCTGGCTTCAACCAGCCCCGCATTGTGAAGTGCTTTCAGGCATAACGAGGTGGCGGGCTGTGATAAGCCCGCCTTGTCCTGTATGAGGCTGGCACAGACGCCATACTGATCGAAGGGATAGAGCTGGGTATAGCCCGCAAACGCTTCGTCAGGATTTTTAAGCCACTTCAGCACTGCCACTCTGGTCGGGTTGGACAGTAACTTCAGGGCATTTTCGGGGGACATGCCGCCTCACAGAATATCAGGATGGGTAAAATGGATAGTCAGTATAGCCTTTCTCAGTGCCGCCATACAGGGAGGCGTGATCGACCTCATTCAGCGGATATCCTGATTTAATCCGCGCGGGCAGATCGGGATTAGCGATAAATGAGCGGCCAAAACCAAACAGATCGCCCCAGCCTTTTTCCAGCACATGCTGCGCTTTTTCAGCCGTGTAGCGACCCGAATAGATGATCGGAGAGCGAAATATTTCCCGCAGCGCGACACGGAAGCTCTCTGGCATCTCCGGACTGTTGTCCCAGTCGGCTTCAGCAATGGAGAGATAGCCAACTTCCAGCTCGTTCAGCAGTGCTGCTGCGCGGATGTAGGTCGCGTGTGGATCACTTTCAACCAGGCCGAGATAGACGCGCTCTTCGTCGGTACTGGTAAACAGAGGCGCAAATCTGACGCCAACGCGGTGGCTGCCAAATACCGAGCTGACCGCCTCAACGACTTCTCGCAGGAAGCGCAGACGATTCTCAGCAGATCCGCCATATTCATCCGTACGGAAGTTGGTGTGCTCAGAAATAAACTGGTTAATCAGATAACCGTTGGCGGAATGCAGTTCCACACCGTCGAAACCGGCCGCTTTGGCATTCTCCGCCGCGCGTCGGTAAAGCTCTACAATCTCTTTAACTTCCGATGTAGTCAGTGCGCGTGGCTCGCTGGGTGCGGTCAATATGCCGGCGCCAGGCCCGGTTTCAATAAATACCCGAACGTTATCGGCTGCGATGGCTGAAGGGGCAACGGGTGCCTGCTTGCCCGGCTGCAGTTCATTATGCGACACGCGGCCAACATGCCAGAGCTGGCAGAAAATCGTGGCCCCTTGCTGATGTACTGCCTCTGTAACCTTTTTCCAGCCGGCGATCTGCGCTTCGCTGTGGATCCCCGGCGTCCATGCATAGCCCTGCCCGCGAGGCTCAATCTGGGTGCCTTCGGTGATCATCAGTCCCGCGCTGGAACGCTGGCGGTAGTACTCCACCATCATCTCGCCGGGAATGTTGCCCGGTTGTTCACTGCGGCAGCGCGTCAGCGGCGGCAGTACAATGCGGTTACGAAGCTGAAGGTCGCCCAGACTCAAGGGGGTAAAAAGTGACGGCATGACAAAAAATCCTCTGATGTGTGAAGAGGCGACATTATATTTACACATTTAAATTTGTAAATGTGTAATCTGTGCTTTTTGTCCGGAGCGGTATCTGTGGTTTCTGGCAGAGGGTCACTTTCTGGGTGAGTGCTGACAGCGCGTGGGATTAACAGTCCCTCAGCGCAGCGCCTGACTGCGTAACGTAAGGAGGAGATCCTGCAGACGCCGCTTTCAGGCAAATTGCTTCGCCGGGACGGAGGTGCTGCCTGCAGGATCATAAGAACATTAAGAAGCGTATTTTTCAGTGAACGCCTGCCACTGCTGGCGATAAACCTCCAGTTGACTGAGTGCGCCATCAATGGAGGGCTGTGCTTTGTTGTCAGGATTCGGCGTGGCACGAATCAAATCGGCAAAGGTGCTGAAGACAGATTCCATATCACGGCCCGACTTCATGGCTTCCATCATCCCGGCCAGCTCCGCCTGTGGCCGTGCGGTTGCGCTCTTAACCTGGCTTAGATAGTCACGTGCGCTCTCCTGCATGTCGCGTGTTCCATGACGTATGGCTAACGCCAGCGTATCCTGTGCTCCCAGCAACGTCTGACGTTCACGAATGGCAACTTTGACGCTTATCATCTCATCAGCAATCTCATTCGCCTGCTTCTGGTTATCGCCGGAGACATATTTTTCTATCAGTTTATGGAGCTTAGACTGCGTCAGGGTCAGCGCCATGGCTTCCGAGGTATCCGAATTATCGTACTGATTACGGCCCACCTGGCCTTCAGCCAGCACCTCATGGAGTGCAGCGGCAAACTCATCCATAGCGGTCTGCGTATTGGCAGCCGTCATACTCAGAAGCGGAGTAAATGTTCTGGCGTCCCAGCTGGTGTAGGGATCGTTGAATAACGCATATCCGAGGTTAACGGACGGTCCCTGACCGGATGACTTTGTCTTTGCCAGTTCCTCTGAATTTTTGGCCTGCTGCTCTGCCGTAATGGGCTCAGCGATAGCCTGCACCAGGCGCGCTCTTGCCTCGGGCGAGATCACCACCACACTGGCAGGTAATTCTTTTCCGGTAATAGTTTCTTTAGTCGTGTTCTCAGATCTGTTTGTTACGGTGAGCGTGGCTAAATATCCTCTTGCCACCTCTGTTGTCACGCCATTGATTAACCCCATAATGCCCTCTACGGTTTGATTGGTTGAACAATTTATCGGCAAAATGTAACCAATCTTTACCGAAATCTTATTGCTGCCTGGGTTAAGACGTCTCAGGGCAAGTCTGGCTATCATCGCCGCTGCGGCCTGACTTTGATCCAGAAAAGGTTCAGAATCCTCAGGCTGACCAGCCAACGGCTCCCGGCAGCGTTTAAGACTTTGCGGGGTGCACAGGAAAGTTTCAGAGCAGTACGCATTTATCCATTTTCAGACAGGGTTAATTCAGAGGAAACGTTGTGAATAGTGCACTTCCATTAGACGCGCTTGGGCCACGCATTTGTATTATGGGTCCATCGAACAGCGGAAAATCGACCTTAGCTGAGGCCATTGCTCGCAAAAAAGATCTACCAGCAGTTCATCTGGATCCGCTTCACCATATTCCGGACAGTCAATGGGTGCCCAGAGCACCGGCAGAATTTCTCCGTTTGCATGCTGAAGCGGTGAGCCAGGAAAGATGGGTAATGGAGGGTAATTACACCAAATGCATTGAAGAACGATTCGCGCGTGCCACAGGCTTAATTCTGCTGGATGTAAAAGTGACAGTGGCACTGCTGCGGTACATTCGCAGATGTTACTCATCCACTCCGCGTATTGGCGGTCTGGGGATGGGCAGAGAGCATATGAACCTGGAGATGCTGAAATATATTATCCGTACTGCCCCGCAGAATCGAAAGCGCCATAAAAAGCTTTACGACCAGGTCAGACTGCCAAAACTTCTGCTTCCTTCTCCCCGCGATGTTAAAGCCTGTTCTGACTACTGGGGATTACAGCTAACGAATAATATTCGATGAATGCAGGCTGCAGGAATAACGTCTGTTTTCCGTTAATGGGGTCGCTTTGACTCAGTGACTTTTTGAATAACAAAGAAGCACCACTGCCATCAATCAATAAGCTTTAAGCTCGTCAGAAGAGAGTCCAGCGATTCTACCGGCCCGGCATGATTTGTCTCTGAACGGATTGTGTCCCAGGGCATGGCGTCATCAGTACAATAATCACCAGTGCACTGCATATCGGCAGGCTCACTGAGTAAACCAACCGGAAGCCAGATATAAGGTCTGCCACGCAACCGGTTAGGCACTGTGGAGCCACAGCTGGCGCAAAAATCGTTGCGATAACCTGTGGGTTTGCGCCATGACGCGATCTGGCTCTCACCAGAAACCCAGCTAAAGTCACTCTCTTTTACGATCGTTGCCAGGTTATAGCCGGTTCCGCTCTGTTTTCTGCACAAAGAACAGTGACAACGGTAATAGCGCGTGGGGGTTACTGATATTTCGAAAGCAACGGTTTCACACAGACATGCGCCTTTCATTTCATCATCCTATTCACTCAGATTCCTGGTTTGTCTGACTACTTGCCTGATCATAGTGCTGTTTAAGTAAGGGGCTGCTGAAGCGCTACCGCAAGCCTGTCATTTTAATGCCGCTCCGGCTCATTGCATGATCTTTTGCGGATTTGAGCCAGAAGCGGATAACCCCTCGTACACCTTCATCAGTACTAACTGCGGCTGAATACCAGTTTCAGCCCTGCCAGCGCAAAGCAGCAGGCTAATAGCGCATCGAGTCCGCGACGAATGCGACGGTAAAATGCGCCCATCACGGCGGTTGAGAACAGCAGAGCATAGCCGCCGAACACAACCACGCAAATCACCGCACAGCCGCAGATGATTATCGGCAGCGTGGCGGCGACCACATCCGGCTTCAGTGCAAACGACATAATGGCCACCCAGGTAAGAATCGCTTTGGGGTTGCCGATATGCATAAGTATCCCCTGACGGAACAGTCTGCCATACGCGACACGCTCATCGCTGGCTTTAAAATCGCTGGCCTCAGTGCGGCGTAACGCAGATTTGCCGGCTTTAAACGCCAGCCATAACAGATATAACCCTCCGCCAATTTTTAACACGATCAGCAACTGTGCGAAGGTGGCCAGCACGGTCAGCACACCGCAGGCGGCCAGCAGCGCCCAGAGCATCGAACCACTCACGACACCCGCAGCCAGCGCCAGTGCGGCCCCCCTGCCCTTTTTCATTGCCGTTCCCATTATCGCCATATTACTTGGCCCGGGACTGGCTGTTGCGACAAAGTAGGTGGTGAAGATCAGGATTAATTCGTGCGAAAGCGCCATGATGTCCTCTGCGATGGGTTGTTATTTATCTGTTATATCGGCTGACGTGCAAATTTGCTATCTCCTGGTTCGCTGCGGCTTCGTTTCTCGCTTTAAACGATCTGCGCAATCAAACGTTTTCCAGACATAGCTTTCTTCTGCGGGGATCGGCATCCTGCCGGAAGTATCATCAAAGGATTCGCTTTAAGGGACAACTCAGGGTCGTTTACGGTCATCCAGATGCAGTTGCAAAAATGTCAAATCCAGCCAGCGTCCAAACTTAGTTCCAACCTCCGTCATTCTGCCGGACTCAATAAATCCCAGTTTTTTATGCAGGGCAATGGATGCCGCATTTTCCGATTCAATCGCCGCCACCATAACGTGCTTCCCGGCTTCGCGAGCAAGCTGGATAAGCCCCTGCATCAGGGCGGCACCCGCGCCTTTACATCGTGCATCTTTATGAACATAAACCGAATGCTCAACCGTATGACGATATCCGTCCCAGGGACGCCAGTCACCATAAGAGGCATATCCCAGCACGGTATCCTCATTGTCGTCTGCCGCCACAATCACAGGAAAACCGGCCTGCTGGCGGCTGCTTATCCATGCGATGCGGTTAGCCACATCAATACGATTTTCATTCCAGATCGCGGTGGTGTTAAGCACCGCGTCGTTATAAATCTCTGCGATGATTTCAGCATCGCTTTCTACAGCCGCACGGATAATCATGGTGGACACCCCTTTGTTCACTCACTAAAGTAGATGAATTGTTCACTATGATAGTTATCCATTATGTTAGATAAAAAGTCCAGCAAAGAAGACAGCCTGAACATCCGCATCGGTCAGAAGGTAAAAGAGGAAAGGGAAAAACGCGGCTGGTCACTTACCGAGCTGGCTGATAACTCAGGCGTTTCACGGGCGATGATCCATAAGATTGAGCGTGGGGAGAGCAGCCCGACGGCGGTTTTGTTAGCGCGCCTCTCAGGCTCGTTTGATATGACTATCTCACAGCTGCTTGCTCAGACTGAAGTGCAAACCGGGACGCTGGTCAGGCATGAAAATCAGCCGGTGTGGCAGGATCCGGAAACCGGCTATCTGCGTCGCCACGTTTCACCGGGCGAGATGCCGGTCGATCTGGTCAGTGTCGAACTGCCGGCAAATACCGCTGTGCCGATGCCGGCAATCTCCTATGTTTCAAGACGCCAGCTGATATGGGTAATTGAAGGAACTCTTACTTTTGAAGCAGGTTCCAGCACCTATGAGATGGCTGCTGGCGACTGTCTGGAACTGGGCGATCCGGCTGACTGCGTGTTCAGAAATAAAACGACTCAGGGCTGTCGATATGCCGTTATCGTACTCAGGCCTGCCTGAGCAGGCAGAGGGCGCATAAATCCCTGAGTAAATCGGCCATTGGCAGAGGGATGATTGTCACTCAGTCCGGCTGTTGATCGCCTTTCAGGAATCAAATCGTCAGCCGGACTGAATCTGCTCAGGGAAAGATTATTTCCCCAGAATCTCTCTGCGGACAATCTCAGCGCCCGCACTTAACGCATGCAGTTTGCCATTGGCAACCTGACGCGGCAGTGGAATCATGCCGCAGTTGGTTGAAGGATAGAGATTTTCAGCATCCACAAACTGCAGCGCTTTGCGCAGCGTATTCGCCACGTCTTCAGGTGTCTCAATGGTATGGGTTGCCACGTCGATGGCACCGACCATCACCTTCTTACCGCGAATCAGCTCGATCAGATCCATCGGAACCCGCGAGTTCTGACACTCCAGTGACACAATATCGATAGCCGAACGCTGTAATTTAGGGAAGACCTCTTCGTACTGACGCCACTCTGTTCCCAGAGTTTTCTTCCAGTCGGTATTCGCTTTAATGCCGTAGCCGTAGCAGATATGAACCGCGGTTTCACACTTCAGACCTTCGATGGCGCGCTCTAACGCGGCGATGCCCCAGTCGTTCACCTCATCGAAAAAGACGTTAAACGCAGGCTCATCAAACTGAATAATATCCACGCCAGCGGCTTCTAATTCTTTGGCTTCCTGATTCAGAATCTTTGCGAATTCCCAGGCCAGCTTTTCTCGGCTTTTATAGTGATTGTCATAAAGGGTATCGATCATCGTCATCGGACCCGGCAACGCCCACTTAATAGGACGATCGGTCAGCTTACGCAGGATTTTCGCATCTTCAACAAACACGGGCTTCTGACGTGAGACTTCACCCACCACGGTCGGGACGCTCGCATCATAGCGATTACGGATTCGAACCACTTCACGCTTTTCAAAATCCACACCGCTGAGGTGTTCAATAAACGTCGTCACGAAGTGCTGACGGGTCTGCTCGCCATCACTGACGATATCAATACCGGCCCGAACCTGATCGTCCAGACACAGACGCAACGCATCTCTTTTGCCGTCGACTAACTCTTCATCCTGCAGTTTCCAGGGTGACCAGAGCACCTCTGGCTGCGCAATCCAGGAGGGTTTAGGCAAGCTGCCAGCAGTAGATGTCGGTAATAAGGTTTTCATAGCAGGTGACCTTCTATATTTAATTAATCAAAGAACGAATTCAGCAGACCATTGCGCAAGAAGTGTCTGATTCGGCTTAATAAAATGCGTCTCAGTAAACTTACCCTGTTCGACGGCCAGGCGGCTGCGTTCTTCGCGATCGTAAACAATCCGGGTTAACGAATAATCCTGATGCTGCAGCGTGGGCTGATAGCACTGTCCCGCCGCAGAATTCGCGTTGTAAATTTCAGGGCGATAGATCTTCTGGAAGGTTTCCATGGTGCTGATGGTGCTGATCAGCTCAAGATTGGTGTAATCGCTGAGCAGGTCACCGTGGAAATAGAAAGCCAGCGGCGCAACACTGCCCTGCGGCATGAAGAAACGCACTTTCAGACCCATTTTTCCGAAATAGAAATCAGTCAGGGAAGGTTCATCCTGCTGATATTCAATGCCCAATACCGGATGCTGATTACCGGTGCGCACGTAGGTGTTTTTGCTCGATACACTCAGGCAGATAACCGGCGATTTACTGAAGTTCTCTTTATAGACCGCTGAGTTCACGAAACTTTTGAAAATGTTGCCATGCAGCTGACCAAAATCATCCGGCAGGCTGAATTCAGTCTGACCTTTGTTATGTTCTGACAGAACAACGCTGAAATCATAATCACGCACATAGGAAGAGAAGTTATTGCCGACAATCCCCTCGGTGCGCTCACCGGTTTTATGATCCACGATATGCGTTTTTAAAATCTCAATCGCCGGGAACGATTCGTCGCTGCTTCCGGGACGAAGATTCAGCTCAGCAGAAATAATCTCAAGTTCAACTGAGTAGCGGTCGCCCTTTGGATTGTCCCAGTGCGCCAGAGAGTTGAAACGATTGTCGATCATCACCAGGGCGTTGTGCAGGTTTTCCTGACGTTTTTCGCCGCGCGCTAAATTAGCGAAGTTAGTCGTCGCCCGCGTATTTTTCGAAGGATTATAGTTTTCGTCGAAACGAATGCGCTTGAGGGTAAAGGCTAAGTTGTTCATCGCTATCGGGTATCCTGGTCGCTGATATGCGTTGTTGCATTTAAGGGTTATCCAGCGTGGCTATCCCTTTACAACTATTCATATGACTCAAAGTTATTAACAATTCTTACTTTATGCCTCAACACCCGGTTGAAAAAAAGTGATTAAATTTCAACGAACATGAAGGGAATTCATGTTGAGGTATTTAAGAGGGGAAATTTTCATGAGGCAGCGAGTCTTTTAACACCCGATGTAAAATCCGGGTGTAAAAAGCCTCGCACTAAGGGGGCTTAGCAAGAGATGTCAGAGGTGGAGTGATCTTTCGCCTCAACTTAAGGCGCGGAGGCTTTCATGATCCCATAATCTGGCACGCCAGCGTGCTGTTAGTCATTTAGCGATACTCCATCGGTTCCCGCCCGCAGAGCGTTAAACGCAGCATGGATGGGGCAACTAATACCTTCCGGTCACAGCAAAGCAAGACGACTAAATTTTATAAACGTTATCACACATCACTTTATGTGCGCCTGATTTTACCGAAAGCCTGCACGCTGCCTCTTTCATCAGTTTTCCCATCTCACTGTCGCGCATCGACTGCGTCAGGCGTGAAGCCGGACCGGTTAATGCCAGCGCCGCGAGCAGTTTGTTACCTTCACCAAACACCGGTACGGAGAATGCCGCGATATGCGGATCGCGGATACCTGACGTGAACAGCGGGAGTTCAGGTACAGAGTCAAACAGAGGTTCATTCAGCCCCCAGTAACGAAGCACCTGCCCGATGGCCGAATTATCCAGCGGCAGATAAGTGCCGGGCAGACGTGTTTCACGCAATCCTTCAGAGGGCTCCGCTCTGAAAAGACAGAGTCGTTGACCGTTTTCAATCACATACCATGTGGCGCTTTCGCCTGTCGCAGTCGCCAGTGCGTGAAGTTCAGGCTGAACGATACTGGCCAGATGAAAGGACTGTTCATAGAGCTTGCCCAGATAAAGCAGTCTTGGCCCCAGGGTATAAACGCCATTGTCGCGACGAATGACATAGTTCATGCGCTCAAGTGAGTTCATCAGACGGTAAACTGTCGTTTTATGGTACCCAGAAAGCTGCGCCAGCGCGGTCAGCGTCAGTGATTCCTCACCAGGCCTGAAACAATCCAGCAGTGCCAGCGCTTTTTCTACGGCAATTACGCCTTCATTCCCCATCGGTACGTCCTCCTGTTTGCGACGGCAGGCAGTTTACCGCGCAATTTGTGATTCATATCGTATTTACATCACAAATGAATGCTTAACACTGTTGCGAACTCAATTAACATCGATATAGTAGTTTTATATTGTACAACTTAGTTGTGCCTGGTAAAACAAAGAGGATAAATCTATGCCCCATGCAGAGAATACCTTCATCAATCGCGACATTATCCGTATCGCACCAGAGCGCGTAAAACAGGCTGCTCAGTTTCAGGCGGCGATCCTTGCTGATGTTGCCGGACGACGCGGAACGCTGCACGGTCGCGTAAAACCTGTGTCCCCCACAATGAAAGTCGCCGGACCGGCTATCACTGTCGAGGTGAGACCGGGCGACAACCTGGCGATCCACGCCGCGCTGGCGATTGCCCAGCCGGGCGATGTCATTGTGGTCGATGGCAAAGGCGATATCAGCTGTGCATTAATCGGTGAGATAATGTCCACCCAGGCAGAAGCCTCCGGCATCGCCGGAATTATTATTGATGGTGCGGTGCGTGACGCCGATGCACTGAGCGCGAACGGCTTTCCGGTTTTCTCTGCGGGCCTGAATCCCTGCGGCCCGACCAAGTCCATTGCGGGACGGGTCAACTACCCTGTTTCTGTGGCGGGCGCAGCCATTCAGCCAGGCGATCTCGTCATCGGGGATATTGATGGCGTGGTGGTTCTGCCGCGTGAAGACGTTCCTGCGTTGCTCGAACTGGCACAGAAAAAACTCGATTTCGAGACCAGCCGTATTGCAGCCATTCGTGATGGCGACCTTCGCGCGCCGTGGTTAGAAAAAGCCCTGCAAACCGCTGGCATGCTGGACGATGGGGAGACGCTCTGATGACAACCTCTTCTCCCGTAATCCTGGTGACGGGTAATGACCTGGCACCGCAGGCAGTAAACCTGCTTAGTGACTTCAGCATTGTTTATGCCGGCAAACAGCCCAGCGAAGATAGCCTGTTCCAGCTCTGCCAGCAGCATAATCCTGTGGCGATTATCGTCCGATACGGAAAAATCAACGCCCGCATTATGGATGCCGCGCCTGACCTGCGGGTTATTTCCAAACACGGCAGCGGCATTGACGTTATCGACCAAAAGGCGGCGGCTGAACGTCATATCAGTGTTCAGTCAGCCCCGGGGGCCAACGCAGCGGCCGTGGCCGAGCATACCTGGGCGTTAATTTTAGCCTGTGCAAAATCGGTGATACCGCTTGATCAGCGCATGCGCCAGGGACACTGGGACAAATCGACCCATAAGTCGGTGGAGCTGGAGGGCAGAACGCTGGGTCTGGTAGGGCTTGGTGCCATAGGCGGTCGTGTTGCCCGCATTGGCCGTGCTTTTGGCATGAAGGTGCTCGCTTATGATCCTTTTGCCAGAACCTTTCCCGATGAGTGTGAATCCTCCTCACTTGACGACCTGCTGCAACAGGCAGATGTCATTTCGCTGCACTGCCCGTTAACCGAACAGACGCGCCAGATGATTAACGCTGAGAAACTGGCTCTGTTTAAAAAAGGCGCCATCCTGGTGAACACGGCGCGCGGTGGTCTCATTGATGAAGAAGCGCTGTTAGCCGCGCTGGATAATGGCACTATCGCCTGGGCCGCACTGGACAGTTTTGCCACAGAACCCCTGACTGCGCCGCATATCTGGCAGAGTGTTGGAAATGTGATTCTGTCGCCACACATCGGCGGCGTCAGCGATAACTCCTACGTGAAGATGGGTACCGTCGCGGCCAGTAACATATTAAATGTACTGGCAGAACCACTGAAAAACGAAAGTCCGGTAGTCTGAACCGCCCTCTCCAGCCGACCAGACAGGTAACAGCGCTTTCTGGTCGGCTGGTTAATAGGTAAATCTGCTGCATTAGAGCGTAATGCTTAGCTGTCAGGGTTTCCGATACGAATCTTATTCTGTTCTATGCCGTCCTGGCTTACTTGCCTTCGCCCACATTAATAGGTTTATTACCCTTCAATCGTTAACGACTCTTCCCGCGTATTGAATAAGGTGGCTGCCTGCAGCGGTTTCTTTGAAGTGTTCATTGTAGGTCATGTGTTATGAAGGATATGTCCGCTATGAGCGAGGAGCGGATGACTAGTTTGCAGCAAGACGGGAGCAGGATTTATTGGGGTTATATCCACTGTTTTTTTGGATTATAACGCGATATTCGATGATTTCAGCAAATGTCCTTCCGTTGATGTTTAAGTATAATGATAATGTTTATCAACAAAAGGATATTGTTATGTATGGGTTTATGATGATTCTGGCTGTTCTTGTACTCAATGCATGTACTACTTATTCACCTGTTAAAGTTGAACAACCCAAGCCCCTTCGACAAGATCGACCCGTTTACCCATACTATGCGGCTAAGAACCGGATAGAAGGTATGGTTAAGTTTAACTTTGACGTTGATGCAGAAGGCAGGGTAAGTCAGATGAGAATTATCGAGTCTACACCAGACCACTTGTTCGATGATGCTGTAATAACAGCCGTTTCAAAATGGCGTTTTGAAAAGGGCAAACCTGCCAGGAATCTTCCCATGACTGTAAAATTAAAAGTGCAAAAATAGATTTGATTTTAAGGCTGCATAAATGAAAATTAATGACTGTAATTCAGGAGGTTATTATGGCTGAATGTTCTTCTTCTAAATATTAACATAAATTATTATCCGATGTCCGCTTCTGGCACAAAGCGGACTAAATGCAGGCCAAGATTCGGTATGAGCGAGGAGCAGAAATTTTGACATGAGCTACCCACTTGCCTTATAAAATTGTTTTCACAACAAAGGGATATTGAAATGAAGATCTATACTTACCCCAAAAGCCGATCATTAAGAGTACTCTGGGCTCTTGAAGAAATGGGAGTGAATTACGAGTCTATCAGAGTCGATCTTTTGAACCCTGCTTCTGAGGTTAAATCACCCCATCCATTGGGAAAAGTTCCTTTTTTGACCGATGGTGAAGTGTCAATCAGTGAAACCTTAGCGATCTGTATTTACCTGTGTGAACAACATAAAAACATCTCTATTTATCCCGCAACTGCTGAAGAAAAATCCTCCGTTAATTCGTGGTTAAGCTTCACGCTATCCGATCTGGAAGCCCCCGTCTGGAGTCTGCTCAAACATGTTGTCTTCACTCCCGAAAATCAACGTTCCCCAGATTTAATGAATTACCTCAGTAAGGAAGCAGATAAAGTTATCTCTCAGATTAGGTTTAACCCAACTCAAACATGGATTGCGAGTAACAACTTTACACTGGCCGATATTTTTCTTTCTCATACGTTGTTATGGGCAAAACTGTGCGGATTGGAAATCACCGAAGAGCTTGATAGCTACATATCAAGAGCAACGAGTCGCTCCGCTTTCTTAAAGGCTCAGGAAATAAATAATCGCTAATCAGGTTTTGTCATCTCTTAAGGATGCATTGATGTCCGCTTCTGGCACAAAGCGGACTGACGGCAGGCCAGGGTCCGCTATGAGCGAAAAGCGGACGCTGGCGTTCTTTGTAAAAATCCGGTTTGTGTTGGGTTGCATTAGTTTAGGGACGAAAAATATTGTGTCGGCGATTTACCCAGCGCTTTCCTGAACATTGTAATAAACGCGCTGACCGAATCATATCCCAGCGTTCCGGCTACGTGCTGCACGGATTGGCCTTCTGCCAGATGGCTCAGCGCAACCATTAAATGCAGTTGCTGACGCCAGCGACCAAAGCTCATTCCTGTCGCATCTTTTATCAGCCTGGCCAGAGATCGTTCGCTGGTAGCCAGATGCGCAGCCCACTGCTTTAGCGTTCTCCGGTCATCAGGATCATTAAAAAGTGCCTCAGCCATATTCCGGATTTTAGGATGGTCGGATACAGGCAGGTGGAGCGCTTTAACCGGCACATCCGGTATATGTTCCAGCAGCACCGCTGCCAGCCTCGCGGTTTTACTGTCAGGCGAATAAGCATGTTCCTGCTCTGCCAGAAAAAGAACCAGCTCGCGGACCAGAGGAGTAATAGCAAGGGTACAGCAGGTTTCCGGCATCGCTGCCGCGCCGGGCTCAATAAATAAAAAGCAGGTGTCTGCATTCTTCGTGACCCGACAACTGTGGGGGATTTTTCCCGGAACCCAGACAGCATGTCCCGGTGGAACAAGCCACAGCGCATCCTGAACCTTACAGCTCACTGCACCGCGCAAAGAGAGAATAAGTTGTCCCTTACGGTGAGCGTGCGGACTCTGACCTGCATACTCGCCTGACGATGATACATGCAGCGCGATAGCAGCCTGACTGAAAGCATCGGCATTAAACTCATCCGGTGAGGTCACCGGTTTTTTATTAACTGGCATGATTTAGTTATATGTTGTCAGGTTATCTATATTGTGTAACTCATGCGTCCTTTAAAGTCTTTCTTTTTACCAGAGAACGCAAAATTTATGTCCTACACTACGAACAGGTGGTCTTCAATCATACTTGCGACCGGCATCCTTTTTATTGCCATTAACCTGCGAGTTCCATTTACCGCTATCGCACCCGTTTTAGAGTCCGTTCGCCATGATTTTGGGCTAAGTATCACTGCCGTTGGGTTGCTTAACTCACTGCCTTTACTGGCATTTGCCGCATTTTCTCCCCTGAGTGCATCAATTTCCCGGAAGTACGGTCTGGAGCGCACCCTTTTTGGTGCCCTGGCCGTGATTTCGGGGGGTATCCTGCTTCGCTCCACAGGCAGTGTCTGGGCGCTTTATGGCGGAACCATATTGATAGGTATCGGGATTGCTCTGGGCAATGTCCTGCTGCCTGGCCTTATAAAGCGTGACTTTTCTGGCAACGTGGCTTCCGTAACAGGGGCATATTCCATCACCATGGGCGCCGCTGGCGCCATTGGCTCTGCCATTGTCATTCCTCTGACGCAGATCTGGGGCTGGAACATCGCGTTAGCCATGCTGGTTTTAGCACCGCTGCTTGCGTTGCTTTTATGGTTGCCCCAGTTAAAGAAGAAGCATCAGCTGCCAGTAGCGGGTGAGAAAAAAGCGGCGACCGTCGCGGTGTGGCGCTCGCCTCTGGCATGGCAGGTCACCTTGTTTATGGGCCTGAATGCGATGCCGTTTTATGTTGCTGTCGGCTGGCTGCCAGCCATTCTTACGGACAGTGGACTCTCTTCAGCTCAGGCTGGTGAGGTACATGGCATCCTTCAGCTTACCACCGCCATTCCCGGCCTGATTCTGGCAGCCACGCTGCGTCGTCTTAACGATCAGAAATTAGCTGCTGCTGGCGTCAGCCTGTTAACCGGGGTGTCATTTATCGGCATCCTGTATTTGCCGAATCTGGCGATGCTTTGGGCTGCGCTTCTCGGCTTTGGCTCAGGTGCCAGCATGATGCTGGGTCTGACCTTCATCGGGCTGCGTACTAAAAACGCCGGTGATGCTGCCGCGTTGTCAGGCATGGCGCAGAGTGTCGGTTATCTGATGGCGGCGATGGGTCCGCTGTTGCTGGGCAAAGTACAGGAGTTGTCCGGAGGCTGGACGGTACCATTACTGATAACCGCAGCAATCGCAGTCGCAGGTGCCTGCACCGGAATGGCTGCCGGACGAAACGCTCACCTGGAACCTGTACAGCAGCCGGGGTGAATTAGCTGACACAGCAGGGGAAACGATCGGTTTCTCTGCTGAGGATGCTATTAATTGTCGTTCTGAAGCGTTTACCTGTTACCGGAGCCGTCTTTTACCGGGAAGACCGTTTCTCACCTGCTCCTTCGTTGAAAAGTCCGGCAACCCAGTCAGCAAAAGCACGCACGGCAGGAGAGAGAAAACGCTGATGCGGATAGAGCATCGTCACCGGCACGGAGGGTGGCTGCCAGTCCGCCAGAACTTCGATCAGTTTGCCTTGTTGCAGATTCTCCGAAATCACATTCTCAGCAAGCTGTGCCAGCCCAAAACCTTCAAGACACAGTCTGATGTAGAGTCCCGTTTCGTTAACGGCTGCATCCCCCTCAACCTGAACAGAGAAGGGCTCAGTGCCTCGTGTGAAACGCAGTTCATTAGTGCGCCTTACCGAACCGGAAAAGTAATGAATCGCCCGATGCTGCGACAACGCTTCCGGCGTCTCAGGGACACCATACTCCCTGAGATAGTCCGGAGAGGCGCAGGTTACCCAGCGAAACCGGCCAAGCGGACGGGCAACCAGTGTGGAGTCAGTTAATTCCCCGGTTCGGATGACGCAATCCACTCCTTCCTGAACAAGATCGACCTGCCGGTCGCTGACACCAATCATCAGGTAAATATCCGGATAATGCCGGTAAAAGTCTTTCAGATTGGGCATGACGATGAAATGGGCAATTCCACCAGGCATATCAACCCGCAGCCGCCCCTGAGGGCGTCTGATGGATTCAGTCAGGCTGGATTCACTATGTTCAATTAGCGACAGGATCTCCCGGCATTGCGCCAGATACTGCAGGCCTTCAGGAGTAAGGCTGACCCGCCTTGTCGTGCGGTTCAGCAGACGCACCTGCAGGTATTTCTCCAGGTTTTTAATCGTGCTGGTGACGGTGGAAGAAGGCAGCGACAGGGTTTCTGCCGCGCGTACAAAACTCCCGGCTTCAGCAACCCGCGTGAAAACCTGCATAGCCTGAATCCGATCCATCGTCCTGCTCCTGGGTAAAAGTGAGTCTGATTATTCGCTAATTATGAATTATGAAAACGCTTTAAGCATCTTTTTCAGGGTAATTACGTGACGTATCGTTTCCCCATTAATCAGGAAAGAGGCAGGTTTAATGACCGACTACATCAGAAATATTGTTAACAATCAGAATGTCACTTTACAGGCTACGTTGATTCGTGGCGCGACGATACTGAGCATGGACGAGAACGTCGGTAACATTGAGCGTGGCGATATTCTCATCAACGGCTCAACGATTACCGCCGTTGGCCAGAACCTTGATGTACCGGGTGCGCATGTCATTGATGCCACTAACATGATCGCCATGCCGGGAATGGTCGATTCTCATCGTCACGCATGGGAAGGACAGCTGCGCCGCATTAACCCAAACGCTACCTGCCTGGACGACTACAGCAATGCCACACACTTCTCGTTCGCTAAATATTACCGTCCTGCCGATATCTATGTTGGCAACCTGCTGACGGCGCTTGGCGCTATTGACGCGGGCATCACCACGATGATCGATAACTCGCACAACAGCCGAACCGCAGCGCATTCCGATGCCGCCGTCGAGGCCCTGCTTGATACCGGCATTCGTGCCATTCATGCTTCCGGCGCACCGGTAGCTGGCGAATGGGATAAAGCGCACTGGCCGGGAAACTGGCAGCGTCTGCAGGACAAGTATTTCAACGACAACCCTGAAAGCCTGGTCTCTCTCGCCGTCATGGCGCAGCTGGAGCCGGAGTTGTGGGCCGAGGCCCGCAGACTGGGATTGTCGATTGTCACTGAGTTCTTTGGTGCGGAGATGGGAGCTGAACTTAAATCACTGCATCAGCAGGGGCTGCTGGGTCCGGACAATATTTTTAATCACTGCACGGCGCTGCCTGACGAGGGATGGAAAATTCTGCGCGAAGCCGGTGTCCGGGTGAACGTCTGCCCGCGCTCAGATTCGCACTATGGCATCGAAAGCGGAATGTTCGCCATTGAGGCCGCGCAGCGTCATGGCATCAATCCTGGCCTGAGCGTAGACAATGAAACGTCGTACAGCACCGACATGTTTATGGAGATGCGCGTCGCCTTTTACCTGCAGCGCGTGATGGGCATGCATCAGCAGCAGTGCTGCGATTCTGAACATGCGCTGAAAACGCTTCCGGCGGCGCAGCTCCTTAAAGCCGCGACTCTTGATGGCGCGGCCTGTGCAGGGATGCAGGACAAAGTGGGCAGCCTGACGCCAGGCAAACAGGCTGACCTGGTGCTGATTAATACCAGTGATATCAATCTTTACCCGTCCGGCAATGCCTTTGGTACGGTGGTTCATGCCGCCGAGCGCAGCAATATCGACACCGTCATGATCGGCGGACGCATCGTTAAGCAGAACGGTAAGGTGCTGGGCGTGGACAGCACGCGACTGCGGGCGGCGATTGATGAGTCACGTGAGCACCTGTTTGCCGCCTCTGGCTACCAGCCCGACAATTTTGCTGACACCTTCCTGCCGCTGGAGCAGGCAGACTGAAAGGAATGAAAAGCATGATCTATTACGTAATCGCTTTTGCCGCAGGTCTGGGGATCACTCTGCAGACGACCCTGAACAGCCAGCTGGCAAAGGGACTGGGCGGCGACCCGGTCACTGCGGCGCTGTTTTCCTTTACGGCGGGCGCGTTAAGTCTGGGGGTTTACGCGCTGCTGAGGGGAGGATTGATGACATCGCTGGCGGCGATCCCGTCGCAACCCCTCTGGAGTCTGACGGGTGGAATGATAGGCGCATGTGCCCTGTTCAGCTATGTCGTGCTTGCGCCGAAAATCGGGTTTTCAGCTCTGCTCGGGCTGGCGATTGTCGGACAGTTACTTTCCTCGCAGATGATTGACCACTATGGGTTGCTGGGTGCTATGCGGCGACCGGTTTCGTTACTCAGGCTGGGGGGGATGGTTGTCATGCTGATCGGACTTGCCGTCATGCTTTTCGGCGATCGGCTCTCTGCACGTTTTCTGCAGTAACTGCGTTATCCACTTTTGCCATCGTGCAGTTCGACCTTTTATATCCGGAGGATTAACATGTTTTCAATTGCAGCTGAAGTCAGGAATACGCTTGGAGAGTGCCCGCTTTGGTGTGAGAGAACCCGCAGACTCTACTGGACTGACATTGAAGCCAGTGAACTGCTCGCCATAGAAGAAGGCAATGATGCAGTGATGCGCTGGTCGCTGCCTGAACGCCTTGGCTCCTTTGCACTGACCGAAAAGAGTAACATTCTGCTGATGGGATTCGCGTCAGGGCTGGCTTTCTATGATCTCAACAGCAGTTTAATTACCCCAGTGGCCGCTTCACCGGGAGACATCGGGACCCGCATAGGTGATGGACGATGTGACCGTGCCGGTAATTTTGTCTTCGGGACGATGGATGACGGTTATCCCGTTAAAGTCATCGGTAAGTTTCATCGACTCAACGCGGCAACGCTGACTGTTGAGACGCTTGCACTGCCCGATGTCGCTATACCGAACAGCATCTGTTTCAGCCCCGATGGTGGTACGCTCTATTACTGTGACTCGATGCAGGGTCGGATAATGTGCTGTGATTACCCCTTGCTGCAGAACCAGCGCGTGTTCGCCGAAATCGAAGGCAGCGGCGCGCCTGACGGCTCCTGCGTGGATGACATGGGCTATCTATGGAATGCTGAATGGGGAGGAAACCGTGTTGTCCGTTACCGCCCGGTTGGGACCACAGACGCTATTCTGACGTCACCTGGAATCCAGAGCACCTGTCCGACACTCGGCGGTGAGGGTTTTACCCGTCTCTATTGCACCACGGCTACAGTGGGACTCACTGCGCTGTCTGAATATGACGGTGCATTGCTGAAAGCTGAATCTGATGTCAGCCCCGGCTTACCTGAAAATCGCTTTGCGGCACACACAGTTTAACGGTTTTGATTCTGACAGAATTTTGCCAGTTCAGGCTCAAAGAAAATGTCCGCTTCTGGCACAAAGCGGACCATCGTCCAGGCTTATGCCTGCTATGAGCGAAGAGCGATTACTCACAAATCCGAGGCTTGATAATATAGCACTCTCGATTTTAATAAGATTTTTATTTACCCATCCATAAGCCCTCTCTCGTTAAAGGCGTCATATTTGAAGAGTTCCCCCTTCATTTTTCCCTGCCATCGGTTTATAAACTCTACCGTGTCGGTTTTTATAAGATGGGCATTGAGCGCGTCCTGATCCACCCATCGTTCTGATATAAGCAATCTTCCGGTCTGATAGTCCTCCACGGCAGCGTTATATGAAAGGTTTCCATCACGTTGTCGAACGGCATTCGCCAATAACTTAAGTTCTCCCATAAATTGTTCCAGGACAGAAGGATCAATGTACATATAACCGGAAATGATAAGCATCTTATTTTTCCTTTAACTGACTACTACTCGCCCTCAGAAAATGGCTGATCAGGTATGGGGTAATCAGAAGTTAGTCAGCACAATTTTGCCCTGGATACTTCCTGACGAAGCGCGCTGATGTGCGGCTGATGCCATGGCTAACGGATAGGTGCTGTCAATCACGACGTTGATAATGCCTTTTTCCAGTAAAAGCCCCGCTTCGGATAGCTGCAGACCACTTGAACGCACTTGCGTTGTTGACACAGTAATCCCTTTTTGAGCGGCCTCAGTCTGCCCGGTAAAACTCAAAGGATTCACCAGAAATAGTGCTCCGCCCTGTCTGATGCAGCTTAAAAAGCGCTCTATATGCTTTCCGCCAACAGCATCAATAACCAGATCGACGTTTTTCACTACATTCTCAGCGGCTACTTTGGTGTAGTCGATAAAATCATCTGCGCCCAGTTCGCGCATAAGCACTTCATGACGGGAAGAAGCGACGGCAATGACTCTCGCACCCTTCCACTTCGCGATCTGAACAGCAATGTGCCCTACGCCACCTCCTGCACCGTTAACCATCACCGTCTGGCCTTCAAGCAGAACCGGTTTATGGTTGAAAGATTGAAACGGATTGGGCGCATCATGGCCGACGTCGACAAGAAATTGCCACGCGGTGAGCAGTGACATCGGGGCACCCGCTGCCTGGATATGGTCTATTCCCTGAGGTTTTAACGCCACCTCTGATGCAGGAACGCTTACATAGTCGGCATAAGCTCCACTACCGGCCATTACCCCATCAGGAAAACGCACCATTGAATAGACTTCATCTCCGGTGCTGAATGCGGAAACATTTTCGCCCACGGCTTCGATAACACCTGAAACATCCGTTCCCAGGATTAAGGGAAAGTGGGGTTCGGGCCGCCACTCAGCCGGAAGCGGCCGATAACCATCACGCAGATACAAGTCTGGTGGGTTCAGACTTGCGGCATGCACGCGCACAAGGACTTCGTCAGCCCCGATAGTTGGGCGGGGTGCATCTTCATACCTGAGATTCTCCGGGCCACCAAACGCATGTAGCTGTACTGCTTTCATCATTTCAGTCATGGTAATTTCACTCCAACACAGATTCAGGTGCCAGAATATGACCAATTGTGATGATTGATAATGGGGCTGTATTTCGCTTTAATATTGCCATGAAGGAACAAATAATCTTTGAAAGACTGACAGGTCTGATTGCATTCGCTCGTGCGGGATCGCTCGGCAGCTTTACCGCTGCCGCTCGCTCGCTGGCAGTATCCCCTTCCGCGATAAGTAAAAGTATCCAGAGACTGGAGCAGCGTCTTGGCATCACATTGTTCACCCGAACCACCCGTTCGCTGGTGCTGACTGCTGAGGGTCGTGAACTGCACGAGCGCACGCTGCAGTTATTACGCGATGCGGAGGAGCTTGAGCAGGTCGCCATGCGATCGCGAGAGGAGCCAGCGGGAACATTACGCATTGCGGCATCGTTTCCGATTGGTGTTCATGTGATCGCGCCTCTCCTTCCGCAATTCTGTGCACTTCATCCTAAAGTGACAATCGACTTAAAGCTGAGTGATCGCATAATAAGCATTGTTGACGAGAGTATTGATATAGCCATTCGGATCGGCGACCTCGCAGATTCAAATCTTCTGTCGCGTCGCCTGTCGCCCTATCAGATAGGTTGTTATGCTTCGCCAGATTATTTGACCCGATGCCCGGAACCCGAACACCCCAATGATCTTATCGGGCATAAAACGGTTAATTTGCGATATCAAAATACGGGGCAGATTTTTCGCTGGCCGTTCCGGGTTGGCGAGCGGGAGATTGAAATTGTGCCATCATCTGCTGTCATCGTCGATGCAAGCGAGGCCGTTATCGCGGCTGTGGCGGCCGGTGCCGGAATAGGCATGGTGTCGAGTTTTATGGCTGCTTCCTGGGTTAAGCGCGGGGAGTTAGTGCCCCTTCTCACTGATTTTTCAGTAGAGCGGCATAATATTTCTGCGGTATGGCATGCGAGCAGGCGTTCAAATCCTGCTGTACGCGCCTTTATTGATCTCATGCTTAACAGTTCTGAACGCTCTTAAACTGGGTATTGTCAGTAAATCCCCAAAGGTAAGTTCTTTCCGCATCTGACACATAACAGACATCAACAACCAGCAGACTGATTCAGTTAATGACAGGATGTGGAATTTTTATATGGCAGAGATAAAGCCGGAAGAACCCGCCTGCAGAGGCGCTGCTAAGCGTCTGCAGGCGGGATTACTTTATTTACTGACTGACGAAGCGCTATTTTCAACGTCGATGGTTAACTCTTTTTTGCGGCCCATGACCAGCACGGCAATGCCCCCGATGCCACAGAGGATAGCCAGTGGCACCATAGCCAGCGTATGGCTGCCGGTCGCCTGATTGATAATGCCATAAACGTTGACCATCACCCCACCGCCGATCAGGTTCGCCATCGCACCGATAGCCGCCAGACCCGCTGCGGCCGTTGTGGATGACATCCATCCCGATGCCAGCGCCCAGAAAGGTCCTTTCATTGAGTAGGCCCCGATTAATACCAGCGACAGGATCACCACACTGCCGGTCAGACTATTGGTGATAAAGGCTGACAGCAGGCCACCTGCAATTAAGAACAGCGTTAACGCAGTGTGCCAGCGACGCTCTCCGCTGCGGTCAGAACTTCTGCCCCAAATAATCATCAGAATGGAGGCCAGGCCGTAGGGAATCGCATTGACTAAACCGGTGGTAAAGTTATCCAGTCCAAACGATTTAAGCAGTTGCGGAGACCACACGCTCAGCGTTGAGCCCGCCGCAGACGCGCCTGCATAAATCAGCGCCATCACCCAGATATGTTTGTGACGCAGCAACTGCCACAAAGAGATATGACCTATCGCCTTCTTCTTCGCATTTTCGGCTTCGAGTGTGCTGTTCAGCCACGCTTTTTGTTCCTGATTTAACCAGCTGGCATTAGTGGGACGATTGCTCAGTAAAAAGAAGGCTGCAATTCCCAGAATGACCGCCGGAATACCTTCCAGGATAAATAACCAGTGCCAGCCACGCATACCGTACCAGCCATCCAGTGACAAAATCAGACCAGAAATGGGCGATCCAATAAAGTTTGCCGCAGGAATGGCCACCATAAAGGTAGCAATCACGCGTGCACGGTACTTTCCGGGGATCCAGTAAGTCAGATAAAGAATGACGCCAGGGAAAAATCCGGCCTCAGCGGCACCCAGTAAAAAGCGTAATATATAGAGTGTATTGGCACTTTCAACAAAGGCGGTACAGACAGAGATGATACCCCACGACACCATGATGCGAGAGATCCAAATCTTTGCGCCAATTTTCTGCATGGCCAGATTGCTGGGTACTTCAAACAGGAAGTAACCGACAAAAAACAGACTGCTCGCAAAACCAAATACCGCTTTCGACAACCCTAAATCTTCGTTCATCTGCAACGAAGCCATCCCAATGTTGCCGCGATCGATAATGGCAATCAGATAACAAACAATCAGGAAGGGCAAAATGCGCCAGACCACCTTTTTAACGGTCTGCTGCTCAATATCGGCAGAGAAAGTCGGGATGTGCTGTTTTTCAGACATGATGATCCTCACAATTTTGTCATCGCTTTACGTGCAATCCGCAAAGCGCTTTGTTTTACTCTGTAAAACTGTAATGTACTGAGTAAAACCATTATCACGATAAAAATTCTTTCCCGCCGGAAGATGTAATGAGGTTGTGTTATTTGTCACAAAAAAGTATTCGTCAACCTTAGTTTATGTGACGAGTATGTCGTTACCGGGTGGAGTTCAGCGATCTTTTTAATAAAGTGACGACAGGAGAACGGGAAAGAGTGAGGGGGAACAGAGTAATTTGAGTGCAGCGGTCGGGAAGTAAGGCCTTAGCACTTGTGTGAAGGTATCAGCCAGCGTCTGAGAAGTTTGCAACTGATGAAGCACTCGCCTGCCACTGTCGAACGGCCACTTCATAAAATTCCCTGACCGAAAACGGCGAGTTTCTCCTCACAGTATTCGATAACGTCATTATTCGCGGTGTTACGATGAAAAGAGAGGGATGCTATGAAATATAAAATTTCTGGCCTGAACGCCGGGCAATTTGCTCATCTTTTTGGACAGAGCGATGAATATCTGAGAAAACACCATGCAGTACGACAAACGGTAGAATGCTATCCGGGTTATCCCGACAGAATCTCATTGTGCGATATCCCCGTTGGCGAAAGCGCCCTCCTGATTAATCACATCTATCAGCCTGCCGACACGCCCTATTTTGGTACTCATGCAATCTATATATGGGAGGGATGCACCCGGCAAGGCATTTACATCAATGAATTACCTGAAGTCCTGCTAAGCAGAACGCTGTCATTAAGGGCCTATGACGGAAAGCATTTTTTAAAAGAGGCGGATATAGCTGAGGGGAAACTTGCCGAAGATCTCATCGGCCATTTTTTTGCCGATCCGCAGATTAGTTATATCCAGATACATAATGCGAAACGGGGATGCTATTCCTGCTGTGCAGAACGTTTTGAATGACGGTTTGTATTGAGAAGCCCTATCCGCAACAGGAAATTATTCGTCGCCAGGGTCGCTTTCGTATCATGACCCTGTTCTGAAGAGGGTGCTAAGAATTATGTCAGTAATCCTGCCCTTTCCAATATGGCAAAAGGAGTGCCTGCTTCTGGAAGGTCAGACGTCATGAAGCGCGATACCCTTTTTTATACCGGCAATAAAATTATCACGGATTATATCCTCGTGGTTCGCGTTCCAGGCAATGCCAACTTTCCAGCTTATTGACTCACCTGTTAACGGAATAATAACCAGCTCCGGCGGTGCAATATGCATAACACTGTATGGCACAAGGGCAACACCCGTGCCCGCGATGACCAGCGCGACAATAGTTTGTATATCATCACTCAATTGAGTGGATGATATAAAAAGCGCGTTGTCATGAAGAAAGCGGTCAATTTGCGCATTTAAACCCCGTCCTCGCTTGGCATGAAGTCGCAATAGAGGGCGTTTCTTCAGCCAGTCAGCAGCAGGCAATGACGGTGAACTTGCAGGCGCAATCAAAACCAATCGATCGGTAAACAATGGCAGGTAATCCAGCGCTACGGGAGGCGGAACTCTGACAAAACCGATCTGGAGCTCATCATTTTGCAAAAGTTCGTACTGCTGGAAGGAAGGAAGATCTGTCAATGACATCTCTATCCCCGGACACTCCAGACGAAATTCTGCCATACAGCGTGGTGCAAGATAAAAACTTGAGAGACCGAACCCCACGGCTAAATGCCCTTCAATCCCTTTTGAAACCCGCTCTGCATGATGCATAAATAATCGGGATTGCCTGACCACTTTTTCAGCCTCTGGCAGCAGACGCCTGCCACCGCCCGTGAGTGTGGCTCCATGACGCCCCCGCGTAAAAAGTGACGTTTCCACCAGGGACTCAAGGAGATTAATCTGCTTGGTCAATGCAGGTTGCGAAATAAACAACGCCCGTGCCGCGTCGGCATAATTTCTTTTTTCAGCCAGCATCAAAAAGGCCTTAAGCAAGCGGATGTTCATTTTTACATTCCAAAAGGTTATCGAAACCGGAAATTTTTTGATTATACAGTTATCAGCAATGGTTATGTAATTCAGTTTCGATTACTACCGGAGAAGTACTATGAGCAACCATACATCCTTAAAAGCTGCCACCGTGCAATTTCAGCATCAGGCAAATAACAAAAATTATAATCTGCTGATAATGGAGAAATTTATTGAACAGGCAGCGATTGAGCAGGTAAACATCCTCACTTTCCCGGAAATGTGTATTACTGGCTACTGGCATGTACCCAAACTCAACTCGGCTGAGGTAGCTGCTCTCGCCGAGCCGATCGAGGGGAGTCCTTCCCTTACATTGATTCGTTCCCTGGCGATGAAACATCAAATGCTGATTGGCGCCGGGCTTATCGAAAGAGCCGATGATGGCCGCCTCTATAATGCGTATGTTGCCTGTATGCCCGACGGCTCAATGCACACTCATCGCAAACTCCACGCTTTTGAACATGCGTCAATCAGCAGCGGTGACCGCTTTACCGTTTTTGAAACGCCCTGGGGAGTAAAAGTAGGTATCCTCATTTGCTGGGACAATAATCTGGTAGAAAATGTGCGTGCAACGGCATTGCTGGGTGCAGATATTCTTCTCGCGCCACATCAGACAGGCGGTACCGATTCCCGCAGTCCTTATGCGATGAAACCCATTCCGATGACGCTCTGGGCGGAGCGGGAAACGCGAAGGGAGGAAATTACTGCTGCATTCAAAGGGGCAAATGGTCGGGAATGGCTGATGAGATGGCTTCCCGCTCGTGCGCATGACAACGGATTATTTATTCTCTTCAGTAACGGCGTAGGTGCAGATGATGATGAGGTGCGCACAGGTAATGCAATGATCCTGGATCCTTATGGAAGAATCATTAATGAAACCTGGGCAGCGGAAGATTTTATGGTGAGCGCTGACCTTGATTTGAGTCTGCTTGCAATGAGTACCGGACGTCGCTGGATCCATGGTCGCCGTCCTGATTTATACCATATTCTGACACAACCGCAGGGCTACGAACGTGATGCGATTAGCGCCCGATTTTCTGATGAGACGCCTTAAATAGGCTCGGCGACTGAAATCATCCAGTCGCGAGAAAGAATGTCAGGGCGCGGCATCGTGAAAACCCCGCCCTGACATTAAAGCTTAAACTACGCCGGCAAATCCCGGTACAACGGTTATCGTCACGGTAAAGCATGGACTTTATGGCTGGAGGAAGATTGATGGCATAATTTCATGTAAATAAGCGTCTCTTTTAAGCTGACAGAGCCTGAAGATAAGCTATGAATTAAAGTTTAAGCTGCTGGCTGCTCCGGTTTGAAAGGCACTATTGGTCGTTATCAACAATCAAGTCATCACAAATACTCGTGTTGTTAAAGCAGAAAAATGAGGAGAGTCAGCACGCTCGCTAACGCTATGCCACTATTAACTTGTGTAAGATCATGCCGGATATCAGTTTTGTGCTCTGAATAACGCAGGTAGCATTCCTGATCATTAAATCCGCTCTATGCGGAATTGATAATCAGTCACTGGGCATCACGGCAGCGATAAACTACTCAGAGATTTTCTTAATAGGATAACTAACGAGTGGTTTGATCTCTTTAAGCACAAACATACTCTGCATTTCTTTAATTCCTGGCAATCTGCGTACCACTGACATTGCAAAATCAGCATAGGAGTCCAGATCTGAAGCCACAACCTGTAGCAGAAAGTCAGCATCCCCACCGATGCTATAACAGGCAACCACATCCTCCAGGGCAGTCACTTCCTCTTCAAATTTTCTGGCCTCCGCTTCGCTATGGCTGTCAATGACGACCCGAATGAAAACCATTACTCCCAGCCCAATTTTCTTGCGGTCAATAACAGCACGATAGCCCTGAATCACTTTATCTTCCTCGAGCTTACGAACTTTGCGCCAGCAGGGAGATGCTGAAATATTTATCTTCTCCGCCAGTACCTGGTTAGTTACCCGGGCATCGTCCTGTAAAATTTCGAGAATTTTCATATCTGTCGAGCTAAGCGCCATAAGGGGAAATTCCTTTCTTTGTGGAAGCAGTTTAAGGTTACTTTTACCTAAAAACAGGCATTAAGTAAATAATACAGGTAACAATTTTCCGCTTTCCTGCTGCATAATATATTTACTTTTCCAGGCTGTTATTACAAACAACATAAGGGAAAACTTAACCCTGATTTAATGCATATTGTCCAATTTAATTTAAAGAATGCCGGGAGCTGATCATCTCTTGAAGAGAGGATCGGATAGAGCACTGCGCGCACATGAAAATTAAACTTGTCATCTGCGTAGTTAAATTAATGCAGCAATATCCGCTTTGGAATAATCTAACCTCCAATTTCAACGTTAAACCAACTGATAAAAAGGATGCATATCTTTAACCCTTAATTAAGATTTTTATATGACAACCATCGCTCAGAACCAGGCATTTTTGAACAACTAACTCTGTTCCCTTTTACCGAAGTGCATTTCAACAGGAATAACTATGTCAGGAACTACTGAAATACTATCTTATATTGCTGCACTCGGTTTAGCTGCTGCAATTCCGGGTCCGGGGATGACTGCATTAGTCGCTCGCAGCGTGAGTGGGGGCGCAATAACAGGCTTTACGATGCTGGCCGGTCTCATTCTCGGAGATTTGATTTATTTATCTGTGGCGGTATTTGGTCTGGCGGTGATCGCTCATACCTATACCTCTCTCTTTACACTGATTAACTGGGCTGCCTCACTCTTTCTATGCCTGCTGGCATGGCAGTTCTGGTGCCACCAGCCTCAGGCAATAAATATCGATCAAAAAGCGACAAAACGAGAACTGGCATCAGCCTGGTTTTCAGGACTGACCATAACGCTGGGAAACCCTAAAACCATCGCTTTCTATCTGGCTATACTGCCTCTGGTTATCTCTCTCGATAATGTATCTTTTCAGATGTGGGGAGGACTGCTTGTTCCGCTTACCGTGTTAGTCCTTTTGAGTGTGGGAGCCGTTTTTATTTTTGCAGCCCTCAGGATACGCCACCTCCTGACCAGCGCTAAAGCGCAACGACTCCTTTTCCGTTCAGCCGGTACCATCATGATGCTGGCCGCGGCTGGAATGGTGGTAAAGACTCTTTAGCTTTCATTACCACCTCCTCTGCCTCAGGAAAATGGGGCCGGTCTCGTGGTCTCGATAGAAAATGATCAAGCTCTGGCCTGGTTATCAGGCAATAAGCAATAAATAGTAAAAGGGATTCCAGCCAGAAAAGCCTGAGCGTCAAAAGCAGCTATCTTCTGATAGCTGCTTTTTTGCCTTTCAGATATCCCATTTTTTACTGCTTATGTTCCTGCTTCAACGTTTCCTGGCTATCCACCAGGACCGCATTAGCGGCTAACCCTGTACTTCACATCTATAATTCAGTGACTCAGGCCCATGCGCCCGATCCGGCTAGCCGATTAATCAGTTTGGGGGTGGCTGGACATCGTAGTGTCAGCTATACATCGATATTCACTCCCCTGATGATGCCGGCCGGATTTAAGACGCTCATCATTTACAGAAATAAGGATGCCTCATGATCTTTTCTCTCAAAAATCAGGTTGCGCTGGTTACCGGTGCCAGCTCGGGTCTCGGCTATGCCTGCGCAGAAGCACTCGCTAAAGAAGGTGCCTGTGTAGTGATTAACTACCATAGCCAGGCGGAACCGGCCGAGGAGCTGGCTGAGAAAATCCGCGCCGATGGAGGCCGTGCAATTGCTGTAAAAGGAGACGTGTCTAAAGAGGCGGATGTAGAGAATCTTTTTGACCAGACGATCAGGGAATTTGGCAGGCTGGATATCCTGGTGGCGAACTCAGGACTGCAGAAAGATGCCCCGTCCATTGAGATGACGCTAGAGGACTGGAATACCGTTCTGGACGTGAACCTGACTGGCCAGTTCCTCTGCGCGCGTGCTGCGCTGCGGCAGTTCAAGCGTCAGGAGCATCGCAAGGACATCAGCAAAGCTGTCGGTAAGATTATTCATATGAGCTCGGTTCACCAGCTCATTCCCTGGGCCGGACACGTCAACTATGCCGCATCAAAAGGCGGCGTTGACATGCTGATGAAAAGTCTGGCTCAGGAAGTGGGTGAAGAACGTATTCGTGTCAATGCAGTGGCACCCGGCGCTATCGCTACCGCTATCAACGAGGAAAGCACCCAGGGTGAAGCGGGCAAAGCGCTGTTAAAGCTCATCCCTTACGGGCGTATCGGTGCGGCTGAAGATGTGGCGAATGCCGTCGTCTGGCTTGCCAGTGATCTCTCTGATTACGTTCATGGCACCACGCTTTTTATCGATGGTGGAATGAGCCTTTATCCCGGATTCCGCGACAACGGCTGAGTGATGCGTCACTGTCCCAGGTGGATGGCCGACTGATCGATAGCCCGTTGATGGGAATAGTATCCGGAACGGGAAGTCCGGATTACGCATTCCCGCCGTTCATAATAAAACGCCAGCGGGCTGGTGCGTTCAGTCCAGGCCGCAACGATTTTAGCAAGGTTGAACGGCAAGAGCATCGATTCAATCTTTACAGGCATCCGGGCTGATCAGACGCGTACGGCAGACCTCCAGAATTTCATCAGCAAGCCCGGAATTATCCGGGCAGGCACGCGAAAGCATCAGGGCACCCACAAGCTGCGCGAGCGTATTGATCAGATCCGCACGCGTGACCTGTTCCGTTTCTAAAACGGCAAGCTGTCGTTCAATTCCGGCCGCAAAGGTCTCGCGGATGGATTCAGACTGACGCGCTGCATCGGTACCCAGGGCCGACATGACACACCCCTTTGCCATATCATCGCGATGCTGGCGGGAAAGGTAATATTCAACGAACTTTTCCCGACTCACACCCTGAGTTTTTTCCGCCGATTGCGCGAAGCCGCAGTTCATCGCTTCGGCTAACAAATCGGCTTTCGACCCAAAGTGCTTATAGAACCCGCCATGCGTTAACCCTGCGGCTGACATCAGTTCAGCGACGCCTACCCCATCGTAACCCCGCTCACGAAAAAGTTCTGACGCCGTTTCAACGATTCGGTTCCTGTTTTCGCGAACCTGCTCTTTTGACACTTTCATCTTTTCCTCCTGAAACTGAGCTTAAGTATACATTGATGATGATCATAATCAAACCAGTTGACTTTAATGATTACGATCATCATCATTAAATCAATTAACTGACCCGCTAATCCGCAAAGGAATAACCATGACGAATCAATCCTTATTTCAGCCCTATGAACTGGGATCTGTCACGCTTGCGAATCGCATCGTGATGGCCCCGCTTACGCGTAACCGGGCAGGCGCAGGCCTGGTGCCAGGTGAACTGGCAGCGACTTACTACGCTCAGCGTGCCACAGCAGGGTTACTGATTACCGAAGCTACGCAGATTTCAGCAGAGGCGCAGGGCTATCAGGATACGCCGGGCATCTACACGCAGGCCCAGATTGAGGGCTGGCGTAAAGTAACAGACGCGGTACATGACAAAGGCGGACGGATATTTGTGCAGTTGTGGCACACAGGTCGAATTTCACATGTCGATTTACAGCCAGAAGGTGCCGCACCAGGCGCGCCGTCAGCTATCCGTGCTGAAACCAAAACCTTCGTGAACAACCATTTTGTTGATGTTTCAGAACCCAGAGCGCTTGAGCTGAAGGAAATAAAAGGCATTGTTGCCGATTTCAGAAAGGCATCAGCCAATGCTATTACCGCAGGTTTTGATGGTGTAGAGATACACGGTGCGAATGGCTATCTGCTTGAGCAGTTCCTGAAAGATGGTGCTAATCAGCGCACCGATGAATATGGCGGTTCAGTTGAGAATCGTGCGCGTGTGCTATTAGAGGTCGTGGAGGCCGTGAAAGATAAGATCGGCGCAGCGCGGACGGGCGTTCGCATCTCACCGGTCTCACCTGCTAATGCGATTTCATGCAGCGATCCGCAGCCACAATATGACTACCTGGCAGAGCAACTTGATGCTTCAGGTATCGTTTATCTGCATGTTGTTGAAGGCGCGACGGGAGGTCCCCGTGATGCCTCACCGTTTGATTACGCTTCGCTGCGTCGCCGCTTTAAAAACACTTACATCGGTAACAATGGCTATGACCTGGCGCTGGCGTCTGACCATCTTGCACAGGACAAAGCCGATTTGTTCGCATTCGGTCGCCCCTTCATTTCTAACCCCGATTTTGTCGAAAGACTTAAGTCGGGAGCACCTCTGGCCCCGCTTAATCCTGAAACACTGTATGGCGGAGGTGCGGAGGGCTACACCGACTATCCATCGCTTAGCGGTAACAGTTAATCACTCTTCAGGTATCACGGTTAACCCTACATCGCTAACAGCGATTTTTATCAAACAAATGAAGAAGATAAAATTATGACTCGTACTTCAGTCCTCATTACAGGCGCATCAACGGGTATTGGTGCTGTTTACGCTGAGCGCTTTGCACGTCGTGGACATGACCTTGTTCTGGTTGCTCGCGACAAATTGAAATTAGAGGCGCTTGCTGAACGGCTGCGACAGGAAAATCATATTTCCGTCGATGTGCTGCCTGCCGACCTCACGCTGGCGAGTGATTTAGCTGCTGTTGAAGCACGCCTCCGGGAAGACACGCGGATAGGTATTCTTATCAATAACGCAGGTATCGCTCAGTCCGGCACGTTTACCGAGCAGACGCCTGATTCCATTGAACGCCTTATCGCGCTTAACGTCACTGCCCTGACGAGACTGGCCACTGCTGCAGCACGCCGGTTCGCAGAAGCCGGAGAAGGTTCGATCGTCAATATCAGTTCCGTAGTCGGACTCGCCCCGGAATTTGCAATGACGGTTTACGGCGCAACAAAAGCCTTTGTTCTTTTCCTCTCTCAGGGAATGAACGTTGAGCTCTCTTCAAAAGGCATTTATATCCAGGCGGTGCTCCCTGCAGGTACGTACACCGAAATCTGGGATCGTGCCGGTATCGACATCAGTAACGCCTCAAAAATGATGGAAGTGGGCGAACTGGTTGACGCCGCTCTGGCGGGTTTTGACCGCCGCGAACACGTGACGATTCCGCCATTACATAAAGCTGAGCGCTGGGATATTCTTGATGCCTCCCGTCAGGGCCTGCTCTCGGACATCCGACAGGAAGAGGCCGCAGAGCGATACAAAACCCTTTAGCTAAGCCCTGCTCAGCAGAACCTTTTACGGGTTCTGCTGAGCGGTAAATCGACCATGAATCTCTTAATGGTGGCATGAGCATATTAACCGGCAAAACCTTATTCCATTATTGATTACGTTGCTCCCGGGAGCCGATTTTTTGCTCAGCAACAGAGGCAGCTGAAAGTACGTCAGTGCTAAACATCAGAGGATAAACACCAAATGAAAACCAGGACGATGCGAGCCTTTACGTTTAAACGCTACGGGAAATCACCTGAGCTGGGATTTGAAAATGTAGATTACCCTTCCCCCGGTGCCGATGAAATCCTGGTAAAAGTCTATGCCGTTGGTCTGAATCCCATTGATAACATTATCCCCGGCGGAATTTTCAAACCGATTCTGCATTTTAAACTTCCGGCGACGCTGGGCAGTGATTTGTCAGGCGTGGTGATTGCAACAGGAAGTCGGGTGACACGTTTCAAGCCGGGCGATGAAGTCTTCGCCTGCATTTTCGACAGGGGAACAGGTTCACTCGCCGATTTTGCATGCGTTCCTGAACGTCTCGCGGCTATTAAGCCTGAAAATCTGGATTTCATTGAGGCTGCTTCGTTGCCGATGGTTAGCCTCACCGCCTGGCAGGCGTTTACAGAGAGAACACATCTGCGGGCAGGACAAAAAGTGTTTATTCCGGCAGGTTCGGGAGGAATTGGCACTATTGCGATTCAGCTGGCAAAGCATCTTGGCGCCCGGGTAGCGACGACGACCAGTTCAGCCAACGTAGAGTGGGTGAGTCGGCTGGGCGCAGAAGAAGTGGTCGACTATAAAAAGCAGGAATTTGAAACCGTGCTGAGTGGCTACGATCTCGTACTCGGCACGCTGCGGGGGGATTCCATTGAAAAATCCATGCAGATTCTTAAACCTGGTGGAAAGATTGTTTCGCTGGTCGGTCCATTAGACGTTAATTTCGCGCGAGCCCGGCAGCTGAATATCTTGCTGCGGATGATTTTTGCCCTGATGAGTCGCAAAATTATGCGCCTTTCAAAAAAGCGCGGTCTGGATTATTCATTTCTCTTTATGCGTCCTGATGGCGATCAACTCACCCAAATCGGCAAACTTATAGAAGCAGAACACATCAAACCGGTAATCGACAGGGTGTTCCCATTTGCAGACACAAAAGATGCCCTGGCTTACCTTGAACAGGGACATGCAAAGGGTAAAGTCGTGGTTGAAATTCATCAGGAATAACAACCAGACCTGACGTGGGAAATAGTCATTAACTCAGGCGTTAGCGCCTGAAGCCAGGATGCCTGACCTGCTAACTAAGCATCTGCTTTCCAGACCCCGCTGTCGTTATGCACTCTGTGGTAATGTTAACGCCATACGGTTTTTGCTCTGAGGATTGCGACATGTCTCCCTTTTATCAACTCACTGCCACCAGTCTGAATGGCCAGCTTATCCCGATGGCCGACTACGCTGACAAGGTGGTTCTGGTGGTTAATACCGCCAGCCATTGTGGATTCACGCCACAATACGCAGGTCTTGAATCGCTCTATAAAAAGTACGCCGCGCAGGGCCTGGTGGTGCTGGGTTTTCCCTGCAACCAGTTCGGAAAGCAGGAACCCGGCGGTGCCGAAGAAATCGCGCAGACATGCCACATCAACTATGGTGTGAGTTTTCCGATGTTCGGGAAAGTTGAGGTCAATGGCACCTCAACGCACCAGATTTTCCGTTACCTGAAAGATGAATTACCCGGCGTGCTGGGTGGTCGTATTAAGTGGAACTTCACTAAGTTCCTGATCGGGCGCGACGGAAAACCGATCAAACGCTTTGCCCCGACCACCACCCCGGAGAAAATGGAATCCGCCATTCTTGCTGCTCTTTAAGTGAGGTGTTTTACCATCTCACTGTCAATGACGGGATTACCAGTAAACTGTTTCTTTCCGCTCCATCTGGCAGCGCCTGTAACTCATCGACGTCTGTTCAGGGCCAGAAGCGGACGTTACTCACTGTGAGAAGCTGAACGCATAGCAGCGCTATGCCCGGTTTTGTCAGTCAGTCCGGATATAACTGCCAGAATCAGCGCTATAACCGAGAGTATCGCGCCTGCCCAGTCAGGCGACTGAAGACCAAAGCCGGCCGCTATAACTGCCCCTCCCAGCCATGCACCCAGGGCATTACCGAGATTGAAGAGACCTATGTTAACGGCTGCAGCCAGCGTCGGAGCCCCTGCCGCCCGCGCTTTGTCCATCACCAGTTTCTGGATGGGGGACACGGTCGCAAACCCAAACGCAGCCATCAGAAAAATACAGACCGCTGACATGACCTGGCTGTGGGCAGTAAAGTTAAATACCAGCAGGACTAGGGCCTGAGCAGCCAGGGTGACGTAAAGCATCGGCATAAGCGCGCGATCGGCATATCTGCCGCCCAGCTGATTACCGACAAATAGCCCCAGACCGAACAGCAGCATCAGCCATGCCAGGCTGCTTTCGCTGTATCCGGCCAGCCCGATCATCATGGGTGCGATATAGGTAATGGAGGTAAAAAATGCACCCGGCCCAAAGACCGTTATGCCCATCGCCAGCAGAACATTGACGTTGCGGAAGGCATTAAACTCGTGTGCGAAATTATGGTTCTCCGGACGGGGCTGATGCGGGATAAGCATACCGACGCTGATAACCGTAACAACTCCAATTGCGGCAATAACCATAAAAGCATCTCGCCAGGAAAGATGCTGCCCGATCCAGGTACCGACGGGAACACCAATAAGATTTGCTACGGTCAGTCCCATGAACATGAATGCAATCGCCCTTACCCGCTTAGACGGCGCAACCATATCGGCAGCAATGATCGAACCAATACCAAAGAAGGCGCCGTGAGTCAGAGACGTGATGATCCTGCCCAGAATGGCAATGCCCAGCGTGGGCGCAAAGGCTGTAACGAGGTTACCCGCCACAAACAGCAGCATCAGGAAAACCAGCATGGCTTTTCGGGGCACTTTTGAGCCCAGAATAATCAGGGCCGGCGCGCCGACAAAAACACCCAGCGCATAAGCCGTTGCCAGATTTCCGGCTACGGGAATAGTAACGTTGAAATCAGCGGCAATAACGGGAAGCAGGCCGGCAATGATGAATTCAGTCGTACCGATACCGAATGCACCAATCGCCAGCGCCCAGAGAGCAAGTGGCATAACAAATATCCTGTCAGTTAACCTATTTTTTTGTCTGAGCTGCGCATAACACGTGCCGGCTTTCGTTTAGAGAACCGGCACATGACACGGTGATGGCAGCAGGACAGACAGGATATAAGCTTGCTTAGAGTTGATAAACAGCCCTGAAATCGCCTGAGTGGTGACAAAAATTCTACTTAAGAGTGCCAAAGTATCCTTTTTCGGCTTTACTCAGCAGTTCATCGACAATAAGCCTGACCCTGGGGATCAGATGCCTTGTCCGGGGCCAGACAACGTTCAGCCCGACGGGTACGGGCATATGATCGGGCATAACAGCAACAAGCCTGCCCTCATCAATATGGCTGTTCACCATCGATTCCGGAAACTGGGCAATACCTGCTCCTGCGAGGCAGGCCTGAAGCATGGCGTCTCCGTCGCTTATCTGGTGTGCCGAGGCCGAGATAAACTTTAATTCCCGCTCCCCGGCTGGCCGCAGCCGCCAGGCAAGCGGCGCCCCCCGCCGGTACCCCATAATGCAGCAGTGTTTTTTTAGCGCATCGACATCAAAGGGCTGACCATGCCGCTCAACATAAGCGGGAGATGCGCAGAGCATGAGGCGCTGCCGGCTCAGACGACGCGCAATCAGCTCATCGGTACTCTGCAGTTCGCCCAGGCGCAGTACCAGGTCAACGCCCTCCTCAACCGGATCAATCAGACGGTCGTTAAAGGTCAACACCAGACGCAGGGCTGGATAACGATTCATCACTTCAAGCAGCACCGGCATCATCAGATTGCGTCCGAATGATGCTGGCATGTCTATACGCACCGTTCCGGCAGGATTGTCCTGCCGCCGGCTTAGCGTATTTTCAGCCGAGTCCAGAATTTCCAGCGCAGAGAGGCAACTGGTGAGATAGGCCTCTCCGTCACTGGTCAGGCTTAGCTTACGGGTTGAGCGGTGAAACAGACGCGTTCCCAGCCTCTCCTCAAGCCGCGCCACGCTTTTTCCGACGGCAGATTTTGTAATGCCCAATTGCTCCGCAGCTTCAGTAAAGCTGCTGGACCTGGCCGTTGTGACAAAAGTCGTGATTCCTCGCAAGGATTCGGCTGTAAACCCGGTAGACATAAAGTTGACTCTCTGGCGACTCATAGCGTGTTTATCGATGTGTAATTCTATACCAGGCTTAAGTCAGTTCGAAAACAAAGTGCCGGCATCTGTCGGCGTATCCATATTAAAAACACGGGGAGCAGTCATGTCACAGACAAGACCTTTGAAATTTGTCTCACTGCTGGGCAGTCTTCGCGCGGATTCTTTTAACGCCGTCGTAGTCCGCAATCTTAGCCTGCTGGCGCCGGCAGGCGTGGATGTCAGCGCGCTCAGCTCTGTCGGGGAAATACCGCATTACGACGCTGACCTGCAGGCTCAGGGGTTTCCTGAATCGGTTGTGGAAATGGGACAAGCGATAGCGGCAGCAGACGGCCTGATTATTGTCACACCTGAATATAACTATTCTGTGCCGGGTGCCCTGAAAAATGCGCTGGACTGGCTTTCACGTCTTCCGGATACCCCTGTCGCCGGTAAGCCTGTCGCCATAATCACTGCGTCACCCGGTGCCATAGGTGGCGCAAGGGCGCAGTATCACCTGCGTCAGATTCTGGTCTTTCTTGACGGCAGAGTGCTTAACAAGCCAGAGGTCATGATTGGACAGGCCTCATCCCGGCTTGATCCAAAATCCGGCCACATAACGGATGCGGACACCCGTGACCATATTTCGGCTCAGCTTAGTGCGCTCGCGACAATGGCGGCCCGCCAGGGCTGATTAATAACATCACTCACATCTGAACAACCACAGGGAGAAAACTATGTCTACCAACGTTATTCGCGGTATGGACCACGTCGGCATTACCGTTTCTGATATTGATGAGGCTACCCGCTTCTTTTCTGACGCCTTTGGTGCAGAAGTTATTTATGACTCCGTCTCGCCTTCAGACGATGACGTAAAAGGCGAAGAAACGGAAAATATTCTGAACCTGTTCCCGGGAACGAAAATTACCACGGTCAGAATGATGAAGCTGAAGCACGGCCCGGGACTGGAACTTTTTGAAATGAAGGGGCCAGAGCAAAGTCAGCCCGTGCGACCCAGCGATTATGGCCTGCAGCATTTTGCTGTTTACGTTGATGACATCAACGAGGCTATCAGCCTGTTCGAGCAGGCTGGCGGGAAAATGTTTACTTCTCCTCAGCCCCTGATGTTTCCAACTGAGGTGGGAGAGAATAACTTTTTCTGTTACGGCCGCACGCCGTGGGGTAGCGTCATTGAACTAATTTCTTTACCTTCAAAGCTGCCGTATGAAGACCATACCTCTCTGCGCCGCTGGAAGCCCTGAGTGTAACCGGGTGCGCCAGCGCAGGCGTACCCGTAAATACTAAACGTCCGCTCCTCGCTCATAGCTAACTTGCCCACGAATAATCTCCGACTCATACCCTCGTACAAGACAGTTGCTTGCAGCTGGAGTAGCGGATTTCCAGGCGGCCCCTATAACGCCGCCCCGGCACGTATCACATACATGTCCGGGAGGGCCCACTTCTGCTTTCACTATGAATGTTGACACCTGCAACATCCGCTCACAAGAGTGTGAAAATCATCCCTGAAACCGATTAAGGTTCACAAGTTGTCGCAGCATTTCGATATGAATCGGTTTATCATTAAGCGCCGGTATGTAAGTAAACGATGTACCACCCGCATGCATAAAAATCTCCCTGTTCTGCTCATCAAGCTCCTCAAGCGTTTCTAAACAGTCTGATGCAAACCCCGGGCTGATTACCTGCAGGCTTTTTATTCCTTCATTCGGTAGATTTTTAATTGTCTCATCAGTAAAAGGCGTTAACCATGGCTCTCTGCCGAATCTTGACTGGAACGTCATCAATATTTTCAGTGACGGCATATTGATTGCTTCAATGAGTAATTTTGTCGTTAACTCACATCTTTCCTGGTATCGGTCCCCCTCTTTGACAAACCTTACCGGTATACCATGATATGAAATTAACAATGCATCTGGAACGCCGTTAGCTTCGAAAGATGCCTGAACGGATGCTCTTAACGCTTCAATGTAGGCAGGGTGATCGGCATAGTCATTGATGAAATTTATGGAGGGTGTATACCGGTTCTTCATTATCTGCAGGTGACGGCTCACGCTATCCCAAACAGAAGAAACGGTCGAAGATGAAAACTGGGGATACAAAGGAATGACGATAATTTTATCGACGCCTTTTTCCAGTAGCCTGTCAATTGCACTACCTATACTGGGCTCGCCATAACTCATCCCCAGCTCGACGGGCATACCTGTCACTTCTTCAAGCGCACGGGCTTGCCTGACGCTGTAAACCATGAGAGGGGAGCCTTCCTCCATCCAAATCGAAGAATATAATTTCGCCACTCGCCTTGCACGTAATGGGATAATCACGCCATGTAGAATGGGACACCAAATGATTCTTGGTAAGTCGACCACTCTGTAGTCATGCAGAAATTTAGATAAAAATTTCTTTACCGCAACAGGCGTTGGTTCTTTTGGTGTTCCAAGGTTAACAATCAAAACACCCTGTTTATTCGTCATCAGGTGGGACCCTCAAAGCCATTGTCACTAACTCACTCATGCCAGTCACTCCGTAGCAGCTTGTCTTAAAGGCCTCAATTTGACCTCATTTTGTAGAAATAATTGAAATGCAGATTGACTGTTTCACGGCTTATGATGCTATGAATCTGATTGCAGCCATCGTTTTTACTCGATGATCATGATTTTAGGACATATCATCAGTGAAAACATTACTTTCTCTATCGTCAGATTTAACCGGTGCGGGGCTACGCGACGTCATCATTGAAGTCGGGGTGTGGAGGAGTTAGCTGGAGGAGGTGAGAAAAACCGGATCTGGATGCCCGCGCAGATGCATGCTTTAGGCTTGATCTTTTTATGCGTATAAGTGATGAAGGCGACTGACCTGCTCCCTGTTAATCCTTACAGAACGCTTTTAGCAATGTCCGTTACTCGCTCAAAGCGGACTGACATGCCTCAACAGCTTACCACTGCTTTTACCAGGCTGGACGACGTTGCCTGAACTCGTTTCGGATATCGTCGTCAGCAGGCGAGCAGCGGTGCGAGAGCAGAATTTAATAGTTACAATATACTAATGCGATTTAATAACAGCCGCAGGATTAGGCCGGCGAACCGGCCTGAGGCATTATCAGATGGCGCAATAAACGCGCGCTTCACGTGGCGTGTAGATACCAAACGTCACCACGCTCAGTAAGCCATTAACAAACGTTTGCTGCACTTCAACCCGGTTAACTTTTTCCTGGCCGCCGCACACCTGCGCCGCATCAATGCTCTTACGCTGACCGATACCTGAAACAAAGAACGGCTGGCTGGTGGTTTTCGTCGCCGCGCCAACTTGATTCTGTTTCATTACGAAAGTCTGCTGCGCACAGCCGGTTAAACTCAGAGCCAAAAACGCCGCAACACAAAGCTTGTTCATAAATATCCTTATCGCCTGAAATGAAAAAAATGCTGAGTGAAATCATCACTCAACCAGCAATCAGGTTATCGACAACGAAAGCGGAAACATGAGAAAAATTTTTAAGTACCCCCTAACGGATACGTTTTGCTGAATAGTACAGCAATAAAAAAAGCCCCTGCACAGCAGGAGCTTTTTATGTTTACCGCAGCGTTTCCGCTTAGCGAGTCAAATCGTCGAAGAACTTTTTGACGCCATCGAGAAAGCTTTTTGAATGCGGACTATTCTTCTCGCCCGCCGCACCACCAAAGCTCTATTCCGGCTTACGCAGCAGCGACTTATGCTTCTCGCTCATAGTGGACCCTGGCCTGCCGTCAGTCCGCTTTGCGCCAGGAGCGGATGTTTCACATGCACTCCTATGTAAAATACTGAAGGCCGTCATAGATGGAACATTATGTTAGATTCAGTAGTTAAAACTGAATCCAGGATAGCGAATGTTTAGCATTTCAGAAGTAGATAAAAGTGATTCTGACCTACTGTGGCTGGTAAGCGAACTCGATGCCTTTCAGAACGCACTATATCCTGCAGAAAGTAATCACTGCCTGGATCTTTCAACAGTTACTGATGAGCAGCTCCGGTGCATTATCGTACGTGATGAAGGTGGCTTACCTGCAGGTTGTGGTGCTTTGCTATTTCATGAAAATGGCTCAGCTGAGATTAAGCGGGTTTATATTCGACCGGAATATCGGCGTAGGAAGCTCGGAGAACAGATAGTCAGCGCAATCGAGACGATTGCTTCAGAAAAGAATTTGAGCCTATTGCAGCTTGAAACAGGGATTCACCAGCAAGCGGCTATAGCACTTTATCGTAGATGCGGTTATGAGATATGCAATTCATTCCCACCTTATGCAACAGATCCGTTGAGTGTTTTTATGTGCAAAAAACTTCCTTAACTTCATGTTTTTATGTTGCTAAAGGGTGTAGATGCAAAGTTATAATGTCCGCACCACCACCTATGAACAGGCTATCTGGTTTTATCGGAGAGGCTTTTTCATTGAAGGTGATGTGTGAGCCACAAAGCCATTCCGTTCATAAAACGGTATCGCCTGCTGTCGGGCATCAAGGAACACGAAGTTCATATCCCTGCTTTCTGATTCAGTGGTGGCAAAATCCAGCAATTTTTTCCCTATCCCTGTGCTTCTTAAAGCCTCATCTACGATCAAATCATCAATATGGAGATGTGATCCTCTGGCCAGAGTATGAACGGGACGGAAACCCATCAAGCCAAGCATTTTTTCATTGCCAAATGCGCCAACAAGTTCATAACCGTTCAACGTCTGAATTCTGACGCTTTCGATAAATTTTTCTTTGGAAATGTTCCGTAGCTGTGAAATCAGACTGTAAGCATGATCCCATTCTAGCGGCAGTAACTTTCTGATTGAAATGTTCATAGTGCCTTCATTTCCATATAGGTTTCTGATTTTATAAGCTTATGAGCAATGATCCGCAACAGTGAAGTTATGTTTAACGTATTAGAACATTCAGTTGCCATAAGTGAAACGTCTGCTCCTCGCTCATAGCGGACCTTCCGGAGCGTAGGTCCGCTTTGTGCCTGAAGCCTGCTCTCTCCGCATCATGATATGTTGATCAATTGCGGCAGTTCACCTGCACCTTTCTGAGTGACCTCCCGCATGTTCATTCCGTTCGTCAGTAATTTTGCAGGCAACTTAGCTATAATTTGTTAAGCGGAAAGAAGATCTTAAAAGGAGGCACTGACAATGACTGTTTCTATAGGTGTGCTTGCAGGAATGGGACCCCGCTCCACAGCCCCCTTCGTTGATATGCTGGTGACAGAGTGTCACATCGGGTACGGAGCGAAATATGATATGGATTTTCCTAAAATGCATATTATCTCGTTGCCGACACCTTTCTGGCCTGGCAAGAAAGTTGATGATAATGCGATGATCGCAACCCTGCAGCAGGGTATTGCCGAACTCGTCAGGGCCAAAGTGAGTCTGATAGCTGTTCCCTGTAATCTTGCGCACTGCTACTTTGCCGAAATGAAGGCGGTGAGCTTCGCTATTCCACTTCTGCATATCGCAGACAGTGCACTTGAGTCACTGCCTGCAGAAGCAACCAGGATTGCTGTACTGGCTACGGAACCTACACTGGAAGCGAGTTTTTATCAGGAGCGGATAGAAGCTTCTGGCAAAGAGATTATTGATTCACCTCTGCTTCGTGAGATGACCACATCGCTAATTGGACGGGTTAAAAAGAAAGGTTTTCATGACTCTGGTGTACAGTCAGAGTGGATGAATTTAATGTCTGTAGTGGCAATTCTTAAGGTGGAGGCTCTCCTTATTGCCTGTACAGATCTTAGTCCCCTGATAACAGAAAACACTTTCAGCTTTGTTATCGTGGATACGGCTGCAAGCCTTTCCAGTGCGACCATTAAAAACTACAGACGTCTGTCCGGGAAAATTACAAGCGACACCCATAATACCGGCTAACCTGATGTCCGCTCTTCGCTCAAAGCTGCCAGTCAGTTCCTTTGATTTCCTGAAGAAGTTTAAGCAGCCGTTCTGCATGCCTGGTCAGAAACGCAGTGTGTCCAGAGCGGCGCGGATTTACCTGTAATTGCTCTGATTTGCCTGAAAGTGGTTTGGTTATGTCAGTGCTGTATCCCGGCAGGCGTTCCTGAAAAGCGGTTCACTGGACAGGATATGCGGCCTATCCAGGACGTGACTATATCAACGCACTGGGTCTCTGAGACAGAGATGGTGCGTGACTTTTTCTATGCCAGTCAAAGCAACAAAGCCAGCTCGTTCATAGAATGTGAATGCCGATGGAGGAGCGTTTGTGTTGATAAAATCAAACCAGTGGCCAGAATTCTTAAGTGTCTCTCTGAGCAGAGCGCTGCCAACCTGCCTTTTTCTCCATCCTGAGTCTACATAGAGATGTCGCAGACGTCCGATGCCAGTTTTTAGTGTAAACGGGTCGATGTTGAGTCCACACACGCCAATGATTAATCCATCTACAGAAGCCCCAATTAGTTTTTCTCCGGGTCTGTCAAAGCGGTTATGTCCGCTAAGCCAGTTGTCTTCCAGTCGGTGTAACATGTTAAACCCTTCAGCCATGCTCTGCGATCTTAACTCAGTAAATCCTGGGCTGTCCGGGGTGACGCTTGTGAGTTGGATATTCATGATTCTTCCAGTGATTTCAATCTGCATAGTCAGGACAGAATTATGATTGTGTCCAGTATGACAATGGCACTCTCATACTTCCTACTGCCATCAATGCTCGCTTTGTGCCAAAAGCGGACAAAAATTATTGGGAGGTTATGGACGCTGGTTCAGCCGGCGCATTGAGATGAACATCACACTGAGGGCCAAAGCATTGTATCTGCTGGCAGGCAGGCTTACCGCTGAGGCAATTGTGATAAACGTGCATGTTATGCAGTCTGACATTAAAGACGGTATCCATATGGATACCGTAATCGGCATTGTCATGCACCTCCAGATCGCTCATATAAACGTTGATCAGGTGCGAACCCCGAATGCCGTGCCCGCGTGGGCTGGCATAATAACCTCCGCTGTTTTTTCCGGTCTGGATTAGACGAACATCTGCGACGCGGCGAAGGTAGATATTGTGAAAATAGTCATTCTCAGTGTTGCCATTGTTATGCAACTTCAGATCCGTCGCCGTGACATGACTGGCGCCTTTGATATGGATCCCATCGCTGCTGTTCTCCACTTCAACGTTCTGAAGAGTAATATCATTACAGCCGGTTTTTTCACCGGCGGTCGGGTCTCCTCTGCAGTTAAAAAAGAGACCAATCTGATTACTCCTCAAATCCTGACTGTCAGACCGTTGGTCAATGGTGCCGACCAGTTTCACATCCTTTATCGTGACGTGGCTGGCGGCAGTGGTATAGAGCAGCGGCGCATTAATGGTGCTCCTCACCGCAGGACTCCAGGTGATAACTGTCCCCGGCCCCGTGCCTTGAAGTGCCACATTGCTGCTCAGCAACAGGCTGCTGTCCTGAAACCAGGTACCTTTACCGAGCAGTACCGTGCCGCCACCGGCGACCTGCTTAATGCATTCAGACAGTTTTTGTGAAGATGAACACGCCACCGTGCCAGCAGCAACTGCAGCGGGGAGGTAACATGCCAGCATGAAACCAGCGATAAAACTGACATTGCGTAAAAGGGCTTTCAAAGTAATTTTGCTCACAGTTAACTTAAGAACAGAGAGAGAGGTCAACACTGACAGAGATCATCTCAGAAGGAGCCGGATCCCCAGATACCCCATCACCAGCCCACTCGCTTTATCCAGCCGGGATTTGTATTTCATATAGGTGAGACGTGGCTTTTCAGCCGATAACAGCCATGCCACCAGGCCATACCAGACTGCATCAATGAAGAACGCCATACCGGGCAACAAAAGATAAAGATAGGGCGAGATATGCTGACTGAGCAGCGCAGCAAAAATACTGCCAAATACAATTGCTGTATTCGGATTACTGAGCTGAGTCGCCATACCGGTAAGAAACGCGCGGCCCGGACGGTGTGCGTTTTCGCCTCCCAGGCTCAGATCCAGGCTGTTGCCCGTTCTGAAAAGCATGCACAGCCAAGCCAGAGAAGGTAAACCCCACCGGCGGTTTTAAGCGCGGCATACAGCCAGGGAACCAGCTCCAGCAGAGAGTGCAGCCCGGCCAGCGCAATGACTGAGAAAATCATGCATCCCACGCCCATGCCTGCGGCGGCGGACAGCGCACTGAGGCGAGATGAGACTACGGCAGTACGTACTATCATGATGAAGCTTGGCCCGGGACTCATGGCGCCTACCAGGATAGCGCCGGCTATCGTCAGAAGGGCGGCTGGCGATTCAGTCATAGTGTTACCTGCACTGTTAGTTTCAGAATTGCCTCTTTTGAGCAGGATAATCTGCGCAAAAGACGATCATTGATGGCTCTGGTTGTAACGCCCGGCCAGTTTGTCCAGGAATGTGAACAGAGCCTGGTTCATCTCCCGGTAATCATGTGCACGCAGTTGTGCAGGCGTATGGACAAAGCGGTATTCACCCGCCCGGCCCAGATCCTTCTCGGAGTGGGCAATAAGCAGTTCGACTACTTCCGGTGTCAGCTCCATGTGGCACTGGAAACCGAACACCAGATCGCTGTAGGCGACGATCTGACGCGGGCACCCTTCACTGTGGGCGATGACCGTGGCATCAGGCGTCAGCCCAGGCATATCGTTATGCCAGTGACCGACCTCAAGCGTGTGTCCGAAATGTGAAAACAGCTCATGCTGTTGCCCTGCCTGCGTCAGAGAGACAGGAAACTTGCCGATCTCTTTTTCCGGGCTGTGTGCAAAAGAAGCACCGAGCGCCTCACCAATGAGCTGGGAACCCAGGCAGATGCCAATAACGGCTTTACCTGCGCGCACAGCGGATGCGATGACCGCCTGCTCAGCCTTTGCATCAAAATGCGGGCACTCTTCAGGGGTGGTTGCCGGGTCCTGTGGACCGCCAATAACAATCAAAAAATCGATGTCATCCACGCTGGACGGTAGAGCCTCACCTTCATAAACTCGTGAATAGGTGACGTGATTACCTTTGCCTATGGCCCAGGACTCATAAGCGCCGGGAGCCTCAAAACTTTCATGGATGATGAAATGCACGTGCATTTAAATATGCTCCTGTAATGCTTATGTTAACCTTAATTTTTCAAGTTTCACCCTGTCGGGATGTTATGAATCGGGTGAGTCCAACTAAGATAACTGCAGGAACTAAATTTGAAATGCCAGGTAGCATAGATAAAGCGCCAAGACATGATGAAGCGACGGGATGGTCTAGCACCGCCATCAGCTATCAACGCGGAGAGACCGATCCTCCTCATCATCATATTGAAGGACAGCTATTATTTGCTACCAGGGGCGTTATGTTGGTCGAAACAGAGGGCAATCGTTGGGTGATCCCCCCTCAGCGGGCATTATGGCTACCGCCTCTGCAGATTCACAGCTACAATCTGCTATCCCACACCGACTTACGGGCCATTTATTTCAGTAGCAGTCTTATTGAAGAATGCCTGAATTTTACTAAGAGTCGTCAGGTGCATGTGATTACAGCCACCGCACTGGTGAAAGAGCTGATAGCCGGGCTTTTCAATGCCGACTACACTGGACCGAGCCAGCGTAAAATGGCGCTGTTAATTTTAGAAATTCTCAGTGAGGCAAAGCCTTTGACCGCGGAGCTACCTATGCCGCATGATGAGCGCTTAAACAGGGCAACCAAAGAGTTACTGGTCAGTCACCGCTGGGAAGCGTCTCTAAGCGATCTGGCCCATATTGCCAATATGTCTGAACGCACCTTCTCGCGAATGTTTATTAAGGATACGGGCTTCAGCTTCAGAACCTGGAAGCAAAGAGCAAGAATTTGTGCGTCATTAGATCTCCTCGCCAATGGCATCTCAATTAAGCAGGTCTCCTACCAACTGGGCTTCTCATGTCCGGCTGCATTTACCGCTGCATTTCGTTCCATTCTGGAATTAACACCACGCAATTTTCTTCTTTAGCACATGGCCAATGTCCGCTTTTCGCTCAAAGCAGCCAGTCGATGCGCTAACATCACGTTTTCAATCAGTCACCGTTTACTGCGCTGGCGAACGTGTGCGTAACCCCCGCGATGTCTGTTCCTCTGGGCTTCCTTTCTTCCCATAATCTGCCGATTGGCATGCAGTTCTGTGCAGGATTTAATCAGGAGAATTTATTGCTGGCACTGGCGGGTCAGCTTGAAAGCGCTTATCCGTGGCAGACAAGAAAACCAGCGGGGAGAGGCGACCGGCTCATAAAGTCACCTGGAAAACTTTAGCTCAATGCTCACGGTTGACATGACTCTCCGTAACAGGCATACCACTTTGTCAGTTTTGCCGTTAGCGAACAGGTGAACAACCGGGAACTTACGCTATCGAACAATCTGATATTGTGAGTATTTGCGCTGGTCGTCAGAAGCGGAATAATATCGATATCGGTGGTTTTAATCTGCGGAAGTAACAACTCAGGGCTGAAAGAGCAGGAGATTAATATGCAATCAGTTCACCTCATGGGTGATGGATACGAACCTCATGTGACACAGGAGGAAGGTAAACTGACCTACTTATTGCCTGTTGATTCTGGTTTTATCAGCTATGAATTTGCCTTTGAGATCAGCCGGCACGATCTGGACATTCTGCTTTCCGATGATTACAGACGTGCCGTGCTCGAAATTACTGCGCATACCTTGCTCCAGCGTTCGACGCTAAAAGGCTATGACCGCTTTACCCAGAAAGACTTCGATAAACTGGTCACAAATACCCTTCACTCCACACCCGATTTCCTGCAAACATTTATTTCTCAGATAAGCCATGAACATCACATTGTTATTGAGCATTACGTGAAAGAAATCATTGACCGGCGTTCTGCCTCACAATGAATACAATGAGTACTAAAGAACACATTTAAACTTTTTGAAGTGAAAGCGACTGTCCCTTCAGGTGGGATATAAAGTGCAAAACAGTGTCCTGCGATAGCTCTACACCTGAACATTCAGATAAAAGAGAGGTTTTACAGAGTGAGTTGTGAGTTCTGTCAGGATCTATGTGTTAAATACGTTATACGGGAACCTCGTCAGTTGAGCCTGGCAATACGTATTGCACATAACGCAGTTAAAGAAGAGATCATTTCCGAAGTTTCAACCATCAATAACTGGAATCAGTACACCTTTTCTGAATGTGCTGAACAGATGATTTGGGGCGATATCGTTGATTACCATTTTGCATGTAATCATTGCGGAACCTCGTTCGTGCTGGGAGCTGAAACCTATCATGGCAGTGGGGGTTACTGGTCTCCCGAAAGTGAAAAACCAACAGAAATAATAAACTGAGGCAATGAATTGCCTTAAGCGGAGTTCCGCGAAGTCACTCAGGCCAGTTCATCACAGACGTTTGAATGAATTCAGTAGCCTGTCTCGCACATAGATGTTGGTCATCAGCTACAGACTTCTTTTTGAGCCTGAAACAGAAAATCTTTCTGCTGTGGCGCGCGGTTTCAGAATATTAGGCGGGTTAATCAGGCGTTCAGGAAATGTATCCTTGCGGGAACAGGCGGCAAAGCGTTAAACGTAAGATCCATTACCTTCAAATCCGGAAGGTCATACCAGCAATCATATGCATCGACTAAGGCTCTTCTGACTCAAAAAACTGATACGACCCATCACGTCGGGCTTTGGCCTGGTACATCGCTTTATCCGCGTTTTCGAATAATATTTTGGCCGATGCCGTCCCAAAGCGGGCAAGGCTGATACCGATAGCCGCGCCAATGCGCACATCCATATTATCAATGGCGAATGGCGCGTGCAGACTTTCAATAATACGCAGGGCAATGGCAGCGGCTGTATCGCGATTTCTGCACTTTGCCGCCACAACAAATTCATCTCCGCCCAGTCGCGCCAGTGAGTCGCCCGGACGCATACAGCGTTGCAGCCGTTCACTGACCTGCTGCAGCAAGGCATCCCCTGTCGCGTGGCCCATCAAATCGTTCACCGCCTTAAAGCCATTCAGATCGATAAACATCACCGTCGTATAGGCCTCATCATCCACCTTCGCCAGCATGCGCCCGACCTGGTCGTTGATCCAGGTACGATTATGCAGCCCGGTCAGCGTATCCAGCGTTGCCAGCTTCTCCAGATTGCGCATCCTCTCTTTGTCTCGCGTAATGTCGCGCGACACCAGAACTGCACCGATATTTTTGCCGGTAGAGGGATTGATGACGCCACAGGCTTTGGTGCCCAGAATGATGTAGTGGCCGTCACGATGCAGCTTGCGCACCTCAACGACGTCCGGCAGCACTCCCCCGTTGAAGATGCAGGCCAGAGCTTCAAAGGCGGGGCCGCGGTCATCGGGATGCAGGAAATCCACCACCAGCTGACCGACAACTTCTTCGGCTGTCCAGCCAATCATTTCGCTATAAGAGGGCGAGATTGAAACGTACCGGCCATCCGCGTCGCAATGGGCAATCAGATCGGTGCTGTTTTCAATTAACAGACGATATTCTGCCGCCGTGCGCAGCGCATCTTCCAGCGCTTTACGCTGTCCGGTCACATCCAGAATGAAGCCGTTATACTGCAGACGGGACGTGCCAGGCTGGCGATCCGGCAGGCCAGATACAATAACCCGACGCGTCTTGCCATCCAGACAGTTGATCGGCACTTCAATATGAAAAGGCGTCAGGAAATCAAGCGCGGCGGTAAGTTGCAGCGCGATCTTTGCATCGTCGTCGGCCTGTGCCAGTCTCAGCCATGAACTCAGCGTCACACCCTTCAGTTCAGGCATCAGACCAGCAGGGCTTTCCTGACTGGCGACGCAGATACCCTGGGCGTCTGTAGACCAGACAGCGGTAAAAGAGGGTTTGATCATTGTGTTCATGGCGGCCGACTCCGACGTCGCTGACGATATTAAACAGGCTCAATACTCGTCGCTACAGACCTGATTATAACCGTTAATGTCCGCCTGTAGCTGAAGGAGGATCCGGAGACAGGTTCACCATTGCGAGAATACCCGCCATTGACGGCGGCTGACGCTGCGCTTGTCCGTCTGCAGCTGCTGAGGTGCCGCCCTGCCCGCACAAAAGTGAGCGAACCCGGGATTCAGTGTCAGAAGTACGAGCCAGTGTTTATCGGCCGATCGGGCCAGAATCTTTAATGATGCCACCTCTGCCAAAAGCGCTGGGGTATGATTATGTTGATTAATAGCAACCGGATAATCAGGCGTAAAATCAATTTACTGTTTTATTCGTCTCAATACTTTTTTGCAGCCCGCAGCAAACGCAGGCTGCAACGGTCAGCTGACCAGACCTGGATCAGTCTGCCGTATGTGTGTGATAGATCTTGCTGACTACGGTCCAGCGATCGTTCACTTTCAGCAGGTTAAAAAAATCAGTGAAACGGAAACCAGAAATGTCGTCAGTGTCGATGCGGGCACTGGCGGCATACCCAACAATATCTACGCGCACGATAGCCGCTTTTGCTTCGGGTGAAGGACGGAATGCGGTGTCGATGGTGTCAAACAATCCCTGAATTGGACCGCCGCTGAGGTTGCCGTCACTGTCGAGACCAAAAATGGTCGCCCTGTCGCTGAAAGCGGGCTTCATGAGCTCACTTTTCGCCTGCTTACCTCCTTCGTTATACTGATTCAGCACTGCCACGATGGCGTTATAGTCCTGCACATAGGTCGTGTTATTCATCTGTTTTCTCTCCGTTCTGATTAATAAGGTATCCCTTCAGACACCCCGCTTTTGGGTGATATTTTCTGACACAGACATGTACCGACTCAGCGCGACAGCAGCCTGCCGGAGGAGCGCAGGCGGGATAAAAGGCGAGCCACTGTGTCGATTTAATTCTGTAGTGAGCACTACGTAATAGTATTATTGTATAGTGATCACTATGTAATATGTCAAGAGAATGATTGAGGCCGTCTATGAAAATACCTGACCAGCCTGCTGCCACTGAAAAGCCGAAAGGCCGGCCACGAAGCTTTGACCGTGATAAAGCGTTGCTGAAGGCGCTGGATCTTTTCTGGCGCAAAGGTTTTGAGCCGGCATCGGTTGCCGAACTTTGCGCTGCCATGGAAATCAACCCACCCAGCCTCTATTCCGCCTTTGGCAACAAGGCAAAACTTTTTCTGGAGGCCGTGAACTACTACGAAACGAAGTACTGGAAAGCGACCTGGCTGCGGCTTGAGGAGACGCAGGATATTGGTGAAGCGATTGACGGTTTCTTTAGCGAAGCAGCCGATATTCTGCTCTCCCCTTCAGCGCCCTGCGGCTGCATGGTGGTGCTGGCAGCCATCAATGTTTCAGCAGAATCGACGGATGTTGTCAGGGCGGTTAGCGTTCTCAGGCAGGAAGGAAAAGATCTGTTTGAAAAAAGGCTGGTCAGAGCGGTTCAGGAGAAGCAACTGCCCGCAGATACCAACACCGTCGCGCTGGCTACCGTTCTGAATACGCTGCTGGAAGGCATGTCGATAGAGGCGAAAGACGGTGCGACGCTTCAGAGCCTGAAATTGATCGGGCAGCACGCCACCCGACTGCTTCACCCGCTCACAATCAGAAACTGAAAGCATGAAAAAGGTTAAAAGTTACTAGACGACCGGTCAGTTTTTCACTAGAGTGTGAACATTATGAAAAGAAACGTGACAGATATGCGGCAGCACATCATTGATGTGGCCAGGGCGATCATTACTCATAAGGGCTACAGCGCCGTCGGGATTTCCGAGATTGTAAAAGCGGCGGATATCCCAAAAGGCTCGTTCTATTACTACTTTCCGTCGAAGGAAGCGTTTGCAGAGGCGCTGCTGGAGCACTACTTCAGCCACTATTTGCTGGAAGTAGAGCATCAGCTAGGCGGAACAGGAACGGCGAGAGAGCGACTGCTGCGCTATTTTACCTTCTGGAAAACCACCCAGGGCGCAGACCTGCCTGAAAGTAAATGTCTCGTGGTCAAGCTGGGGGCAGAAGTCTGCGACCAGTACGATAACATGCGGCATGTGCTGGCAACGGGCACCCATGAAATTGTGCTCAAAATTGCCGCCTGCCTCCGGCTCGGTCAGGAAGATGGCTCCCTGCCCGCCGTAACGGATGCCACTGAACTGGCAGAAGAACTCTATCAGCTCTGGCTGGGGGCTTCCCTGATGGCGAAAATCCACGATCCTGACAAAGCGTTCAGTCAGGCAATGAACGCAACAACACGGCTACTTGGGTAGCCGGTTTTTTTTATCCATTTACTAGACGACCGGTCAACTATTAAGAGGTTTATATGACTGACAACAGTACCCGTACCGATTTATTCTCACCTGTTTCGATGGGCAGCCTTCAGCTGTCAAACCGCATTGTCATGGCACCGGTCACGCGTAGCCGTTACGGTGAAGAGGGTGTGCCTGATGAACTCCATGCTACCTACTATGCACAGCGTGCCGGGGCTGGCCTGATTATTTCTGAAGCCACCAACATCTCTCCGCAGGGACGCGGCTATGCCGCTACGCCGGGGATATGGAGTGAAGAGCAGGTGGCTGGATGGAAAAAAGTCACTGATGCGGTTCACGCTAAAGGCGGCAAAATCGTCTGCCAGTTATGGCACGTGGGCCGTTTTTCAAGCGTGGAACTGCAGCCTGAGGGCCAGCGTCCGGTTGCACCTTCTGCCATCAAAGCGGAAGGACAGACTTATACCGTAAACGGTTTTGTGCCAGTATCGACGCCGCGGGCGCTGGAAACAGAAGAAATCCCCGGCATCATTGAGCAATACAAACGTGCAGCTGAAAATGCCCTGCGTGCCGGTTTTGACGGCGTTGAGGTGCACTCCGCCAACAGCTACCTGCTCGATCAGTTCCTGCGTGATTCCACCAATCACCGTACTGACGCCTACGGTGGCTCTATTGAAAACCGCGCCCGCCTGACGCTGGAAGTGACAGAAGCCATCATCAACATCTGGGGCAATGACAAAGTCGGTATCCGCCTCTCTCCGGTCACACCTGATGCCGGTAACACGCCGCCAGACAGCAATGTTATGGCGATCTACGGCTACCTCATTCAGCAACTTAACCGGTTCAACCTGGCTTATCTGCACTTCGTTGAAGGCGCGACGGCCACCTCTCGTGATGTGCCTGCCGATGTGGACATGGACGCGCTGAGCGCCCAGTTCAACGGTCCGTTTATTGGCAATAACAACTATGACCTTGAGATGGCCATCAGCCGCCGCAACGCCGGAATTATTGATGCGGTTGCCTTTGGACGCCTGTTCATCTCCAACCCGGATCTGGTTAAGCGTCTGCGTTACGGTGCCGCGCTGACCATCGCGCCGAAAGAAGCCTATTACGGCGGTGGTGCAGAGGGTTATACCGACTGGCCGGAAGCCAGCTGCTGATAACGGTTTATGGCGGGTGACTACCCGCCCCTTTCACCAGAAGGAGAATTAAAAATGAATTACCTGCAACAGAAAACAGCCATTATTACGGGTGCATCCTCCGGGATTGGTGCGGCTACCGCGCGGGAACTTGCGCGTCATGGCGTGAATATTGTGGCGGCAGCACTGGACCAGGATGGCCTCGATACGCTGGTACGTCAGATTGAAGCTGAAGGGGGACGCGCTGTCGGCCTGGTAACCGATGTTACGCGTCTGGAAGAAACCCAGGCGCTGGTGAAGTTCGCCAGTGACACCTTCGGCTCCATAGACATACTGATTAACAATGCGGGCCTGATGCTTTTCTCAAGCTGGAGTGACGTTGCATGGGAAGAGTGGAACAAAATGGTCGACGTCAATATCAAAGGCTATCTGAACGCCATTGCCTCTGTGTTACCCGTTATGCTGAAGAAAAATGAGGGACAGATCCTGAATATGGCATCTGTTGCAGGTCATCAGGTGGATGCGGGTGCAGGGGTTTACAGTGCAACAAAATTCTTCGTCCATGCCATGACAGAATCGATGCGCAAAGACTTAGGAGTTAATAACGGGATACGCGTCAATACCATCAGCCCTGGCGTAATCAATACCGGCTGGGCCGATAAAGTCGGCGATCCTCAGGGCCGTAAAGTGGCTCAGGAACTCAATAAATTAGCCATCAGCCCACAGGATGTGGCTAATGCGGTGGTGTATGCACTTAATCAGCCGCAGAACGTTACCGTCAACGACCTGATCGTTTCTCCCACCAGACAAAACTGGTGATATCCGGATAACAGCGTCGGGGTTGCCATGCCATCCACCCTGTCCTGATGCTGATTATCAGGGCAATACTGCCCCGGCATGGCTCGCACGCCCTGATGCTACTTTCCTTCAATTTTCGCCTGATTAAGCCGCCGGGCTATCACTCTTTGCATCGTCTGAAAATTAAGAAGAAAACAGAGTAACTCAGAATTAATTCTTATATGTTAACAGGGAAAACAGCCCAAACACTGCACTCAGACTGGGCAAACATTACATTAAATCAAAGGGTAAATGCCGGCTTAGTGAGTGACAAGCTGTGATCAAAATTCCTGTCATAGTTTTCTTTAGCTTAACCTTTTCTTAAGATTAATCTTATAACATCGTCTCTGTATTAGCCCATGTTGGGCTGTTCCGGAGTATCACCCTATGCAAAATAACAACACAGCTTCTCACTCTCTCAGTAAAGTTCCGGCCGTTACCGCGGCTTTCTGGTTAACCAAAATCGCTGCGACTACCCTGGGTGAAACCGGCGGCGATGCGGTGACCATGTCGATGAATCTCGGTTACCTGACCGGGACATTGATTTTTGCCATCATCTTTCTGGTCGCGGTGGTGGTGCAGATAAATCGCCACAGTTTCAACAAATGGATTTACTGGTTCACCGTGGTGGCCACAACCACCGTTGGCACGACGATGGCAGACTTTGCCGATCGCTCACTGGGCATAGGATATTTAGGGGGCACCTTGCTGCTGAGCACCCTGCTTATCCTCTCGCTTTTCCTGTGGAAAATCACCTGCGGTACAGTCGCGGTCAGTTCGGTGAACAACGGCGTCACAGAGAGTTTTTACTGGGTCACTATTATGTTTTCACAAACCCTGGGCACGGCCTTAGGTGACTGGACGGCAGACACTGAAGGGCTGGGCTACGATGGCGGGATCCTGCTGTTTGTTGGCGCGCTGGCAATCATCTGGGCGGCCAGTCGCTTTACATCACTTTCGCGTACGGGGCTCTTCTGGGCGGCCTTTATCCTGACCCGACCATTGGGTGCCGTGGTCGGCGACTTTCTGGACAAACCCCTTGCCTCAGGCGGACTCGCGTTAAGCCGCTACGGTGCCTCGCTAACGCTGGCGCTAATCATCATCGCTCTTCTGGTGATACTGCCCCAGCGCCCGGCAATGAAGACCGCCACGGCGAGTTAAAAACATCACTGGCAGATTTACAGATAACGCATCGACTTAAACGTAATCAAGGCCGCCAGCGATGGCGGCTTTTTTATTATCTGATGCGTAACAGGCTACATCAGACAGAGCGCTCAAAGGAGACGATTTGACCATCGGGTGCAGCAGAGAGTACCGGCAGACTCTCTGCTGGCTCCTGCATTTTCACCCGAAACGCCGTGTTGCTGGCATCAAGGAAAACGGTTCTCAGATGACGGTTACAGATGAACCATATTTCATCGCGGTCATTTGAAAGAATGTAGTAAGCATCTGATGTTTCAGAGGGGTTAAAACAGCCCAGCGCGCGATAAGCCGTCTGCGGGGTAAAACCGCTGGAAAGCGGCAGTGGCCTGGGGCCATGCGCTAACTCTTCAATCCTGAGGTAAAGCCCCTGTTCAAGCCACAGCATAATGTCACTCCCTGAGAGTAGAGAAACCGGGCTGAACGTGTCGGCTGCATTACCGCGAAGCAGAATGCCCGTTCACTGACCGATTTAGTGATCGGATAATTTTTCCGACGTGCAGAATCGTTATCCTGATCTGAGCATAGCAGCGGCGCGTTCTTATGCTTTTTTTATCTGCTTACGGTGTTCTGCTACTCAAGACGACTGGCGAGCAGCCGCAGCTGCTCAGCAATCTGCTTCAGATCCCGCTGCTGCTGACCGGCGATACCCGTCGAGCTGCGTACCACCAGTTTTGCCGGAAGGATAGAAGAGGAACGCTGCTCATCCTGCTCACTGGCTAACAACAGACGCGCGACCGCCTCTTTGCCCTGTAAATCAAGATCGAGCGACACCGTGGTCAGCGCCGGATGGAAGAAGGCACTTTCATAGGTGTCATCGTAGCCAATCACCGAAATCTGCCCCGGCACCGCTACACCGCGCTGATGCAGCGCGCTCAGCACACCCAGTGCCATCTGATCGTTTCCCACCAGCAGCGCGCTGAACTCCGGCGCTTCACGCAGCAGCTGCAGCACGCCGTTGTAACCACTTTGCGCATCCCAGTTACCGTGGCTGACGCTGACCGGCTTCAGACGATAGCTCTCCAGCGTATCCAGCCAGCTCTTTAACCGCAGATTGGCAGAAACGGACTCCTCTGGCCCGGCCAGCAGAGCAAATTCCCGATGCCCCTGCTCATAGAGATATTTGACACTGGCACGGGTACCGTCAGCCGGGTTAAACGAAACGTTAAACACCGCGCTGTACGGATCAACATCAAGAAACAGACACAGGATATCGTCGTTCTCCTGCACGATCCGCTCCGCATCACTGCTCTCCAGCGGGACGTTGATAATCACCTTATCCACGCGCTGCGACTTCAGCTCATTGATACAATTCTGCAGACTTTGATTGACGTTCTCATCAATCATGGCGATCAGCACCTGATAGTCAGCGGCATTGGCATATCGTTTAACCGCAGCGGCCACCTGCGAAGGGGCATGCAACGCCAGCGATGTGGTCACCAGACCCAGCGTTGTGCTCTGCTTACCCACCAGCTGTTGCGCAAGTCTGTTTGGCACGTAGCGCAGGGTTTCAATAGAGTTCTCCACCTTGCGCCGCGTTGATTCTGAGACGTTTGCCGACTTATTCAAAACCCGCGAAACCGTCTGATAAGAGACGCCAGCATGGCGGGCGACATCCTCTAAGGTGGCATTTTTTGATTTCATAATTCGCATCCCTGATTACCGATGGCGGAATGGTATCACAGCAGCCGAATAAGCCAGGTTACCGCAGTCACATTGCGCAGATAAAAAGTAAAAGTCATACCTTCACATCACGAGATTTGGTGATCTGATTCACTAATCGTTACAAATACCGCCACTTTATTTGCACTGCATCACACATTATCGCGATTTTGTTTGTCACTCATCTGACAAAAAGCGTTAACTGCCGCTGTCATGTGAACGTATTACAAATAAAATTGAGGATAACATGGAAACAAGGTTACGTACTGCTGCTGTGGCGCTCGCTGCGGCCCTGACCTCCCCGACGCTCTATGCTGCTATCGACAACATTGATTTCCATGGCTATCTGCGTGGTGGCGTTGGCGTATCGCAGGATGGCGGTATTGAAGAGTATCAAAAGAACAAGATTGGCCGTCTCGGCAATGAAGCCGACACCTACGGCGAGGTTGAGCTGGGCAGCGAAGTCTACAAAAAGGGTGACGTCAGTTTTTACGTCGACACCATGGTCAGCATGTTCTCCGACGGTTCTAACGATAACGAAACCACCTTCGGTGACGATGCGCAGTTTGGTTTGCGTCAGCTTAATCTGCAGATTAAAGGGCTGGTGCCGGGTGACAAGAATGCGGTGATCTGGGGCGGTAAACGTTACTACCAGCGTCACGATTTGCACATCATTGATACCAAATACTGGAATATCTCCGGCTCCGGTGCGGGTATCGAAAATTACACTCTGGGCCCGGGCGCGATCTCCTTTGCCTGGATCCGTGGCGATGCCAATGACGTCGATTACCGGGTGGATGGCGATAACGACGTCAACATTAACTACCTCGATCTTCGGTATGCTGGCTGGAAACCGTGGAGCGGCGCCTGGACCGAGTTTGGTATTGATTACGCCATGCCGAACACGACTAAAAAGCAGGAAGAGTATGGTGGCCTGTATGATGCGGAAAACGGCGTTATGCTCACCAGTGAAATCAGTCAGGATATGTGGGGCGGCTATCAGAAACTGGTATTCCAGTATGCCAATAAAGGCCTGGCACAAAACATGATTTCACAGGGCGGCGGCTGGTATGACATGTGGAACGATACCCGCGATGCCACCGGCTACCGCGTAATCAATACCGGCCTGCTGCCAATCACCGACAAGTTCTCCCTGAATCAGGTCTTTACCTGGGGTTCAGCGGATGACGTCACCGCGCAGACCAGCAAAAGCACCCTGCTGTCGCTGGTGGGTCGTGGTCAGTATCAGTTCACACAGTATGTCCGCGGCATCGGCGAAGTGGGTAGTTTCTGGCAGAAAGATGAGAACAAAGTGGGCAGTGACTATAAACAGGCGGGTCAGAAATATACGCTGGCGCTGGGTCTTGCAGCCGGTCCCGAATTTATGTCACGCCCGGAACTGCGTCTGTTTGCCTCTTACCTGAATGACTCAGAAGACGGACACAGTTTCCAGGACAACACCAGTAACAACACCTGGAACTTCGGCGTACAGGTCGAAGCCTGGTGGTAACCAAGCAGTCTCCTCATTGTGATCATTGTTAAGCTCTTATGCAGGGGCTTATTTGGATAACCGGCGACGGTTATCCATTTTTTTTTACTCCGGCTGAAGCGGCTTAAAGAATCGGGCTTCCAGCAACTGACGCAGCTGGTCGGATTGCGTACCAAAGATGGCATGAACTTCCTGCCCCAGAATCACCACGCCAATCGCCCCCGCCTTCTGTAATCCTGCCGTATCTACCGCCCTCAGCGATGTCACTTTCACCCGCAGCCGGGTTAAACAGGCGTCCACCTGCTGAATATTTTCACGCCCGCCGAAGCACTCTACAAGACGCTCCAGCAGCGCACTGTCTATCTCAACCTCTTCCGCCGTCAGCGGCTGCCGACTGAAATATTGCTTAAACGATTTCAGACTCACCATGTTGTTCTCCTCCAGATAATAAAAAGGCGGGCTGCTGCCCGCCACTCACGACTGATAAACGAAAACGAGGGGGAATGGCTTCAGGGCACTCACAGAAAATACACTCTTCCTGCCCTCAAACCCTATTCCTCTGCCACAAAGTCCGCAATTAAAGCCACGGCAGAACTTCCCACACACAACTCTCATGCTCAAAGCTCAGCCTGCCAACAAATTTAACCAAACCTGCTCATTATCCACAGTTCCCGCACCCTCCTGCCACAGACAATGCCCAAACTCAAAGCGATGGGGGCATATGCCTGGAGCAAAGCATCACGGGCCAGGGATGGCCCGTGCTGAGCGGGCAGGGATGCCATCTTTTGCGTCTTTGCGGAAGGCATATGCCCCCTGAGCCGGTGCTCAGACTCCCAGCAACTTCCACCAAACCAGCTCCATGCCATCAGTTCCAGGCACTCCCCAACAGGTCACTACCAAACTGAAAGCTCAGGGGCCAGCAAACGGCATTAAACTAACGTCAAAGGCTTGCGCCTTCAGTTAGCGGCACACTCAGAACGCGACATCCCCACGGCGCCAGCACCAGCGATTCCCCCACAACCGAGCCATCGATCAAATCGCTGAGCCCAGCAGGCAACGACAGCTGCTGCACCTGACCGGTAAAATTCTGCACAAAAAGAAACGCCTGTTCGCCATCAGTGCGCCGCTGAACGACCACACCCGGTGGCAGATCAATCGCCAGCGCGCGCGGCAACGCCAGCTGCTTAATCAACGCACCATAAAAATCCCGCTGGAACGACAGATCATTACGCGACGCGATATACCAGGCTTTGCCCTGACCCACGCGATTCACCGTCACCGCCGGGGTACCGGCATAAAAATCGCTCTCGTAACTGGCCAGCGCCGTTGCCCCTTCCAGATGAATATGCTCGCAAAGCTCTCGCGCCTGATAAGGCCCGCTCAGACCCAGCTCATTGCCGCGCACCCCGCGTACACCATTAAACTCCTCATCAGTCAGACTATCGATCTCTTCTGACCAGATGCCAAGCAACGGCCGCAACGGCCCCGGGAAGCCACCGGGATAACACAGATCGCTCTCATTCACGATGCCGCTCCAGTAGCTGGCAACGAAATGCCCGCCCCGCTCAAGATGCTGCTCCACCCGCGCCGCAAAACCATCCCGCACCATATACAGCATCGGGGCAATCACCAGATCGTAACCACTGAGATCGCAGTCGCCGTTAATCACATCCACCGCCACGCCCTGCTCCCAGAAAGCACGATAGTGCTCGTTCACTGTGCGCTCATAATGCAGTCCGAGATTGCGCGGCCCCTGCGCATTATCCATCGCCCAGCGACTCTCCCAGTCGAAAATAATCGCCACCCGCGCCTCAACCCGGCTGCCCATCACCGGCGTCATTGCGGCCAGCATCCGGCCCAGCTCACTCACCTCACGACCGGTGCGCGTATCAAGATGACCCACATGATCGACTACTGCGCCATGAAACTTCTCGACCGAACCCCGGCTCTTGCGCCACTGAAAATATTGCACCGCGTCCGCACCATGGGCCACCGCCTGCAGTGACGACAGAATATGCATCCCCGGCTTCTTCAGCTTGCTGGTCGGCTGCCAGTTGGTGGCGCTCGGCGTCGACTCCATCAACACGAAAGGCTTGCCCTGCTTCAGGGTGCGCATCAAATCGTGGTACATCGCGGTATAACAGGCGAGCGTGGTCTCATCCTTCTCGTTATGCCACATCGGGTAGCTATCCCAGGAGATAAAATCGAGCGCCGGTGCCAGCTTCCAGTAATCGTAGTCGTAGAAATATTCCATAAAATTGGTGGTCGCAGGCAGATCGGGATTGGCCTGCTTCAGCGGTTTAATCTCCTCACGACAGAAGTCAGTAACCTGATCGGTCATAAACCGCCGCCAGTCCAGATTCAGACCGTGAATCGACATCTCACCCTGTGGCGCTGGCGACACAATCTGTGACCAGTCGCTGTAGGTATGACTCCAGAAATCACTCCACCAGGCGAGATTCAGGTTCTCCAGCGTCTCATAACGGCGCTGCAACCAGCTGCGAAACGCCTGCTGACAGCGATCGCAATGACATTCTCCGCCATACTCATTGGAAATATGCCAGCCGAGCACCGCCGGATGATGCGCATAGCGCGCCGCCAGCCGGCTGTTCATCGCCTGCACTTTCTGGCGATACACCGGCGAGGTCATGCAGTGGTTATGACGACCACCATGCAGAGCCGGCACGCGATCGCGCCCCACACGCAGCACCTCCGGATACGCCTGCGACATCCAGGCTGGCCTGGCCCCGCTTGGTGTAGCAAGAAACACAGAAATCCCCTGCAGCCAGAGCGTATCAATCACCTCATCCAACCAGCCAAATTCATAGCGCCCCTCTTCCGGCTCCAGCTTCGCCCAGCTGAAAATACCCACCGACATAACGTTACAGTTCGCCTGCTTCATCATCATGACGTCGTCATCAATAATGCCCGGCTGGTGCGCCCACTGTTCGGGATTGTAGTCAGCACCATGCAGCAGCCGGTTAACCCGGGCGCTGAGCGGCGGAAATTTATTCATACCTGTTCCTCAGAGGTAGACATCAGCGTTTGCGCTAATGGTTAATGAAAAACCTGCAGCGAAGGCAGCGCCTTGCCGTGACAGTCAAACAGCGCCTGGTTTTCGCGGGCGTTACCCTGTTTCCATTCGTCGTGGATATATTTCATGCCAGCGGGCGTCGCCCAGGTATTGCCGGGCGCAGGGATCCACGCCGGTTCCCAGTAGACGACACCCTTGCCGCGATGGTCCGGCACCGCCAGCACCGCTTTAATCAGGTCATGCAGATAAGCCGCCTGGCCCGCTACACTGCCGGGATAGCCGCCCGCCTGCTCCTCTTTGGCCTGGAAACTGTTCTCCGCGCTATCGCAGTTTTCCAGCGTGTAGCCGTAGGCCGCTTCCACCACCATCACGTCTTTGTCATAGCGCCGGGAGATATCATCCATGTTGGCTTTCAGGGCGCTGATGGGGCCGTTCCAGTAGGTGTACATCGACAGGCCAATCACATCGAATGGCACATCACGCTTAACGATCTCGTCGAACCACCAGCGGAACATGTCGTTCTTTGTGCCCTCAGCCAGGTGCAGCATGATCTTCACCTGATGCGGGTCGCTGAGGTTCTCACGCACCCCGCTGATCCCGGCTTTCAGCAGACCGGCCAGCCGATCAAACTCACCGCCGTTCTGGCCCCAGCTTTTGCCTTCCGGCCAGAGCATGCCACCGTTAAGTTCATTGCCAATCTGCACGATATCCGGCATCACACCGTCCGCTTTGAAACGGGCGATGGTGTCACGGGTGTAGTCATGAACCTGGGTTTCCAGCTGCGGAAAAGGCAGCGACTGCCAGGCTTTGGGCTTGAACTGCTTGCCTGGGTCTGTCCAGAAGTCGCTGTAGTGGATATCCAGCAGTAGCTTCAGGCCCGCCGCTTTAACGCGCTTCGCCAGCGCCAGCGTGGTTGCCAGATCGTTGCCGCCACCACCGTAGGTCTGACCGCTGTCGTCGCGGGGATCCACCCACAGCCGCAGCCGGATGGTGTTGATGCCGCTGGCTTTCAGGATGGCGATGGCATCCTGCTGCTGGTTATCTGCGTTGTAGAATTTCGCACCCTGCTTCTCCAGTTCAGCCAGCGATGAGATATCCGCACCTTTGATAAAATCGGCTGGCCACGGCCCGGCAGAGCCGATGACAGGCTGATCGGCGGCGAGCAGCGGTGTCGCCCAGGCCAGTGCCAGGGCGAGAATCAATGTTTTTGGCGTCATGATTTATCCTTTAGTACTGCCTGAGGCCAGGCCAGAAACGAAGTATTTCTGCAGGGCCAGATAGAACACCGCCACCGGCACGGCGATCAGCACAGCACCGGCGGCATAGGTGGTGTAACTGGCGCCCATTTTTTGCGACACCAGGTTATAGAGGCCAATCGGCAGCGTGAACTGCTCTGGCGTTCGCAGAATGGTGCTGGAGAGGATGAAATCACCCAGCGGACCGGTGAAGGAGAACAGCGCCACTACCGCCAGAATCGGCTTCGACAGCGGCATAATGATCTCAACAAAGATGCGGAAGTTGCCTGCACCGTCCATGCGCGCCGACTCATCCAGATCTTTGGGAATCGAGTCGAGATACCCCTTCATCAGCCAGGTGTTCATCGGGATCATCCCGCCAACGTAGATCAGCACCAGCGCCAGATGGCTGTTGATCAACCCCAGCAGCTGCGACAGCACGAAAATCGCGATCAGCGCCGAAAACTGCGGGATCATCTGCAACAAAAGAAACAGCATCAGTCCGTTCTGCCGCCCCTTGAACCGAAAACGGGAAAAAGCGTAGGCGGTACAGCTGACGCTGATCAACGTCAGCACCATGGTCAGGAAACTGATTTTCATCGAATTCCAGTACCACGTCAGGTAAGGCACTGTGCCATTGAACAGGTCGCGGTAGTGCTGCAGCGACGCATTCTCCGGAATGATCGAACTGCTGAGCAGGCTGTTACCTGCATTCAGGGATGCTCCTACTGTCCAGACCAGCGGATAGATAATGATGGCCGAGACGGCCAGCACCACCAGCCAGGTCAGCGACAGGCGTATCCACCTTTCGCGTTTAATACTGCCGGACTTCGCCATAACTGCTTCCTTACGCCATCTCATCTTGTTTAAACGACCGGGTCGCGCGGAACTGCCACAGCGCCAGACCTACCACGAAAATCGACAGCAAAATGGTGATAGTGGCGGCGATAGCATATTGCGACGACGACATGGTGAGCTTGTAGATCCACGACACCAGGATATCGGTTCCTCCGGCATTCGACCCCGCCACAGCCGGACCGCCGTTGTTAAACAGATAGATGATGTTGAAATTATTAAAGTTGAAGGTGTATTGCGTGATGATGATCGGCGCAATGGCGTAGAGCACCAGCGGCAGCGTGATGGTTTTCAGCCGCGTCCAGGCGCTGGCACCGTCCATGATCGCCGCCTCATAGAGATCGTCAGGGATCGCCTGCAGGACGCCGGTAGTCATCGCAAACACAAACGGGAAACCGAGCCAGGTCTGCATCATAATCAGCGCGGTTTTGGTCCAGAATGGATCGGTCATCCACGCTTTAGGTGCAATGCCAAAGAAGTCGAGAATAGCGTTGTTGATCACCCCAAAGCTGTCGTTGAACATTCCGGCGAAGACCAGAATGGTGACGAAGCCCGGCACCGCCCACGGCAGGATAAAGATGGTGCGGATCAGCGGCTTAAAGCGCAGGTCTTTCTGATTGACCAGAATCGCCAGCATGACGCCCACGGTGCACTGCAGCGTGGTAGCGAGCAGTGTCCAGACCACCGTCCATTGCAGCACATCAAAGAGGGTGGAGCGCCAGATCGACAGGGTAAAAATGTTGATGAAGTTTTTGAACCCCACCCAGTCCACCAGCTTCGCCGGTGGCGTGTGATAGAGGTTGTAGTTGGTGAAGGCGATGGCGAAACCGAACAGAATCGGAAACACCACTACAAACACCAGCAGAATAAAGCCTGGCGAAATCATCAGATAGGGGAAGCCATCGCGCAGCAGTAACTGATACTGCTGGCGCACGCTGTTCAGCTGCTGGCCCTTGTCGCGCTTAACGCCATTGACCCAGGCGTCGCGCATTGACACTCCCCAGACCGCCACGCCGAAGGCGGCAATCAGTACGCTGATAATGCCCTCTGCCAGCAGAAAAATGGAGTTATCACGCGGCACCGATTCGCCCAGCGTATAGAGCCCCCAGAATCCCTCACGCAGAAAATCGTGGAAGACGCCGGTAAAACTGCTGAGCAAAATCAGAAAACAGAGCCCTTTAGCCCACTGGCGGTGGTAAAACTGGCCGAAGCCAGGCAGCAGTGCCAACAGCGCACCGGTGGTCGCATGACGACGCGGACGCTTAGCCGTCACCAGATTTTCATCGGAAGATATAGCCACACCCTGATCCTTATCCTGTACGGTTATCCCGTGAACCTGCATTACTGGTTGCTGGCCTGCATCGCTTCAATCTGCATGGTGATCTGCTTCACTGCATTATCCAGTGCCGCTTTTGGCTCCTGCTTGCCGGATACGCTCAGCTCCAGCGCAGCATTGGCTGGCCCCCACACTTCCTGCATTTCCGGCACGCCAGGCATCGCTGACGCACGCGCCGCCTGCACCGCGACCGCGTTGGCCTTCTCATCATCTTTGATAATCGGATCGTTCATCAGCGCGGTGACCGGTGGGATCTCCTGGGTTTTCTGATAACGCTCTTTCACGTACTGCGGCTGGTTGATGAAGGTGAGGAACTTCTGCGCCAGCGCCTGATCTTTACTCCAGGTAGAGACCACATAGCCTTTGACGCCCAGGAAGGAGCTCATCGGCTTGCCGTTAGGCAGCAGCGGCAGCGGTGCCACGCCATAGTTGATTCCGGCAGCCTGATAAGGCTGGAATGCCCACGGCCCATTGATCACCGCCGCCGCTTTCTTCTCGGTAAACAGCGAGTCGATGGCGTTGAGACCGTTGTCGCCCATGATGCCGCCTGGCAGCAATCCTTCACTGAAGAAGCGCTTGAGATAAGTCACCGCTTCCACGCTGCCTGGGGTGTTCAGACCAATATCCTGAGTGTTAATGGCGCCTTTGGCGTCTTTGCCAAAGATGTAAGAGCCCATCGGAGCCATCACGCCCCAGCTGTAATAAATCTGGTCAAACTTAGCGAGCAGGCCATACTGCTTCGCCTCACGCTGCTTCTGGGAGAAGGCACGGTATTCCTCCAGCGTTTTCAGCGGCGACGGCAGCAGATCTTTGTTGTAGATCAGCACCAGCGTTTCCACCGCTTTGGGTACGCCGTAGACCACACTGTTCTGTGTGAAAGCCGCCATTGCTGAGGGGGTGTAAGCGCTCTGCTCTGCTGCATCTATTTTCAGCGGTGCCAGTAATCCCTGTACGACCGCGCTACCGAGCTGGTCATTAGGGATCACCAGGACATCCGGGCCAATACCCGCCGGGCCATCCAGACGCAGCTTCTCAATCTGCTGTGCAAACGGCATCTCCTGAACTTTTACTTCAACGCCGAACTGTTTCTGAAAATCGGCGATCGCCGTTTTGATGCCGTCTGATTTTTTAATGTCTTCCCAGACGGTAAGTTGCTGAGCGGCCCAGGCGGATTGATTAAGCATCAATGCGGAAAGAAGTAGCGTAACGCTGATTTTGATTTTCATTACTGGCCTCATGTGAAGGTATAACATTTTAAGCTGTCATTTGCTGATATTTTTTTCAGGCACTTGCTGAACAAGGAATTATTGAGCATATGCAGTGTGAGTAACGTATCGCATTTGAGCCATACGCTACGCGGAATGCGTACCGCGCTCCAGCCCGTTCGCATCAATGTGTGATCGCTATTACAGAAATCAAAATCAGCGGTAGGGCGCACTCTGGCGGAGCGATATAGTCAGCGCAGGCACCATCAGGGCTGACGTGTAAAAAGACAAACTGTTATACGTCATACATTTCAGCCGCCAAATCCCTTGCCATGAGGATCAGCATGTCCAGCATCAGATTGAGAAACGTCACCAAACGCTTTGGTAAAACAGAAACGCTGAAAAATATCGCGCTTGATATTGAGGCCGGTGAGTTTGCGGTCTTCGTCGGTCCGTCAGGCTGCGGTAAATCCACACTGCTGCGGCTGATCGCCGGGCTGGAAGAGATCAGTGACGGTGAGATTTTGATTGGTGATGAGATCATGAATGATGTCGCACCCTCGCACCGCGGAGTGGCAATGGTGTTTCAGTCTTATGCGCTTTACCCGCATATGACGGTGGCGGAAAATATCGGTTACGGACTGAAGGTGAACGGCGTGCCGAAAGCGCAGATTCAGCATCAGGTAGAGATGGTGGCGAAGACGCTACAGCTTGCGCATCTGCTGGATCGTAAACCAAAGCAGCTTTCCGGCGGTCAGCGTCAGCGTGTCGCCATTGGTCGCGCAATCGTGCGTAATCCCCGGGTGTTTATGTTTGATGAGCCCTTATCGAACCTGGATGCGGAGCTGCGTGTCGATATGCGGCTGCACATTGCGAAGCTGCACCAGGAGCTGAAAACCACCATGGTCTATGTGACGCACGATCAGACGGAAGCAATGACGCTGGCCGATAAGATTGTGGTCATGAACTACGGCAAGGTTGAACAGGTGGGTTCACCGATGGCGCTCTATTACAACCCGATTAACCGCTTTGTCGCCGGTTTTATCGGCTCACCTAAGATGAACTTCCTGCCTGCGCGCGTGGAGCAGTGCGGCCCTGCTGGCCTTGTCGCCCTGATCAATGACGGCGAACATCGGCTGCAGCTCCCCTCGCCCATCCGCCAGTTGCAGCCTGGTGATGAGATCACGCTGGGTATCCGGCCGGAGCAGTTGCAGATCAACGGCGATGCGCCACTGAATATCAACTTCCACTGCGAAGTGGTTGAGCGACTTGGCAACAACACCTATCTGTTTGGTCAGAGCCACGGCCACGACGGCTTCAAGATGCTGCTGCCCGGCGATGTGCATTTCCGTCCTTATCAGACGCTGCGCCCCACCTTCCATCCGCACCATTGCATGGTATTTGATGCTGAAGGTGCGCGTATCAGCGCGGATATAGCGATGCCGCAGGTTCGCGCAGCCTGAAGTAGATGTTTGCATAAAGTTAACGAGAGGCCGGAGACGGCCTTTTCTGTTTTCAGGCCTGGCATAACGCCTGAAGAAAGAGGTCAGGAAAGGGGTTTGCGGGCAAGCCGTGATGACGCGCAGACGCGACAGCCTGAGCATTGTTCAGACAAGGCATTGCAGGTGTGTTTTGAGTAAACTCATGAACCCCACCGGCAACCCCTTATCCGGGTCGATCAGCTAACCGGGCTTATCGACTGAGGCCTTACTTACCGAGGATATTGTTTACTGCTTTCAGGTGGCCAGCCTTGTCTTTGTGGTTTGAAACCACCTGAATAACGGTGAATTTCTTGTTGGCGACCGCCAGCAGCGTCGCCTGTTGCACATCGTTGCCACCCATTTTGTCGGTGGCTTCAATATGATAAACCGGCAAACCGTTGGTATTTTCAGTTTTCTCACTGATCACCGTATAAGAAGGTGAAGCCTGCTTCTGCTTGTCTTTGATAGACTTCCCGCCTTCAAGAAAATCAGCGTCACTGCCACCGCGCGCAATCAATGGGATCTCTTCTTCGCCAATAATCAATACGCGTTTTTCCTGCTTGTTCACATACATGGTGCCTGGTCCGCCGCCCGGCACAGGCTGCTTTTCATAGCCCTGCAGTTTGAACGTCTGTTTGCCATCCAGCAAAGAGATCGTCTGAGTCTGCGTGTTTGCAGCTGGTGCTGTCTCAGCGGCTGATGCCATCAGAGAAGTACCGCCGATGGCAGTTGCCAGGCAGATCGCACCCATAATGTTTAATGATTTTCTTAATTTCACCATGAACTCCTTCGTATTGATGATATTTCCATTTCGCTGATACAGCATCAGTATGGCCTGTATCAGTGATGTGAAGTGTTATCGGGTCAGGTCGTAAATACAGATCCCTGAGCCGAGCAGAAACAGAATAATCGGCCAGTAGAGAACGGGAATAAAAAAGAAGTTGTGGGTTTTTTCGGGGGCCATCATTGGCTGGCTTTTCGTTGCTTGTGCAAGGGAGTCCAGCCATTTTTCCTGCCGGAGCACCCAGACAAAGGCAGCACAAAAAAGGGCAGAAACGATCAGCGTAGCCCCTGTCGCCCATAGATGGGAGACAAAGAAACCGTCGTAGTAATAAATATCTAACAGCCATTTACACAGGAGGTAGGCGGCAGAAATTATTACTGCGACGAAAAAACCCACTCCGCTCCATGCGATCATCTTTATATCCTTCTAAGGTGTGAGGAACGAGGAATATTTTTTTTGAAAATTAACATATTTTTATCATTGTGGCGATATTTTCTTTGGTGCTAATATCAATTACATCCGCCACAGGAGATGTCCGGCCTGTGCAATTTTCACATTACTGATTCTGATGGATTTATTTTCAAATATTGTTGTTTAACCTGAATTCGGCACCCGTGCAGCTAATAGCGCACCCAGGGTGCAGCATGGCTATTTGTACCGTACCGATATTATTTTGGTGCAAATTAACACGGCTTTCCTGTTTTTAAAATTCGTATGCGCTGTTCTGGCGGTCGATAAGCACCATTCATGCGGCTGTCATCCGTCTGAAACAGTGTCGGTCTCTGTAGTTTTCTGCGCAGGATATTGAGGCAACCATGAATCAACCTATTGAAAATCATAATAAAGTAAACTCAACTAAAGAGTACAGTGCGAAATGGCAGACCCGATTTGATTTTTTCGACCTTCATGGTGCTCCCAGTACACCAGGCTTCAGACAGGCATTGAAACAACTGCCTTTCAGGCAAAAATTAAAAGTGAACATGAATTTAATTGCCTTCCTTTTCGGCCCGATTTATCTGTTCGTACTCGGCCTGTGGAAGAAGAACATCATGCTGATTTTAATTATGGTAGTTGTTTATACTATTTTGATCATCGCCTTAGCGATAGCGGGCATGGAATTTCCACGGTATCTTCAGGTTGGCCTGGGCTATGGCTTTAATGCCCTGTACGGCATGAGCACCAATTACAGTTATTACCTGAAAGAGAAAAAAGGCGATAACGGCTGGAATCCCTTCAAAGGGATGCGCTGGTAATTTTTTCGCACCGCTCTGATGGTAAAATATAGGATTATGGTGTATCTGATGCAGACAGATGGCGGGGATTAGCCATCGGTCAGGAGATCGGACAGAATAAGTGATGAGCACTAACTCAAATTAGTGCTGTCGTGGCAGAACCACCGGAAGCCGCCAGAAAAATAACCTGACGGAAAAGGAAAAAATCGCCGAAAATATCCGTCTATACCTTTTCAAAACGGGTTCAGACTGGCTTATAATCGCTCTGCAATAATTATAATATCGTGAAGCTCGCATAAATGTTTCCGCACCGTTTAACCGGGGCCAGGATATTCTTTTCGGAATTTCCTGATAGCAGCAGCTTCTCCCTTTCATAGACATGCAGGATGTTATTATTTTGAATACATTAACGGAATTGAAAAAGGGTTATCTAAAGGTATTTTTCTGGCTGCTGTTCACACTGTTTCTCGTCCCTGTCATTACCCTGTTTTTTGCTGAATATGGCAACAAACAACTTGATCAGCAATACACGCAGTTCTTCATGGACGATGCGCGGGAACAACATCAGGATACGGACAAACTACAGGCGTTTCTGCAGCAGAACCCGCCTTCCAGTGTCTGCGGTCCGGTAGATGAAAATCTGCAGGATTACAAAAACGCCGTCTGCGAACCGCACTCCGAACTGTGGCAGTTCTACATGATGGATAAAGTGGCATTCTGGACGCTGATCGGCAGCGGCGCTGTCCTGCTGATGGTGCTGTTGTTCAGTGCGCTGGCCTTTAAAAGCCGCCAGGGACAGGTTATCAGTCTGGCGCTGGCCCGCAAGTTCCTGATGCTGGCCTGTTCGCTGGAAGTCATGGTACAGGGCGGCATGCTGGTATGGCTCTCATTCTGGGGCACCGCCTTCTTCACACAAACCTACTATCCCAAACTGGTGATGGCAGTAGGACTGCTGGTGCTGGCCGGTATGTATTACATGATTAAAGGCATCTTCAAAAAACTCCCACCGGAAGAGAGTATTGAAGGCGAAGTCGTGACCCGCGAAGCGGCACCGGCACTCTGGTCACAGATTGATATGCTGGCCGCCAGAGTGGGCACCACGCCACCCGATCATATTGTTGCGGGTATCGACACCAACTTCTATGTGACTGAAGCTCCGCTGAACGTGAATGGGAATCCGCTCACCGGCCGTAAGCTCTATGTCAGTATTCCGCTCCTGCGTCAGCTCACCGTTGCGCAGGCTGATGGCGTGATGGTCCATGAGCTGACCCACCTGCATGAAGGCGACACCGCCTCCGGCGCATTACTGGGACCGAAACTGCATCGGTTTGATCTCTATATGCAGCTGATGGGTCAGAATGTGGCCACGCTGATCGTCTTCTATCCGCTCTATCTTTATCGCATGCTTTTTGAACTGGCGTGGCAGCGTAACAGCCGTGAACGTGAGTTTGTCGCGGATCGCAATGCATCAACGCTGGTCTCCCCTGCCGCGATTATCGAATCACTGATCAAAGTATCTGCGTATGCCAGCTACCGGAATGAAGTTGAACGAAACTTCTTTAATAATCAGACGCTGCACGAAAATGAACTGGGGATCAGTAAAGCTATTGCTGCCGGTCTGCCAGAACATGTCGCCTCTCCGGACTTTATCAGCGTCATCCGTGAGCAGAATGTGCCGCACCCGTTTGATTCACACCCGCCGCTGGCGGAAAGGATGCGCAACGTAGGATATGAGATTAACGAAGCTGACTATGCAGCGATCGCCGCCGATTACCCGGCCCAGAGCTGGGTCGATCTGATGCCGGTTGCCAACGAGATTGAACAGCAGTTATGGCAGAAATATGAGCGCGACTTCTCTTCTGTGCATGAAGAGAGCCTGGCCTGGCGCTATCAGCCTGACGGTGAAATGGAAACCGCGCTGGTGCTGAAGCATTTCCCCAATGTTCCTTATACCCTGAAAGATGGCTCGCAGATCGTCATCACCTGGCAGGGCATCGTGTCGCCGAAAACCGGCGAAGTGCTGGAGTGGGATAACGTTAAAAACATCAACGTCATTCGTAGCTTCGGCCGGGATAAGCTCTACGTGCAACATGTGCAGCCAAACTCGCAGGGAAAAAAACGCAGTGAGATCCCTCTGCCGGGCCTGAAAAAGGAGATTGAAGCCTTTAAAAACACCCTCGGCTATTACTGGCATCGTCATCAGACAGTCAGGGCGTTGCTGAAAGAAGAAACGGCGGCAGCGACGCAAAGCGCATAACCCGTTTGTCATCGGCTCCCTCCTCGCAGCTGAAAAGGGAGCCAATGCGAACATTTATTTTCATTCTCTATTTCTGACCACATAAATAAAGGAACGATTGTGTTTAAAAGAGCAAGCAGGGCCATGATACCCGGGATGCTGGTGACTGCCCTTGTGCTGCCGCTGGCAGCATGTGACAACAGTGACAAAGCGGATGCAAAACCCGCCCCGCAGAGTCAACCCCAGGCTGTTGCGGAGGATAGCGCTGCGCAACTCACCACAAAATTAAACGCCTATGTGGGTTGCTTTAACACTACGGATGGATCGGTTCGCGATAGTTCCCTGCGCTATGTGAGCTGGATGGCGAATGCTGAAAAGGGGCCAACCGGCAAAGAGCGCAGCGTCAACGTACTGGGCGAGGTCACGCCTTATGAACTGGAGAGCTGCACTAAAGCCATCAACCAGGCATCGAAAGCTAAACCGACGTTACCGGCGCTGGATGCTGCAGCAACACAGTATCTGGCGGATTTAACGACATTGCAGCCGCTGGTTTCGCAGGCTCATCTTTACTACAGTCAGGAAGATTATAAGGATGATGGCTTCGCGAAAGCCAAACAAATGCATCCGCCACTCATGAAGGCGTTTAACAGCTTTATGAAATCCAGCGACCAGTTCGGTGCCGAAGTTGAAAAAGAGAACAATGAGGTCGTTGCTGCGCAACTCGTTGAGATTGAAAAGTCTGAGGGCCGTCATAGTCGCTACTACCGCCTGGCATTAGTCACACAGGCCAAACCGCTGGCGACCCTGTTTACCTCTTCCGCTCCCGACGTGACAGAGATGACAAAAGCGATTGATGCTTACAGTACGCTGCTGAGTGAGGCAGAAAAGGCAACGGCCAGCGAAGCGGGCAAGCCATTAACCTGGTCCATCTTCCAGGATAATGCCGGAACCTTCCTTAAAGACTGCAAGGATCGCATGCGTCGGATTCGCGATAAAACACCTTACAGCACGGGTGAGCAGAGTCTGCTGAAAGGAAGCGGCAATTCAGGCTGGATGGTATCGGGTTCACCGATGCGTGTTTTAAAATCCTATAACGAACTGGTTGAGGCCGGTAACCGCCTGTAAGCTGAATACCTGCCCCGCATGCCTCCGGGCAGGCTTCGTCAGTCGGGCTGCTGCGTGCAACCCGACTGACGCTGTCACCTGCCGCGAAAAAAAGATAAAAATGTTCACGCGCCAGCATTTCGTTAAAACGTTATGCCAGGCTAGTGTGCTGGATGGATCTGAGACCCGCGGTAAAGAGCGTCCCTCTGCAGGATGCCCGCTGCATCAGATTTTCTGACTGTAAAATTTTTGACTGAGAGGAGCGAGAGTGCAAGCAAAGGTCGGCGATATCTACAGCGTGTATTCCCCGCAGTTGCAGCAGTACGTCGCCTGTCAGGTGACACACCTTCAGCAGCCTGCTAATGCCAGAGGCAAAGTCCTTGCAGCCATACTCCAGCTCGACTGGGCAGGTGATCATTTGCCTGACAGGGCGGAAGCCAGCCGTATGCAGCCTTTGCGCTGTAGCTACTATTTTGTCAAAGACAGCTTCGATCACGGTTATGTCTCCGCCAATGTCCCACCGGGACAGGTATTAATTACCAACCTGCCGCCGCTGGCAGATCAGGAAGTAAACGCCTACAAGTTCGGCTGGGACGTGGGAGACAGTCTTGTTCGTCAGCGAAACTGGGAGAAGATCGACCCGGCCAGCCGTGCGCGGTTCAAGGCTGCTTCAGGCGCGCACAACGTGGTTGTCGGCGGCCAGACACTTCGCCAGGACACCACCCGTATCAATGACCACCTCCTGCAAACCCTGACCGATCTCTCTGAACTGGATCGCCTGCCCTGCCTGATGACCATCGAAACCCGCCATGGCACCCCGGAACTGATGGCCTATATACAGCAGCATGACTTCATTAATGAGTTGCACTGGCAATCCGCTGTCGTCAGCGAAATCGATGTCGGGGCGACTCGTTTGTCGCGTTTTATTCTGCACCCTGAAGGCGTCAGCTGCGTGCGTCTGAATCCTGATCTCTCCCTGCTGTCACTCACCGCAACGCCTTCTTCAGGTTTTCAGGTAGAGGCCGATCAGGAGGGACGCAATCTGTGCCTGCAATGTTCGCAGACTTTGCCTGTGCTGCAGGGTATTGACCGGCTCAGGGCATTGTCACTGACAGGCGTTAAAGAGATTGACCTGGCGTCAGTCGTTGAGCGCTTTACCTGCTTAACTGAGCTGCGCATCTGGGGAAATCCCGGCGTAGCCAGCAATATGCATCGTATTGCCGCACTGCCACAGTTGCAGATGCTGACCTTCTTCGACCTGTTTGGCTTCAGCGCGGCTGACTTTCCCTCACCAGAAGCGTTGCCCAATCTCTCATGCCTGTGGATGACCAGCGTCCCGCTTGACGTGATCAGCTCTGTCAGAACCGCTTATAAAAAGGCGACAACTCAGGGGTTGGATCTCTCGCTGAGTAAAGCACGCAAGCCGGAATGGCTGGCTGAGAATCTGCACAATCCTTTCCGGGACTGGGATGGCCGCGAACATATTTCGGCCACTTATGCCAAAAAAGCAGCGCTGGCTTACAAAAACCTGCGGGCTGCCACGAACATCATCGATAGCAGCATGGATGTGGCGAGCCTGTTAACCGCCGCTGTAACCGCCTACACCGAAGCCTTTAATCTCATCGACCGGCGTTCAAAGACGATTGAGACGGTCGAGCGTGAGGAGATCTACAGTGTGCTGTGCGATGTTCTGAACCCGCTGGAGCAGAAACTGGGCGAGCAAGGCGCCACGCTTGTGGATCAGCCGCGGTTGTATCAGCTGTTCGACCAGTTACGCGAATTCTGAGCCATCCCGATGATTCAGGCGTGTTCCGCCACGCCATAAAACCGTTATTCGCCCCGATCACCCTATGCGGCAAAGCGTTAAGACGCGAGTTGAGAAAGGATCGCGGTCGGGAGAGTCTGCCGATCTCTCTTTCCCAGCCAGCCATTCTGTTGTTTATGATCGGGTAACGGCGGATAAAGTCAGCTGTGCAGTGGGTTTATCCGGAGATATTACCCTGCCCTTTACGCAGTCCGTTCAGGAGCGCCTGCGTCGCGCCAGAAGCTTTTCCGGAAGGCGAACAGACCAGCCCGAATTCACGGTGCAGAGGCGGGATGACCGGCATCACTGACAGGCCGCGCCGTTCCGCTGGCAGGGCTGATTCCGGCACCAGCGCGACACCCATGCCTTCACGCACCAGCATGCAGGCGCTGATCCAGTCGCGGACCTTTACGCGCACGTCAGAGAGGTGGAATCCTGACTGTTCCATCAGGCTTTTGCCATTAACGACGCATCCGCCTGTTGCAAGCACAAAGGGCTGGTCTGCCAGTTCCTGCAGGGTTATACCGTTCGCGCCTGACTGACCGATGTGCGGAGCGCTGGCTGGCATGACGGCGACCCATGCGTCCTGTCCCAGTATCACATCAGCACGTCCGGGTGTGGGGTTCATTACCACCCCCAGCTCAACGGTGTCCGCTGCAAGCCACTCCTCAACTTCTTCATCCGTCCCTTCCAGCACCACCACTTCAATGCCCGGATGCAGACGCCGGAAGTTACGCAACAGGCCAGGCAGGAGAGTGGACGTCACAGAGGGAAAGCTGGCAAGCCAGATGCGTCCGCCCTTTAAACCCCGGCTCTCATCAGCCAGCACGCGGATCGCGCTGAGCTGCGACAGCATAATTCTGGCATGTTCAATGACCTGCTCTCCCAGCGCGGTAACACCGATGTGCCGGCGCTCACGCACGAATACCGGGAACCCGAGTGATGACTCTAACTGGGCGATAGCCTGGCTGGCACCGGACTGTGTCATGCCTGTCGTTTCAGCAGCACGCGAAATATTGCTGGCATCGGCCACCGCCACCAGCAAGCGCCAGTGCAGAAGATTCATCATGGTTATCAGTAGCTCAGCTAATAGTTAACTTTTGAAGCATTAATTTTACAGAATTCTCTGCGTTAAGCACAGTCTGTTCCGTAACGACAAAGAGAATCTCACATCGCTTTCAATGTTAACGGAGAAGACATGAAACTTTATTACGCCCCGGATACCTGTTCGCTGTCACCCCATATCGTGCTGCGTGAACTCGCACTGGAGTTTGAGCTGGTTAAAGTGGATAACAGGAGCAAGCTCACCTCTGACGGACGCGACTTTCGCCTTATCAACCCCAAGGGCTATGTTGCTGCACTGGAACTGGACGACGGGCAGATACTGACTGAAGGGCCGGCGATTGTGCAGTACCTCGCCGACCTGAGGCCGGAAAGCGGGCTGGCACCGCCAGCAGGCAGCTGGGCGCGTGTTCGACTGCAGGAGTGGCTGAACTTCATTACCAGTGAAATCCACGCGGGTTCCGCTCTGTTGTTTAACCAGGCACTGCCCGACGCTGTCCTGTCACTGTTTCGTGAAAAGCTCTTCCGGCGGTTCGACTTTCTGCAGGATACGCTCGCCGAAAAAGCGTTTCTGATGGGGCCATCATTCAGCGTTGCTGACGCCTACCTTTTCACTGTACTGGGCTGGTGTAAGTTCTTCAGCATTGAACTAGATCGCTGGCCTGCGCTGTTGGCGTACAGAGCAAATATCAATGCGCGCCCTGCTGTACAGGCGGCATTATGGGCAGAGGCGACGCAGTAAGCGCGGACAGATTGGTGGCCTGACGCCAGAGTATGAATAACCGGTCCGCTTTGATTTGCTGCTTACACCTTGCATAACAGTAGTCTGGAGCCAGAAGCAGACGGAAATTTATCGTTTCACCGGGAACAGGTTAGTATCTCCAGACTGACCTTTTAGCGGGGAGTCGGCTTTATGATTAACAATACCAGGGCGGAAACCTCTGTCATCAGGCATGCCGACAGGAATTTTGACGTCACGTTATTGAAGGTGAATGAGGCCAGCCAGTGTATCCTTTTTGCAGCAGGTGCTGGCGGAAGTCCATTGCGTCATCTTGAGCTTCTGCAGACCTTTAGCCGCAATGGTATTTCAGTGGTAGCGCCCCATTTCGAACGGTTAACCTCTTCCACGCCCTCAAAGGCTGACTTACTGGAACGCAGCCAAAGGCTTGTCCTCGCCCGCGATGCGTTTTGTCAACATTATGCCTCGATTACCGGCGTCGGGCACTCACTCGGCACCGTGATTCTGTTGATGCACGCCGGGGCGACGGCCTGGACTCGCACCAGAGAGAAGGTGACATATGCAGGCAGACAGGATTTGAATCAACTGGTGCTGTTAGCGCCACCTGCGGATTTTTTCAGAGCACCCTCGGCCCTCGCCTCCGTGAAAGTGCCTGTCAGGATCTGGACTGGCGAGAAGGACACCCTGACACCGCCATCGCAAGCGCTGTTCATCAAAGAAGAATTAGATAATCGAACTGAGACAAAACTTTGCGTGGTTAAAGATGCCGGGCATTTCACCTTCATGAACATCCTGCCGCCGCATATCACTGACACCCACCCATCACGCGACGCCTTTCTTCTCAATCTGGGAGAAGAGATCGCCCGTTTTGTCACTGGCTTGTTGGCTCAGCCAGATAATGAATCACCTTAATTAAACCGATCCCTCTTTTTCAATCACCAGCACGCGGGCGACGCCCTGTGGACGCGCAATATGTTCTGTCCCTTCACTGGCATAAAAAATATCACCAGCGTTGAGTACCCGGCTTTTAACTTCGCCCTGCTCTTTATATTGCATTTCAACGCATCCATCCATGACAGCAAAAACCTCCTGACCATCGTTGATGTGCCACTTATAAGGCTGATCGGTCCAGTGAAGTTTCACGCTGACATTATCGAAGCTGGCAATATGCTGTGAGTCCCAGGCCTTCGAGCCGGTAAATTCCTTACTGCAATAAAAATTCATTTTAGCTCTCTCAACAGGAGTGATTTAACGCCATCGACATCATCAATATCAGAGAGAGTTGATCGATTCTATACGTCAGGCATCTGTTGTCCTGATCTGTCCTCTGGTTGTCCGTTTAGGGGCAGAGCGGGAAGGTCGCAATGCTTTTCAGGCAAACCCGGCACCGCACATGTCCGCTTTATGCCAGAGCAGGCGTTGAGCGTATGGTAATGTGTTCACGATTAGCCACAGGGATACTTCTGAACAGTTATGGGCTGAAATCGCATGGATGACGAATCGCCTCTGTTCATACCAGTGCAAAAGGTCTGTAATGAAATCGATAAATCTGGAAAGCTTGTATCGCTCTGCCAACGAGAACACCCTCTCCATCTGGTCGGAAAATGCAGGAGTTGGGGCTGTTAAAGAGGGGAACTACTACGATCCTGTAAGGCTGGCTCTTGCAGCGGGCATTCAGCCGCCGGTGACCTTTGATGTCTCACGTCTTATTTGTGAATTACAGCAGCTCACAAAGGATGATCCCCTTGCCGATATTCTGCCCATACAGGGTTTCCATTTTACCTTCCTGCCCCTGACTCTGCCGCTCTATAACGATAACGAGTCATTGCCCGAAAAAATCGATGAATTGACGAATATCTGGAGCGAATTTGATGCGATAAAAATTGTTATCAGAGATCTGCATTTAGTTGCTTTGCCCAGTCAGTTATTGCTTGCGGGGATCCCTGATAGTTCGGCAATAGCCATGCGCCACTCATTCTGCGAAAAAGTTCTGGATTCGCACTGGAAAAATGAGTTGCTGATGCGTCATACCGGCAGCCCATTACCGGCACCCTTCTGGCACAGCACGATTCTGCGCTACGGCGCTGATTTTTTACATGCACCCGTGCGTGAGTTTATTTTTGAACGTCAGACCATTAATTTTGGGGATGTAGATGGAGAATTAAAACTGGCGAGGGTTAACTACAACTGGACAAAATGTTATTCGTTGGCGGATTAATTAAGACGAAGAAATTACATGATAAATAAGATACTGCCTGCCCTCGCGTAAACGTTTCAGAAGTGGGTAATACGCCCCTTTTTTCGCTCATAACAGTCATTAACCCGCACACATTCCGCTCTATACCTGACAACCCCCTCCGGCTGAAAAAACAGGGCCTGCGCGCAACACTTTCTGCCTATTACAACCCTGATGTCGTTAGCTCTAGGGTGTCTCATTCACATCATGTCACTTTTTACACGAGTAAAAACCTCAGGAAATTTAAAAAACCGCCGCGAGCTGCCGATAACCTCAGGTATCGAAACTCTGTACGCAGGAAACAACATCCATGTCACCATCCGACACCCATAGTAAGCATCAGGAAATTGGCGAAATTACGGCGCGTGCTGGCTTCATCCTGCGGCAGCTTCGCGACAGTCTGCAACAGCTGGGGCTTGATAAAACCATCGCCGATGTGGCGGGAAGCATCCCAAACGCCCGTGAAAGGCTGGGTTATGTCGTCACAATGACCCGCGAAGCAGCAGAGGGCGTAATCAACAGCGTGGAAATCACGCAGCCTCTGCAAACCGATCTGGGAGAAAAAGCGGAGAAACTCTCGCAACGCTGGGATGCCACTTCCGGTACGCTGTCAGACAAAGAACAGACCCAGGCATTAGCGGCAGATACCGTTGCCTTGCTGAATGATGTCCCCCGCGTCACGGGTCTGACGCAACAGCAGTTGCACGCGATTATGATGTCACAGGGCTTCCAGGACCTCACAGGACAGATTGTGCAGGCTATGATGGCCGTGCTGAATCAGGCTGAGCAGCAGCTGATACAGGTCATCCGCGATAATACCGGCTCACACAGCACCGCCGAGCGCACTGCGCCGTCTAAACCTTCCTCCGCACCAGAGACTCCTGCCAGTCAGGATGATGTGGACGACCTGCTGGCCAGTCTGGGAATGTAAGCCGACCCGAAGAAAATACGCGATTTAAAATGACGATTAATGATTAAAGGTCTGCGCAGGACAAACAGTTCGTCTGACAGCAAACACGCTATTGCGGCTAAATGTCCGCTTTGCGCTATTAGCTGACGCGATTTAGCTATCGGCCCGTTGATAAACAAGGTTCTGACCAGGCCAGATTGCAGAATCTGGCATTTCAGAAATAAGAGCATAATGAGGAAGGGTATAGTCTCTTATTCGATTTATTTTCCCATATTTATTATATGACGGTAGGAAATATATATGGCATAAGAGCATTAAAAGAACACTCAAAGGAGTGACGTTATGTCGCTTTATGACCTTAGAATTGAATCACATGCATTACCAGAGGCCTGGCACTCTCAGGTATTAGGCCACATTGGCACAGCGAATCTCAAAGTTTTACGAATGGATGAACGCTCTGTTATTGAAGAGGTACATGAGTATGATGAAGGGTTACTGGTCATTGACGGTCGTCTTGAACTGAGCGTAAAAGGAAAACAAATCTCTGTAACTTCTGGCCAGCTTTACGTAGCCAAGGCTGGGATTCCTCATAATGTAAAAAAAGGCAGTTTTGGCACACTGGTTATCATAGATTTGCCAGAAACATGAGTAGCCTAACGATAGTTTGTCAGATATTTGATCAGAAGATAATTTGCCTGATGCAGATGTCCGCCTTATGCCATAAGCGGACGTTTATGAAAATGGCAGTGGATTACGCGCTGCGATGTTTCTCCAGTTTGATATCGGTATCGTTAATCTCTTTTTTATTACCCCAGCCGAGCTGCATGTAAAATTTCGCCGCGCGACTATTTTTATCAGTTTCCAGCCAGGCAATCTCATGATGTTTGAATAATTCCTGCTCGGCGAGAAAAACCAGCCTGCGACCTATCCCCTGGCCTTCATATTCCGGGAGAACAAAGGCCGCAAAAAGACAGCCTTCATCCGGTAAAACCATTGAAAAGCCGACTATTTTTTCGCTTTCAGCCGCAACCCAGGCGCAAAGACTCTTTTCAATCATATCGGCCACGACGCTTTCGGTGATCCCCATCTGACGCATTTCTTCACGACTCAAATAATTCTCGAGCACTGAGGTTCTGACTTCGAAAATACTGTCAACATCAGAAGCCCGGGCTGTTCTTATATTTATATTCATTAGTCTTACTCCTTGTATGACAAAAATATTTTTTGATGATGCCTGACATTCCCTTAAACGAACCATAGAATTTTAAGCGAAAAGGCTGTTAAACGGCAGGCCGTCAAAGGCGGCACTACCTCAAAGCCTGCGTAATGAATGAAGCCGTTATGATAAGAACGTTGTGCAATATGAGCTCAGCCGACCTTAACTCCGCTCTGTTTCTTCATAGTGACGCCTCATTAACTAATTTGAGATAGCGGGAACCCGATATGTTTCTACCGCTCACCACACAGACAACTTTACGCCCGCTCAGTTCTTTTGCATAACCGATGGCTGCCGCAACTGCGGGTACGCCTGAAGGCTCTACAACATGGCTGTGCAGATTAAGCATTAACAGCATCGCTGCTTTAATTTCGGCTTCTGAAACCAGAAGAACACGATCGACACGATCGCGTATAAGTGGCCAGGTCATCGCTTCAGGCTCTATATAGCCACTTATGCCTTCGGCGATTGACGACGATATTTCCACTGGGATCGCCTCACCAGCTTCTTTCCAGCGCGCAAACGTCGGGCTTGCTTCACTCTGCACTGCCCACACTTCGGCTGCAGGGTTTATGCCCTTGATGGCTGTTGCGATACCGGAGGCCAGCCCGCCGCCGCCAATGTTCACGAGAATAACGTCAGCGTCTGGCCAGTCTTCCATGATTTCCAGACCGACGGTGCCGCCTCCGGCAATCATCTGCTGATTATTATAGGCTGAGACGAACGTAGCGCCGGACTGTTGCGCTGCAACAATGGCTTCCTGCCTTGCATCTTCAATGTTGTCAAAAAACGTAACCTGCGCACCATAACTCTTCATCGCAGAAACCTTAATCGGGTCTGCTGAAAACGGTAAGAATATGGATACGGGTATGCCTGCCGCATGTCCCGCACAGGCAAGCCCTAAACCATGATTCCCTGCCGTCGGGGCGATGACGCCGGCACGTCGCTGGTCTGCATTAAGACTGGCAAGAACGTTTGCAGCACCTCTCAGCTTAAAGCTACCCGTATGCTGAAGATTTTCCATCTTAAGCCTGACCTCCGTCCCGACAAGAGCAGACAGCGAGTGGGAAGGCTCCAGTGGAGTTTTGCATACTGTTGATTTAATTCGCCCGGAAGCGGCATAAATATCTTTCAGCGTGACACGGTCTGTTAGCCTTTGTCTGTGGTTTGTCATAGTATGCCCCTAAAGTTATATAAGAAAATGACTATATAGGCGATTGGCTATATGCACAACTCAAAGACATTAATGGCCGATATTTTTCGTGCCCTCGGTAATGAGCATCGGCTCGTGATTGTTGAATGGCTGTCCGATCCAGAGTCACATTTTCCGGTGCAGCAGGACGGCGATCTGGTTAAGGATGGTGTGTGTGTCGGATTTATCACCGAAAAAATTGGTCTGAGTCAGCCCACCGTGACAGGCCATCTGCAAATTCTTGCTAAGGCCGGAATTGTGACATCGAAACGTATCAAGAACTGGGTATTCTATAAACTTGATCGTCAACGGATGGATGAAGCTACGTCAATGTTGTCTGGATATGGGAAGCAGGCGACTGATTCACCTGAACAGCCATAATTGGTCAGTATGTGTATTTACAGGGCAGGAAATCCAGTGTGTGTGTATATCTCGCTCCTGGCGTTACCGCCTTTCAGATAAATTTATTCGGTCATCGATATCTGTTGTCATCTTCTGCAAAACTGCCGTTTAAATTCAGAAACTACCCCGGCTGATGACCAGCCTGTAGGTCTGGGTCCGATTTTCGTTCAAAGCGGACCTTATGACCTAACTTTCTGTACGATCCGTGCCTGAGGCGGCCATTAATTACATTCAGATGCGCTAAGAAACATTGAGCCGCTTATTTTCCTTCAGGATGATTCGGACATATTTGAGAACCGACTGCGCACGACACGCCTGGCGTTCTGCCGCAACCCGTCAACCAACCTGCCCCATTCAGGCAGGTGGAATGCTTTTATTAGACGAGATTCACCAGGGTGCACGCTCTCCATCCAAAAAGAATCTTGCGGTGATTGTCTGGGATACTTCAGCAGCGAGCCAGACGATCCCCCTGGCCGCCTGGGATACAGTTCGATAACCGGTATGTCCGTTAAAATCGGTGGCCGTATATCCCGGGTCAACTGCGTTTACGCTGATGCCATACTCAGACAGTGAATTGGCAAATGCCACCGTAACGCCATTTAATGCCGTTTTGGAACTGGTATAGCCCAGTGCCGCTACCTGAGAGTAGGGATGCGCTTTGTCAGATACCCATTCCAGCGATCCCAGCCCGCTGCTGACCATGATAATCCGGGGTTCCTCACCCAGTTTGAGCAGCGGCAGAAAAGCCTGCGTTACTCTGATGACGCCGAAAACGTTGGTGTTATACACCGTCATAATATCGCTGATGCTCTGCGACTCAGGCGCGATGGGCCAGGTTCCGGGAATACCCGCATTGTTGATCAGCACATCTAGTTTTCCATCTTCTGACTTTATCTGCCCGACGGCCGCATCAACACTTTTCTGGTCTGTCACGTCAATGATAGCCAGCCGCACTTTAATGCCTTCCGACAGCAACCGGCTGACAGCATCCTGACCGCGCCCCCCATCGCGGCAACCCAGCCAGACATTAAATCCCAGTTTCCCCATCAGTCTGGCCGTTTCAAAACCAATACTTTTGTTTGCGCCGGTAATTAAAACCGTTCTCTTCTTCATGTTGTCGCCTCAGTGATTTATGCAGGTGTATCTGAGTTATAAATCTCTCAGAGCTGTTTGATAAGAGGCCGCAATACGAATACGCTGTTCGGAAAGGCGAACAGTAATGGAAGTTGAGATGGATGATGTCGCGATATTTCTTGCCGTCTTCAGGGGTCAGGGTTTCCGGGCCGCTGCTAAAACGTTAGGCCTGGCACCCTCAACGATCAGTGAGAGGATTACCGCGCTGGAAGTCAGTCTGGGCGTTCCGCTGTTTATCCGCACAACCCGCAGCGTAACGCCCACCGAAGCAGGCCGGATGCTGGCCGAGCGCATGGCACCTCTGCTGAGCGAAATGAGATCGGTGATGAATGACGTGGCAAGTTCTCAACGGGAGGTGCGCGGGCTACTCAGGCTGAACGTGACGGGTGCGGTGATGGTCGATATTCTTCCGCCCCTGCTTGAGCAATTTCTCGATCGCCATCCGTTGCTGCGGGTGGAGATTATGGTGGACGATCGCCTTGTTGATGCCACGGCGGAAGGCTGCGATGCAGGCATACGCTATGGCGAACATCTGGCCCGGGACAGTGTTGCCGTTCCTGTCGGCCCACGCCGCCAGCGTCTGGCTCTCGCGGCGGCACCCGACTACCTTGCTTCGCGCGGTCTCCCCGTTCACCCGACGGCATTGGCCGAACATCACTGCATCCGCCTTAAGTATTCCAGCGGCGCGCTGATACCCTGGGAATTTGAACGCAACGGAGAAACCGTCAGCGTCAACCCTGCTGGTCGCCTGACTATCGGTGTCAATGGCGCATCAGGCGCAATTGAGTTGGCAAAAAAGGGTCAGGGCATTATCGCCGTCTTTGAAAACTGGCTGCAGCCCTGCTTTACGACGGGTGAACTGCAGCCTGTGCTTCCGGAGTGGTGGCCCGAATTTGAAGGTCCCTGGCTCTACTTTCCCAGCCGCTTTATGTCAGCACCTCTGCGCGCTTTTGTGGATTTCCTGAAAGAGGTACAGTCAATGCCTGAACCGCTCGATTGAGTGCAGTAGCAGGCCCGCCAGTCGATATTGAGCTCGGCTAACAAGCTCACCTCTTTTTTGACAGGTTGTGGCAGGTTAAAACGCACTGGAGGCATGGGTCCGCGTTTCAGACCGCTTTGTGCCAGAAGCGGACGTTAAGGAGTAGAAGGAGGGTCATATTCCCAGGCAGATGGATCGCTGTAAATATTACCATCGTCGTCCATTACCCGAGCGCCGAGGAACCCGGCAATGTCTAACATTTTTCTATATAGATGCGTGTCTGGCCATTTGGTGTAAATATTGCCATCGTTCCAGTCAAGCCATGACTCATCATGCGATGAAGCACCCGACCACAAAGCATGATAATCGCCATTTTTAAGGTCTATCGTTAATTCGTTATCACTATCAATGAGAGAAAGCCACTCCTCAGGAGTTATTTTTGCTTCTTCATTTTCAGCCCAAAAATCAGCCCGTGTTATATATAACTCTACGCCCATGATCTATCCACTAACCATTCAAACATTGGTTTTGCTTAACAGGTTCACTTACAAATTAACACTGGGGATTGTTTTACGCGAGTTACATGCAAACTCCGGTATATGATGACGTCCGCTTTTCGCTCATATCGTACGTTAGCCAGACGCTAATCCGCTTGTGCCAGAAGCGTACGACGCCAGCCAGTCCAGGGCTATCTCGTGCTAATAGCAAGTTTAGCCGCGAAGCATAAAAATAAGCCCCCTGTTGCTCTGTCCATCACCCGGACAACGCGACTTTTCTTCAATACGGCTGACGCAAAATGCGTGGATAAAATGAGAGTGACTGACCATATAGTCCCGATAGCAACGTGGATGCTGACCAGGATAAAAGTCCATATTAAAGGTGAGTGACCGGCTGGTATGAACTGCGGCAAAAAAGAGACATAGAAAATGCCCATTTTGGGATTGAGCACATTCCCCAGCATTCCTCTGATAAACCAGCTCCCCTGTGAAACGTTGTTGTCATCACCATTACTGAAAGAAGATCGAGGACGTATCAGCAGTTGTAAGCCCAGCCAGCTCAGGTAGACCGCGCCACAAACTTTGAGCACAGTGTAAGCCATCTCTGAAACCGCCAGAAGAGCACCAAGACCTAACGCGACCAGCGCGCCCCATACAAAACAGCCAGCATCAATGCCAAGCGCAGCGTGAAAAGCCTTTTTGCCGCCCTCAGCAAAAGCGGTGCGGAGAATAAGTGCCGTATCAAGGCCGGGAGTCAGGGTAAGTAACAGTGCTGCGAGAGAGAATGCGAAGAGGGAATCGTTAACAGTCATTTTCTTTGTCCGAAAGAGCAGATGCTAATCATTTAGTTCCCTGCAATCAATCTATCAAATATTACTTTTTAAAAGTCCGCTTCTCGCTCATAGCGGACATAGGCCAACGTTTAAGTCCGCTTCGTCTCAGAAGCGGAAGTAGCGCATGAACTGTTATGGTAATTTGAACGTCCGGCTTAATCACTTGAGGATAAGCAGAGTGCTTCTGGAGAAGCTCAGATTGCTTGAGTGCAGCCTTCACGGCGGCAGGCGCAATGATCCGGAGTGGCTGGAACTGATTCTTCATCCTGAATTCCGTGAAATCACCCGGTCAGGTGTGACGGTCGACCGGTCAGAGACCATTGCGTCGCTGCTAAGTGAAAAGGCTGCACCTTATATTCTCAGCAGCGATTTCTGTCTTACGGAGATGGGCTGCGGTTACGCTCTGCTTAACTATCGGACGTTTTACGCTGATGGTAGCCATCATGCATTACGTTCCTCTTGCTGGATTTGTTCGGATGAGGGCCAGTGGACTCTGTTTTTTCACCAGGGAACGCCGGCTGCAGGCAATGCCGGGGTTCAGGGTTGAGTTGCACACTTAGGACAGAGAGAATGGGTTTATGCGGAAGATTATTGTTGTGCCATACGATGATAGATGGCCTGAGATGTTTGAAGCTGAAAGTTTACTGATAAAAACATTGCTCGGTGGAATGGCTAAGGATGTCCATCATATTGGAAGCACGTCAGTTCCTGGTCTCTCAGCAAAGCCCGTAATTGATATGCTACTTGAAGTTTCAGACATCAATGAACTGGATAAGTACCATTCAGCAATGGCCCACGCCGGGTATGTTGCTCGCGGTGAGAACGGGATTGCGGGGCGCAGATATTTCATTAAAGGTGGTGATCAGCGTAGTCATCAAGTCCATGCGTTTGCAGTCGGAGATATGCAGGTATTGAGACACCTTGCTTTCCGTGATTATCTTCGAAGAAACAAAGACATTGCAGAAGAGTATGCTGAGATAAAACACGCAGTTGTGTTAGTCAGCAGGAACGATGCTCATCGCTATAGCGCCCTCAAAGCGAAATTTATAGAGCGTCATCAACAACTAGCGCTAGCTGTCTGAGAACGATTGAGATTGAGTTCGTTGCCGGGAGGGTATGTTCAATAACGATGAATTCACTGAGTAGTCATCAGTCAACGTCTGCTGTTCGCTCATAGTGGACATTGGCCTATACACAGTCCGCTATGTGCCAAGGGCGGACTTTGCTTGGATCATGGTAAGTTAGTTTACCGGGAGCAGGTCACAGTCTGACAATGACGATCCAGACTTACTGTTATTGCACTAACAAAATCAACATGAAAGACATTTAATTGAAAACTGTAAAGTTTCATCAACTCGTGCCGATAATAAAAAATGTTTTTTCTAAATAAGGATATAACGTGAGTAAAATTGTATACATAACCGCCATGATACTTAGTATGGGATGCGCAGTATCTTCTGTTCAGGCCAGCACATTAACGAAAAGCCTTTCACGTTGCGACGCGAGTTTTTTCCAAGAAATCTATCATCAGAAAAGTAAATTTAAAGGTTTGGTTCCTCTCGCTATAGGCGAGCATCATCTGGCATGGTTCAAAGGGCCAGCCGATGGTAATGGCAGAATATGGTTCGCCCAGCCTTTGAAAGAACTAAATCTGACGATTTCAGGCTATTATCTTCAAACCAGCGATCTCGACGTGATTAATGACGGGAAATTTTATTACTGGGGCATGATTTTGCAAAATTCGCCTCAAGAAGTGATGAACGCACTTAACCATCTGAAGTGGGTAAAAACAGGCGATGACTCTATTTCTCAGGCAATGATAAAAGAAGGGCCTGACAGCAACTGGAAAATCAATAATCAAGCTGTAAGTGGTATTGCACCCGCTAAAGAAAGTACTGAGAAGCTTTTGATTCTGAGCAAAGATAAGAATGGTTCGTTATTACTTTGCTCAATTCAAGGTTATGTCACGCCTGATATGCTTGCAGAGTTTAGACCTGATTTGAAGGTGAAAAATTAATATGAAAACTCTACTATGCCTTATGTTTTTTTTACTATCAGGATGTGCTTTGAAAAATACATCATCACCTGATACATCCGCAAAAAAACCTGCAGGCTTGATTAAAGTATTGACAGATGATCATGCCATTTCCTATGCGGACCTGCGGATGGTTTCAATGTATCAAGGAAACAATCATTTGCGCAAATTTTATATGATCAATAATTATAAAGAAACGAAGCGTATTAGTTCTCATCCTCCCGTTTACGCAAACAGCTCACGAACAATCAATATTATTAATTGTGATAAAAATCAACGTTCCGTCATGGGATGGACTCTGTTTACTAAACCTTATGCCGAAGGCGATATCATTTACGCAAAACCTGATATTGGGCAATGGGAGAGTTTCCCGCCCCAATCAATTATCGGCATGATAGCTCAGTTACTGTGTAAAATACCTCCCGACCGGCTGAAGCCGGAACCTGATGAGTAAATACGTAAGCCTTTATTAGATAATTAAGCATAATTGAAGCCGCGGATTAACCTGCTTCCTGTTAATTTTAACAGAATGCTTGTAACTATGTCCGCTTCACGCTCATAGCGGACATGGGCCTGCACAACGTCTGCTTAGTGCCAGAAGCGGACATTAGTGATCATTGGTCGGCCACTTGCTGAGCAGCAACATAACATGCCATATATGTCTGTTAGTATCCGCACATTACTAATGTTTCTGGGTAAGACTGACATGTCTCAAATAACCATCCATATTCTGAATGCTCAGGAAAAACTCACTGTTCACAGTGAATGGCTGCGAACTAAACTGACCGATACCTACGTACAAGTCACAAGGTTGATGCCGACTCCTTCAGTAGATGTCGTAGTTAAGGCCGGGAAGTTTGTTATCCCTGAAAAAGGGCATGCTGGTTTTTGTCCTGAAGCTGGTGTTATCTATATAACCGTCGATCCTGAAAACCCTGCATTCTGCAAAAACGTTGCGCACTCTATTGAGCGTATGTTTGCTCATGAACTTCACCATGCTGCAAGGTGGGCAGGACCGGGATACGGCTCAACGCTGGGAGAAGCACTAGTCTCTGAAGGACTAGCAGGGCATTTTTCTCTTGAGCTTTTGGGTGGTGAATTTGAGCCTTGGGAAAGCCTCAAGTCCGATATTGTTAAGCCCTACTATCCACTCATGCTTGAAAACTGGCATCGCGCTGATTACGACCATAATGCCTGGTTTTTCGGAACAGGAGATTTACCAAGGTGGCTGGGTTATACGGCAGGTTTCAACTTGATATCCAAGTATCTCGCATCATCTCCAAACTTGAAAGCATCAATGCTGGCGAACATAAATGTTGAGGAGTTAAAGGCTTTTATATGAAATACATATTTTTTATTTCTCTTAAGCTTTTATTCAACTTATAAGCGAAAGTCGCATGGTCCGCTTTTCGCTCATAGCGTACATATCTGAATTCCTTAATTGTGAGTGTTAACATCTGAAAAGCGCAGGATTGACCAAGTTGTACGCTATAAGACACGATTGAAACGACGCTTCTGGTGTGTCGGCAGATTTAATCCAAGAATCGGGCTGAATTGTTAATGGCTGCAATGATACTAAATCCTACCTCAGCTGTAGCGTTTTGTTAGCTAAAAGGAGTAAACATGGAAGTAAGGGTAGAACTGTGTCCGCCAGATGAATGGGAATCCATGGTGAAAATTTTTACCGAAATGGAAGAACACTATTATGGTAAGGGCATCATTCAGGAACCACTGTTGAAGAATTACCTCCGCAATCGACTGTTCAGTCAGCTCTCCGGTACTCTGGTGCTCAGGGCTCGCTACGACGCTCATATCGTTGGGCTGGCGTGTTGCAGTATTCTCTACCCTTCTCCCCGGTACAGTGGCCAGCTGCATATCAAAGAGCTTTATGTCTCCCAGAGTGAGAGAGGTAAAGGCATAGGGTAATCCATAATGCGTTTTATGGCGAAACTCGCTCTTGAACATGAGTGTCGTAGCCTCAGCTGGAATGCCGAGAAATCAAACGCCGGAGCAAACCGTTTTTATCAGTCTTTAGGGGGCACAATAAATGACGGTATTGTGAATTATTATCTTCATGGTGAACTCCTGCGTAAACTAGCTTCCGACAGTTCGGCAGAGCCTAGCGGCTGTACTGGTTAAGCTATCGCACTGATTTGGCTTGCCAGGGAGGCAGAGGAAATCTGCAGAATGTTGATGCCGTGTCCGCTCTGTGCCAGAAGCGGAAGTTGACCATGCGGCTTGAACGCAAACCATAAATGACAAGACTCTTGTGCCTGTATCAAGGAGCTGTATATTTAAACACCACTTTAATTTTTAAGGACATTTCAAATGAATGGCATTTTTGAAGGGTTAAATTTAGAGGTCTGCGAAAATCCTAACGCTAAGCAATTGATTCCGATTGAAGAAGGTCTTAACGATTTCAATGATTTAATGACGGGAATGAGTGATCGTCTGCCATTATCTGTATTAATAAAATCAAAGACAAACGGTGAGGTACTCGGAGGGATGCAGGGGCGTTCTTCGTTGGGTCTACTTTTTATAGATCTGTTCTATCTTCCACCGGAATTGCGGAGTAAAGGGATTGGTACAGAAATCCTTTTACACTTCGAGGAGGAAGGAAGAAGAAGGGGCTGTACCGCAGCATTTTTATACACAATTAGCTTTCAGGCCCCTGACTTCTACAAAAAGCATGGTTGGGAAGAATTCGGACGTATTGACTGCAAACCCGAAGGAACAAGCCGTATCTTTATGAAAAAGTCTTTATAAAAAGTGTGCTATTCGCACATAGCGGACATCAGCCGGCCGTTAGTCCGCTTGGTGCCATAAGCTGACATTACTGACATCAAGATGTACTCATATGCAGGGAGCAATCTACAGCCATATCATTTTCTGAGTGGGTATAGTTAAGCTTATGTCCGAGACTGTTCTCAAAAAGTAAGTAGTCGGCATTATCCTTGTGACCGTCTTTACTCCGAGTCTTAATCCATCACCGTGGCGGAGGCAGGCAACTCGCTCTATCGCATGCTCGCTTCATTGTAGGTACGACACTGGGCTTATTCTTATTAATACGGTACATCCCGCTTTTTTTACGTCGCCTGGTTGCCCGATAGATTCCCTCAATCGCGGTGCATGTTCACCAGCACCTGTCGGGACGTTCAGGCGCAGATGTGCCATCGGGGAATAGGGATTGCCGCCATGCTGCCAGGGACTCATGGCGACGCCATCGCCGGATTGCAGAGTATTCAAATGCCGCCGAGGGATGTCACTATTATCTCCGGCATATCGATCGCTGCGGTCCATACTGGATATCGCCGATGCATTGCTGGCGAATTCCGCAACACCAGCAAGGTAGGCATGTTCTTCGGCGCGCGCGCTTTTGCTGTTGCGCCAGCGGAGGTGAACAGATGTTATACATGTTCGGGGCTGAAGCTTTAGGTTTTGCAATCTGTTGCGTACTGCCCCGTTAGCTGAAAAGAGGGTGGATTAGAAAGCGTGTTTATTGGCATAGAAGAGCCATAAGCTGGCGGGAAACACACATTGAATAACGATCAGAAGTGGTATGTCACCAGCAGGCTTCCTGTGGGTGATATTTCTCGTTGCACAATCGGGCTATTGCGCGCATCTCCCGTTAACTGCGTAACGCCTGCTGCGGCAATCACGCTCCAGTCCTCATTGAACTTGTGTGTCCAGTCAAGATTCATCGACCAGGCATAAATTCCCGATCCGGCATCATATCGGATAAACCTTGATGCAGCCGATTGAGATGCACTGACTCCGTAGTAAGTCTGCATGTATTTGTCCGTCCCCCAGCTGCCGGTCAGCGCCAGCGTTACTGTATTATTCGGTGAGGTATAGAGCGGGCTATTAATGCCAAAATGCAATGCCGTGCCATTGTTTTGCTCAGAAAATGGCACTTCAGCCTGCAATTGCAAATTAAGCCAGTCGGTCACCCCGTATCCCAAGCCAAATACACCGAGAGCCGAGCCTTTGACATCCCCCATACCTCGCAAATAGTCGCTGCCATCGCTTAGGGAGTCACTGTCCACGTCACGATCCTTACGGCCTGCGCGATAGCTCACCGCAGCGTTGTAATCGAATTTGCCGATGTTATTGCCATAACCGATGCCCCGCGTGGAGCTGACGAAGAAACCATTTTCCATGGTGTAATCAAGCACCAGGGAAGTCGTGACGCGGCTTTTGTCCGAACCAGAATAACGTGGCGTCACGTTCGCGCCGCCTCCCACCGTCAACGCGTTGCCCTGATTCTGTGCTGCCGCCAGTATCGGGGTGGTCAGTAACGCCAGGACTGCGCCCGACAACATTTTTTTCAGGCTGTACCCCGTGAGTGAAAGGGGGAACTTATGACGCAGTGTGTTATTTCTCATTAAAGAAGTCCTTATGCATTCAAATGATTACGATGCAAGCGGGTTGTAAACGCCAGAACGTTCATTTTGAATGCGCCCGCTAAAGTTCTCATGAGCCAAAAATGAAGAAAGGGTGAAGCAACCACAGATGCTGCAAAGCTGATAGATTTCCTGATACCGTTTTTTTCTTCAGACGTTCTTCATTCACTGCTGATACCGTAACCATTGTGAAAATACTCCTGATTGAAGACGACCTGGATCTCGGTAACGGCATACGTATTGCCCTTGCAGATCAAGGATTTGATGTTATATGGGTTCGCCGCAAAGAGGATGCGCTGCATCAGCTTGATGTCTGCGTGCCTGAACTTGTGTTGCTCGACCTCGGATTACCCGACGGCGATGGCATGAGTCTGATGGTGGGCCTGCGTCAGCAGCACAAGGGCATTCCCGTGATCATCCTGACGGCGCGAGGCACACTGCACGATCGCCTTTCCGGGCTGGACGCGGGTGCAGACGACTATCTCGTCAAACCGTTTGTTCTCGCCGAGTTGCTGGCGAGGGTGAGAGCGCTTGCGCGCCGCAGTTATGGTTTTCAAAACGAGGCGATAGAACTTCGGGGATTATCACTTTTTGTGCCCACACGACGCGTGACCGTGAATGCACGGCATATTGAGTTGACGGCAAGTGAATACGCGCTGCTTGAAACGTTGATGTTACGCACTGACCGCGTGCTTACTCGCAGTTTTCTGGAAGAAAGGATCTTCGGCGCAAAAGAAAATATGAGTAATGCGCTTGATGTGCATATGGGGAATTTGCGTCGCAAAATCGGCGAAGGCTATGTACGAACGGTGAGGGGCGTTGGGTATGTCATTGATACCGTACCCATTCAGAAGGGAGCAGGTTGATGCGAAATGTCTGGCGCCATCTGAGAACCCCAACGTTCGTGCGGCGAATTATGGTAGCGCAGATGCTATTGCTCACTCTGCTCTGGTGTCTTTTTCTGACTTACGTTTTGTGGGAGGACTTACGTAGTCCGGCGATATTAACGGGCAGCAAGACGTACGAAACCATTTTTACTGTGGTTAAGAGTATGGACGATCGCCCGCAGGAGCGAACGCATGTGCTGGCTGCATTAAGTAAGGCAGTACGGGAAAATTATGGCGGCGGTGAAGATCCAGCACTCTCAATCAGCCTTATCGTACGCGAGAATAAAGAGATAATTTATGCCTCTGATGGTGCGCCAGTCGGAGTGATAAACAGCCGTTATGGAAAAATTGAGCGCGTGGAGAGTGATGGTCGCGCCTGGAACAGCCGTACCTTAAAGTCCGGGAACGCCGACACAGAGGTCACGCTTATCACCCCTGCTGGAGGCTGGAATTTCTTTATCTATCTGAACTCGCGTGGCTACTACGTGATGCCGCTGCTGGTATGCATTCCTTTTCTTTTGTTCCCTGCCTGGCTGTCGATCCGCATAGCAATGCGCCCATGGAATAAAGTGGTAAATGAAGTGTCCTTACGCACGCCGGACGATCTCTCGCCCTTAAAAGCAGTGCCAAAGCACAGGGAGCTTCGCCAGATGGTTGACGCGGTTAATGGATTTCTTGCCAGGGTGCGGGAAAGCACTGAACGGGAACGCGTTTTCATTGCCGATGCCGCTCACGAGTTGCGTACCCCCCTGGCGGCGATGCGAATCAATGTTGAGGCGCTGGAATCTTATGTGAGCAGTGACAGCCAAAAAGAGTTGCTTGCGGGCATTGTTCGCAGCAACAGCCGTGCGGCTCGTCTGGTCAATCAGTTGCTGCTGCTGATGCACAGCGAAGCGCGCATTGACATGGTTATGGAGCCTTTGCCGCTGACAACGCTCATACAAGAACGTATGGCCGGGCTGGCACCGCTCGCGGCGGAACGCAGGATTGAACTTGAATTTTACGCCGAAGAGGAAATCTGGGTGACTGGCGTCAGGGAACGGTTAATGTCGCTTATCGATAACGTAGTCGAAAATGCCGTGAAGTATAGCCCCTGGGGCGGGAGGATTGAGGTGGAATTACGATCCTTAAATCAATCCACGCAGTTACGTGTTTCAGATGCAGGGCCTGGCATTCCCGTTGAATTGAGGGAGCGCGTGTTTGACAGATTTTTTCGTGATCCTAACCAGCTGCAAAGCGGGAGTGGGCTGGGGCTTGCCATCGTTAAAGCCGTTGCGCAGCAACACAACAGCAGCGTAAGCCTCAGTACGTCGGCAGAAGGTGGGCTGATGGTTTCGGTTGATTTCCCAAATCACAAGTCCGCCTGAAAGCAAGGACAACGTTGATCCGCCCCGGCGAATGGCCGTTACCTGAATGATGGAGTTAAACGTGAAATACGTTGTTCTTGCAAGCCTGTTAATTTCGCTCTCACTAAGCGGGTGCGCTATTACGGTCAGTGAACTAAAAAGCAGCCAATCCTCTTTTGACGGCAGTTTCGTGAGCAAGGCAGGCTCATCTGATACTTATCGAACCCTAAGGTACATGGCAAGACAGTGCCTCGAATATGAGGCATATTCAGGAAATCCGGTCATCGTACTGAGCGAATTTGATGGTGAACGCAAAGCAGGGGAGATTAATCAAAAGTTCCTTTCACAGGGATTGTTGATAAATAACACGCTAATTGAGATCGAAAGTCGGCATGGTGACAACGCACAGGTCTCCCTTTATACAACCAAGAACGTCTTGAGCACGGGAATCCGGTCACCAAAGATAATTGATATCAAGCGCTGGGCTGACGGCGATAAAACGTGCTAGCGCGACACCGCGAAGCATTCCAGTTATATGACTTGCGCCACATTGATTAACACCGCAATTCTAAGTAATACCTTCATCAGAGGTGAGAGCCACTTCAAACTTCCGCTATTCGCTCAAAGCTGCCAGTCAGTTCCTTTGATTTCCTGAAGATGTTTAAGCCGCCGTTCTGAATGCCTGGTCAGAAACGCAGTGTGTCCAGGGCGGTGCGGATTTAACTGTAATGGCTCTGATTTCCCTGAAATTGGTTCGGTTTGGTTAAGTCAGGGCTGTATCTCGGCAGGCGTTCCTGAAAAGTGGTTCAGTGGACAGAAAATGCGGTCTATCCATGACGTGACTATATCAACGCGCTGGGTCTCTGAGGCATAGATGGTGCGTGACTTTTTCTATGCCCGTCAAAGCAACAAAGCCAGCTCGTTCATAGAAAGTGAATGCCGATTGAGGAGCGTTTGTGTTGATAAAATCAAACCAGTGGCCAGAATCCTTAAGTATCTCACTGAGCAGGGCGCTGCCAACCTGCCTTTTCCTCCATCCTGAGTCTACGTAGAGATGTCGCAGACGTCCGATGCCATTTTTTAGCGTAAACGGGTCGATGTTGAGTCCACCAACGCCAACGATTACTCCATCTACTGAAGCCCCAATTAGTTTTTCTCCGGGTCTATCAAAGCGGTTCTGTCCGCTAAGCCAGTTATCTTCCAGTCGGCGTAACATGTTAAATCCTTCAGCCATGCTCTGCGATCTTAACTCAGCAAATCCTGGGCTGTCCGGGGTGACGCTTATGAGTTGGATATCCATGATTTTTCCAGTGATTTCAATCTGCATAGTCTGGACAGAATTATGATTGTGTGAAACGTCTGCTCTTTACTTAAAGCAGAACAAATTTTGATAATTTGATGCTGATCTTCCTCAACAAAGGTGACCGGTTCACTCTTCTCTGTAGAAGACGTTAATAACCATGTGATAATTATCTACGTTTCTATACGCCGTTCCGCGAGTGCATGCCTTGCTGCGTTTGATGCCCATCCATCTGACTGGTCATGATTTTCAATCTCTGCCTCTGCTATCGGCGTTACACGGATCAGCGGAACTGAACCGAAAGGCAAACCTTCAATCTGACGAGCATCACGGCTGAGAATGATGCGGGACATAGGTTTATAGTCGTCGGTAAGAGAGCAAAACAGTATGGCTCTATATTTTTCAACATCGGCAGCGACCTGATAGCCGTCGGCAACGAGATCCCCCAAGCTAATTAACAAATGAGCCCAATCATCAATCTCCTGGCTGGTATTATCTGAAGCATCCAGCTCCATGAAAAGTTCGCATTTTACGCCGTTTTCCGGGTCTGAAATGCCGGCCCAGGGCGTCGAGAGACCATCGGTAGCCAGCGTTAATTTGGTGCTGCTTTTGGTACTGAGTACCCGGCGATGGGGCCCGAACCACTTCGTCTGGTTGTGTACGTTTGCGTCATTTCGTTCAGCAATAAAGCTATCTGACACGTCGCCATACCTTTTCCAGAATGCTCGCCTTGCGACAGCGGCAGCCTCATACATCGGACTCAGAGGACCGCGCGGCACTATTGTCTCATCGAAAATTGTGTCAACCGTAACGCGCCCGCGCATGAACGGTATTTTAGACTTAGTCCAGCGAACAATAACCTTATTAAAGGACTGTATCTGTAATGCTTCGAGTTTATCTACAACGTTGCAGACCCTCTGAAAAACATGGTCACCAGCAGTAACGTGACTCCCATCAGCATACATGTAACCTCCATATTGCGAGGAAACACCAGCCTGTTCCGTAATAAAGAACCATTCACCGTTCACAGCGCCAATGGGTGCCTTGTCTAATGCCGGGCGTAAGTCCCTTGCCGCATCAGAGTTTGAATATGCAGTCATGCCTGTCCCTTATCTTCATTCCTTATGTATCTTGCTTGTTTTACGCTTTTCCACACCTGAGCGTTGCTAAACTTACGGCCCGATAAGTTTAAAAATGATAAAACGATTGTAGGGCGTTAGTCTAAAAAAGTTGAGAAGGCTCTTAGATAATTACCCCTTCAGTCAAGAAGGCAAAACCGGCTGCTTTGTACCAGAAGCGGAACTTGCTTACATTGCTATGTCAGTTTGCTGGGAGCAGGTCAGATAGGGTTTTTATGACCTTTTCAGACAGGGTCGTATCAGGATTGATTTCTGATACTGACAGGCGTGGTTTTTTACATCATTGAACGTCAGACTCCATCAACCAGGGAGGATGAATCCTCTCTTTTTTATTACGTCAGCTGCACCCAGTGGCACGCCACCTGATGGCCGGGGCGCATTTCGCGAAGTTCCGGAATTTCTGTGCGGCAGCGTACTGTTGCCTGCGGGCAGCGAGAAGAGAAGCGACAGCCAGAGGGCGGGCGCGAAGGATCCGGAATTTCCCCCTGCACCACCGGCACGGATAAGCTTCCAGGGGCAAGCGTTGGCACCGCCGCTAGCAGCGCCTGGGTGTAGGGGTGAAGCGGCTGGCTGAACAGCGCATCGCGGCTGGCAGTTTCCACCAGTTTCCCCAGATACATAACTGCCACGTCATCACACAAATGCTCCACGACACCGAGATCGTGAGAGATGAACAGGAAGGTGACGCCATGGTCATCACGCAAATCGGAAAACAGGTTAATGATTTGCGCCTGAATAGAGACATCCAGCGCCGAGATGGGTTCGTCGGCAATAATAAAATCCGGGTTGAGAATCAGCGCTCTGGCGATGCCGATACGCTGGCGCTGGCCGCCGGAAAACTCATGGGGAAAGCGATTGTAATGCTGCGGCGCCAGTCCACAGATTTTCATTACCTCCAGCACTTTGTCGCGCAGTTCTTCTTTGCTGCACAGCGTGTGTTCCAGCATTGCTTCCCCAATTGCATCACCTATTCGAATGCGTGGATTCAGCGAGCTGTAAGGATCCTGAAATACCAACTGGATTTTCGGGCGCAGCGCGCGCATCTGTTTCGGCGTCAGATCCTGCAACTCCTGACCACGATACTTCACGCTACCTGCCGTTTTGTCATAAAGCCCCAGCAGCGTGCGTCCTACGGTGGTTTTACCGCTACCGGATTCGCCCACCAGGCCAAAAATAGTGCCAGGTCGAATGTTAAAACTGACGCCGTCCACAGCGCGTAGCTGTCCTGTTTCCTGACCAAAAAGCCCGTCGCGTAGCGAGAAATGCTTTTTCAACTCGTCCACTTCAATAACATATTGCTGGCTCATGCGATCGGCTCCGCTAACTCACTGTGAATACATGCGGCTTGCCGCGTATGCCCGATCAGCGGCGGAATGACCGCGTGGCACTGCGCGGTTCTGCGTTCGCAGCGATCATAGAACGCGCAGTACGGCGGCAGTTCGGCCAGGTCAGGCACCTGTCCGGGAATGGAGTAGAGGCGGCGTCGGCGCTCGCCCGGAACAGGGCGCGATGCGATAAGCCCTTTGGTATAAGGGTGCAGTGGGTTGTGTAGCACATCGGCAGTCGGGCCTTGCTCAACGATGCGCCCGGCGTACATCACCACGACATGTTCCGCCATCTGCGCGATAACCCCCAAATCGTGAGTGATCAGCATCAGCGCCATCTGCTGCGCCCGCGCCTGGTCGCGCAGTAAGCGCAGGATTTGCGCCTGCACGGTGACATCCAGCGCCGTGGTTGGCTCGTCGGCAATCAGCAGCTTCGGCTGGCAGCTTAACGCCATGGCAATCATGATGCGCTGCAACATGCCGCCGGAAAGCTGATGCGGATAGCAACCCATCAGACTCTCCGCACGCCCGAGTCCGACATCGTTGATCATTTGCGTGGCGTGCGTCCAGGCCGCTTTTGGTGTTTCGCCGCGATGGCGTATCAGCGGTTCACAAAGCTGCTCGCCAATGGTCAGCACCGGATTGAGCGCTGTCATCGGCTCCTGAAAGATCATCGCTAATTGATTACCACGCAGATCGGCCATTTTCGACGGCTTCAGAGCAAGCAGATCGGTGCCCTCAAAGCGGATTTCTCCGCCGTCGATACGCGCAACCTGCGGCGGTAACAGTCCCATCAGCGACATGGCGGTAACGCTTTTGCCGCAGCCAGATTCACCAACAACGCCAATGGTTTGCCCTGCCTGAATGGTAAAGGAGACATCCTGTACAGCGCGCACACGCCCCTGCTCGCTGGCGAAGGAGATGGATAAGTTATTAAAGGTAATTAGCGGCTCGCTCATTTCAGGCTCCGTTTCATCTTCGGATCCAGCGCATCGCGCAGGCCATCGCCCAGCACATTAATGGCGATGACGGTCAGAAAAATGGCAATGCCCGGCGGCATCCACAGCCATGGGCGACGCTGAAAGTCGATCAGGCTGTTGGCCGCGTCCATCATATTGCCCCATGAGGGCGTTGGCGGTACGACGCCAAGGCCGAGGTAGCTAAGCGCGGATTCCATCAGGATGGCGTTGGCCACCGCCATGGTCGCCATCACCACCAGAATGGGTATGGTGTTCGGCAACAGATGACCGAACAGGCGGCGGCGCGAAGAGAGGCCCAGGACCTGCGTCGCCAGCATAAAATCGCGTTCGCGCAGTGACAGGATTTGCCCGCGCACCAGCCGCGCCAGCTTCGGCCACTCCAGCAAGCTAAGCATCACTACTACCATGTAGATGCGCGAATCAGACGAAAAATCCAGCTCAGACAACATCGCTCCGGCAACAATCAGCAGCGGCAGGCTGGGGATCGTCATCACCAGATCCGCCATGCGCATAATCAGTTTGTCCGTCCAGCCGCCGGCATAGCCGGATACCGCACCCAGCAGGTAGCCCAGAGCCACCGAAAGTAGCATGGTCATCAGGCCAATAATCAGCGAGATACGACCGGCAAGCAGCAGGCGGGTATAAATATCGCGGCCAAGAAAATCGGTGCCCAGCCAGTGTTCTGCGCCAGGCGGTTTGTTGATCATCAGCGCATCGGTGGCGTCATCTTTCCACGGCGACCACACCGGGCCCAGCACGCACCAGATGGTCATGATTACCAGCAGAACCAGGCACAGCATCGACAGATGATTGTGGCGCAGCGCTTTCCACGCCTGGTGCCACGGAGAAGGTGTGGCCTGCGCCATCGCCGGAATTACCGCCTTGCGTAAGCGGCGATTCGTAGAGAAAAGGGAACCGAACATCACGACCTCACGCGAATGCGCGGGTCGGCCCACGCGTACAATATATCGGCAATCAGGTTGCCCACAATGGTTAATACCGCAAGAAACAGGGTGAACCCCATCAGCACCGGATAATCGCGGGCGGCCAGAGAATCAATATGAATATGCCCTGCGCCCGGCCAGTTAAACACCTTTTCGGTGATGATCGCGCCGGAAAACAACCCCGGCAGCTCAAAACCTAACAGGGTGATGATTGGCAGCAACGCATTGCGCAGCGCGTGTTTAAGGATCACTGTACGTCCGCGCAACCCTTTAGCACGCGCGGTGCGGATAAAATCCATCTTGACTACGTCAAGCATGCTGGCACGGAAATAGCGCGTCAGGCTGCCCGCCTGCAACATCACCAGCGCCATGACCGGTAACACCAGATGCGCCGCAACCTGCATCACCCACACCCAGCCGTTATCGTCGCTGCCGGTGTTGGTCATGCCGCCCACTGGCAACCAGTGCAGATCGACTGCGAACCACTTAATAAGCAACAGGCAGAGAAAGAAGGTTGGGAAAGACATGGCAGCAAACACCGACACGCTCACCAGATGATCGAACAGCGAATTGGGTTTCAGCGCCGAGGCAATGCCCACCGCAAGCCCGATGCTCCAGTAAAACACCAGCGCAACGCTTGCCAGCAGGAAAGAGTTCCAGATGTACTGGTTAAGTAGCTGACTCACCGGAATTTGGTATTGCAGCGAGAACCCCAAATCGCCGCGCAGCAACTGGCCGAGCCAATGCAGATAGCGGGTAAGGATCGGTTGATCGAGTCCATAAATAGCTTTCAGTTCGGCGGCGCGGGCAGCGGTGAGGGTAATGTTACCGTCGATAAAGTCGCCTGGCGTTTTCGCGAAAAGCATAAAAATAATCAGTGATGCGAGCAGCAGCATTGGCAGGGTTTGCAGCAGTCGCCTGAGGATAAAATTTCGCATAGCTTTCTCATGACAACTGCCGGGAGACCCGGCAGTTGTTACTGTTATTTAATGATTTTCACATCCGGCAGGCTACCGGTCAGCCCGTTGTAGATATCCGGTTTAAAGCCGGTGACGCGGGCACTACTGGCCGACAAAATCTCGCGGTTACCCAGCAGAATCACCGGCGGATCGTCCGCCAGCACTTTATACAGCTGGTGATAAATCGGTTTGCGTTTTTCCACATCCAGCACCGCATTACCTTCGTTGATCAGCTTATCAACCTGCGGATTGTTATAGCCGGACTCTTTCGCCTCCGTGCTGTAGTAATCCCACACGCCATCATGTGGATCGTTGAGTGTGCTGGTGCTGAAAGAGGCCAGGTCATAGTTACCGGCTTTACGCTGTGCCATGAGGGCGTTGAAATCCACCACCTGCGGCTTCAACAGCACGCCAATCTGCTGCCAGTTCTCTTTGGCGATTGGGATCAGCGCATCATTCAGCACTTTCTTGCTCACCAGCAGCGTCAACTCCAGACGTTTACCGTCCTTCACGCGGATGCCATCAGGCCCCGGTTTCCAGCCCGCTTCATCAAGAAGTTTCTTCGCCTGTGCCGGGTCAAATTTGTATGGATTCACGCCATCTGTGTTATACGCCCATGAAATCGGGGCAATAGGTTCAATTGCCACTTTTCCATAGCCCTGATAAACCACATCAATCAACTTCTGGCGGTCGAGACCATAAATCAGCGCCTGTCGCACTTTCACGTCCTGCAACGCCGGGCGACGTACGTTGAATTCCACTTTGCTGTAGTCACTGGAGCCAAACAGGTTGATATTGGCGAAGCCCAGCATTTTCAGTTGTTCGATATCATCAGGGCGAGAAGTAAACGAGTCGTAATCGGTTTCGCCGGTCTGGAACAACTGGAAGTTAGTGGACGGGTTGGTTACGCGGTAGATAAAGCGCGGCGTCGGTGGTGTGCCACGGTAAAAATGGGTATTGGCGTGGAAACGAATCTCCTGGCCCGGAATATATTTGTCATAGACATACGGTCCGTTGCCCAGCGGTTTACCGTGCAACATGCGCAGATAGTCGAGATTGCCGCGCTGATACCCTTTCCCATAATACGCTTTCGACAACACCGGCCCGCCAATTTTCGCCAGCGTTGTCGCGCCAGGCTGCCCGGTGGTGACCTGTAATGTCAGCGGGTCGATCACTTTCAGGCCACTGACGCTATCAGCTTTTCCGGCTTTATACTCCGCGCCGCCCACAATGTTGGCGAGGGTGATGTCAGTATCGCCATCATATTTCGGGTCATGCAGCACGGTCAGGGTAAACGCCACATCTTCGGCGGTGAGGGGCGAGCCGTCGCTGAAAGTCAGGTGTGGGCGCAGCTTAATGGTGTAGACATTGTTATCCTGACTAACGCTCCAGCTCTCGGCCAGGCCTGGCACCAGCTTGCCGTGGCTATCCCAGTCAATCAGACGTGAGAAAATCACGTTGGTGACGTTTTCGTCCCAGCCGTTAACAAAGAAATAAGGGTTAAAAATACCCTGCGGTTCAGAGATACCAGCCACCACCGTGTCTTTACGCAGCTTAGCCACTGCCGGAATCTGGCTGGCATCGGTGGCTGGTGTAATGCCCTCTTTTAAGGGTAAATCGGCGAAAGAGGCTGAAGAGAAAGCCACCATACTGCTGAGTAACGCGATTTTAAGCGCCAGAGTAAAACGCGTGGGTTTTGTTTTTATGCTTTTCAGTAGGATGGACAAAACGGCTCCCTCATCAAATGTTTGTGTGGAATTTACAAATCATGACGAAAGATAAAAGCCGCACCGCACCCTGTCTAACAACGAAACAATCTGGCTTATAGCAAATTATCATTAGTAGATTTATGAGAAAGCAATGCTTAATTTTATCTAAAGAAGATGAGACATTACGCGGGGCAGTCGAAGAGTTCTGATATCGTAAGGGGTTTGACAATCAATAATGTGAAAAACCACGCCAGTCAGTATCAGAAATTAATTCTGACAAGACCTTTTCTCAAAATGACCATACAAACCTATCTGCTTTGCTCCCCGTTGATACTTATATCCGGCGGTTAGGAATGTTCGCTTTTTGCCAGAGGCAGACCCTGAAACACTACGACCGTATCACTCTGCATATCAGACTGACCCGATAAAATTTTGCTAAAAAAATGGTCGTCTGATTTTCGGTTGTGCCGTTTTTGCTGAATGCTTAGATTCATTTTCAATCTAATTGAGAGGATATGGATATGAACTTCGCAGAACTCCACAACCAGTATGAGCCCCTTCTTATCGCTAACGTCTGGGATGTCGTCAGTACTGTCGCAGCGCAAAAAGCTGGCTATCAGGCTCTGGGAACGTCCAGCGCAGCAATAGCGGCCACATTGGGATATGAAGACGGCCAGGGCATGCCGTTTGATGAATTATTTTTTATTGTCACTCGTATCCGGGCAGTTAGCAGCCTGCCATTAAGTGTTGATATGGAAGCAGGATATGGTGATTCAGCCGAAGAGATAATAGTCAATCTCAAGCGCCTTGCTCAGATAGGTGTATCAGGCGTTAACCTTGAAGACAGCAGAGTCATTAATCGGGTTCGACAGCTTGATGATGTGTCTGAATTTTCGCGTAATCTGAGAGCAGTATGCGATGCGCTGAGAAGTGATGGTTATAACCTGTTTCTGAACGTACGGACTGATGCTTACCTGCTCGGGCATGAAAGAGCGTTAGAGGAGACATTATTACGGGGTCAATATTATAGAGCTGCAGGTGCTGACGGCCTGTTTGTTCCCTGTCTGACCTCAGAGAAAGATATCAGCCTTATTGCAAATGCTATTGATCTGCCTCTGAATGTCATGTGTATGCCCGATCTTCCCTTGTTCGATAGACTGAAACTGGCCGGGGTAAGCCGCATTTCTATGGGTAATTTTGTTCATTCGGCCATTCAGTCAAAGCTGACTGATTTAATGCATGCGATCCGGTTGCATCAGACATTTGAAGGACTTTTTGTTAATGAAGGTTATCGATAAGAATCTTTGTGACGTCTGGTATCAGGCATTACTTGAACGCGCTTCAGAATATACGGGTGTGTTTTTTGCTGGCGTCAGAACGACTGGCGTATTCTGCATTTCGATATGCCGGGCGCGAAAGCCCAAACGTGAAAATGTAGAGTTTTATAAAGATGCCAAATCTGCCCTGGCGGCCGGCTTTCGCCCCTGTAAAGTCTGCAGACCTGCTGAAAACGCGCACAGCGCGCCATTATTTGTCGAACAGGCGCTTGCGCTTGTCAGGCACGATATTAAATCCCGTGTATCCGACGCGGATCTTCGTCAGCATGGAATCAGCCCGGAGCGAGTGCGGCGATGGTTCCTGCAACATCACGGCATCACTTTTCAGGCCTTCCAGCGAATGCAGCGGGTCAATATTGCCCTTCAGGAGCTGAAAAGCGGACGTGCAGCAACTGACGTCGCGCTGGACAATGGCTACGAATCCCTGAGCGGCTTTGGTTACATCTACAAGCGGCTAACTGGCGCAGCTCCGACTCGAACCACTCAGGTAATAGTCATTCACCGGTTTACTACTGCGCTGGGACCTATGTTTGTATGTGCCACAGAGCAGGGAGTCTGCCTGCTGGAGTTTACCGATCGCCGGATGTTAGAAACTGAATTTCGCGACATTCAGAGTTTACTTAACGCCAGGATTGTCACAGGAGAAAACAGTCATACCCGGCAGACAGTAAAAGAAATCAGCGAATATTTTGCCGGAACACGTCGTCACTTTGATCTCTTACTGGACGCCCCGGGCAGTAATTTTCAAAAGTCCGTCTGGGATGCACTACGTACTGTTCCTTATGGGGAGACCTCACACTATCAGGATATTTCGCTGCGACTGAATAAAACTGGCGCTGTACGAGCAGTTGCCGCTGCGAATGGTGCCAACCGGATTGCGATTGTGATTCCGTGCCACAGAATTATCGGTAAAAATAGCCAAATGACCGGATATGGTGGAGCCATATCGCGTAAAGAGTGGCTTATCGAACATGAAAGAAATCAGAGTTAAGTGAGTCAATACAGAATGCTTGCTGTATGAAACAGTCTTTTTCCGATCCTGTTACTTTTTACATGCAGTTTTAAGGTATTTGAAATCCCCACGTCCGCTTTTCGCTCACAGCGGCCGCTCATTTTTGTGACCAGTGATGATGCCGACACCAGTCGGCTTCATGGGTTGATCTAACCGCTACTAACTCACCCCGTGGCCCTTGCGCTTCCGGACTATCAGCCGGCTCTTCCTGTTGGCCAGCAGCCCGAATGGCAACCAGTCGACATTAATTGCAAAAATGCAACTCACCTGAAAACCCGTTTGAATCGAGCCTCTCCACTCATTTGCATTTTTCAACCTTCCGGCGTCATTTTCCCCCTCCTTCAGCTATGCCTCCGCTGAAATAACGTATCAAGCATGAAGGTCACCAAAAAATTAAACTAACAAGTGTTAGACCGGGGTTGACGGGTGTTGATTTGCCCGCTAATGTTTGTCTACCTAACGTTAGTTAGATATCCCAACCATCAACCTGTAGGATCGACCATGACTGCTAAACTTCAGCTTTTTACATCACCTTCTGCCTTTCCTAATCCACAGCGCCTGCGGCTTTTCATGCATGAAAAGGGCATCGCTGACCAGTTTGCCGAGACCATCTATGACATGTCCCCTGGAGGAGAGCAGCGTGGCTGGCGACATTTAAATATGAATCCGTGGGGCGAAACGCCTACCCTTGAACTCGCTGACGGGAGTTATATTTCTGAAACGGCTGCCATCGTTCGCTATCTTGATCAGGAGTATCCGGGCCGCAAGATTATGGGAGAAACAGCACTGGAACAGGGGCTGGATAATATGTGGGATAACCGGGTGTGGGTGCATATCCTGTACCGCATCGTTACAGCGTTCCACGTGTTGCACACCGGCCTCGGCTTCAAGCTGGAATTGACCAAAAATGAGGCCTGGGGTGAACACTGCCGTAAAGAAGCTTTGGCTCACGCCGCGCTGGTTAATCGCCATCTGTCAGACGGCCGCGAATGGCTGCTCGGCGGCGATGCGCCGACCTTCTCGGATATTACTCTGGCAACCGCGATCGCCTTCTCGAAATTCCCGGTCAATGCCACTCCACTGGACGAGCGTTTTGAGTTCTTAGATGCCTACTGGCAGCGCTGGACAAAACGTCCTGCCTTCCAGGCGGCCTACGCCGATCGCAACAGCGGCATTCCTGAGCTGGATTCGCCAGCCCGGTAATAGCGCCACTCGATGTAAACTCCGGTACGCCGGGTTCGTTATCTACTGACTTTCCCGGTGACCAGAGTGCTTATGATAGCGTCGGCTGTCGATGTTACTTGCTAAACCATGATGCAATGACGTCTGCCTGAGCACCCTGGATGCATTGAACTTACTGTTTTCCATGGCAATCACCCTGTCACCCGGTAAGCGTTTGCTGTAAATTAGCATTCTCTATTTAAGAGATCATCCCAATACCAAAGGCATCAAGATGAGCGTCAACACCAGGGAAGCCATTTTGCAGGCGGCCAGGAAAATTGCCCAATCTCAGGGCTATAACGGTTTGAATTTCCGCGACCTCGCGCAGGATGTGGGTATCAAAGCGGCGAGTATTTACTACTATTTTCCAGGCAAAGCCGAGTTGGGTATTGCCGTTGCCAGACGATACTGGGAGGACGGTGCGCTCGCACTCGAGATGATCGAATCAGAAAGCCCATCACCCATTGACGCGCTGCGTCGCTTTCCTGAAATCTTCCGAAGATCACTTGAGGCCGAAAATCGTCTCTGCCTGGGCAGTTTCATGGGCGCTGAAAAAGATACCTTACCTCCTGAAATGAATGCAGAAATACAGAAGTTTGCTGATGTGAACATTGCATGGCTGAACAAACTGCTGGTGGCTGCGAAGGTGTGCGATTCAGGTGAGAGTGAATCCAGAGCACGTGCAATTTTCACGGCCATTGCTGGTGCCCAGCTTATCGCCAGAAGTCGCTCAGATATCTCGCTTTTTGATTCACTGGTGGATTCATACCGCGCCTTTGGACCTCTGCCAGCATAGCAACTGACGCAATCCGATTCAGCGAATGGGCGGTTTTCTGCACGCTCGCCCAATACGGCGCGGCGTCCGGTAGCGTATGCGCTTTTCCACTCAGGAACTCACCCCTTTGAATCAATGCGCGACGGGCCAGGGTAAAAGTATTACGCCGTGTCTCATCATCACCTGCGATAAAGGGGTGAAACCTCGGTTCAGGAAATCGTTTATTTCAGCGGTTCAGGCAGCTAACAATCCACAATTTGCTGTCCGACTGCGGTTTCTTTAAAGGCTTCTGGCCAATAGTCTTGGCAATCAACTTATCATCAACCGTAAGCGTCCCCTGCTCGGTCACCCGATAATCTTTACGCTTCTTACCTTTCAGCAATGCGGGTGATGCGGTACCTCTGAGAGTACAGCAGTAAAGCCTGCCTGCGGGGATCGCGTTCGTCGGGGGCGGATGTCATGTTCACGCAGCACAAATACGGCCGCGACACTACTTGATCACAATAATGCGGCAGATTGCGCAGAGTTCCCCCCTCGCCTTTAATTTACGCTGTTATATCCTGGAAAAGATGTTTACATTTGTTCAGCAAAATTATCGGCCGCTCAGCAGAGCGTCACTGACCGACACGCGGATTGATCGCAGGGAAGAACAGCCGTTAACTTCATCATCAAAGTCATACCGTTAACAGAGGCAGGGAAAGAATGAGGGAGCTTGCACCCGATGGCATCACCGGGATGCCATCACGGACGGCAGAGTATCTTTGTCGCCAGATCGCACGCCTGCTGAAAGGAGGAAACCTGACCCCGGAGACCTGCCAGCGTATCTTTGCTTTCTGTGGAATCAGACCGTCAGATGCTCAGTGGCGTCAGTTTCTTATCCCGGTTCTTTCCTGTCTGGGATTACTATCACTGGTTGCCGGAGCGGTGTTCTTTATTGCCTGGAACTGGGCCTGGCTGCCGAAAATGGCGAAATTTGCCCTGGCCGAGCTGTTGATCGTCGCGCTGGCGGTGATTGTCTGGTGGCGCTGGTACAGCACGCTGGCACGCAACGCATTACTGGCGACAGGGCTAAGCTTCGGTGCCCTTTTTGCGCTGTATGGACAGATTTATCAGACCGGTGCTGACAGCTGGGAGCTATTCCGGGCCTGGTTATACGTTCTTCTGCCGCTGGCGCTGATTGCCCGGCAAAACAGCCTGTGGTTTTGCAGCTGGCTGGTCGCTAACCTGGCATTCCAGCTCTATTACAACACCCTGCCGTCGTCACTGCTGGATCTCGCCGCGTCTGACAGTTTAACCAGGCTTCCGACCGCTGTGCTCTGCGGATATCTGGCATTGCTGGCAGCCTGCCTGATTGTCAGGGAAGCGCTGGCGTGGCGCGCGATAACGCATCAGCCCGAGAGCTGGCTGGCAAGCCGCTGGTTCTCGCGAGTCATGGCGGGATTTTTACTGCTTCAGCTGACCGCCATTGTGGCCGGGAACCTCTCTGACTGGGCCGGCGGTGACCACCTTCCTTATATCACGGGCGGTTGGGTGATCACCCTGCTGGCAGGTTATTACCTGTACCGTTACCGCTATCCGGATCTATGCATGCTGACGCTGGGCATCGCCAGCCTGACCATTGTTGGCTGTGCGCTAATTATGCAGTTATTTCTTTTAGCCTACGATACGGGTGATCTGTTTTTGACCGGCATCCTGATGGCGTTCTGGGTGGCGGTAAATGGTTCAATTCTGCTGAAATGGCAACGCAAACTGGTTGAAAAGGGGCCAATTGATCTGGCTCCGGCCAGGCTGACCTTACTGACAGACACTTTGCGTCAGCACGGTTTGCTGAGCGCCTCGCAGGTTGAGGAAATTAAGCAACGCGGTCACGCATCCGACCTGCCCTGGTATCTGAGGCTGGCGCTAAGCGTCGGAGGCTGGGTGGCAGCGATCATCATTCTGTTACTGATGATACTGATGCTCTATGCCACTGATCTGCTGGAAGACCCGAATGCTGCCACCCTTATTATTCCTTCGCTGCTGCTTGCCGCCATTGCACGTGGCCTGTTAAGCAGTCAGCGTGACGGTAAACATCACCTCGGGCTGGCATGGGCGATTGCGGCAACGTGCGGGCTGATAACCGGTGTTCTGCTGCAAATTCAGAGCAATGACGTCAGCTTTATTATGCTGAGTTCACTGACTGCCTTGCCGATCCTGGCCGCAATGGCGATGGCTATGCCCGACCGCACTTTTCGGTTTATGGCCATCACTGCCCTGACCTTTTTCCTGGTGCTGGCGGGCTACTCTCTGACCCGGATCTGCCTGTCTCCGATGGCTGCACGCCTTGTTGTGTCCGTACTGGTGGCGGCGGTCATATTTTTGTGGACGTGGACTGTCAGTCATCAGTTGAGTTTACAGGCAGGGCCGTATGCTGACGCGGTACATCCTCTGCTGTATGGCATCCCGTGTGGTCTGATGTTGCTGAGTTTCCTCGGTATAAACGCGGCGTATCTAACGGATTTCCTCTGGTCAGCATCGCAATTTTCCACGATTCAGTCTGCGACTGGCCCAGGGATCGCGGCTGGCTTAGTGCTGAGTGCGCTCAGTCAGAAAAGGCACAACCAGCCGCTGTTTTCGATTATCACGCTGCCCGCTGCACTTATCTGCGGGGCTGCCGCCCTCTATGCACCGGGTATAGGGCTGGGATTGTGGTTAATTCTGATGGCACGTTATCAGGGAAGTCTGGGGTTGCTGGTGGTCAGTGGCAGTTTCATGGTGCTGTATGTCATTGGCTGGTATTACTTCCTGGAGGTAATTCTGCTGCAGAAATCCCTGCTGCTGCTGGTCAGCGGTCTGGTTTTACTGGGGCTGGCATGGGGAGTCAAAAAAGTATTACCTGCACAAATCGGAGGTGCCCGTGAGAATGCATAAACAGAGCCGATGGCTGGCTGGCGCTGTGATAGCGCTGGCGCTGATAGCCGTCAATGTCAGCATCTGGCAAAAAGAGCAGTTGCTGAAGCAAGGTGCGGTCATGATTTTGCCTCTTGCCCCGGTTGATCCGCGATCCCTGATGCAGGGTGATTACATGGCGCTGAATTATGCCCTCACCCGCCCACTGGAACTGACGTTGTATCAACAGGCTGAGTCCTGTGGCGCGACCCTGTCAGCGTCATGCCTGCCCACCAGCGGAACCCTGATTGTTGACCTCGATGCGCAGCGTCATGCGACTCAGGCCCGTTTTGATCAGGGTGAACCTCTGCAGCCGAATCAGCTACGGGTAAAATACCATCAACATTATGGCTCGCTGACCGTCGGTACTAACGCTTATTTCTTTCAGGAAGGTCATGCCGACAGATTCGCGCAGGCGCGTTACGGGGCATTTCGGGTGGGAAGCGATGGCACAGCACTCCTGACGGATCTGCTTGATGAGCAGGGTAAGGTGATTCAGCCTTAAGGATGTGAGACGCTCACTGACCTGCCCCAAAAACCTGGCAGGCGGCCTTAATGTCCTAATTGCCGGATGCCCGTCACAGGTCGGCAAAAGGATGCTGCGCCGGCATCCTGTTTTGCGATCAAGCCTCGTGCCGAAAATTTAAGCGAGTAAGCTGCATCAATATAGCTGCTCAGACATAGAGAAAATTATGCCGAACATTATTGACGACAACTGGATTAGGATATCTGTGATATCAGCAATATTTAGTAGTGTCGTGGGTTCATTACTGGTTTTAACCTATCTTTCCTTGGGAAAAAGCAGTACACCCGTAATGGGTTTAATTTTTACTTATTTTTTCATCGTTATGGTGAGTATTATTGGCACCACGATGGGCTCAATGATAATCGGCATGCCATTAGCGATGATTTCAAAGCGATTTTATCCTGACGCTGCCCTGAAGGGGAGCTTTTTTATCGTGTGCTCTGCGCTCTTCATGTGGCTGGTTGTACTGGCATGGCCTGTTATCAGGATATGTGAAACGCCTTATTCGGATATTTTGCTTTTAAGCCCCTATGCCTTCTGTTCAGCTGCCGCACTTGCTTATCTGGTTTACTGGGATTAATGCGTATTATATCAATCAGGATCGGTGCAGTAGGACCGTTAATGAAAAGAGCTAATGGTATCATTTTTCAGCCAGACATATGGAAACAGGTGAGTCCAGGGTGTCGGAATCCCCATGTTTTCCAGCCCCCCTGTGAGCAGTTTTAATTACAGACTCATCTGGATATTAATTAGATAATGTTTACGTGGCAGCACGTGATCACATTTTGCCTGCCAGATAATCATGGATTCTGCTCGAAATACTGTTTATCCATCTCGACAAGTTTCTTTTGTAATCCTGTCTCACCTTCAACCACTTCGTAAAATTTACTGTAACTATAAAGATAAATACGCTCGGATGACGCAAACATAAACATGTCTGGTGAAGCCATATTTGAGAAGCGACTGATCACTTCAGGCTGTAAAAAGATGACATCATTCCCGATGTGACCAATCACTCCGCGCCCCCAGTTTCCCGCACGAAAAAAGGTATCTGGATTGCTATATCCCGTGCATCTGGTGAGCCCATGCTCCGGACAGGAGACAACAGAAAGAAGATGAAATTTACTCAGATCTAAATCACTAACATTATAGCCACCGACATAGGTTGAGCCATTACTTTTGAAGACATTGTAAATACGCCATTTATCATCCTTTCCAAATGGAAAAATAACCTGGAAATCTTCCGGGTTAACCTCTTTTATCTTCTCGCTCCGGAAATATACAGACGATTCATCTTGCGCGTAGCTCGCTAATTGTTCCGATTGCCAGTATGGCCGGGTAGTCTTAACGTAATTAACCGGTCGAAACGTAGAGGAGTATTTAGCCACTAAATAAAGATCGCGCTTTTCTATTTTATTGAACTGCATGGGCTTTGCTGTTAAGCAACCCCAGGAAGTGATGTTATAAATTAAACCTGAAGTATCGCCCGTCCCAGTAATGCAGGGAGAGTGTTCGTAATTAATTTTACTCACCCAGTAAATATTGTTCTTAATGGATACATAGTTACTGAAAACAGGCCGTATATCATTTGAACATTGCTGACTTACCTGAAATAAGTTATCTCTCTCACCATTCTGGTTAAATTTACCATGAACAGATTCGCTACAGACATTAAGGACAGGCCTGCCACGCACATCGCTTTGCATTGGCCGACTTGCATCGAAAATATATTTTAAGAAAATAAAAATCAGAAACACTCCAATAATTAACCCTATCCTGACAAAGATACTATGGTTTGACTTCATGTGTTATTCCCTTTAACCGCTATCCTGGTATCACATCAGATAGTGCAGACCGAAGGTAAACGGCAAGCGCGCCGCCTGGCATGAACGCTATTCAACATAATTAATGCTTTTCCGGGATCATGCATTCTGCAGCATAGCCCGCATTTAATTTTATATCTGCCCACATAACACTGTTTCTTTGGGGTACGGAGCGTAAATCTTCAGTGTAATCATTTTCTCATCTTCCCATGCTTCCTTGTCTGGTGGCGCAGGTTTAAAAACCCCGGTGTGCTGGGCACGGCTAATGAACCCGGTTTACAGACATAAATAGATGATGAGTTTTAGCGGACACATTATATTTTGCCTGGTATAGAGGTCAGGCCTGTGGTTGCTTACCACCCTATCGACTTGCACTGACTGAATTCAGTTTTTGGAACAATGAGCGCCATATGGTTTTCTGCCATGCACTGTTTAAAAACCTGCTCTTTGTAACGGCCCGCCTGTAAACCCAGCATGGTGCTGGACCGTTCCGCTGCGTTATTTTCAATGTAAGAGCCACAATTTTCTTTGAACTCCTGAGGATTATCGCTATAAGACATCGACCATTTCAGCTGAGCTTCAACTGAATCATCTGATTGATGCTGGGGGACGGCTTTTACTGGTTCCAGGCCAGAATAGAGTGGATTGCCGAGTAATTTCTGTGCAAATTGTTGATTTTCTGCGGTTAAACGTCCGGTTTTACACATCTGCAGATAGATCTGCGAAAGCCGTTGCTCCTCAGCATCGGCAGCATGGGTGCATTCCTCCAGGACTTGTTCATTAGTCTTAGCCGGTTTTTTATCTGTGGATCTCCAGTAACTATTTTTAAAGTCCGGTACCGTGCCTTCAGTGGTGCCAAAAGGGCAAAGTGCACTGGCGCAACCCAGTAAAAACATGGGCACACACGTCAACGTCAGAACACGTAACAGGGAAAACGCTTTAAGACTGCTTTTGTTCATTTTATTTTCACTTTAGTCAGCTGCGGAAATGGGGTCTGAGCAATGTCATTATTTTTAATGTTCCGCTTTTCGCTCATAGCGGACCTACCGGAATGCAGGTCAGGTTTGTGCCTGAAGCAGGCGTTGCAAATACTCAGTTAAGTTAACACCTGGCGCGCAGGCCTTACCTTAAGACAAGCCATTGCGGTGTTCATAATTCGTCAGCAGGATGAAGGAAGGTCAGAACGATCTCCTCGCGTCGTTGGGTGCGAAATTACAATAAACTCTACAGGAAACTCAGTGTCGTTTCTGGCTTGATGTTTTGACCCCGGTGGAATTTCTAGCCCCTGCAGGGCTTTAATATTATGCATCTTACCCTCCAGTTCCATTGAAAGAACACCATCGAGAACAAAGAAAAATTGTCTGGAAACGGAGTGAAAGTGTCGCTTTTCAGAAGTGCCGGCAGGCATTTTCTCATGAATAACCAGCATATCCTGACGGTTTACCAGATACCAACCATCGCAATTGTCGCCCCAGAAATAATGCTCTGCATTTTCCTTTGAAATCATCATCCTTCTCCTGTTTACACGCGCCCATCTATCAACATCTTAAGAAAGTGATACCGAGATGTAGTATCGATTCTCAACAGGTTATGCTTTTGATTATTTACCTAAAGATCTGAACTGCATCGTTCAATATATCTGGTAGTTATCAATGTATTGGGAAAGCAGAATTTTATCTGCCTATAATGTCCGCTTTTCGCTCATAGCGGAAATTAGCCTGACGTCAGTCTTCCCTATACCGGCAGCGTAGGTTCGCACGCCATTAGAGAATAGCTACGCTGGGCACTCGTATGCGCTTCACTGGCAATCTTAATTGCGGAAAATGGCCAGGGAAGAAAATCCGCCCCGGCCATCTGATTTAAGCCAGTTGTAAGTGAAGATTATGTTGCATCAGGATATCAGCCAGCGAACCTTCATGGCTGGCAGAGGCATTGTGATACAGGTCGTACTGCTGACCGTTACTAATACGCTGCCCATCCTCGCTCCAGACGCCGCCTTCAATGTTACTTAGCGTAACCACATTGCCGTCCGCGTCTTTTATCGTCGGCGCCTCACTCGCATTGTCGTTCATTGGCAACGGCTCTTTTTGCCCCAGATTGACGCTATTACTGCTGAAAGCGCCCAGATTAATGACCTCAGCGTTGCCTGATCTCAGCCCAAGCGTGGCAAAATCAAACGCCTCATGCGCACCATTCAGCTGAAACGAATCGTCATCGGCAGCACCGTTCAGGCTGGTGTGCAGATTTGAATATAAAAGCGAGAGCGTTTCACTGTTTACTGTTCCAGAGAGATGGAGATTGTCAGCCATATCAGGATGAAGAGACGCGTGCTCCAGTGTGATAGCACTATGGCTTTCCGAATTGCTGCCATCTTCTGTGTTGCTGCTGTTCACAGTTGTGGCATTGATCAGGTTGTCCTGCGCTGCGGTTGCAATACTCAGCTTCGGCTGCGGCTCGGCCATATAAAGCTCGACGTTTTGCGAAACGTGGTTAACGTTTCCGGCAGCATCACGAATAGTTGCGGTAATCCTGTGCTCGCCCGGTTCAGGCGTGAGTGCGTCCAGCGTTTCAAGCTGCACGGCCCACGTGCCTTTGCTGGTCACACTGGTTTGCCACTGGTGGTCGCCAAGCCTGACAGTAACAATATCACCGGCTTCACCCGTACCTGATACATGCTGATCATGGCTGGAGGCAAGGTTGATTTGCTGCCCCTCTGTGAGGTGAGTAAAAGCGATTTTGGGTGCGCAGACATCCACCTGATAGCTGGTCGTTATCGTAGCCGTATGGCCAGCCGCGTCGCTAGCAGTCACGACAATGTCATGCTGCCCCTTGCCGAAACCTGTTTTCATCGTCCCCGGCGCCAGTGGCAGGCTCCAGTGACCGTCGTCGCTTACTGCCGCATTGTGATGTTTACCACCAATAATCACCGATACCGTCTGACCGCTGCCGGTGACGCCCGTTGTGCCGGTCAGCATCGAGCCCTCTTTTTTCTCCGCACGGTTCAGCCAGCCGTCACCAAATGGCGTATCAATTTCAGGTGCAGGCTGACCTGGAATATCGACCACTGGCGTAGTATTGCTTCCATCGGTGGGATTATCGGGGGTGACCGGTGGCAACGGATCGCCGCTGTTATCACTGACCGGAGAAGTCAGATCCGCTGTGACGTAACCACTCTGTTCAAACCAGTTTCCGGCGCCATCCAGCACGCCAAACGACAGGAAGTTGCCGCCCTGGGAAAGCTCCGACGCGCTGATTTCCGCGCGCCAGTTGCCATCTGCCTCTACCACGGCATAATTCCAGTGGAAGGTATCAGAAACCTGCACCGCAAAAGTCTTAAGCGGCAGCGGCGCTTCAAGCGTGCCGCTGATAACGTACCAGGTCTGACCGTCATGCTGGACCGCATCCGCCAGCGTGATGTCGTTAACGGTGACTTTTGGGTTGCTGCTGTTGTAGTGGGTAATCAGCAGCAGATTCTGGCTGAGGCTGGTACTGTTTCCATTCAGATCCGTTGCACTGACCTGAATGGTATAGTTGCCATCCTTGATAGTTTTCACGTCGCTGTCAGAGAGCTGAACCTGCCACTGATTCTGATAGACACTGCCCTGCCAGGTTCTGCCGTCAAGGGTCAGTTCAACCGGCGTGCCGGAGGGAAGATGGGCGGCAGTGCCGGTGAAGATAATGCCGTATATCCCCTCCTGGTAACTGACCGCATTGTCGCCGGTGATCGGATCAAGGGTCAGCTGCGGCAACGCCTCAGTAGCGAAGATTTGCACGCCTGCTGAGGCATAACCTTTGTTTCCCGCTTCGTCGGTTGTTTCAGCAATAGCACGGTAGCTCCCTTCCTCCATTCCCTGCAGCGTTTCCGCGGGAACTGAGAACTGCCACTGGCCATTTTGATCGACGATGCCGCTCCAGTGGGAGGCCCCAAAATTAACTTCAATCGTGCTGCCGGCTTCGCCTCTGCCAGAGATCACCAGCGGGCTGCTGATTTCATGACTATCGATCACCCCGTCCCCTGCCAGTGTATTAATCGTGACAAGAGGATCCTGCGTATCGGTAATAAACGTCGTCTCCGTAATACCGGACTGGCCCCAGCGATCGGTGGCGGTCAGCGTAACGGAATGACTCCCCTCGGCTAAATCTGCTTCCATCAGCTGCCCGGTGGAGAGTGAGACAAGCCAGTTGCCCAGACTGTCCACAGCGCCCGCATAGTGAACACCATCTACGGTCAGATCGATCTTCTGGCCCGCCCCGGTCACACCAGTGGAGCCGCTCAGCGTAACAGGCTCGAAGCGTTCATGTGCGTTCATAAACCCGTCGACAAACGGCGTGTCTATAGTCGGCTGTGGCGGGATAGCGTCTGATGGCGGTGCTGACGCCTCTACGGTAATGACTTTGTTTGCGGTGGTCGTACCGCCAACGCTGTTTTCAAAGGTTACGCTGATGTGGTTAGACCCTTCCGGCAGCACCTGCAGATCGGCAGACGGCAGGGTAACACTCCAGCTGCCGTCAGCGGCCAGCGTTGTGGTATAGGTCTGACCGTTCAGCATTATGGTCAGCGTGCTCTCTGCGGCGAGGTTCGCTGTGGTGCCGCTGAACGTCTGTGGGGAGAGCTTCTCCTCAGCGCTTAACACGCCGTCACCAGTAAAACTGTTAATGGTTAAAGAAGGGGGCGTGCTGACAGGCGGAATCGGCGTGCCACCATCGGCGGGTGGCGTATTGCCACCATCCGTTGGATTGTCATCGATAACCGGCGGAACCCCATTGCCGCCTTCAACGGGCGTAATAAGGTCGGCTGTGACATTGCCACTCTGCTCAAACCAGTTTCCGGCACCATCCAGCACGCCAAACGACAAGAAGTTGCCGCCCTGGGAAAGCTCCGACGCGCTGATTTCCGCGCGCCAGCTGCCATCTGCCTCTACCACGGCATAATTCCAGTGGAAGGTATCAGAAACCTGCACCGCAAAAGTCTTAAGCGGCAGCGGCGCTTCAAGCGTGCCGCTGATAACGTACCAGGTCTGACCGTCATGCTGGACCGCATCCGCCAGTGTGATGTCGTTAACGGTGACTTTTGGGTTGCTGCTGTTGTAGTGGGTAATCAGCAGCAGATTCTGGCTGAGGCTGGTACTGTTTCCATTCAGATCCGTTGCACTGACCTGAATGGTATAGTTGCCATCCTTGATAGTTTTCACGTCGCTGTCAGAGAGCTGAACCTGCCACTGATCCTGGTAGACGCTGCCCTGCCAGGTTCTGCCGTCAAGGGTCAGTTCAACCGGCGTGCCGGAGGGGAGATGGGCGGCGGAGCCGGTGAAGATAATGCCGTATATCCCCTCCTGGTAACTGACCGCATTGTCGCCGGTAACCGGATCAAGAGTCAGCGCCGGTAATGGAATGGCGCTGGCCTTCATAGCGTCGGAGGTGGCGGGGGCATCTGAAGCTGTTGCTGACTCAACCTGGGGCGTAAGCGTTAAGGTTGAATCAGCTTCGCTGGTCGTCGCCCTCAGGGCGACAGCTGCTCCGTTTAACGGCGTGCCTGACGGGATCAGAATCTGGCTTTGGGTAGACTCTACGATTGATAACGCGGGATCTGACTCTGGACTGGCAGGGAATGGCATTGGAGTTGTTGCAGAAGCTGGAGATTGCCAGACAGGTGTCAGCGTGGTGACAGTCTGAGCATCGCCGGAAACGTCTGTGCTGAACTGTGCCTCCTGAAATAAACTTCCCTGCTGGAAAAGCATTTTACTCTGCTGGCCTGCAACCTCAGTAAAGAAATTCTGATAGCGAAGCGTATCGCTCTCGTGCAGGTTAAGAATGAGATCGTCACCCTGTTTCTGAAAAGAAGAAATCTGAGAAGGTGAGCTTTGCAGCGTGATAAGAGCGGGTTCGCTCAGAATAGATTGTGATTTTCCTTCAGTGGACTGAGACAATGGGTGACCGCTTTTCAGCGATATGACCGTGGCGCGGCCCGTTCCTGAAAATGCCATGGAAATCTCCTTATATACCAGTTATTAAGTAGGCAATGCCATTGGAAATAAAGCGACGCTTTACTTATTTCAGGCACGCAACGGCCAGCGCCAATAAAGGTGCTGAGGCAGAGCCGGCACTCAACGCATTAAACGCAATTCGTAGCAACAATAAAGGGCATAACCACAGCCAGATTAAATATTCGGTTTTGAAAACAGATTATTTCTGCTGGCAAAATAAAAAGTACCATTCTTTGCAAGAGTCCGGGCATCGGCTCAATTAACCTTTACTGACTTCAACGACGTATTGTCAGGAAAAAGTGAATAGTTGATGCTGGATAGACATAAGCTAAACTTCGTTTTCATGTCTGGCTACCAGGTAAAATCTGGAAATGTCCCCTGTTAATAGCAGATGCTTCCTGATGATTTAACTGCCCTGCTGTCTCAGTTTAGTAACAAATTCCCCATCCCTGTAAGAGCAATGATGATGCTATTGCACCATTTTAAGTGGCAGGTGGGAAATTGCATTACCGATATACGTGTCCGCTTTATGCTAAAAGCGGACACTTTAATTTAAACAGGAATAAGTCAGCGTCAATCCTTATTAATCAGGTAACGACTGAACCAGTTACTTCACCACCGGGTTCTTTTTAAGTGAAAGCATGTTCATAAACTCTTCATCCAGATGCAGGTGTTGCCGGACAAGTTCAGCTGGTGTACTGGCGAGCCACTGGTTAAGCGAAATATCGGCATAGTAATCACTTTTAAAAAGTTCTAGAAAACGCAGTGGTCCCTTACCGGTGTTTTCGATGTAATGTCCCATAGCAAAAGGAACATATCCCACATCGCCGGCGCGGTAGTCAAAAGTCCTTGCCTGACCGGATGATGCAAAGACCCCCATCCGTCCCTCTCCTTCAAGGTAATACTGCCATTCATCATTGTTAGGATGCCAGTGCAGCTCGCGCAGTCCGCCTGGCTCAATTTCCACCAGTGCGGCAGCAATCGTTTTTGAAACCGGAAAATTGGATGAATCCGTAATCCTGACGGTTCCTCCCGGCGCGCGTACCGGATCCTGAGCCAGCATCTTGTGGGTAAATCGGATTTTCGACTTCACCCCGCCTTTTATACTGTCTGATTCCAGGCTGCCCGGAACGTTGCCGGCAAAAATGTACTCATCATCAGGTGAAGGCAGGTGAGAAAATGAAGATACCGGAACCCTGAAGTTTTTGGCGAGAATTTCCGGGGGAATATGCCTGAACCAGTCTGACAGCAGAAAAGTGCTATCCTCATCAAAATTTCCGTCGTCAAAAGCCAGTAAAAATTCACAGCCGTCGGGACCGAGACCCTGAATCGAATGGGGAATACCGGGCGGAAAATACCATAGGTCACCTGCAGCGATATCATCAACAAACCATCCTCCGCTGGCGTCAAAAGCGGTAATCCGCGCGTTGCCATAAGTCATGTAAGCCCACTCCCCCTCTTTATGCCAGTGCAGTTCGCGAATACCTCCGGCATTGAGGCGCATGTCTACACCCGCAATCGTCGTAGATATGCCCAGCTCCCGCTGCGTCACCTGACGCGTCCAGCCACCGCTTCCCTTGCGTACGTGCGCATCACTGAAAGAAAAGCGAAGGTTTGGCAGCGTTCCGCTGTCGGTAACGGGCGGATTTACGATGTCCGGACTTTCAGCCTCACGAATAGGGTCATGTGGTCCGGGATCTCGTCCTCCGCTCCCTGCCGGAAACGTCTTTACGCCGTTGTCATGTGCCATGGCCTGACCCGCCGCAAGCGCGACCGTTCCTCCTGCCGCAAAAGCCATAAAATGTCTTCTTGTCAGTGTTTTCATATTCATCCCTCTTAATAATCTTTTTATAAACGGTATTATTTTTGTTACCGCCATAAAGTTATAAGCGGGCTGAATGCGGAGGGAAAAATAACTTTGTAACACTGTGGAAAGAGTGCAGTTTTCACGCAAATAGTAAAGATACTTGAATGTATTAAGAAAGATTAATGTTGTTTAATCAACGTATAGTTATAAAGGGATTATCCTGTGCTTAAGCGCACTAATCGTCAATTAATGTGGGTCTTTTTGATTTTCATTTACCCGGTGATCGGTAACTGCTGATAAGAATTTTTACGAATTGAGGGGTTTAACGAGGCCTGAGCCTTTGATGCGTGAGCTTTCACGCACGTACTCAGATAGACGAGGCGCATATGCAGGGCCGCTCTGTTACGCCTGATTAAGCCCGAAGCATAAAGTCCCCTTCTCGCTCATAGCGGACATAGATAAATCCGCCCTGGATCACCTATTTCAGTCACTATCACTGGCACTGTTGAAACCGGAGATCAAAGTCACCCCCGATTTACTACGCTGGTTACAAGACAACATTCAGAAGCCGTTCAGCGTCCAAACATGCCCTTTAGTTTTTGCTTCATGCTCCGCACATAGAATGGCGTAAACTGCGACCTGATATGTGAGTCCAGACCTTTGTCGTTCTGGCCAAGGCGCATCAGATCCACCGCCTGCCCATCCGGAGAGGTATCCGCTGCGACAAGACCCGCACCACGCATCACCTCTTGCACATCACCGCTCATTTCCACCCCCACCAGATAATGCGGTTTATCATCGACTGACGGGTCATGCATTAAAACCAGGAATGCACGGCTGACCCCGGGACATTTTGCAAACCAGGCAGATAACTCTTTCAGAAGCCTGTCCGGAACAACGGCAGGTACTCCCACTAATACCTGTGTTTCTTCCTCAACCACCCTTGTCTGCGGCAGGCGACCCGTTCCTTCCGCCAGCATGGCTTCTATTTCTTCCGGCACAAACTCCTTTCCGTAATCCGAGCTGGGATTAAGAAACACACCCTCTCCCCGCGTCATTTCAAAAAAGGCTCTGGCAGGCAACTTCATGTATTTACTTTCCTGGCTGATGGCGCGCTGCAGGGTGGCAAGCGAGCTGAATACCGGAATGACAGGCGTTCCATCCGGTTTTTCCCAGTGCTGAATCGAGATATTCTCACCCGCCTTTAGTTCGACCTCACCATCACCCGTTGCCCCTCCGGAACTACCCAGGACGTAAAGCGATGAATCTAACAGTACCCGGTAAAACTCAGGTCGTTCTGCTGGATGATCGGCCGCCAGTTTTAAAGCAGTCTCCAGTTTGATTTCCCTTTCGTCAGACATTTAACCACCTTAGGCAGGATTGGATTAGGATCAATTTAACAAGGGCTTATGAGCATAATATAGATAATTTCTACTCGCCAGATTCCTGCACGTACCGGGGGACTGCCTTTGAGGGCTCGTTATTGCGATTAAGGACATGCGTTTGAATGGGTAAATGGCAGAACAGGCACGATCTTTTCCGTTTTCCAGACGCTTCCCTTAAACTACACCGCACAGGCCTCAACTATTAAGCTTATCTGACTAACATCCTGTTCTATAAACTCGTGAGTCAGAACCGTTACCAGCGTGTTTATCAGTGTTTGTTTAAAATCATGCTCACGCTGACATGCCATACTGCTACAGAGAACGATGTAGGTTCAGCTGTTCAAACCAGGAAAATAAGATGCTTTTACCGGATGCACGATTCACAAAAATCTTTCCTCACTTCTCATTCCAGGCATGAGTCGTCAGCTGTTTGTTTCTCTGGATGGGCCCAAGGGAACCGGTAAAACCACTCTGCTGGAGTCCATTACGCAAGTGCTAAGAGCAGATAACAGGAAGGTGATTCGACTTAGCGAGCAAAAAAGCGATCCCTTCAGGGCGGAAACAATGGCGCTGGTTAACAGGCTCGCCAGAAATCCCTCAGTGGATCTTGAACGGGAAATTTGTGAACGTTTTGCCGTTAGCCGAGCCTGGATTTCACAGAATGTACTCACTAATCAGCCCGGGAACTGCATTATCCTGATGGATCGCTGGTATCCGTCAGATGCCGCGTTTCGGCGGCTGGTGCCCTTTGCAGAGATTTTGCAGCAAAATATTGAACTCAACGTACGAGTACCAGACCTGCATGTCGGGGTGATCACCGCACCTGAAATTTCATGGGAACGAGCCGCGGCACGATCGCGTGGGCTGGGGAGTACAGTGATTCACCGGCTGGAAGAGCATGTCGCTTGCACCAGAGCGTTCGAGCAGGAGATGACCAACCACGGCTGGTTTTTATGTCGCAATGAAGGAACCGTAGAAGAGGCAACGATGCAGGTGATTGCTGAAATCTATAAAACGCTTTGATGCCGTGCATGCATTGGTTTAAGGGGCTGATTCTCACTCGAAATTGCCAGTTAACAGCGTGACCTGTTCCGTTTCGCTCTCCCCTGCTCGCGCTTTATGAATACCGCTTTGCATATCACTGGTTTCGGTCTTTGACACCAGCAAATAAAACACATAACAGTCGCGTTATAATCTCTTCTTCGAAAATTCGCGCCACCTTTGGTTGTTAAATCAAGAATCATCCACCTGAATTTTACTTGTCTGAAATCAACAATAGTCAGATTATCGCTGGCACAGATATCCCGCTTTGACTTATAAAATTGTTCTATTTTTTAGATAAGGCACAGGGAATTGCGCTACGCATCGATACCATTTAATCACAATCAACTGGGCTGGCCTGCGGGTGAGCATTGTTTTACGCCGCAGCCCATGCTGCGAGAGGATATCACTGCCGACTGGGTTATCGTCGGCGCGGGATTTTCAGGTGTTGCCTTTGCGCGCCGCATGGCTGAAATCAATCCTGGCCTGAAAATTATCATCGTCGACGCGCACAGCACACGGGAAAGCGCATCGGCACGTAATTCCGGGTTTGTTATCGGTCTGCCTCATAATATTGGCAGTTCGACCGCTGAATTAAAAAAGGCCAACGCTTACCGTAACCTGCTTCAGGAAGGCATTCGTCAGCTGGAGCAGGTTATTTCTCAGCATCATCTTCATTGCGACTGGGAACAGGTCGGTAAATATCACTGCCAGGCTGAACGTGGCAGTGATCGTATTTTAAAAGAGTACGCCAGCCAGCTCGATTTAATGGATGAGCCATGGCAGATGTCAGACAGCGAGGAGCTTTACCTTAAACTCGGCACGCGCTTTTACAGCAAAGGGATATATACACCTGGCTGTGTGCTGGTTAATCCGGCGCAGTTGATCGCCGGGCTAAAACACTCTTTACCTGAAAATATTCAACGCTTCGATAATACGCCAGTGCTGGGGATTCGCTACGGCAGCATGGCTGAAGTGCTGACACCGTTTGGCATCATCAAAACGCCAAAGGTGATGCTGGCCACCAACGCATTATCGCCAGAGTTGCGACCAGGACTTTCGCGTCAGGCAGCAATGGCGACCTTCGCCAGCATTACCGATCCGCTGACGGATGAACAACTGGCCACCCTGCCCCCCATGCAGAGCTGGGGGCTTACGCCGGTTAATGCGATTGCCGGTGCAACCTTCCGTTTTACCTCAGACCGCCGTTTCCTGATTCGCCAGCACGTAATACCCGCACTCAGCGGTCAGGTGAATGCCGCGCAGACCTGGCAGGCAACCCAGCTGCATCAGCGCTTATTTCATAAAGTCTATCCGACCCTGGGCAGTGTGAAGATAACCCATACCTGGTCCGGCACCATCAGCGTTACGCGAAACAGCGCGCCTGAATGGGGCATGCTGAACAAATTTATCTGTACGGCGAGTGGCTGTAACGGTGCAGGTGTTTCAAAACAGACCGTGGCGGGCAGTCTTCTGGCGGATTTCATGATGAAACAGGACAACCCATATATTGCGGATATGCTGTCGCTGGGTAAGGCCAGTTTTATGCCGCCATCGCCGGCGCTGGATATCGGCATAAAACTGTCACTGATGAAAGAGCGTTATCTGGGCCGTAAAGAGGTCTGATAATCCGTAACTGTAATCATCGAAACACGGAATATTGCTGAAGTAGCGGCAATTGAACTGATAAGGCGCGACCAGGCCAGCGAAGAATTACCGGTCGAAACGCTCAATCTCGTGGGGCCGGATACGCTCAACGGAGAAGAGGCAGCAGCAGCCTGGCAACAGCTTCTGGGCCGTCCGGTAATTTATGGAGGAGATAATCCGGATGTATTCGAAGCCAATATGGCGGAGTTTATGCCGCGCTGGATGGCGTATGAAATGCGGCTGATGGCTGAACGTTACGTCAGTGATGGGATGATTCCACAAGAGGGCGACCGGGAACGTCTGGTCACACTGCTTGGCCGCCCACTGCATACCTATCGTGACTTTATTACCGCACTCGCCGGAGAGTAATCTGGATCTCTCAGGCTTAAGGACAAGCCTGTAGAGCAATGCTGCGCATGCTAACTATTACGATGCACCACTTTCAGTTGGGGAATTCAGCGGCTCATAGATTGTACTGAGCAGTATCAACAGGTACTGACACAATTTATTCTGTGAGTGCCTGTTCTTATCTTCGGCGACAGCTGCTCTCTGGCGTCTCAATTATCTCACGCCCCTATCTTATCCTTTTCAGCATCTTCACCGTAAAAGTGTGAACCCGACCACATAATAGAAAAGTTAACCGCACAAACTGTAGCAAAAGGTTAATTTTTACTTAACATTTACAATTATGAACCCTTTCTTTCCCAGGCACCTGTCATGCTCAGACCATCATCAAGTGAATGTTTTACAGTGGTAATTTCTATGATCATAGTCATTAGCTTCTTCTACCTGTGGTTCACAGCACATGAATTTTATTAATTATCACTAATCAATTCAGAAATAATCTGTATTGGCTCAATTTTTTCAAGGTTACGGAATACCTTTATGCCACGATTCACAATCAGTCAGCCCGTGATGCACCGCGTTACGTTTATTATATTATTCTCAATTTATATCTCGGTTTTTCTCAATCTCGCCTTTTACCGGCAGGCATATTCACTTATACCGCTAAATGAGCTTAAAAATATTCTTTTTTTGTTCTCCATGCCCCTTGTGGCTTTTAGCGTCATCAATATTGTGGTGACTATTGCCTCATTTCTCTGGCTGGACAGGATAACCATTGCACTATTTATCTTTGTCTCTGCCACGGCTCAGTACTTTATTCAGCACTATGGCATCATTCTTGACCGTTCAATGATCACCAACATGGTGGATACCACGCCAGCAGAAAGCATGGCGCTGCTGACGCCTAAGATGATAGTGGTAATATTTTTTACCGGCATTTTTATGGCTGTACTTGCCTTCTGGCCCGCGTTTAAAAAGTCGGTTCCGGTGTGGAAAGGAGTGCTTGAGCGCGCTTTAAGTCTGGTGATTTCTGTTGTGTTGATAGCCGTGATAGCCATGTTGTTTTATAAGGATTACGCCTCACTGTTTCGTAATAATCACGAGCTGGTGAAATCCCTGAGTCCGTCTAATTTTATTGCCGCCTCGCTCTCTTACTATAATCACCGCGAGCGGGCGAATCTTCCCCTGGTGAAAATAGGCGAAGATGCGCATCAACTCCCCCACATGCTGAACGGCCCTAAAAAAAACCTGACGATTCTGGTTGTGGGTGAAACGTCACGCGCCGCCAATTTTTCTCTGGGAGGTTATTCACGGCCAACCAATCCACTGCTGGCGGAAGATGACGTCGTCTATTTTCCTGACGTCTCCTCCTGTGGCACATCCACGGCGGTCTCCGTTCCCTGCATGTTTTCGAACATGCCGCGCAAGCACTACGATGATGCCCTGGCCAGTCATCAGGAGGGGCTACTGGATATTATTCAGCGTGCAGGGCTGAGTGTTTTATGGAATGAGAACGATGCGGGATGCAAAGGGGCCTGCGATCGGGTCCCTAATCAGGATATGACAGCCCTGAATCTTCCGGGAATGTGTATTAAAGGCGAGTGCTATGATGAGGTGCTTTTCCATGGTCTGGAGGAGTATATCAAACAGCTTCAGGGCAATGGTCTTATCGTTCTGCATACTATTGGCAGCCACGGGCCAACCTACAACCATCGTTACCCCCCGGCGTTCCGAAAATTCACGCCCACCTGTGAAACCAAACAGATTCAGGAGTGTTCTCAGGCCCAGCTGATTAATACTTATGACAATACCATCCTGTATGCGGACTATATCGTCGACAAAGCGATTGAATTACTCAAAGCCCATCAGGAGGAGTTTACGACCAGTCTGGTTTATCTTTCCGATCATGGTGAGTCGCTGGGAGAGAAAGGTGTCTATCTGCATGGCCTGCCCTATGCTATCGCGCCTGAAGCCCAGACTCGCGTGCCGCTGCTTATCTGGCTTTCGCCCGATTACCAGCAGCGTTATGCCGTGGACTACAAGTGCCTGAGCCAGCAAGCCACCACGCAAAAATATTCTCAGGACAACCTTTTCTCAACCATGCTGGGCATTACAGGTGTTCAGACCCGGGAATATGTCAGTTCTGACGATATAGTGGCGTCATGCAGAAATAAGTCGGGTCAAAAATGAGAGTGATAAAGCCCCGGAACGGGGCTTTAATCTGACAGGACGATATCTGAATAATCAGAAGGGCCGGGGGATAAACCGTTGGCCGTCGATTATCACAGTCAGGTTTGCTCAGAGATTTCTCTCACCTGAACGACACAGTGTGGCTATCTGATATTGATTAAAGCGAACCCGACGCGAGCCTCAACGGCATCATGATTATGGCAGTGCCGATAAAGAATACGAAATCAGTGAATTATTAAGTCACCTTAGCCAGATCTGCAATGCAGACAGATTATCCTTCCCACGCAATTCAAACCGGCCAGTTTATGGCACGGTTATTTTCAATAATATCCTGATGAGAGGGCGCATCACCCAGCGTCGCGAAACTGGCATAAAGCTGTGGCAGCCGGGTCAGCCCTTCGCCCTTTCTGGCCAACGCCAGAGCTCGCAGCATCACGGGCGCTTCCCAGTCACAGCAGTAACAAGGTGTGCAGGGCTGCTGACGCCATGATTCAGCGATAGTCCCAGAGAACACAGGATCAAAACCGGTGTCGTTAATCAGTGACATGGCCGTCTGCACACCATCAGGATGATCTCCCGCTACGGCAACTGCCAGACGACCCCGACTTCCCTGCGGCTGGCCCAGATCGGCGAGCGAGTCGGCAAGGATGTTATTAAAAGCTTTAACCACAGGGTGCCCGATTTGCTCCTGAACCCATTCGCTTTCGGTCTGCCCATTATCCAGTGCAGTAATCGGTGCATCGCGCAGGCCAGGATAGTAGTTGCTGGTGTCGATCACCGGGACATGGGATGGAAGGTGATCGAAAAGCCCATCAGGCAGGCTGCTAAGTGCCGGCAGCGGAATGGAGAGAATCACGGCTTCGACGTCTGTAACCGCTCCCCTGATGTCTGTGGGTTCTGCATTAATTTCACCCGCGAAATCACGCACGCCATCAACTCCGCGTGAGTTAGCGATTTTTACCTTGTGCCCCGCTTCACTAAGCTTACGTGCCAGGGTACCACCGATATTACCTGTGCCAATTATGCCGATTTTCATATTTCGCTCCTGATTCTGTGATGAAGTGAGATACCCTATATATTCACTGAATAAACAACAAGAACCGACAAAATAGTGGGTTACTAACCTGAAGGTAAGTATGGAAAGAGACTGGCGTTGTGATATTCCGGAGCAACGACTGGTGTGGGCTCAGGCTACCACCGAGGCGCTGAAGATTATTGAAGGAAAATGGAAGACAATTATTATCTGTCAGCTTTTCGCCGCTAAAGGCCCGCTGCGCTTTTCCGAGCTGGAGCGCCGGATTGAGGGCGTAAATCAAAAAATGCTGATCCAGCAGCTTAAGCAACTGGAACAGGATGGCATCGTGACACGCACGGTGTATCCCGAAGTCCCTCCGCGTGTTGAGTACTCACTTACCGATCTGGGAAAAGCGCTTGGGCCATCAATGACTGCTCTGATTGACTGGGCCTTCCTGCGTCGTGAAACGCTGGGGCTTGATGGCTCCTGAAGCTCGCATTTCAACCCAGTTATACCGCTGTGGCTGAGCGCAGAAAACGCTTAAAATATCTTCTCAGGCACGTCGATTTTCTCAACATGAGTATGAGCTTAAACGCTTCAGGAACCGCGCCCAGAGTGCAAAGAGCTCGATAGTGATTGCACAGGTGAGCAGCTGCGTCAGCATGGAGATCCATCCTGAACGCATGTCACTTCACCAATCAGATGTCATCTGAACGGGTCATGCCGACCGCTGGCCACAAAAATCGCTCTTCATGCGTGCTGTCGAAATCGGGATCGGTATAGATGTGAAGCCGCTTAATTTTAAGCCCATCGAACTGGAAAACGTTACAGTAACGGCCTTCAGAGCGATCCTTTACAGGCCAGGGCGTTCCGTTAGCGCTGATTCCACTCTCAAACCCTTCAACGACAACATGATCGCCCGCAACCAGAATATTCATCCGCTCGAAGTCGTGCTCGATCTTTTGCAGGGTGCTCATCATTCCCTGAGCGGCGCGAGCCACTTCAGCTTTTCCGTATCCCACACCGAACTTTGGAAAGTAGATCTGAATGTCGTCTGTCAGAAGATCCATCATTGACGAATCGCCCGAGTCAAGTTTGCGAAAATAGTCCTTAACAACGGCAACGCGCTGGTTTTGCTGCTCTTCGTTCATGCTCTTCCCTTCTCTGTTTCGGGCCAAACGCTATCATCTGCGCCAGCAAAAAAAATTCAATACTGATCGTTACAGTATTATTACTTCAAAGTTGGACGCAGCCCGTCAATTTTTTCATAATGACCGTTATAGAATCGGAGGGTAAATGGGAAGACATCGCGAATTTGACGCGGAGGTCGCTTTAGAAGCGCCCTGGTGGTGTTCTGGAAAAACGGTTACGAAGGCACCTCCTTTGATGACCTGACACGTGCGACGGGCGTTGCGCGTCCGAGTCTTTACGCCACCTTTGGAAACAAAGAGAGCCTTTTCCGTAAAGCGCTGGAGAGATATGAAGTCAGATATATGGCTTTTATGACCGGAGCACTCCAGGAACCAAACGTTCATGATGCGGTGCGACTCATTCTTAATGGCATGCTGGATACTCACACGCTCGGTGGTGAATGCCGGGGATGTCTCGGTATTAATGGCGCTCTGGCATGTTCAGAGGGGGCTGAGACCATTCGCCAGGAATTGATCACTCGCCGCATTGGCTCGGAGACGGCTTTGCTGGAGAGGCTCAAACGTGCAAAGCACGAGGGCGAGCTTTCTTCATCCGCTGATTGTGAAATGTTAGCTAAATACCTTATGACTATAGCGCAGGGCATGGCTGTTCAGGCCAAGGCTGGCGTAACGAGAGAGAAACTCCAGCCGATGGTGGATTATGTCGTTTCTGGCTGGTCCCGATGACCCCGGGACACCCTTGTCGCTGATCCAGAAAAACCGGCCATGATGCCCCCAATCTTTTGCATCTTTCCCCACGTGCCGGTTGCATTAAAGGGGAAACCGTATTGATTAACGCTGCGGGAGGCGGCGGTGGACATCTTGCGGTGCAGATTGCCCGATGTAGCGACGCACGGTTTATTGCTGTGGTCTCCGGGCGACATGAAGCCCTGATGCGTGAAACAGGCGCAGAGACCTTTGTTGATTACAGAAAGTTATGGACGAACTACCGTCAGTTTAAAGGGGCCACTATTTTCGGCTGCGTGAATAATGGCATGATTAATCTCACTCAGTGCAAATTCCGTTACTGCGTAATGGCTGAGATCCAGCAGTCCTGCCCGGATAAGCCCCACCAGTGTGTAAACAGCCTCATGTTCATACATCCACTGTCCTTTAATCGTGATGAGATTACGCATGATCCACGGATAAGGGAGTGCCAGATCATCGCCGCCCAGCATGCCAACGCCTCCCATCAGCACAGCACGACCATAAGGCCTTACCGACATAATGGCGTTGCGCGCCGCCGATGCCTCAGCTGAAGGCGGGAGCAGGTCGAGCACGGCATCGATTGGCCCACCCGCCGCGCTTTTCATCGCGCTGATATCTTTATCGGCCATGCCGCTCAGCGTGACGGTTTCTATCCGCGAACCAAACCGTTTCCTGAGATCCTGTAAAACCTGCGGGTTGCGTCCGGGTGCAATGACTTTACTGGCACCCATTGCGATAGCGGCCAGAACCGCTGAACTACCGAAATTACCGGTGGCCCCACTTACCAGCACGTTCTCACCGGCTTTAAGCTCCATGGCCAGCAAACCGCCATAAGCCACCAGCAACGTATTGATGGCACACCAGGCTGAGGCGTCAGCAGGATCGATATTACCGATTGGCAGTGCGTTTTCAGTGGGAACACGAATCTGTTCAGCGAAGCTGCCATTCAAATGATACTGCTGGATTTTTTGCCCGCCCTCACCTCGTGCACTCCAGCCCTGCAATACGATTTCAGGTGATTGAGCGTTATCTCTCGATCGGACTGTCGGATCGCAAAAAACCCAGTCGCCGGGTTTAAGCCAGGCCGCATCGGGGCCGGTTTCACGTACCCGACCAATTGCCCCACAGCCGGGAATAACCGGTGGGGGTAAAAGATATTTTCTTTCGCCACTGAATACCTCTCTGGCGTAAGAAAGAATCGGTGCCGCAAAAACATCCACAATCACCTCCCCTGTTCCGAGGATCGGTGGCGGTACATCCTGAATGCTGAGTGGTTTCCCGAACGCTTCGAGCACAGCTGCTTTCATAGTTTCACCCTCATCTTATGTAGAGAAGGTGACTATAAAAGGCCTTAACAGCGGCGAGAATAGACTAGTTTTATACAGGTATAAATCACGACCAGGTTAACCCATGCAGCCAAAAAGTGAATTAAGTCATTTCCTGCGTTCCCGCCGCGCTCGCATCAAGCCTGATAACAAGGGATTACGAACAAGTGAAAGGCGTCGCACGCCGGGATTAAGACGCGAAGAAGTCGCGGCCAGGATTGGCGTCAGCACAGAATGGTATACGAAAATCGAACAGGGACGGGTGGAGACGCTCTCTGATCGCATTGTCAGTGCGCTTGGCCGGGCGCTTGAGCTTGATAAAGTTGAAGTACTGCATCTGCAGTCGCTGACCCGCAGGAAATCCGTTCCCGACAACGACGCGGTCATTACTGAGGGATTGATAAAACTGATTCAGGGCTTAGCAGAACCCGCTTACATTACCAACGCACACTGGGACGTGCTGGTCTGGAACAGCGCAGCAGCAGACCTGATCACAGATTTCAGCCTGATATCCGATGAAGACAGGAACATCCTGATTTTCATGCTGACCACCTCTGAGGCCCGGACGCTGTTCGGCGAGACATGGCATCAGGAAGCCCAGAGAATGCTGGGTCTGTTTCATGCTGACTACGATCGAAATGCGCACAACCCCGCTTTTCAGTCACTCATTACCCGACTTGAGCACGAGTGCCAGGAATTCAGCGAATGGTGGAACCAGCATGTCATCGCAGCGCCCGTCTCCGGAGTAAAGTGCCTGACAGGCAAGGATGGTGTGAGGAGAACCTTTAGTTATTCCAGTTTTATGTCGAATGATGCGCACTCGCTGAAGATGTCGATATATGTTCCTGGAGGTTAACATCTCCTCTTCCTCCACCATGTTCATGGCGGGATAGCTGACCGCGTTCGCTATCCCCTTACTACCCGTTTCAGACCTGGCAGATTGCCACTCATGCTTTATGCACTCTGTGACAGGCTCCGTTGGTCCCGTTGATCGGGAATGCGTGCAATCACCTTGATTTCAAAATCAAATCCCGCCAGCCACGTCACACCCACCGCTGTCCAGTTAGGATAAGGAGGCTGCGGAAAAACGCGCTGCTTTATCTGCATGATGGTTTCGAACTGATGCTCCGGATCGGTGTGAAATGTGGTGACATCGATCAGATCGTCAAAGGTACACCCTGCCGCAGCGAGCGTGGCTGCCAGATTCTCAAATGCCCGTTCAACCTGAGCAGCAAAATCAGGCTCCGGCGTGCCGTCGGCACGGCTGCCCACCTGACCTGAGACAAATAGCAGATCGCCTGAGCGGATAGCCGCTGAATAACCATGCTGCTCATAGAGAGCGTGACGATTGGCAGGAAAAATGGGTTCGCGGGTGATCATAGAATTTCCTCAATAGTCTTTAGGGGATTGCAGGATGCAGCGCACACGAGTTTGATTTAATATACGCGGCGTATGTCACATTAATCACACATACGCCGCGTATGTCAATTAATATACCTCGCGTATGTGAAAGGAGAGTGTATGGCCGCTAAACGTCGCGCTGAAACAATGGAAGAGAACCGGGCAAAACTGATTGCAGCAGCACGCACAGCCTTTGCCGAAAAAGGCTTTGCCGCCGCATCAATGGATGAACTGACGGCCAGCGTAGGTCTGACACGCGGGGCGCTCTACCACAATTTTGGTGACAAAAAGGGGCTGCTTGCGGCGGTCGTCGCACAGGTTGATGGCGAAATGGCCCAGCAGGCTAAAGCGGCAGCGTCTGGGGTGAGCGATGCGTGGGAGAAGCTGGTGGCTGAAGGCATCGCCTATATCCGCATGGCAATGGATGCCGAAGTGCAACGTATTGTGCTGCGCGATGGCCCGGCTTTTCTGGGAGATCCTTCGCAATGGCCCAGCCAGAACAGCTGCCTGGAAGCCACGCGTGAAACGATTACCCGTCTTATCGACAGCGGGATAATGAAGCCGGTCGACGCCGATGCCGCCGCTCATCTGCTGAACAGCGCGGCGCTGAATGCCGCACTGTGGGTCGCTTCCAGCAGCGAGCCGGAAAAGGCGCTGCCAAAGATGATCGACGTGTTCACACAACTGGCAGGCGGCTTGCGCCATAGTGCAATTTAACCCTGAATGTTCACTGCTGCTTTCACTGATAGCCCTGAAGCTCTGAGTGCTGACGCCTGCATCTCTTTCAGGCGCGGTGTCGTTTTAATTCAGTGTGACAGCGGAATCAGGCCGCTCTCCTGATAGGTCGCAATCAGGTTATCATAAATGGTTATATCCTGGCGCGTGCGGGCTATTAACTGCGCGCCAGCAACTGCGGTGTAAATTGCCAGCGCACGCTGCGCATTTTTCTCCGCGTTATCGGGCGACTTTTCGCAAAGGACCTCTGTCAGCCACTTGACGTTCGCATCGACAAAACACTGAACCTCACGCTTCACTTCCTCGGGCAGATCTTCATATTCCGCCGCCATAAAGCTGAAGAGACAGAGCCGGTTGGCATCTTCAAGCGACTTGCGGAAAATCTGCGGATAGCGCTGCAACGCTTCATCCGGTGAGGCACTTTGCTCGCGTATAGTCTTTAAATCCTCAGCCGTATCCTGCCAGTATCGGCTGGCAACCGCGGCCCCCAGATTGGCCTTACTGGCGAAGTGATAATAGATACTGGCATTCTTGATGCCTACCTCGTCAGCGATACTGCGAAAATTAATCCCGTTATAGCCATGATTCTGGGCAGCACTTTTTGCTGCGGCCAGAATGGCTTCCCGCGCGTTCAGGCTCATAACTCAGTTTTCCTTCAGGAGGTGGAGACGCATTATAAGGGGAAAATATTTACCTGCCAACTGGTAGACAGGGATTGACATAAGGAAAGTTCAGCACCACAATCAACCTACCAATTGACAGGTAGGTAACTTAATCATGACTGATATCCACAATGCATCTGCAGTTCCGTCACTCCCCGCGATGAAGATTTATGACTGGTATGATGGCCCTTATCCTGCACGGGTCCGGATTGCCCTGGCGGAAAAGGGATTACTTTCTGAGGTCGAATTTATTCCAGTCAACCTGTGGAAAGGTGAGCATAAAAAACCTGAATTTTTAGCGATCAATTATTCAGGAACCCTGCCGGTTTTAGCGCTGAATGACGGAACGCTGATCGCTGAATGCACCGCCATTACGCAATATCTCGATGTGCTGGATGACAATCCGGTTCTGACTGGCGTCACGCCGGCAGAAAAAGGCGTTATCCATATGATGACCAAACGGGCTGAGATCGAATTTCTTGATGCGGTCAGCGTCTATTTCCATCATGCCACAGCAGGACTGGGGCCGGAGGTGGAGCTCTATCAGAATCCGGAATGGGGTGCGAAGATGCGAGAAAAGGCTATCAGAGGGATGCACTACTTTGACGGCGTTTTACGCTCGCAGCCTTATGTCGCGGGGAATACGTTTTCGATGGCGGATATCGCCGTAACCGGCGGAATGATTTTCGCGGCTTTGGTGAATCTTGCTGTTCCTGACGAGTGTCGCGCCCTGAGAGCGTGGTATGCAAAAATCCAGAGCCGCCCCAGCTATCAGCAATGGCAGACAATGGTTGAAGCGGGCCGCCCTCACGCCGCTCACGCGGTACCTTCGGCTTTGACGTCGTGCCCTTTCTAACAACATGCACTCAAGCTTCAGAGCAGGCCGGGGCCGGGCAGGGGCAGGCAATCCGCAGCGCTGAACAGAATGAGCCTGCCAGGAGAGCCCGCAGGACGCGGGCGAAAGGCGGGGCGGCACAGGATGTGCCATCCCCGGCGGTCCGTCAGGCA
>NZ_JAALFV010000029.1:0-305 GCF_011800405.1 Pantoea sp. EKM21T
CCGGTAACAACGGTACCACGGCCAGAGATTGAGAATACGTCTTCGATTGGCAGCAGGAACGGCATGTCGATCGCACGCTGTGGCTCTGGGATGTAGTTGTCCAGATGCTCAGCCAGTTCGATGATTTTCGCTTCCCACTCTGGGTTGCCTTCCAGCGCTTTCAGAGCAGAACCACGAACGATTGGAGTGTCGTCGCCTGGGAAGTCATATGCTGACAGCAGGTCACGAACTTCCATCTCTACCAGTTCCAGCAGCTCTTCATCATCAACCATGTCACACTTGTTCAGGAACACGATGATGTAAGG
>NZ_JAALFV010000030.1:0-282 GCF_011800405.1 Pantoea sp. EKM21T
TAACCGGTACTAATGACCCGTGAGGCTTAACCTTACAACGCCAGAGGCGTTTTTGAGAGACACAATTTTCAGCCTGTTACCGGATAAAAATTAGCGGAAACGAAAGATTTTGCGGCATGACAAGGCGCAGAGCGAGGACGTCAGCGGGAGCATACTGAAGTATGTGACCGGTGTGGCCGAGCGATGGCAACGCGGTCATGGCGTGAAAGATTCGTTTCGTGCACCAAGATTTGCCTGGCGGCTTTAGCGCGGTGGTCCCACCTGACCCCATGCCGAACTCAG
>NZ_JAALFV010000031.1:0-277 GCF_011800405.1 Pantoea sp. EKM21T
TTTCCGGCTGGTACGGAGCGGAGGGCTTTTCGTAGCACAGTCATCCGTTCGCCCACTAGGGGTACGCTTCGCCGTTCCTCGCCCGTTCGCACTCGCCAGAAAGACGGCTCGCTTGCGCTGCGGCCTGCGGTGACGCCCCGTGTTCGCGCGTCTGCCGGTGCTACTTCTGCCCTTCGCCGCTCCATACCAACCGAAACAGGGTTTTAGTAACCATCAGAGGAGAACCAGCATGAACACACAGAACGTCAAAACCGCCGCAACCAAAACCACCGAAACC
>NZ_JAALFV010000032.1:0-273 GCF_011800405.1 Pantoea sp. EKM21T
CTGAGTTCGGCATGGGGTCAGGTGGGACCACCGCGCTAAAGCCGCCAGGCAAATCTTGGTGCACGAAACGAATCTTTTACGCCATGACCGCGTTGCCATCGCTCAGCCACACCGGTCACATACTTCAGTATGCTCCCGCTGACGTCCTCGCTCTGCGCCTTGTCACGCCGCAAAATCTTTCGTTTTCGCTAATTTTTATCCGGTACAGGCTGAAAATCGTGTCTCTCAAAAACGCCTCTGGCGTTGTAAGGTTAAGCCTCACGGGTCATTAGT
>NZ_JAALFV010000033.1:0-254 GCF_011800405.1 Pantoea sp. EKM21T
CTGGCTAAGCCAGGCTCAATCAAGCCGCACACCCAGTTCGAGTCAGAAGTTTACGTTCTGTCTAAAGACGAAGGTGGTCGCCATACTCCGTTCTTCAAAGGCTATCGTCCACAGTTCTACTTCCGTACAACTGACGTAACCGGCTCAGTAGAGCTGCCAGAAGGCGTTGAAATGGTAATGCCAGGCGACAACATCAAAATGGTTGTTACCCTGATCCACCCAATCGCAATGGACGAAGGTCTGCGCTTCGCAAT
>NZ_JAALFV010000034.1:0-223 GCF_011800405.1 Pantoea sp. EKM21T
GCGGCACCGTCTGGCTCTGGAAGATGCGCAGGTTGCGGTCGCGCTTCATCGGCCACAGGTCCGGCTCGACCGTCAGCTCATAGACCGCGTAGCGGGTGCCGCTCAGCTCCTGGCTGCGCACCGCCACCTGGGTGATTTTGCCGTTAAGGTAGCGCGGGCTCAGCGCGTTCATCAGCCCGTCGGTCGGCAGCGTAAACGTCACCGGCTTCCCCAGCAGGGCGTG
>NZ_JAALFV010000035.1:0-203 GCF_011800405.1 Pantoea sp. EKM21T
TCGTGGCGGAAGAAGTAGTAAATCCCCTCCAGCTCCATCAGGCGGCTGATAAAGTCCAGGCTGCTCTCCTGATACTGCACGCAGTACTCCCACACCCGGTAGCTGCCCGCCAGGCGCGTCTCCACATTGACCCCGTACTCCTTCAGCAGCGTCTGCACAATCTGCGGCACCGTCTGGCTCTGGAAGATGCGCAGGTTGCGGTC
>NZ_JAALFV010000036.1:0-201 GCF_011800405.1 Pantoea sp. EKM21T
CAGCCTGGTAGCTCGTCGGGCTCATAACCCGAAGGTCGTCGGTTCAAATCCGGCCCCCGCAACCAATACTTCTGCAGCAGTTTTTGCAGAAGTCACAATGTGAGAAGTAAAAGTAATAGAAGCAATACGGACGCGGGGTGGAGCAGCCTGGTAGCTCGTCGGGCTCATAACCCGAAGGTCGTCGGTTCAAATCCGGCCCCC
>NZ_JAALFV010000004.1:0-520544 GCF_011800405.1 Pantoea sp. EKM21T
AGAAGTGAAACGCCGTAGCGCCGATGGTAGTGTGGGGTCTCCCCATGCGAGAGTAGGGAACTGCCAGGCATCAAATTCGTTCCTTTTCCCCTGACAAGGAAAATAACAGGAACAGACGGCCATCAGCCAGTTGCTGACAGCTGTGAAAGAATCGGTGGAGCGGTAGTTCAGTTGGTTAGAATACCTGCCTGTCACGCAGGGGGTCGCGGGTTCGAGCCCCGTCCGTTCCGCCACCCTATTAGGGGCGTAGTTCAATTGGTAGAGCACCGGTCTCCAAAACCGGGTGTTGGGGGTTCGAGTCCCTCCGCCCCTGCCAGAAAACGATCCTTTGCTTCGGCAAAGGATTTTTTTTGCCTTTAAAAAAGCAAAAAAGAAAAACCAGCTAAATCTAACTGGCTTCTGATCTTCCCTGCCTACTGTCCTGCCTGCAAATTCAGCTATTTTGCCTGACCAGAATCGGGAATTTAAGCAACTGACGGATATGTGCCTGCTGATCGCTGTTCTGCAACCAGACAGCATAGAGCGGACGCACGGCGACGGGCGTATCCGGAATCACCATCAACTCACTGTACACACTCTGCCAAAAGTCCGGCAGAAATGCGCACGCTCCGGTGGTATGCAGCAGTTCACGGGTGACATGTGCCGACGTGGTGGTCAGTACCGGTACATCATCAGCTCCGGAGAGATAGCTCTGATGCTGATGAAAATCTGCTCCCCATTCCAGCTTGATATAATCATATTTTTCACGCTTCTCGCTCTGCCGGGCGCAGAAAAGCGCCAGTGAAATATGACCAATCTGCTGACTGGTTAACTCATCCATCTTAGGTGCTTCAGTGGTAATCAACAGATCCAGCTGGCGCTCATGGAGTTGCTTAACCAGCAGATGTCGTTGTGCCACGCGCGCTTCTAAGTGCAGGCTCTCCCGATTCTCGTAGAGCGTCTGTAGCCATGGCGTCAGATAAGCCTCCCATAGTGATGCACTGGCACCTATTGAAAGCTCATGGTGCTGCTGAGTGTGAGAGACCTCCTTCTTCGCCATCATCCAGGTGCTCATCAGGCTTTCAGCATAAGGGAGCAGTCGCTCTCCGGCCGCCGTCAGACGTATGTTATTGCGATGCCGTGTAAAAAGGTTAACGCCAAGCTGATTCTCTAACTGACGGATGCGAAAACTGACAGCAGATTGCGTGAGGTAAAGTGCTTCTGCAGCACGCCCGAAATGGCGAGTTCTGCTCACTTCCAGGAAAGTTTTCAGTAATTCCGTATCCACAGCGTTCTCCCAAAAAATGTTTGTCGTATAGATTTAAATGTTTTGTTTTACACTCTGTCAAGCCTATCTAATACTCCGCGCCATTAACAGCACGGCATTAGAAAATCAGGAGCGTGTAACATGGCGGAAAGCTTCTCAACAGAGAATCGTTTCTTTGATAACAAACATTACCCGCGTGGTTTCTCACGCCACGGTGACTTTACTATTAAAGAAGCTCAGCTTCTTGAACGCCACGGTTTTGCCTTTAATGAGCTGGATTTATCAAAGCGTGAGCCTGCAACCGAAGAAGAACGTTTGTTTATTGAAGTGTGTCGTGGCGTGCGTGAGCCGCAAACGGAAGCTGAACGTGTATGGTCTAAGTATATGACCCGCATTAAGCGTCCTAAACGTTTTCATACGCTGTCTGGCGGTAAACCGCAGATGGACACCGTTGAAGACTTCACCGACAGCGACGATTAACAGAGAAGGGGCGAAAGCCCCTTTTTTATTGCAGGCTGTTATGCAGATGGATCATTAATCGATCTATCGTGCGATAGCTGACAGCTTCCTGCAGATGATGCCGGGTGATGTCTGTTTCCCCAGCCAGATCGGCCAGGGTACGCGCCACTTTTAAAATCCGCTGCCATGCCCGTACAGATAAACCCAGTTTCTCCAGCACTGACTCCAGCCACTCCGCATCCTCTTTAGCAGGCTGACACCAGCGCATAATCTCTGCATTGTTTAAATGCGCATTTATTTTTCCTGCACGGGTCAGCTGAATGTCACGTGCTGCGACCACCCGATGACGAACCTGCTCAGATGCTTCCGCTTTGGCGCGCTGACCGCTGAGCATGCCGCTGGGGAGTAGCGGCACCTCCAGCGAAAGATCAAAACGATCAAGAAAAGGGCCGGATAGCTTACTGAGATAACGCAGCACCTGCTGGGGTGAGCAGCGGTTATGCTGTCCCTGATAGTGTCCGGTTGGACTTGGATTCATCGCAGCAATCAGCTGAAACCGGGCCGGGTAGGTAACTTTTGCCCGAGCGCGTGAAATAGCGATGACGCCCGACTCTAATGGTTCGCGCAGGGAGTCCAGCACCTTGCGATCAAATTCCGGTAATTCATCCAGAAACAGCACGCCGTTATGCGCCAGGGAGATCTCACCGGGCCGTGGCAGTGAGCCGCCGCCAATCAGAGCATAGAGAGAGGCGCTGTGGTGAGGTGACCTGAAAGGCCGGGTGCGCCACTGTCGATGCAGTGTATTGCTGTTCACCAGGCTGGCGATTGCCGCACACTCCAGTGCTTCCTGATCGCTTAAGGAGGGCATGATGCCGGGCAACCGGGTAGCGAGCATGGTTTTACCGGTGCCAGGGGGCCCGATCAGCAACAGGTTGTGCCCGCCAGCCGCAGTGATCTCCAGTGCTCTGCGTCCCTGTTCCTGACCAATGATATCAGCGAGATCGTCAGCAGGTGCATCGCCCTGATGCTCAGGATATTGGGCTGTCGGTAATGTGAGTTCATTGCGCAGAAAGGCGCACACTTCGCTGAGGTGAGAGGCAACCAGCGACGAGCCCTGACGGATTAGCCCGGCATCACACTGATTCTCAGCGGAGAGGACCAGCTGTCGTCCAGCCTGAATGGCTACCATGGCCGCTGGAATCGCGCCCTGTACACCGCACAGTGCACCGTCGAGTGCCAGCTCACCCAGAAACTCATAGTGCGTCAGCTTGTCGGCAGGAAGCTGCTCAGAGGCCACCAGAATGGCAATCGCCATGGGTAAGTCATACCGCCCGCCCTCTTTGGGTAAATCTGCGGGTGCCAGATTGATGGTGACGCGTTTTGCCGGGAAGGCAAAACCGCTGTTGATAATGGCGCTGCGTACCCGCTCACGCGCCTCTTTCACCGTGGTTTCAGGCAGCCCCACCAGCGTTAACGCAGGCAGTCCGTTACTGATGTGTGCCTCGATGGTCACCAGCGGGGCTTCCACTCCCAGCGCTGCCCGGGTCAGAACTTTTGACAATGACATACTCGCTCCTTGTTACCGTCAGTCTGGTGACAGCATCAAAGGAAAGCCAGGGCATCATCAGCACTATTCGGGTCATTGCACAACCTATCAGAAGTTTTTTCACAACCTGTTAAAACGCTGCGTGTCTGCGCGCAAATTCACCAAAAAATTATTACGTCAGTAAAGTGATGAATAATTATCATCATGTAATTATTTCTTGTATTACAAATTGATAGACCGCGATTTAGCGCCTGGCGCTAAAAAAACTCTGTAAAAAAAGTTGTGTCATGCCCCCTGACTATGATAACTCTGTAGGCATTACTTCGAACAAGCGAAAGAATTGAACAACACATGAAAGCCCTTCTACAAGTGATTAGCCTGGTCGTGATTAGCGTGGTGGTGGTTATTAACCTACCGTGCGGGGCAACGCTTGGAGAAAGAAAGGCTTAGAAATCAAGCCTCGAATCCGAAAAAACCCCCGCACCGAAAGGTCCGGGGGTTTTTTTTCGACCAGAGGAAATATCAGTAAATCCACAAGGAACAAACAATGAACAGTAGCATAAAATTCTGTTGTTCCGGTCAGGACACAGGAGAATAGCGATGACAGGTGCACAGTGGGTAGTTCAGGCTTTACGCGCGCAGGGTGTTGATACCGTATTTGGTTACCCTGGCGGCGCAATCATGCCGGTATACGACGCGCTCTACGACGGCGGCGTGGAACACCTACTGTGTCGCCACGAGCAGGGCGCTGTGATGGCGGCGATCGGTTATGCGCGCTCAACCGGCAAAACCGGTGTCTGTATCGCCACCTCTGGCCCTGGCGCGACCAACCTGATTACCGGCCTGGCAGATGCCATGATGGATTCGGTTCCGGTGGTTGCCGTAACGGGTCAGGTCTCTTCCGCTTTTATTGGTACCGACGCCTTTCAGGAAATCGACGTACTGGGCTTATCGCTGGCCTGCACCAAACACAGCTTCCTGGTTGAATCGCTGGATGAGCTGCCCGCCATCATGGCAGAAGCCTTTGCGCTGGCGCAGTCGGGCCGTCCGGGTCCGGTACTGGTGGACATTCCTAAAGATATTCAGATTGCGCAGGGAGAACCTGCCCCGCATCTGGTTCCGGTAGAAGAAGGAAGCGCGCTGCCGCATCAGGCGATTCAGGAAGCACGCGCACTGATGGCGCAGGCCAGAAAACCAATGCTCTATGTTGGTGGAGGCGTTGGCCTGGCACAGGCTGTTCCGGCACTGCGCGCGCTGGCAGAAGAGACCGGCATCCCGGCAGTGGCCACCTTAAAGGGGCTGGGCAGCGTAGATCCCCACAGCGAGGTGTATCTCGGCATGCTGGGGATGCACGGTACTAAAGCCGCCAACCTGGCGGTGCAGAGTTGTGACTTACTGATCGCGGTCGGCGCCCGTTTCGATGACCGCGTGACCGGCAAGCTGGACACCTTTGCCCCCCATGCCAGCGTAATTCATCTCGATATCGATCCCGCTGAGTTAAACAAATTACGTCGTGCACACGTCTCTCTGCAGGGTGATCTCAACGAACTGCTGCCCGCCCTGAGTCAGCCTCTGCATATCAACGCCTGGCGCGATGAGATGAAAGCGCTTAAGGCCAGTCACCCATGGCGCTACGACCATCCGGGCGAAGCGATCTATGCACCGCTGTTGCTGAAGCAGCTTTCCGATCGCAAACCGGCCAATACCGTAGTGACCACCGACGTCGGTCAGCACCAGATGTGGACGGCGCAACACATGGCATTCAGCGCGCCAGAGAACTTCATCACCTCCAGCGGCTTAGGCACCATGGGCTTTGGTTTACCCGCCGCCATCGGTGCGCAGGTTGCACGCCCGGAAGATACGGTTATCTGTGTCTCGGGCGATGGCTCCATCATGATGAACATCCAGGAGCTGGGCACCATCAAGCGCGGCAAACTGCCGGTCAAAATCGTACTGCTGGATAACCAGCGTCTGGGCATGGTGCGTCAGTGGCAGCAGCTGTTTTTCGATGGCCGCTACAGTGAAACCAATCTGTCCGACAACCCCGACTTCCTCACGCTGGCCAGCGCTTTCAATATTCCCGGCCAGCGCATTACCCGTAAAGATCAGGTCGACGCCGCCCTTGATGCTCTGCTGAACAGCGAAGGTCCTTACTTCCTGCATGTTGCAATTGATGAGCATGAAAACGTCTGGCCACTGGTACCGCCGGGTGCCAGCAATGCAAACATGATGGAGAAAACTGTATGAACCAGCATCAATTGTCTATCGAAGCCCGTTTCCGCCCTGAAATATTGGAGCGCATTTTACGCGTAGTGCGTCACCGCGGTTTTCAGGTCTGTTCTATGAACATGGCCTCAGTCGCCAACGCAGAAAACATTAATATTGAAATGACCGTTGCCAGTCAGCGTTCCGTCGATTTACTGTCTTCGCAGTTAAGCAAATTGATCGACGTTGCATGCGTTCAGATTCAACAACAGACAACACAACAAATCCGCGCTTAGCCGCGAGAGGGAATAACAATGAGCACGAAGAAAGCAGACTTTATTTGGTTCAATGGTGAGATGGTTAAGTGGGAAGAGGCGAAGGTCAGCGTCATGTCCCACGCGTTGCACTACGGTACGTCGGTATTTGAAGGCGTGCGCTGCTACGACTCTCACAAAGGACCGGTTGTGTTCCGCCATCGCGAACACATGCAACGTCTGCACGACTCCGCCAAAATCTATCGCTTCCCGATTAAAAGCAGCGTTGATGAGCTGATGGAAGCGTGCCGCGAAGTCATCCGCGTGAACAAACTGAAAAGTGCTTATATCCGTCCGCTGGCCTTTGTCGGCGATGTGGGCCTGGGCGTGAACCCGCCAGACGGCTTCACCACCGATGTGATCATTGCGGCGTTCCCGTGGGGCGCATACCTGGGCGCTGAAGCCCTTGAGAACGGCATCGATGCCATGGTCTCCTCATGGAACCGCGTAGCACCGAACACCCTGCCAACCGCCGCTAAAGCGGGCGGTAACTACCTCTCCTCACTGCTGGTGGGCAGCGAAGCCCGTCGTCACGGCTATCAGGAAGGGATTGCGCTGGATACTAATGGCCTGATCTCAGAAGGTGCAGGCGAAAACCTGTTTGAAGTTAAAGATGGCGTGCTCTTTACCCCGCCATTTACCTCTTCAGCACTGCCGGGCATCACCCGCGATGCCATCATCACGCTGGCGCGCGATATGGGCATTGAAGTGCGTGAGCAGACCCTGTCGCGTGAATCTCTCTATCTGGCTGACGAAGTCTTTATGTCTGGCACCGCGGCAGAAATTACACCGGTGCGCAGCGTTGACCGCATTCAGGTTGGCGAAGGCAAACGTGGCCCGGTGACCAAACGCATCCAGGAGGCCTTCTTTGGCCTGTTCACCGGCGAAACCGAAGACAAATGGGGCTGGTTAGATCCGGTTAACCCATAATCAGATACAGCGCGGGCGTCATCTGACGTCCGCGAGCTTATTCTTACTGGAGTAAATAGAGTATGCCTAAGTACCGTTCCGCCACCACCACCCACGGCCGCAATATGGCGGGTGCCCGTGCCTTATGGCGCGCGACAGGAATGACCGACGACGATTTCGGCAAGCCGATTATCGCTGTGGTTAACTCATTCACCCAATTTGTGCCGGGCCACGTTCACCTGCGTGATCTTGGTAAACTTGTCGCCGAGCAGATCGAAGCGGCAGGCGGTGTGGCTAAAGAGTTCAACACCATTGCGGTGGATGACGGTATTGCCATGGGTCATGGCGGCATGCTGTATTCACTGCCGTCGCGTGAGCTGATTGCTGACTCGGTCGAGTACATGGTCAACGCCCACTGTGCCGATGCCATGGTCTGCATCTCTAACTGCGACAAAATCACCCCGGGTATGCTGATGGCGTCATTGCGCCTCAATATTCCGGTGATCTTCGTTTCAGGCGGACCGATGGAAGCGGGTAAAACCAAGCTTTCTGACCAGATCATCAAGCTGGATCTGGTGGATGCGATGATTCAGGGTGCCAACCCGAACGTCAGCGATGCCGACAGCGAGCAGATCGAACGCTCTGCCTGTCCGACCTGCGGCTCCTGCTCCGGTATGTTCACCGCCAACTCGATGAACTGCCTGACTGAAGCACTCGGTCTGTCGCAGCCTGGCAACGGTTCACTGCTGGCTACGCACGCCGATCGCAAAGAGCTGTTCATCAATGCCGGTAAGCGCATCGTAAGCCTGACCAAGCGCTATTACGAGCAGGATGATGTCAACATGCTGCCGCGTAACATCGCGAACAAGGCCGCTTTTGAGAACGCCATGATGCTGGATATCGCCATGGGTGGCTCCACCAACACCGTGCTCCACCTGCTGGCAGCCGCACAGGAAGGCGATATCGACTTTAATATCTCCGACATCGATCGCCTGTCACGCAAAGTGCCTCAGCTCTGTAAAGTGGCGCCAAGTACCCCGAAATACCACATGGAAGATGTGCATCGCGCGGGTGGCGTCTTCGCCATTCTCGGCGAGCTGGATCGTGCCGGCCTGTTCGACAGCAGCGCCCGTAATATCCTGCAGCAGACCATGCGTGAAACGCTGGATCAGTACGACATCATGCTGACCAAAGATCAGGCGGTAAAAGATATGTTCCGCGCGGGTCCGGCGGGTATTCGTACCACTCAGGCGTTCTCACAGAACTGCCGCTGGGACACGCTGGATGATGACCGTGCCGAAGGCTGTATCCGTACCCGTGAAAATGCTTACTCGCAGGATGGCGGTCTGGCCGTGCTCTACGGCAACATCGCGGAAGATGGCTGTATCGTAAAAACTGCGGGCGTAGACAAAGAGATCCTGACCTTCACCGGTCCGGCCAAAGTCTATGAAAGCCAGGATGACGCCGTTGAAGCGATTCTGGGCGGCAAAGTCGTTGCGGGCGATGTGGTCGTCATTCGCTACGAAGGTCCAAAAGGCGGGCCAGGCATGCAGGAGATGCTCTATCCGACCACTTATCTGAAATCGATGGGGCTGGGCAAAAGCTGCGCGCTGATCACCGATGGCCGTTTCTCTGGCGGTACGTCGGGCCTCTCTATTGGTCACGCCTCGCCTGAAGCAGCCAACGGCGGCACCATTGCGCTGGTCAAAGATGGCGACACCATCGAAATCGATATCCCTAACCGCGGTATCAAACTCGCCGTACCGGATAACGAACTGCACGCCCGTCGTGAAGAGCAGCAGGCACGTGGCGATGCGGCGTATACGCCGGTCAATCGTCAGCGTGAAGTCTCCTTTGCGCTGCGTGCCTACGCATTACTCGCGACCAGTGCTGACAAAGGCGCCGTCCGCGATAAGAGCAAGCTGGGAGGCTAACAATGGCCGAGTCTCAACCGCTACCCGAGGCGCCTTGTGGCGCCGAGTATTTGCGCGCAGTGTTGCGTTCACCGGTGTATGAAGTGGCACAGGTGACGCCGCTGCAGGTTATGGAAAAAATCTCATCGCGTCTCGGCAACACCATTCTGGTGAAGCGGGAAGATCGCCAGCCAGTGCACAGTTTCAAGGTGCGCGGTGCCTACGCGATGATCGCCGGTCTGAACGAAGAGCAGAAAGCGCGCGGCGTGGTGACGGCGTCAGCCGGTAACCATGCGCAGGGCGTGGCGCTCTCCGCCACTAAGCTGGGCATCAAGTCACTGATTGTGATGCCGCTGGCGACGGCAGACATCAAGGTTGATGCGGTGCGCGCATTTGGCGGTGAGGCTTTCCTGTTCGGGGCCAACTTTGACGAGGCGAAAGCCAAAGCGATAGAACTCTCTGAACAGCGCGGCTATACCTTCGTGCCGCCGTTTGACCATCCTGCCGTCATTGCCGGACAGGGCACGCTGGCGATGGAGCTGCTGCAACAGGATGCGCATCTCGACCGGGTCTTTGTCCCGGTTGGCGGTGGAGGTCTGGCAGCCGGCGTCGCGGTGCTGATCAAGCAGCTGATGCCGCAAATCAAAGTGATCGCGGTGGAGTCAGAAGATTCAGCCTGTCTGAAAGCAGCGCTGGAGGCGGGTCATCCGGTCGATCTGCCGCGCGTCGGGCTGTTTGCCGAAGGGGTGGCGGTGAAACGGATTGGCAGCGAAACCTTCCGGCTCTGTCAGGAATACATTGATGACATCATCACCGTCGACAGCGATGCCATTTGTGCCGCGATGAAAGATCTGTTTGAAGATGTCCGTGCTGTGGCGGAGCCCTCTGGCGCGCTGGCGCTGGCGGGCATGAAAAAGTATATCCAGCAGCATGGGATCAAAGGCGAGCGGCTGGCGCATGTGTTATCCGGGGCCAACGTCAATTTCCACGGCCTGCGCTACGTTTCTGAGCGCTGCGAGCTGGGCGAACAGCGAGAAGCGCTGCTGGCCGTAACGATCCCGGAACAGCAGGGCAGTTTCCTGCGTTTCTGCCAGACGCTGGGTGGACGGTCGATTACCGAGTTCAACTACCGCTACGCCGATGCGGACAAAGCCTGCATCTTTGTTGGCGTACGACTGACGCGCGGCGTGGAAGAGCGCAGCGAGATCATCAGCGAGCTCACCGGCGGCGGTTATCAGGTGGTCGATCTCTCGGATGATGAGATGGCGAAACTGCACGTGCGTTACATGGTGGGCGGACGCCCTTCTAAACCACTGCGTGAACGCCTCTTCAGCTTTGAATTCCCGGAGGCACCCGGCGCGTTGCTGAAGTTCCTGCAAACGCTGGGCACCCACTGGAATATCTCGCTGTTTCATTATCGCAGCCACGGCACCGATTATGGCCGTGTGCTGGCCGCTTTTGAACTTGGCAGCGATGAGCCACGCTTCGAAGAGCATCTCACCGATCTGGGTTACGACTTTCATGACGAAAGCCAGAACCCGGCGTTCCGCTTCTTCCTGTCAGGCAACTGATTACAGCTGGCTCCAGAAAGCACTGATCAGCGGCTCTCCGAGCCGCTTTTTTTGCACGCAGATGCCGAGTTCGAACGGCGCAACCGAGTCAATATTCTCCAGTAGCAGCACGCGGTTACGCACCGGATCCGGGCTGTTTTCCAGCACCACATCCGGTAAAAGTGCAATACCGCAGCCCAGCGCCACCATCGAAACAATCGCCTCATGCCCCGAGACCGTGGCGTAAATCACCGGATTCGGGATGCGCTGGCGGCGGAACCAGAGATCGATACGTCGCCGTGCCGGTCCCTGCACCGGCAGGATAAACGGAATTTTTGACCAGTCGGGCTGCGGCTGTGTTGCCTGGGTACGAACGGCACAGGGCAGTGCAGGCGCGATCAGCACCAGCGGGATCAGCCCCAGTGGCATAAAATCAATGCTGGCGGGCAGCGTTTCAGGACGGCCGGCAATGGCCAGATCGGCATCGCCGGAGTGCACTTTTTCCACCGCATCCGCAGCATCGCCGGTATCCAGTTTGATTTCGACCTGCGGATGTTCAGCGCGAAAGCGGTCCAGGATGGGCGGCAGATGACTGTAGGCCGCCGTCACTGAGCAGAACAGGCGCAGCTCGCCGCTGAGCGAGGGACCGTTAAGATCCATCACATGGCGCAGTTGCTGATACTGCAACAGCGTCTGCTGGGCAAACTGGCGCAGGCGTTCGCCCGCTTCTGTCAGCGTCACGGTGCGGTTATCGCGCAGAAACAGCGCATGGCCGACATCTTCTTCAAGCCGCTGGATCTGGCGTGACAGCGTGGAAGGGCTGACGTGCATAGCACGCGCAGTGCGCCCGAAGTGGCAGCTTTCTGCCAGATGAAGAAACAGTTTCAGATCCCGTAAATCCATGTGCGCGTCGCCTCTGGGTGGTGTTGCATTTATTGCAATGTGACGTTGTTAATATATCAATTTAAGCAACAGAATTCCTGTCATATGATGGGGTCATTCGCGGCGCTGCATGACACGCCGTTCCTGAACAAAAAAAGCAAACACAACCTTACCGGAGTACCCATGGCTAACTATTTCAACACATTGAACCTGCGCAACCAGCTGGCGCAATTAGGTAAATGCCGTTTCATGGCGCGCGATGAATTCGCGGATGGTGCCAGTTTCCTGAAAGGCAAAAAAGTCGTTATCGTTGGCTGTGGTGCGCAGGGCCTGAATCAGGGTCTGAACATGCGTGATTCCGGTCTGGATGTGGCCTATGCACTGCGTGCTGAAGCAATTGCGGAAAAACGCCCTTCATGGCGCAAAGCGACCGATAACGGTTTCAAAGTGGGCACCTACGAAGAACTGATCCCGCAGGCTGATCTGGTGGTTAACCTGACGCCAGACAAGCAGCACTCCGCTGTAGTTCAGGCTGTTCAGCCGCTGATGAAAGATGGCGCTGCGCTGGGCTACTCGCACGGTTTCAACATCGTTGAAGTGGGCGAAAGCATCCGCAAAGACATCACCGTGGTCATGGTGGCACCGAAGTGTCCGGGTACAGAAGTTCGTGAAGAGTACAAACGTGGCTTTGGTGTACCGACGCTGATCGCGGTTCACCCGGAAAACGATCCAAAAGGCGAAGGCATGGCGATTGCCAAAGCCTGGGCAGCAGCAACTGGCGGCGATCGTGCTGGCGTGCTGGAGTCCTCTTTCGTTGCTGAAGTGAAATCTGACCTGATGGGTGAGCAGACCATCCTGTGCGGCATGTTGCAGGCTGGTTCACTGCTCTGCTTCGACAAGCTGGTGGCTGAAGGCACTGACCCGGCTTACGCAGAAAAACTGATCCAGTTCGGCTGGGAAACCATCACCGAATCACTGAAGTTTGGCGGCATCACACTGATGATGGATCGCCTCTCTAATCCAGCCAAACTGCGCGCTTATGCGCTGTCAGAGCAGCTGAAAACCATCATGGCACCGCTGTTCCAGAAACATATGGATGACATCATCTCCGGCGAATTTTCTTCCGGCATGATGGCGGACTGGGCCAACGATGATAAAAACCTGCTGACCTGGCGTGAAGAGACCGGCCAGACCGCGTTCGAAACCGCTTCACAGTATGAAGGCAAAATTGAAGAGCAGGAGTACTACGACAAAGGTGTGGTGATGGTTGCGATGGTTAAAGCGGGCGTTGAGCTGGCGTTTGAAACCATGGTAGACGCCGGCATCATTGAAGAGTCTGCTTACTACGAATCACTGCATGAGCTGCCGCTGATCGCGAACACCATCGCCCGTAAGCGCCTGTATGAAATGAACGTGGTGATTTCCGATACCGCCGAATATGGTAACTACCTGTTCTCCTTCGCCGCGGTGCCGCTGCTGAAAGAGTTCATGACCACGCTGCAGCCAGGCGATCTGGGTAAAGCGGTTGAAGGCACGCAGGTTGATAACGCGCAGCTGCGTGACGTTAACGAAGCGGTTCGCCAGCACCCGATTGAAACCGTTGGCCGCAAGCTGCGTGGCTACATGACCGACATGAAGCGTATCGCTGTCGCGGGCTAATAAACCGGCAACACAGTTTTCAGCAAAACAAACCCCGGCTTGCCGGGGTTTTTTGTTGGTGAACAACGGCTGGACGGTTCTCTGTGAGACCGTGCCTGCACAGGGAATACGGTCAGATCGGAAAGACGCAAAACCGCCATCCATGGCATGCTCGGCCCGCGCGATTACGCACCTCATCCCTGAGGTGCGCCCGTTTCCGGGCCAACGCTTTGCGTTGTTCAAAAACGCTCCCGGCGTTTTTGTCCCTGGCGCGGGACGCTTTCCTCTTCTGACCGTATTCCCTGTGCCCTTAAGCTTCTTTATTGCTGCCAATATCAATACGCCTTTCAGCGAGGTCCGGTTTTTTCAAACAGAAAGCTAACCCGCTTAAGGCGTATGCTCCCTGAGCCTGTCGCCTGATATTGTTTAGCCCTTCAGAGCGGTTGTACTCTGTGAGCCTGCTCCATAAAAAAACCCGGCAGCCGCCGGGTTTTCACTGACCTTCATCCAGCCGGATTAAACGTCATACAGCGTCTGATTACGCGTCTCTTTACAGGCGAGCAATGCAATCAGCGTCAGCACGGCCATCGACGCCAGATAAAGTCCCACCGCCTGCAAACCATAATGCGCATTCAGCCAGGTCGCGATATAAGGCGCAACAGAGGCACCCAGAATCGATGAGAGGTTATAAGAGAACGATGCGCCGGTATAACGCACTTCGGTCGGAAACAGCTCCGGCAGCAGCGCGCCCATCGGACCAAAGGTCAGGCCCATAATGCTCAGACCCAGCAACAGAAACGCCATCACCAGCGCCTGCGATCCGGAACCGAGCATCGCCGGGAACAGGAACGAAAACGCGATAATCATCAGCGTAATGGTAATCATCGTCTTGCGGCGACCAAAACGGTCAGCCAGCAAACCGGCAATCGGCACCATCACTCCAAAGCCAATCACCGCCAGCATCAGCATCCACAACATACTATTACGCGGAATACCCAGACCGGCCGGTGCTGCCGTGGTGCCGTAGCTCATCGAATAGACGGTCATGATATAGAACAGCGTATAGGTCGCCAGCATGATAAAGGTGCCGAGAATGGTGGCAGTCAGATGCTTGCTCAGCAGCGCCGCAATGGGCACCCGAACCTGCTTCTTCTCTTTCTGTACTTTGGCAAACACCGGACTCTCATGCAGCGAAACGCGCACATACAGGCCAATCAGCACCAGCACGGCAGAGAGAATAAACGGCACGCGCCAGCCCCACTGCATAAACTGCTCGTCGGTCAGCAGCCACGAAAGCAGCAGAAAAGTGCCGTTAGCGAAGAAAAAGCCAATCGGCGCACCCAGCTGAGGGAAGGAACCGTAAAGCGCACGCTTCTTCGCCGGGGCATTTTCCGTCGCCAGCAGCGCTGCGCCACCCCATTCACCACCCAGTCCCAGTCCCTGACCAAAGCGCGCCAGCGCCAGCAGCAACGGAGCCATCACGCCGATGGTTTCATAGCCGGGCAGCAGACCAATCACCACGGTGGAAATCCCCATGGTCAGCAGCGAGGCAACCAGCGTGGCCTTGCGACCCACGCGATCGCCAAAGTGACCAAACACGGCGGAGCCAATCGGACGCGCGATAAAGGCGATAGCAAACGTGGCCAGCGACTGTAGCGTCGCGACCGTGGCATCACCCTGCGGGAAGAAAATGTGCGGGAAAACAATCACCGCAGCAGTGGCATAAATATAAAAGTCGAAGAACTCGATGGCCGTTCCGACCAGCGAGGCAATCACCACTTTACTGCGTGAGTTAACCGGCGTGGGATCCTGCTGTTTGTCGAGCGTGTCTGTGAGGGAGGCTTGCATAACTGTTTCTTATTTGTAAATACAGACAAAGAATCTTACGCATCTGCCAGAGCGCATTCAATGATGAAAACCCGCGCCGCGTCTGGCTTCAGCGGGCAAAAAGAGGATAATTTCTGAGGTACGACGAATGTCGGGGGATACCGGGGTAATCCGGACGATATCTGGCGGGATACTCTACGAAAGGGCTAAATAAAAGTGACCCCTCAGCTATTCATCCTGTTATATGGTTAAAAAATAGCCGAGAGGTAATATTTTCCGCTGTTGTTAACGGATTACGATGATTTGTGTCGTGACGCGCTGCCCGCTTCAGGCATTTGTGGGTCGTCTTTATATTTGGCGGTGGCGATCCATGCCGCACAGAACAGCGTCAGACGGGCGAAGAAGTAGAAAAACGCCATCAGGCCGAGCACGGAACCAAAGGCCGCACCGGAAGGCGAGGTCGCCAGCTTCGGCAGCGTCAGCGTCATCACAAACTTGATCACCTCAAAACCGATTGCCGCCAGCAGAGTGCCGCGGAACAGCGCTTTCTTACGCGGCTTATGACGCGGCAGGATCCAGAAAATCCACAGGAACAGCAGGTAGTTAGCCATAACAGAAATCGAGGTGGCGATAATGGTCAGGGCGGGCCGTAACCAGTCGATGCCATCCAGCCCCAGTGCGCTGACGATCATTGCCTGCGCCGAACCGGCTACCGAGGTCAGCGACAGCGTAATCACCAGCGCCAGCATCAGACCGGTCAGCGACAGGAAATCGCGAATATAACGCTTCCAGATCTTCTCTTTGTCATCCGGTTTGCGTTCCCACACGTCGCGCGACTGGGCACGAATCGCTTCGCGCAGGTTACCCATCCAGTTAAGACCGGAGTAGAGCGCCAGCAGTAAACCGGTAATACCCACGGTGGCACGCTGCTGAATGGCGGTATTTACCGTATTCTTCAGCGTGGTTGCCAGCGTCGGGTCGCTGATGCTGCTGACGATTTTGTTGATGATATCGGTCAGCAGATCCTGGTTCGATGCCAGCACAAAACCCACGGCGGCAAACGACACCATCAGAATGGGGATCAGCGATAAAAAAGAGAAATAGGTAATGGCCGCGCCAAACTGGCTGCCGAGCCGATCGTTAAAGCGGTCAAGGGCGCGAATAAAATGCGCCACTGCCGGGATCGCCTGAAACCAGGCGGCAAAACGCGACACGCGCACTATCGAATGATCAACCGTCTCGTTGCCGGTTTTAATATCGATAAGTGGCTTTTGCGGCTGCGTATCCTGTGGGTTTTCCTGCTTGTCTGTCATAGACCTTCACTGTCCTGTTTATCATTAAAATCAAAGTATAGCCGCTCAGGTGACGTACTCCTGTAACACCTGACTCAGCCACTCCATAAAAACCCGCACGCGACGCGCCACATTGCGCCGGTGCGGATAGAGCAGGTGGATCGGCATCGGTCTGGCGGGAAAGCGATGCAGCACTTCTACCAGCTCGCCTCTTTCCAGTAATGTCTGAATCCCGGCGGCAGGCACCTGAATAATGCCTAACCCCGCCAGACAGGCGGCGCGATAGGTTTCGGTGCTGTTCACGGTGACCACACCGCCGGTGTGAACATAGTGACACTGCCTGCCATCAAAATATTCAAAACCCGGTGAGGCCTGACCCAGTTGCTGGCTGTAATGCACCATCGCATGCTGCGACAGCTCTTCCAGCCGGATCGGCATGCCGAAACGCGAAAGGTAGCCAGGGCTGGCGCAGTTGATCAAGGTATGGGTACCAATTTTTCGCGCAATCAGGCCAGAATCTTTGAGCTCGCCGACGCGGATTACGCAGTCAAACCCTTCCCGGATCACATCCACCTGACGATCGCTGCTGCTCAGCTCAATCTCTACGCCGGGGTAGTGCTGCAAAAATTCCGGCAGCCGTGGCAGGATAAAACTGGTGGCCATGGCCACAGACATATCAATCCGGAGCTTACCGCTGAGCGAGGCAGGCTCGTGCTGGAACAGGCTGTCCATATCGTCAATCATCGACAATAAATCCAGACAGCGATCGTAATAGACCAACCCGTCCTGGGTTAGTTGCACCCGGCGCGTGGTGCGATGCAGCAAACGTGTTGCCATTTGATTCTCCAGCGCCTGTATCTGCCGCGAAACGCTGCCTTTGGGGACACCTAAACTCTCTGCCGCGCGGGTAAAACTGCCCATTTCGGCCACCCGCACAAACACCTGCATTGCGTGAATTTTGTCCATGTTGTTCACCGATTGTTGTTTTTATTGAAACAGTGATGCGCATTTAACACTGTTTATAGATCAATAATTCGCGAATATCCTTAACCTGTGTTCAATTTTTCAACAGGTGCGAGAGATGAATCAGAAAGTGGCGTTAATTACCGGTGCAAACCGCGGTTTAGGCCGTAATGGCGCGTTAAAACTGGCGGCCAGGGGGACAGACATTATCCTGACTTACCGCAGCCATGCCGATGAGGCACAGACGGTGGTGAAGGAGATCGAGGCGCTGGGGCGACGTGCAGTGGCGCTGGCGCTGGACGTCGGCGAAACCGGTCAGTTCGATCGTTTTGTCGGCCAGGTGAAAGAGGCACTGCAACAGCAGTGGCAGCGTGAGCGCTTTGACTATTTAGTGAACAACGCCGGACACGGACACTACAAGCCGTTTACCGACACAACCGAGGCGGAATTTGATGCGCTGGTTAATGTGCATTTCAAAGGGCCTTACTTCCTGACCCAGAAGCTGCTGCCGCTGATCAACGACGGTGGCCGCATCCTGAATATCTCCAGCGGTCTGACCCGGCTGATCTATCCTGGCTCCTCGACCTATGCGTCAATGAAAGGGGCGATGGAGGTACTGACGCGCTATCAGGCGAAGGAGCTGGGCGAACGGCGCATTCGCGTCAATATACTGGCACCTGGCGCGATAGAGACTGACTTTGGCGGTGGCCGGGTGCGCGATACCCCCGAGATTAACCATCAGATTGCCGGGCTGACGGCGCTGGGCCGGGTCGGACTGCCGGATGATATCGGCGACGCCATCAGCGCGATCCTCAGTGACGAAACCGGCTGGATCACCGCTCAGCGTATTGAAGCCTCAGGCGGGCAGGGGATTTAACCGCTGGTGGCGTCGCGGAAAGCACCCCGCGACGTCGCCGTCTTTTACAGCGTAATGGTGCCATCGATGACGGTAACAGTATTACCGCCAATCCAGATGGTCTCACCATTAAAGGTTACGTTCACCCGACCGGCACGCTGCAGGGCAGTACCCTGACGCACGCGATAGGAGGTGGTATGGCCTGCGGCTGCAAAATACCGCGCCAGACAGGCGTTGGCGCTGCCGGTCACCGGATCTTCGGTCAGGCTGCCATTTTCCACCAGCAGGCCACGCACTTCATACTGTTCATGCTCGCCCGAGGGCAAACGGCCAAAAGGCATCACGCCCGAGACACCCGCATGTTTAATCAGGCGCTGCAAATCGCTGACATTGGGCTGCAGCGCCAGCACGGCCTCGGCGCTGACCATTGGCACCAGCAGCCAGCGGATACCCATATCCACCACGGTGGGGCTTTGCGTCAAATCGAACGCATCGCTGTTTAAGGCGTTACCCATCAGCGCATCCTGCCATGGCATCAGGGTGGCAGCAGGCGCGGCAAAGGCCAGTCCGCCCGTCTCATTAATCTTCACCGTCACGTTACCGACGCCGCACTCCTGCACGATTTCGCCCGGCGTACGGGTTGGCCAGCCCGCCTCCAGCAGCGCGTGTGCGGTGCCCAGCGTCGGATGACCGGCAAACGGCAGTTCGCCTTCCACGGTAAAAATACGCACCCGGTAGTCCGCCTCTTCATGTTGTGGCGGCAGCACAAAGGTGGTTTCCGACAGGTTAGTCCAGCGGGCAATCGCCGCCAGCTGGCTGTCGCTCAACCCCTGAGCATCCATAATCACCGCCAGCGGATTGCCATTAAAGGCTGCTGAGGTAAACACATCGACTTGCTTAAACGCGACCTTCATGATGACTCCTTGCGATTGGGTTCAGTGCGGCCTTTTCTCTGCCGGATGATTGCTTATAACAGCTAACAGCGTTATCAATAAGTTAAAGATTTTACCGGAGACTGTGAATGCTAACGATCCTGGGACGCGCCTCCTCAATCAACGTGCGCAAAGTATTATGGCTGTGTGACGAGCTTGACCTTGATTACCAGCGCGAAGAGTGGGGCGATGGATTTCGCTCAACGCACCTGCCCGAATTTATGGCACTTAATCCCAATGCGATGGTGCCGGTACTGAAAGATGATGACTTTGTGATGTGGGAATCCAACGCCATCCTGCGCTATCTGGCGAATGCCTATGGCGGCGAGTGGCTCTATCCTCATCATCCTCAAACGCGTGCGCCTGTCGATCAGTGGATGGACTGGCAGTCCACTGAACTCAACACCTCATGGCGCTACGCATTTATGTCGCTGGTGCGAAATTCACCGGCTCATCAGGATCCACGTCTGCTGGCCGCGGCCAGCAAAGGCTGGGCACACACCATGAGCATTCTCAATCAGCAGCTGGAAAAAACCGGTCGCTACGTTGCCGGACGTAATTTCACGCTGGCAGACATTCCGATTGGTCTGGCGGTGAACCGCTGGTTTGAAACGCCGCTCGAACACCCTGATTATCCGGCGGTACGCACCTATTACGAACGCCTGACTGAACGCCACGGCTATACCGTCTGGGGTCGCAACGGCACACCCTGAGCCTCGCCGCAGGATACTCCCGCCAGTTCACAGGCGATTTCGCCCGCGCGTCTGATCGCCCAGCTATAGCGCGCATCAAACGGATAGCAGCAGGAGAGGCGCAGTGCATGGTTGTAGCGCTCGCTCAGCGAATAGAGCGCGCCGGGCGTGACGCAAATCTGCTCCTGCAGCAGCCGATCAAACATCTCGGTGGTATTTACGCCGCCCGGTAACTCGACCCAGAAGACGAAGCCACCGCGCGGCAGCGTCGCGCGGGTGCCCTCCGGGAAGTAGCGGGCGATCAGCCCCCGCGCCTCATCCAGGTTGGCCGCGTAGCGACGGCGCAGCGTGCGCAGATGGTGGTCATAACCGCCGGAAGCAAGAAACTCCGCCAGCGTTTCAGAGAGCAGGGCGGATTCTGCCATCGACGACACCGCTTTCAGTCGGGCAATCGCATCATGAAAACGGCCAGCGGCGGTCCAGCCAATACGGAAATCGGGCGCCACGGTTTTGGTGAAGCTGGTGCAGTAGATCACCCAGCCGTCGCGATCAAAGGCTTTTACCGCGGGCGAGAGCGGCCAGTCGAACTGTAACTCGTCATACAGCCCATCTTCTATCAGCGGAACGTGGTAAGTATTCACTAACTTCGCCAGCCGCTTCTTGTTCTCCAGCGACATGCCGCAGCCCAGCGGGTTCTGCGCGCTCGGCATCGCAATCAGCGCCTTAATTCGCTGCTCCTGAAGCAGCATCTCCAGCGCATCCAGCGACAGCCCATGCTGCGGATCGGTGGGAATTTCCAGCGCCTTAAGGCCCAGTGAAGCCAGCAGCGGGAAGAGGAAAAAGTAGGTCGGCGACTCCAGTCCGACGCAGTCGCCGGGCTGCGTGACCGCCCGCAGCGCCAGCTGAAGCGCCTCCATGCAGCCGTGAGTAAGAGTGATCTCATCGGCGGTGAGCGTCTGTCCGGCGTGCAGCGCCCGTCGCGCAATCTCCTCCCGTAAGCGCTCACTACCGGGCGGAAGCGCATAGCGCCCAATCATGTTCGGATGACGGCGCAGCAGTGAGGCGGTAATCCGGGCAATACGCGCCGCAGGAAACAGCTCGCTATCCTGGGGACAGGCCAGGGAAATATTGATGTAGTCGGGATGGTTCTGCGCCGCAAATACCTTATCGATCAGGTCGAGCTTGCTGCTGCTGGGGTCGCGTACCCGGGTTTTATGCTGACCATGGCGGGTCACGGCGGGCAACACGCCGCGCACGTAATAGCCCGACTGGGGACGCGCCTCAATCAGCCCGCGATCTTCCAGTAACTGCCAGGCATTCAGTACCGTATTGACGCTGACCTGATGTGACTGGGCGACGCGGCGGATCGCCGGCAGACGTTTGCCGGGTTTCAGCGTGCCCTGATGGATAGCCTCAGCGAAGCTGTCTGCCAGCTGCTGATAGAGCGGCTGATCGGAAGTAGGAGCAAGGGACACAGTAGCCTCCGGATTGGATGGGTACAATTGCTGTTAACGGGAATTGTAACCATAACAATAGTGATTTTGTGTAACTGTTACCATCCCTTTTGCCGCCTTAGCATAGAACTCTGTCTGTTTTCAGGAGAGTCACCATGCTCGATCCCTCTTTCTTCAGTTACGTTACCGTCATGTCGATTACGCCAGGCCCGAACAATCTGCTGCTGGCGACCTCAGGCGTCAATTTCGGCATGCGCCGCACGCTGCCGATGGTGTTTGGCATACTGGTAGGTTGTGCGCTGCAAACGGTGATCGCCGGCGTCGCACTGGAGGTCTTACTGCACTGGATGGCGGCGATTCGCCTGCCGCTGACGCTGGCAGGCTGTGCCTATCTGTTGTGGCTCTCGTGGAAGATTTTCCGTGCGGCAGCACCTGAAGTGCGCAGCAAGCCGCAGCCCATGACGCTGCTGGGCGGAGCCTGTTTCCAGGCGATCAATCCCAAAGCCTGGCTGATGGCGACCAATGTGGCGCTGTTGTACAGCGCCAGCAGCGGCGTGCTGACGGTGATGATCGGCTTTATGCTGCTGAACCTGCCCTGCATTCTGATCTGGGCTGCGCTGGGCGATCGCCTGCGCAGCCATCTGCAGATTGCCTGGAAGCGTCAGTTATTCAACAGCCTGATGGCGCTGTCGCTGGTGGCGACTACCATCTGGATGCTGACCGACGCCTTGCTGGCCGCTTAATCGGGTGCACCAGGTGCTGTGGCCGACGGCCATTTCCAGTTCTGCACCTCCGGCACATCTTCACCGTGTTCTCGCACATAGCGATGATGTTCAGCGATGCGCTCCTGCAGATCGTCCAGCAGCTCAGGATGCGCATCGGCCAGGCCAGGCACGCGAAGAATCGCCTCCTGCGCCAGATGATAGCGGTCAAGCTCGTTCAGCACCGTCATATCAAATGGCGTAGTGGTGGTTCCCTCTTCATTGAAGCCGCGCACATGGAAGTTGCGGTGGTTGGTACGCGAATAGGTCAGGCGATGTATCAGGGTCGGATAACCGTGGAAGGCGAAGATCACCGGTTTATCCTGAGTAAACAGCGCGTCGAATTCCGCATCAGATTTGCCATGCGGATGCTGATCCTGCGGCTGCAGCGCCAGCAGATCGACCACGTTCACCACGCGGATACGCAGTTCGGGCAGCATACCGCGCAGCAGATCCACCGCCGCCATCGTCTCCATGGTCGGCACATCACCGGCACAGGCCATCACCACATCCGGCTCCTCATGCTCTGGGGTGGTGCCCGCCCAGCGCCACTCGCCCATGCCCGCTTCACAATGGGTCACCGCACTCGCCATATCCAGCCACTGCGGCGCAGGCTGCTTGCCCGCCACAATCACATTGATGCGGTCCCAGGTGCGCAGGCAGTGATCGCCAACCCACAGTAGCGTATTGGCATCGGGCGGCAGATAGATGCGCACAATGTCCGCTTTTTTATTGGCAACGTGATCGATAAAGCCCGGATCCTGATGGCTGTAGCCATTGTGATCCTGTCGCCAGACGTGCGAAGAGAGCAGATAGTTCAGCGACGAGATCGGCTTACGCCAGCCCAGTTTACGTGAGACTTTCAGCCACTTGGCGTGCTGGTTAAACATCGAATCGACGATGTGGATAAAAGCTTCATAACAGTTAAACAGCCCGTGGCGGCCGGTCAGCAGATAGCCCTCAAGCCAGCCCTGACACTGATGCTCACTGAGAATTTCCATCACCCGACCATCACGCGCCAGCTGCTCATCGTAAGGCTCTGTTCGTTCCAGCCAGGTACGGCTGGTCACGTCGAAGACCGGCGTCAGGCGGTTAGAGGCGGTTTCATCCGGGCCAAACAGGCGGAAATTATCGCGGTTGCGCTGGAACAGCACGCTGAGATAGCGGCCCAGATGCTCAGTGGCCTGCGCCATCTGTGCGCCTGGCTCGTTGACATCGCAGGCAAACTCCGCGAGTTCAGGCGTATCCAGCTCACGGCGCAACAGGCCGCCATTGGCATAAGGCGAAGACCCCATGCGTTTATCACCTTCCGGTGCCAGCGCCTGCAGTTCCGGCTTTAAGCGCCCCTGTTCATCAAACAGGTCGTCTGGCTGATAACTCCGCATCCACGTCTCAAGGATCTGGCGATGTCCTTCATCTTCGCGACAGGCCGCGACCGGCACCTGATGCGCCCGCCAGAAATCTTCCACTTTCTTGCCGTCGACCGTTTTGGGGCCGGTCCAGCCTTTGGGGCTGCGCAGGATAATCATTGGCCAGCGCGGCACCCCGGTGGTGGCTTTGCCCTGGCGCGCCTCGCGCTGATAAGCGGCGATTTTACTGAAAGCACTATCCAGCGCCTCCGCCATCAGCGGATGCATTTTTTCAGGCTCATGCCCGCAGACGAACAGCGGCTCATAGCCGTAGCCACTGAACAACTGGTGCAAATCTTCATCGCTGCTGCGACCCAGCAGCGTCGGGTTGGCGATTTTGTAGCCATTGAGGTGCAGAATCGGCAGGACCGCGCCGTCACGTTCAGGATTCAGGAATTTAATGTCGTGCCAGCTGGAGGCCAGTGGACCGGTCTCCGCTTCGCCGTCGCCAATCACGCAGGGTACAACCAGTTCGGGATTATCGAAGGCCGCGCCAAACGCATGGGAGAGCGAATAGCCCAGTTCACCGCCTTCATTAATCGAGCCAGGCGTTTCCGGTGCCGCGTGACTGGGAATGCCCCCCGGAAAGGAGAACTGTTTGAACAGACGCTGCATGCCCGCCGCATCCTGCGTGATGTGCGGATAAATCTCGCTGTAGCTGCCCTCAAGCCAGGTATTCGCCACCATGCCGGGGCCGCCATGTCCTGGTCCGCAGATGTAGATCATATCCAGGTTTTGCTTCCGGATAACGCGGTTGAGGTGGGCATAGATAAAATTCAGGCCTGGCGTAGTGCCCCAGTGACCCAGCAGACGCGGTTTAATGTGTTCAGGCCTGAGTGGCTCACGCAACAGCGGGTTATCCATCAGGTAAATTTGTCCGACGGAGAGGTAGTTCGCGGCCCGCCAGTAGCGGTCGAGCAGCGTGAATTCCGGTGAAGCAGGGGAGTAAGACATGCAGTTTCCTCCTGATCGTGCAGCTAAAAGATGCCTTAACCCTAATAGAGAATGCCCGGATCGACCAGGTAACCGGCCAATAAAAAAGGCCCCGCAGTGCGGAGCCTTTTTATCAATGGCGCTGAATTATTTGCCGACGACGAACGCGGTTTCCCGTCCTTCATCGTTTGCTGCCATCGGGGTAACCGGCGAATAGTCGAGCTGCAGAATCCGGCTGGTTTCGGCTAACACTTTCTCTGTCAGCGCTACGTCGCCGTTCAGCTTACGTCCCCAGGATGGGATCACCGCACGGATTTTGTTCTGCCATTCCGGCGAAGCCATCTGCTCAGGACAGACCTTGTGCAGCAGCTCCAGCATGATCGGTGCCGCCGTAGAAGCGCCAGGCGATGCACCCAGCAGTGCTGAAATCGAGCCATCCTGTGAGGCGACCACTTCGGTGCCCAGCCGTAACACGGCGCCCTCTTTCTCATCTTTCTTGATGATCTGCACACGCTGACCGGCAGTCACTAAGCGCCAGTCCTCCTGCTTCGCCTGCGGCACATAGGCGCGCAGGGCGTCCATCCGGTCGCGATCGCTTTGCAGCACCTGATCCATCAGGTATTTCACCAGATCAAAACTTTTCAGCCCCACTTTCACCATCGGCAGCATATTGCTGCTGTTCAGTGAGGTGAACATATCCATCAGCGAACCCTGCTTCAGGAACTTAGTCGAGAAGGTGGCGAACGGGCCAAACAACAGCACCTGCTTGCCATCCAGCACGCGGGTGTCAACGTGCGGCACGGACATCGGCGGCGCACCGACGCTGGCTTTGCCATAGACCTTAGCCATGTGCTGCGCGACGACCTGCGGATTTTCCGTTACCAGGAATGAACCGCCCACCGGGAAACCAGCGTAACCGTTGGCTTCCGGGATGCCAGCCTTCTGCAACAGCGGTAACGCTGCGCCGCCAGCACCGATAAATATTTTACCCGCCGTCAGTGTGCGACGCGTGCCGCTGTTCAGACACTGCAGCGTCACCTGCCAGCGACCGTCGGCGAGCTGCTTCAGCTCACGCACTTCCTGGCGCAGACGTAGCTGGAAATTCGCTCTCTTCTCTAACGAGGCGATCAGCTGACGGGTGATTTCACCGAAGTTCACGTCGGTGCCCATCTCCGTCCAGGTCGCGGCTACTTTCTGGCTGCGGTCACGGCCATTCATCACCAGCGGGATCCAGCGGGCAATCTGCTGCGGATCTTCGGAGTAGGCCATGCCACGGAACAGGGTGCTTTTCTGCAGCGCCTTAAAGCGCTTGCGCAGGAAGTCGACATTGTCGTCACCCCAGACAAAGCTCATGTGCGGCGTGCTGTGAATAAAGCTTTTAGGGTTGCGCAGGTTGCCTTTCTGGACCTGATAAGCCCAGAACTGGCGGGAAATCTGGAACGATTCGTTGATCGTCACCGCTTTAGAGATGTCGATGCTGCCATCCGCCTGCTGAGGCGTATAGTTCAGCTCTGCCAGCGCCGCATGACCGGTGCCCGCGTTATTCCAGCCGTTTGACGACTCTTCGGCCACGCTATCCAGCCGCTCCACCATTTCGATGGACCAGTCCGGCTCTAAATCCTGCAGCCACGCGCCAAGGGTGGCGCTCATCACACCTGCGCCAATCAGCAGCACGTCAACGTCTTTGCGCTCCTGCGCGGTAGTAGTTGTGTCCTTTGCCATGGCACTCATCGCGAGCGCAAGGTTTACAGCTGAATTGCACATGAGGCGACATCTCCTCTTCTGTTGACCTGAAGCCCAACAGTTTTGCAGGCGAAATAGTCACGCTTCTTACGAGCGCGTTGCGCTATTTCTCAAAGGTTAAGTCTCAGGTATAGGGTTAAAGCGGTAATAACGCGTTAACTGCACGTTATGCTTTGTCATCTGAATATAACATTCTCGCATCTGAATTAAACATTTGTTTATTTTTTAAATGCAGAAATGATTCAGCATAAGAATTAATCATCAGGGCCAGCAGCGTATTAGGGGTTTTTTAGTTTGAAGTCAGTGGGTTAACGGAAATGACATGTTGCTGAAAAGCCCCATGCTGGTGCAACGACGGAATGGATATGAACCGTGCGGAATTATTTAATCCGCTGAAATTTAGCGATTTATTATGCAGTAAGGAATAACGGGAATCGGGAGCAGAGCGCCTGAAAGGCCGCTTGTGTAAAAATAATGTTACATTTTTGTGAGTCCGAAAATGCGTGCACACCGGCGCACGCATCGGATTCACTTATGACAGACTGGCGCTGGCGGGCAACTTTTTCAGACTTATCGCCATGCGGTTGTAGGTGTTCATCAGACCAATCGCGATGTTCAGATCGACAATCTCTTTTTCACTGAAGTGCGCTTTCAGTGCGGTATAGCGGTCGTCTGGCGCACCCTGCTGAGCAATAAGGGTCAGGCATTCAGCCCAGTGCAGGGCAGCCTTCTCTTTATCACTGAACAGCGTACCGGATTCCTGCCAGACCGAGGTCAGCACGATCTTATCCCAGCCCATGCCCGCTTTATTCAGTGCTTTGGTATGTAAATCAATGCAGTAGGCACAGCCATTAATCTGCGATATGCGCAGGAACAGCAGTTCCAGTAAAGTGAGCGGCAGATCGGTTTGTGCCAGATAACTGTATACGCCGCCCAGCGCTTTCATGCCTGCCGGTGCTGCACTGTGAAAATCGATACGTTCGCTCATCTTATTGCCTCATTCAGGGTTGATAAGGCGATTTTCAGCCTTTCAATGGAGCAGATAAAGTGCCAAAAAATGAGAGTCTGACTGGTCCATCGCCGCTTTCCACGCTGACACTGCAGCGCGGCGCGTCACGTGGCCTCAGTGAACAACTGCGCCAGTTGATTGAACAGGCGATTGGTGAAGGACGTTTACAACCTGGCGCACGTCTGCCTTCCTGCCGCGATCTGGCCGCTCAGCTCGGCGTGGCGCGTGGCACCGTTCGCGCCAGTTATGACATGCTGGTTGATGGTCAGTTTCTGCAGGCCAGAGGCGCAGCGGGTACCTTCGTCAGCCCATTACCGCCGTTAAAACCGGTCAATGCCGAGGCTGAACGCCAGCTGCTGGAGGGTGCAGAGGAGTATGAAGCGCCACCGCTGACCTTCCAGATGGGCATTCCTGCCAGCGATGCATTCCCGGCCAAAGTCTGGCTGCGCATTCTGCAGCATCAGACGCGCATGCAGGTCAGCAGACCGGCCAGCTATCCCGATCCCCGCGGCAGCTTAGCGTTGCGGCAGGCGCTGGTGGCCTACCTGGCGGTGGCACGCGGCCTGCGCTGTCAGGCGGACCAGATCATTATTACCAGCGGCTATGCTGGCGCAATGGGACTGATTGGGCTGGCGATGAATTTTCAGGGTAAAACAGCATGGCTGGAAGATCCCGGATTCTGGGTGGCGCGTCGCGCGGTTGAAGCGCTGCGCGTCACGCCGGTTGCCGTGCCGGTTGATGCCGAAGGGTTGCAGGTTGAGGCCGGGATTGCCCGCGCGCCGGATGCCGCTTTTGCGCTGGTCACGCCGGGACAGCAGGCGCCGCTTGGTATGACGATGAGCCTGGCACGCCGGCATGCCCTGCTTAACTGGGCCAGCCGCGCGCAGCGCTGGATTATCGAAGATGACTATCTCGGCGAGCTTCAGCCCGGCAATCGCGCCGCGCCGGCACTGGCCGCGCTCGACAGCCAGGGGCGGGTGTTGCACATCGGCACGTTCAGCAAGACGCTAACGCCGCAACTGCGGCTCGGTTTTATGGTGGTGCCACCCGCGCTGACGGCCCGGTTCGGCGAGGTCTGCGCGTTGCTTTCGCCTGCCTCCTCCGGATTGCTGCATAATGCGGTGGCGGAATTTCTGCGGGATGGCCACTTTATGCGGCATCTGCGGCGCATGAAGCGCGTCTATCATGAGCGGCTGGAGCAGATGATCGCGGCGCTGCATCCTCACTTTCCTGACCTGCAACGCGCCGGGCTGGCGGTGATTGTCCGTTTACCCGCCGGTTCACCGGATCAGGTGATTGCGCAGCAGGCGGTGGAGTGGGGCATGGCACCGTCGCCGCTGTCGATCTGGTATCAGCAGGCGGATCAGCGCGGTGCGGGCCTGTTACTGGGGACGGCCCATCTGCCACGTGAAGGTTATGCGCGCAGTGCCGAACGGCTAAAGGCGCTGGTCGATGCGCAGGCGGTCAGCCCCTGAACCAGCGACGCCAGACAAAACGGATAACAAAAAACTCCAGTGCGCCCAGCAGCAAAAACCAGACGCAAAACACCACCGTGTAGAGCTGATTCAGGTCCTGCAAATGGAACATCTGCAACAGATGCTGCGCCACCGTCACGCTAAAGGCGGGCGCGGGCAGCAGCAGCGCCGAGAGAAAGCCCAGCAGTAAAATGCCACCAGGCACGATCAACGTTTCAAAAGGGTTATTCATAACCGGTATCCCATATTTATCAGCCCGGCATTTTCCGGTAAACGGCGACACGGTTCAATGGTGGCGCGCTGCTTCGTGCGCATCCGGCATGCTACATGGCCAGAGAAATGGTCAGAAAACGCTTTGCTACCATCGACTTAGCGCGATTCATAGCGGATGATAAGAGTTATAGCCTTTGCTATACTTAAATCCCTGATTTTACTGTCTTTTTATCTTTGGGTTTGCATGGTAGACTGCGCCCACTTTTTCATAACTGAACACTTTGTGTGGTGAATTCAGCGTGAATTGCCGCTTTTTCGCCCCAGGTGAATAAATCATGACCTTTATTGCCACTTTAATTCTTGCGCTGGGCATGTCGATGGACGCGTTTGCTGCTGCTCTGGGCAAAGGTGCCACGTTGCATCGTCCCGGTTTTAAAGAAGCGCTGCGTACCGGTCTGATTTTCGGCTCAATTGAAGCGCTGACGCCGCTGATTGGCTGGGCGCTTGGCCTGGCCGCCAGCCGTTACATCATGGCGTGGGATCACTGGGTCGCCTTCATCCTGCTGGCGTTTCTGGGTGGCCGTATGATGATGGAAGGCTTCCGTCAGACTGCCGTCGCAGAACCCTGTGAAGCCCCGCAAAGCCATGGCTTTATGGTACTGGCGACCACCGCGGTAGCGACCAGCCTGGATGCGCTGGCTGTTGGTGTGGGTCTGGCTTTCCTGCAGGTGAATATCATTACTACCGCGCTGACCATTGGTGCAGCCACTACGGTGATGGCGACGACTGGCGTATTAGTCGGGCGCTTTATCGGTCCGGTCCTGGGCAAATGGGCTGAAGTGCTGGGTGGAGTCGTGCTGATTGCCGTCGGCTCCACCATTCTGTTGCAGCATCTCGGCTACACCGCGTAGGGCTTTTGCACATAAAACCGTCATTTTTGTGATCTGGTTCAAATTTATTTGCTGTTAAAACGCTCAGGAGCTATACTTTTTCGGTATATGTTCAACTAAATTTGAATCAGGTGTTCCATGAAACGTATTTTTAAACACGTGTTCCGCGCTTACGTTGAGACGTTCAAACACGTACCGCCGGGTGCCATGTACTAAGCACCCCGCAAGAAACCCTCGATAATCGCGGTCAGGGATCGACCTGTGATTATCACCTTTTCTGCTTTTTCTGCCTTTGCTTCTGCTGATTTAAACCCGCGTTTTTGCACTTCGGGTGCATCCTGTTTGTTGCTACTCCTCTCCTTCTGATTTCCCGTTATGCGCCACTTTGTGCCAGAAACGGACGTTGCTGTAGCGATCCAATCTGCCCGGGAGATTTCCGGATGCCAGACAAAATGGCGGCATACCTTAAACAGGAAACATGCACTTTTAATGGGTCACGGGATTGCCTGTGCCGAAGCTAAGATTCACGGTTAACCCTGATGATTCTTCCTGAATATTTCAGTAAACCATTCGATAAAGACCCGGACCTTAGGCGGAAGATAGCGTCGGTCAGGGTAGAGTATTGAAACCGGTTTCGTCACAGTCGCATAACCCGATAATACTTCCTTCAGCTGGCCTGTTTCGAGACAGGGCTTTAATGCCGTATATAATGCGTGAAGCATGCCGAGGCCCGCCACGCCACAGGAAAGAAGGACGTCAGAATTGTTAACTCGTACGCTGCTTCCCGGATGCCGTGAAACAATTTCGCCGTTCATGACAAATTTCCATTCCTGGATGTCCCGACTGTGTTCATTAAAAAAATAAATGGCTTTATGATCTTTAAGGTCATCAGGTGTTAAAGGAGTGCCATATTTATCCAGATAAGAGGGGGCTGCACAGGTGACCATCTGCAGGCTGCCCATTCTGCGCGAAATAAAATTCGAATCAGCAAGCTCACCGAGACGAATAACACAGTCCACACCCTCTGTAATTAAATGGGTCAGGCGATCTGAAGCGGTTAAGACTATTTCAATTTCAGGATATAAAGCCTGAAACTCGCTTAATTGTGGGATCAGGATACTGTGCGCCAGCGCCAGTGGAACATCAATGCGCAGCTGCCCACGAGGTCGCTGATTTGAAGAGTAAGAAGCCATTATATCGCTGGCATCACTCAGCAGCGTTTTAGCCCGCTGGTAAATTTCCTCCCCTTCAACGGTCACACTCAGACTGCGCGTGGTGCGATGCAATAGCTTAACGCCAAGCTTGTCTTCCAGTTGTTGTACGGACTTACTGACCGCAGGGCGATGCAGCTGCAAGGCGTCAGCGGCCCGGGTGAAACTACGGAATTCAACGACGTGAACAAAAATATCCATCAATTCCAGCATGTTCGAGCGCATCATTTAACTCCGCAAAAAATATTCCTGCCGAAATAGTGTATTGCGGATTATATCTCATTCCGATTGTTTCTCCTGCAGTAACACTGAAGTCCTTTTACGTGGCTTTTTACGCCTGCCTGCTTTTTTTATCATCGTCCTATTCGATGCATACACATGGGAAATGACAAAATGAAAGCATGGTTACTGAAAGATTTTGGCCTTGAAAACTTAAAGCTTGAAGAGGTGGAAACGCCTGTACCGGGTCCGGGTGAACTTCTGGTTAAAGTTGGTGCGGTGTCTCTGAACTTCAGGGATAAGGCAATAGTAGAGGGCTTCTATGAGCCTCATCTGGTTCCAAAGCCACTGATTCCTGTCTCGGATGCCACGGGCACCGTTGTTGCCACGGGACAGGGTGTATCCCGTTTTAGCACGGGTGATCGCGTTAACTCGCATCTCTATTCACGCTGGTTAGAGGGTGAACCTGCAGCCGATGAGCCAGCATGGTGTATTGGAATGCCGTTACCCGGCGGGCTGGCTGAGTACATGATCATTCATGAGGACAGCGCAGTTAAAGCGCCTGACAGCATGACAGATGAAGAAGCCTCTACACTTCCCATCGCTGCGCTTACGGCATGGTACTCGCTAATGGATATCGGCAATCTGCAGCCCGGTCAGACCGTGCTCGTACAGGGAACCGGTGGCGTATCGGTCTTCGCTGCTCAGATAGCGCATGCCTATGGTGCACGTGTCATTGCCACCTCCAGTAACGATGCAAACCTTGAGCGCATTAAATCACTGGGAGCAGATGAAGGGATTAACTATAAAAAATACCCTGAGTGGGAAAGAAAAGTGCTTGAAATGACTGATGGTAAAGGCGCTGACGTAACGATAGATGTCGCCGGGGGCAATGGCATCAATCAGTCAATTGCTGCGACAAAAGTTGCCGGTACGATTGCTCAGGTAGGATTTCTTACCGGCCAGACAGCACAACTTGATTTGATGCCGTTAATTTTCCGTCAGACAACAATCCGGGGCATTGCGGTTGCACCACGCTCCTCATTTGATCGGATGAATCCGTTCCTCAATAAACATAATATCAAACCCGTCATTGAACAGGTTTACAGCTTTAATGAGGCGGTTGAAGCCTTCCGGCACCTCTCCCGTGGTGCATTTGGCAAAATCGTCATCAGAATTAGTGACTGATAACGACTTTTTATTCCTCAATTCTGGCAGTTTTTACTGACTGCCAGATACTTTTTAATCCCACTCTCACCGCGTTAAACCCCTTCTCAAAGCGTGCTTATATTCCTTCTGCACATCGTCAAAAGGGCCGCTTTCTGTATAACCGCGACCGGCAGCGGTGAATTACTTTTGCGGGTGGATAAACCGAAAAGTACGGACAATTTTCGCCCGGCAAAAACGCTCCTGTCTTAAATCGCATCGGCCACAAATTCAATAAATGTCCGTACTTTCGAATTGAGTGCCGAACGTTCGGTGACACAGGCATAGATATTCATCGGCAGGGACTCAATGGTGCTCTCGCCACTGTGACCTGACCAGGACAAAGGCCTTAGCAGACCGCTGTCTATCAGTGGCTGAGCAACAAAACTTGCCAGACGGGCAATGCCGCCGCCGTTTACGGCTATTCTGGCGATGATATCAATATCATCGCTGATAAAACTGGGGTTAAGTTTTGCATTAACAGGCTGTCCGTTGACCATAAACGTCCATGGCAGAAACCGTCTGTCGGTGGGATAGCGGAAAACCAGGCAGGCGTGCTGGCTAAGTTCTCCAGGCGTCTGAGGCGTACCAGCGCGATCAAGGTAAGCGGGAGCCGCACAGAATATAAAGGGTAACGATGCAATTTTTCTGGCGATTAGTTGATCATTCAGCTGTGCTTCGATGCGGATACTGACATCGACGCCTTCCAGGCGATGATCGACGTTGCGATCGGTACTGATCAGTTCAATATCTATATCGGGGAAAGACGCTTTGAAAGCGGGCATAAGGGGAGCCAGAACGTACCGACCAAACGCGGCTGTCGTAGCGATACAAAGTGGCCCCTGTGGTTTGGTTTCATTCGCAGCAGCCTGAGAGGCGAGTTCGATATCATGTGGGATGTGACGGACTTTCTCGAAATAGCGTTTACCGTTTTCCGTTAAGGTCATGCTGCGGGTGGTGCGCGATAGCAGTCGCACGCCCAGATGCGCTTCAAGACGGGAAAGACTCTGGCTGACTGCTGCCGGACTCATACCTTTAGCGCGTGCCGCCGCTGCAATACTGCCGTTTTCCACCACGCGAATAAAAGTGCTAATCAGCCCTAAAATGTCCATCGTATCCTCAACCGTTAATTCGTCACTTTTACTTAATAATGATTAAAGCATAACCGCTCTACAACCCCCCGCATAAGCTTGTTAAGTTAGCCACAGTCTTATCTACTTTTGTTAAACAGGATATTCAGATGACTGATGCTGCAACAAAAAAAACCTTACGAACCCGCTTGCCGGTGCGCACGACACCTTACATATTTGCGCTTTATATGGCGATCATCATGGCGTTCCTGATGAGTCTGGTCATCACGTTAGCCGAATTCGGAATGGGGCCTCATTACATGACAAATGTGATGAATGCTTACCGGGTCGCCATGCCAGCGGCTTTCTTTTGCATACTGGTTGTCCGTCCTGTTGTTATCCGGCTCGTGGGATTGACCGTTCACGGTCACTGAGACAGTCAGCATGCCCAAATTGGGCGTTTAGCCCGCTTCTCGCTCATCGCGGCAGGCTGCTTCTGCACCAGAATGGAGGCGGGTGGCAAATCTCCAGCATTTCAGATGCAGGGTGAGGGTGGGCAGGTCGTCCGGATACTGACCGATATCAGGATGAAAGATACCGAAAGCCGGGCGTACGATATGCAGCAGGTAAAGCTCACAGATGAAGAGGGCGATGACAGCGCTTCGCTGGCCATGCGGAAATTTTTACGCAATGTGACCTTACTGGCTCTGTTTATTGTTAAGCATCAAGGTTAAATCGGCACCGTCATTATGACAGGATTAGCCTGCTCCTCTTCGCACACAGCGGAGCCTGAAGCACTTCCTGAGCAGTCAAAATAAAACAGCCATTCAGCCATCTGAGCGTTTAAATGGTTAAAATAAATAAACATATACATTGCTAAATTATTATCGCTATGTCTTAATGCGTCATCGGTTTGGAACACAGACCTTATGAAAGCAGTTTTAGTAAAGTAGTCCTCAGTTCAAGTGTTATCCACAGATATCCTTCTTCGAGAGCCTCCTCCTAAGTGCCCAATAAGTAAATCTCTAACTACAGGCCATCTTCGCCGCTCTTAGTGGCTAATCGATTAAGGAAATATCTATGTCTAACAAAATGACTGGTTTAGTAAAATGGTTTAACTCAGATAAAGGTTTTGGCTTTATCACTCCCGATGATGGCAGCAAAGATGTATTCGTGCATTTCTCTGCTATCCAGGGTGATAACTACAAAACGCTTGATGAAGGTCAGAAAGTCTCCTTCACCATTGAAAATGGCGCCAAAGGCCCTGCAGCTGGCAACGTCACAGCGCAGTAAGCCGCGCTCATTATCAGCGATGCTTACAATAGCGATGAAGACATAAGTCTGAGCAGATAAGCTCTGCTGATAATAAAAGAAACCCGCCCAGTGCGGGTTTTTTATTGCCTGAAATTCGTATTATCTCTGGTCCGTTGACCTGCTCCACGTTTATCAGGCTACCCCGATGTTAATCCTCTCTTCATAAGCCCTGCCCGTGATGAAATGTTACGTTAAGCCATCGGGCAAAAGCCATAACGCGCCTTTTGAAATCAGCGATGCTCCCCTGAGGTGTATTACTGATTGCCAGCAAGTCATCCCTTTCTTTTGCTAACGCTGGATATCGGGCATTGAATGTAAAGCGATACTCCTCGGGTGTTTCAGTCACTGCCTTCCCGCTTACACCAGACACATCCCCCGCCAGAGTTCATCACCCGCAATGCCAGCGTCTTCTTAGGCGAAACCCCATACTTTTTCACACCATCGCGCGGATAACCCGCCTGCTGCCTGATCCCGACCTACACTGAATTATTCTCCCCAAACCAGGAGCAGCGGATGATCCAGAAGCATCGACGAAAACAGGCAGCGATTGTGGCAGGTGTTGGATTGGGTGTGGCGGCCACGTTATGGGGTATGAAACGCTGGCGGCAACTTAAGGAGACGCCGCCGGTGTCGCCGAACAGTCATCACGCCGGTCTGGCCGGTTATTATCAGCAGATTGGTGACTGGCGCATGTTTACCCGCGTTACGCCCAATGAGGCTCAGGGACTGCCTGTCGTGTTAATCCACGGTCTGGTGATGTCGGGCCGGGCGATGGAGCCACTGGCGCTGGCGCTGGGGCGCGACTATCACGTGCTGGTGCCGGATCTGCCCGGTTTTGGCGCCAGCACACTGCCCCCTTCTTCGCCGATCATGTCGGTGGATCAGCTGGCGGATGCGCTGTGGCTGTGGTTACAGCATAACGGTTTCCAGCGCGCTATCTGGGTCGGCAATTCGTTTGGCTGCCAGATTCTGGCCGCGCTGGCGGTGAAACATCCACAGGCTGTGGCGGGACTGGTGCTGCAGGGGCCGACGGTCGATCGTCATGCCCGCAGTCTGCCGCGTCAGCTCTGGCGCAACTGGCGCAATACCCAACTGGAGGCGCATCGCTCGCCGGGTTCGCTGGCTCGAATTGATTATGCCAAAGCGGGTCTGTGGCGCGCATTTGGCACGCTGCGCGTGATGATGCGCGACCACATTGAGCATCGCCTTACTTATATTAATGCGCCCACGCTGCTGCTGCGGGGCTCGCGCGATCCCGTCTGTCCGGCCCGCTGGCTGGATGAACTCGCCGCCCTGATGCCGCGCAGTGAACGACTGACATTACGCGACGGGACGCACACTTTGCACTACGTCTACCCGTGGAGTTTCTGTCACGCCATCCGCCCGTTCCTGGCACGTATCCAGCAGGAGGATCAACATGAGTAAACCGCCCAAGGGCATCGCCCGTTTTGACTCTGCCGCCGCCATGCTGCTGGCGCTGGCGAATGCGCTACACGATCGCCCCTTTGCCAGCCCCAGCCAGTCACCGACGCTGGACCGACTGCTGCCGTCGCTTAACCGGCTGCCGACCGGACTGCGCGAGTGGGGCTATGCGCTGGGCGGCATGGCAGAAGGCATCAGCCTGCGTCAGGCGGGTGAGCTGGATGTGGAAGGGATCGCCGAATGGATGGTGAGCGAATACCCGCAGCAGGATTATCCGGCGGCCTTTATCGGCTCGTCGAACGGTGCACTGGTGCATCTGGCGTCGGCGATGAGTGTGCCCTGGCTGCCGCAAACCTTTCTCTGTCCGGTACGCGCGGCCAATAGCGATCCCGATGATGTACAGGCGAGTTTTGAGCAGGGTAAAGAGGTGGCGGCGGCACTGCTGGCCGCCTGGCCGCGTCTTGCGGTTCACCATATGCATGACCCGAATCAGGATCGGCTGATGCTCGATCAGATGCGCTACTTCCGGCTAAAACTGCGCGAGCTGCCGCTGGCCTTCAACGAATTCCTGATGGGAAGTCTGCCCGCCGGATCAACGCTGTTTATCAATCATTGTACCCGACAGTGGCCGGTAACCCGCACCAGCGATCGCTCGTTTTTCCAGTTTGGTGCGCTCGGCGGCGCAACCGAAAAAGAGTACTTACAGGGCGGCCCGCGGGTGGCGGAATATCTGGCACGCTATGGCATCGATCGCGAGCGCTGGACGCCGCCGGCCATTACTGACCACGTGCCGGAAGCGGAGTGGGGGCTGGATGGCTATCTGATCCCGCCGCTGAAAAAGCTGGCGGCGGCGCAGAACTGGAAGCTGATGGAGATTCGTTACGAGGATCCGGAAGCGATGAGTTATGTGGTGGCTGAGATCTACCGCGACTGGTATCTGGCGGCGGGAATTTTACCGACCCGGCTGACGGTGGACAGCTTCCTGCTGATGGACCCGTGGTGCAGCATGCATCAGCACGCCATCCCGTTCTGGCTGGTCTTTTGCACCGAGCCTTCGGCCGCGGCCCTGCAACGCTTCCTGGAAAAACAGCCGCCGTTCCGCAACATCGACATGATGCTCTTTTCTCACGGCACCGACAGCATCGGGCTGGCGGAGATTGACCGCTGGCGGGCGCTGCTCTCCCATGCACGTGATGAAGGCGTATTGATTGGCGTGGATGAGGAACGTTTCCCGCGTGATTTCGCGACGTTTGCCCGCTTCGACTCGGCATTGCGTGAACGGGCACCGCTGTTGCCACCACCACCCGCGCTGAGCGCGGAGAAGGTGATGACGGGTATTCAGCGTTATGGTGCAAAACATGGGGTCACCCTGACGGCGCTGACGTAGCAGTCGCGCCGTCAGTCGTGATTATTCGCCGTCGGTGATCGGTTGGCGCACCAGCAGCAGGTAGGCGAGTGCGCCAACCAGCGTCACGCAGGCACAAATCATCAGCGCCATGCTGAACGATTTGGTGGTGTCGAGCACCCAGCCGGTGATGACCGGTGCAAACGAGGCGAAGATAAAGCTGGCGAAGTTCTGGATGCTGCCGACAGACGCTGTCATACGGGCGGTGACGTTGGCGTGGATCAATCCCCAGCACGACGTTCCGGCGAAGTGGATACAGAACAGCGCCATCCCAATCAGCGTTACGGCGCTGGTGGTGTCGGTCGCGCGGGTCACCACGGCGGTAAAGCCGGCGGACAGCAGCATCCCGCTGACGATGCAGACTTTGCGGGTTTTCACCGCGTTAAAGCCGCGACGTACCAGCGAGTCGACCACATAGCCATTCAGCAGCATGCCCGCCGCACCGAACAGGAACGGAATCGCCGCCAGCAGGCCGGTACTTTTAAGATCGAGATGATAGGTCGACTGCAGGTAGCCCGGCAGCCAGGCGATATAGAGCCAGGCGGTGTAGTTGATGCCGCTGAAGCCAATCATCATGCCCCACATGGTGCGCTGCTTAAACAGGCCGCGCCACTCTTTGAAGCTGATCGGCTCTTTACGCGAGGCGACGCTGCCCGCCTGCAGATAGTGGATCTCTTCAGCGCTCAGGGTGTTGTTGTCGCGGTCGCGGTAGATCATATACCAGCCGATAGCGAGGAACATGCCGAGGATACCGATCGTGACAAACATGCCACGCCAGCCCATCACCAGCATCATCGCCGCCAGAATCGGCGGAGCCACCGACAGTCCAATCATCGAAGCCGCATTGAACATCCCCATCGGCATGCCGCGATCTTTAATGTTGAACCAGTCGTTGATTACCTTCACGCCGCACGGGTTCATCGGCGCTTCACCAATGCCGAGGCCGATGCGCACCAGGATGAACTGGGTAAAGTTATGCACCAGGCCAGAGGCGGCCTGAAACAGCGACCAGATAAACATGCCAATGCCGAGCATAATGCGCGGCCCTTTACGATCCAGCAGCGCGCCGCACGGCAGTTGCGCCAGGCCATAAGCCAGCGAAAAGGCGGAGAGCAGGAAGCCGATTTCGGTGGCGCTCAGCCCCATCTCCTCGCGGATGGTCATATTCGCGACCGACAGCGAGCTGCGATCCAGATAGTTGATGATGGCGGCGAACAGCAACAGCAGCATCGCCGTGATCTGAATCTTGCGGATACGCGGTGAGCGCACCACGTCGCTACGCATCGGCACGAAATCCTGGTCTGATGGCGTGTCGCCAGCTGCGCTGTCGCGGCCGGTTACTGAAGTCTTTTCCATTGCACTCTCCCGAAACTGGGTACTTATCGTTATGGTGAGAAGGGGTCTGCGCGCAGCGGCAAAAGGCCGCCGTGACGTTGCAGTCGAGACTAAGAGCAAAGGGTTAAGGATGTTGCAAAGATGTTTCTGAATCGTGCGGGAGCTAATGCTTTGTGGTTTTTAATCGGTTTTTAATTGTACTGACCGATTGAGCGCACCATCGAGGTTTTAGCGGTCGCCAGATGGTTATGTAATGCACAGAGGGCGTCGACATCCTGACGGCCAATCAGCGCGGTCAGAATCGCCATATGCTCCTCCAGCGCCACAATATTTCGCTGCTTGAGGTCGCTCTCATCCCACTGATAATGCGAGTGAAAGATCACCGAGATAATCTCCAGCGACTGATTGAAAAACGGGTTGTTGGCGGCGGATAAAATCAGCGAATGCATCTGACGATCCAGCGCGGCAAAGTGGCGATAGTTGCTGGCGATGGTATCGCGCATCGATCGGTGACGATCCAGCAGATCCCGCGCCTGAACCCAGCGCTCGTCGCCTGCGGGCAGATTCAGGAAGCGGCTCAGGGCGTGGGTTTCCAGCATCTCGCGCAGTTCAAACAGCTTCTCGGCGTAATCCTGGGTGAATTTTTTCATCCGCCACTGGCCGCGTCTGACCGGCTCCAGCAGGTCATAGCGCATAAAGCGCAGCAGGAATTCGCGCACCACCACCGGACTGACTTTCACCTGCTGCGCCAGTTGCAGCTCGCTGAAGGTATCGCCGGGCACCAGCTGCCGCTGATTAATCATATTAAAAAACATCTGCTCAAAGTGGCTGGCCTGCTGCTCAATCGGCGGCGTTAACGCGCTAAAACCGTCATCTTCGCGCGGATCGCGCACGATAACCCAGGTTTGATCCACCTTATCCAGCACGCCGCACTGATGCAGATAGTGCAGGGTGTGACGCACCGTAGTCCGGCTGATATTAAACATTTCCGCCAGTGCCGCCTGGGGCGGCAGCGGTGAACGAATGTGGTGCTGAGCGATGCTTTCCAGCATCTGGTTGATGACGTTCTGGCGCAAATTCTGGCTGCGGCTCATCTCACTCTCCGGTTTTTTATGCATTAAAAACCATTCAAAGCCCAAAAAAATCGCGGTGCTTCACACTTCCCGCAAACGAACACCGCAGCGCGTGCAGGATTCGCCATAACTGCCTGCAGGACAACCGGAGAATCACCATGACAACAATGAAAGCACTGGTCATCGCTGAACCACGTAAGATGGTATGGGCCACCCGCGATATCCCCACGCCCGCCGCTGGCGAGGTAGTGATTAAAATCCTCACCGCGGGAATCTGCGGCACCGACATCCACGCCTGGTCCGGTAATCAGCCATTCTTCAGCTATCCACGGGTGCTGGGCCATGAAATCTGTGCCGAAGTCGTGGCGCCGGGAAGTGATGTGGAGGGCTTTCAGCCGGGCCAGCGGGTGGCGTTAATGCCTTACATCTCCTGCCTGCGCTGTGACGCCTGCCAGAGCGGCAAGACCAACTGCTGTGAGCAGATCTCAGTGATTGGTGTGCATCAGGATGGCGGGTTCTGCGACTACCTGAGCGTGCCAGTCAGCACGCTGCTGGCGGTGGATGATGTCGCGCCGGAAGCGGCTGCGCTGATTGAGCCCTTTGCCATCAGCGCCCATGCAGTGCGTCGTGCCGCAATTGTGGCGGATGAGCAGGTGCTGGTGGTGGGTGCCGGACCGATTGGGCTGGGTGTTGCCGCTATCGCCGCCGCCAGCGGCGCGCAGGTGGTGGTGGCGGATACCAGCGAATTTCGTCGCCAGCATGTTGCTGACCAGCTCGGCCTGGCGGCACTGAATCCGGCTGATGAAGCGTTTTACAGCGCGCTGCGCGAGCAGTTTGGTGGCCGTCTGGCGCTGAAGGTGATCGACGCCACCGGCAGCCCGGCGGCGATGAACAATGCGGTCAACCTGATGCGACACGGCGGCACGATCGTTTATGTCGGTCTGCACAAAGGCGATCTGGTGATCCCGGACAGTGAATTCCATAAAAAAGAGACCACCCTGATGGGCAGCCGCAACGCCACCCGTGAAGATTTCGATCGGGTGCGTGCGCTGATGGCCAGCGGCCAGCTGCGCGCCGAAATGATGCTGAATCACCATCTGGCCTTCTCCACGCTGGATGAAGCCTTTGAGGCGCAAATCATCAACAACCGCGAGCTGATCAAAGGCGTGATTCATTTCGACCGGTAACGCGGCCAGTCGGTTCGCGTGGTTCAGGGCGCGGTGAGAGTCTGAAAGAAGTGCGCCCGCACCGCGTCAGCATCCACGCCAAGTGCGATGCGTTGGGCGGGCAGGCCGTTAAAGGGATCCTGACGGGATGCCAGCGCGCTCAGCTTACGCACCGTCTGACCGCAGGCGATGCCCTCCGTGATCACCCGCAGCGGGCTTTCGGTCAGGGTAAACGCCTGTGGCAGAGTGAGCCACGCCACCGCCAGGGTGTCGTGCAGCGCCATTCCCTCGAACCCCTCTTTCTCCAGACTGTAAGCCAGGTAAGGGCGACAGATCGCACTCAGCACCGGCTGGTTCAGACGCTGAACCTCATCGCCGCTGATCAGCACCTTGTGCGTGACATCCAGCGGGATCACCACCACATTCAGTGCCGAGGCGAGCACCTGATCGGCAGCATGCGGATCTTTCCAGATATTAAATTCGCTGAAGGGCGTCACGTTGCCACTGTGCCCGTCGGTGCCAAATGCGCCACCCATGATCACCAGCTCTTTCACCAGCGGAATAATATCCGGCGCCTGATTAATGGCCGTGGCGATATTGGTCAGCGGACCAATCGCCACCAGGGTGATCTGATGCGGCTGCGCCCGCACGCTGTCGATAATAAACTGCACCGCGCCCGGCGCCTGATCGCTGCAGGTATTATCAAACGCATCGCCCAGCCCATCTTCACCGTGCAGTCTGGCAGGCGCAGAGGGTGGCAGCGCCAGCGGTCGTGAACAGCCGCGATAGACCTCCGCGTTAATCGCCATTTTCCCGCAAAACAGTCGGGCGTTTTTCACCGCCTGACCCACTGCCACGTTGCCGAAGACCGTGGTAATCCCCAGCAGATGCTGCGTCCGCGCCGCATAGGCCAGCGCAAAGGCGTCATCCACGCCGATATCGGTATCAAAAATCAGGGTACGCATAGGGTCTCCGCAACAGGCTGTAAACCATCAGCATTACTCCGTCTGTGGCGTGCGCGTCAAGGTTTTCAGCCGCCATGACCTCACTGTTGCCAGCCTGAAACGGGCGTCGTATTATCACCGGCTCAAGGTGATGGCGTGCCACCTTCCCCAACCGCCGGTGGGCTTTACACCGGCTGATGACGCCTGACACTCAATCCTTTCGCGGGAGCTGAGGTGTCAGGCGCAGTTTATCTCTGCCTTTCCCCCTCAGCCCGGCGTCAATCTGCAATCAGGAGCAAGACATGTTGAAACCGTTATTGGCTGTGATGATCGGCGGCTCTGCCGGCTGTGTACTGCGCTGGCTCTTTGCGATGCGCTTTAATTCGCTCTTTCCCAATCTGCCACCTGGCACACTGCTGGTGAATCTGATCGGCGGTCTGGTGATCGGCGGCGCGATGGCCTGGTTTGTTCGCCATCCCGACCTCGACCCATTCTGGAAACTGCTGATCGTCACCGGACTGTGCGGCGGGCTGACCACCTTCTCCTCTTTTACGGCGGAATTAATGGGGTTGCTACAATCAGGGAACTATCTCTGGGCGATGACCAGCGCGCTGGTGCATGTGATCGGTTCGCTGCTGATGGCGTTTGCCGGTTTCGCACTGGTCACGATGCTGGGCTGATCCGGCGAAGCGGCGCTTGTCATACTCCTTAAGAGGTAGATACTGTTTCAGGTTTTACGCCCGACCATCCTGCATGAACGGGCGCAGAAGCTGAACGTCACCGATTATTCCGGACGATTAAGGAGCCGAGCAATGCGAACTAACCCCACATTCCTTAACCTGGTGCTGTTAAACGGTGAACCCGGCCAGAAGCTCCAGGCGGCGCGTGACGCCGGTTTCGATCAGGTGGAGATCTGGCGCGAGGATGTCGAGGCGTGCGAGGGCGGCGCGGCGGCACTGGCTCAGATCGCTGCCCGGCAGGGACCTGGCTTTACCAATCTCCAGGTGCTGCGCGATTTCACCGGGGCACCCAGCGCGTTGCGCGGACAGAAGCGCGAAGAGCTGCGCCAGTTTATTCAGATTGCCCAGGCGCTGGGCTGCGACACCATTCAGGCGCCGGCCAGCACCCGTGAGGATTGCTGCGCCGACCAGATTGATGATGACCTGCGCTGGATGGCCTCTGAAGCTGCGCGCTACAACATGCGCATTATGTATGAGCCGATGGCCTGGTGCAGCGTGGATAACACCCTGCCGCTGGCGTGGCAGCGATTGCAGCGGCTCGATCAGCCCAATATCGGGCTGGTGGTCGATCTGTTTCATATCTGCGCGCTGGGCGGCGATGCCTCACAGCTGGACGGTATCCCTGCCGATCGCATTTATGAAGTACAGCTGTGTGACATGGCCGCCGTTCCCGCGCAGGATAAGCAGAGCCTGATGGCGATGGCAAAGCATCAGCGTCTGCTGCCCGGCGATGGCATTATCGACATTGAACGCTTTGTCGATAAGCTCAAAAGCGCGGGCTATCAGGGGCCGGTGGGCATTGAAGTTTTTAATGATGCGCTGAAACGCCTGCCGCCTGAGGTCGCTGCCCGTCATGCCTGGCAGGCATTAAAGCGCTGCTGGGGTTAATCCTGTAAGCACTGCCCGATAAACGCGGCGGCGTGCATGGCACCCTGAGCGGAAATGGTGTGGCCGGTGGCGGGTTCAAATCGCGCTTCTACCGGTACCAATGCGGCCCTGAGTCGTGCTGCGGCAGATTCGCTCTCCTGCCACGGGATCACCTCATCGGCCTGGCCGTGGATCAGCAGCGCGGGCAGATGAGGCTGTGGCGTCAGTTCACCGTCAACCGCCAGACGACCCGAAAAGGCGACCACGCCCGCCAGCGGATAACGGCCAGATGCCAGCGCATCCAGCGCCATGATCGACCCCTGTGAAAAGCCGACCAGCACCACATCCTGCCAGCGGTCGGCGAAGCCGTGCTGTGCGATAACGTCGCTGAGGGTCGCGTCAAACGCCGCCCGCGCGGCCCGTACCCGACCTGGCCGGTTCTCTGGCGTCACCTCCTCCAGGCTGAACCACTGCCAGCCAAAACCGGCGGTAAAACGTTCGGGCGCATTGGGTGAGGCAAAAATCACATCCGGCAACAGCATCGCCCAGTGACGGCCAATCGGTGCCAGATCGTCGCCGTTACTGCCTACGCCATGCAGAAAAATCACCAGTGCTTTTGCCATTATTGCTCCTTTATAGGCCGTACTCGCTCAGATCCGGGCCTGCCGGAACGATCCCGTTCGGGTTCAGTGCCTTGATTGAGTAGTAACCCTGTTTGATATGATCGATGCTGACCGTCTCACGCACGCCGGAGACTGACAGCACGCTCTTAAGATAGCGATTCAGCAGCGTATAGTCGCGTATCCGGCGCAGGTTGCATTTGAACAGGCCATGATAGGCGACGTCAAAGCGAATCAGGGTGACGAACAGGCGAATATCGGTTTCAGTCAGCCGTTCACCCAGCAGGAAGGTGCGACCATCACTGAGCAGGGCTTCCAGTTCGTCGAGCTGGCTGAAGACGTCATTAAATGCCTGCTGGTAGCTGATCGATGTGGTGGCGAACCCGGCGCGGTAAACGCCATTATTCAGACGCGGATAGAGACTCTCATTCAGCGCATCAATCTCAGAACGCAGCGCGGCGGGATAGAGGTCGATGCGGTTATCGGCCAGATCGCCAAAGCCGCTGTTGAACATACGCACAATGTCAGCGGACTCGTTGCTGACAATGGTGCCGGTTTTCTTGTCCCACAAGACCGGCACGGTGGCCCGGCCCGTGTAATCGGGCGCGACGCGGGTATAGATTTCATGCAGGTACTGCGCGTGATTCAGCGGGTCCTGCTGTGCGCCGGGAAAATTGCCAAAGCGCCAGCCCTGGGCACCGAGCTGCGGTTCAACCACCGTCACGCTAATCAGCGACTCCAGCCCTTTGAGCTTGCGGGCAATTAACGCGCGCGACGCCCATGGACAGATCAGCGCCACATAAAGATGGTAGCGATCCGCTTCTGCCGCAAATTCAGTGGAGCCATCGCTGCTGATAAAATGCCGGAAACCGGACGTCTGACGGACAAATCCGCCCTGTTTATCGGTCGACTGCACCGGGTGCCAGTCACTACTCCATTTGCCTTCTACTAACATCGCGCGACTCCTCTGTAATGTGAGAAGCAGCTTAACTGATGACTAAACGGCTGATAATGCGGTCATAAAGACAATCATTTCTTCCATTCTGGAAGAAATTACGCGGGCGGAAAACGGGTAAAGTGACTCACCAGGAAGTCGATAAGCAGGCGCGCCCGGTGTGCCAGATGACGGGCGGGCGGATAAACCGCAAACAGGCCAAGTGGTGGCGTGTCAAAATTCTCCAGCAGCCGGACAATCTCACCGCGTTGCAGCGCGGGAGCCGCGATAAAACCGGGCAGCCGCGCAATGCCCAGTCCGGCCATCGCGGCCTGCAGGCAGGCTTCGGTGTTGGCGAAGCGCAGACGCCCGCGGACCGGTACGGTGACAATCTCGCCGCCGCCGCCGCCGCCGCCGCCGGCAAACGGCCAGTGCCAGGGATCGCGAAAATTGGTGTCGATGATGCACTGATGCTGGGGCATCTCGCGCCAGTGCTGCGGCGTGCCAAACTGCTCAAGATAGACCGGCGAGGCGGCGATGCGCACATGCACCTCACCCAGCTTGCGCGCGACCAGGCTGCTGTCGCTGAGGGTGCCGATACGGATCGCCATATCAAAGCCTTCATCGACGATGTTGACGGACCGGTCTGAAAAGCTGACATCCAGTTCAATCAGCGGATAGCGCCGGGCAAACGCCACCAGCACCTCAGACAACACCACAGTACCAAAGGAGCCGGGGGCGCTGATTTTCAGCCTGCCGGTGGGCGTGGTGGCGCTTTCACGCACGCTGGCATCCAGCGTCTCAAACGCATCAAGCAGATTTTTGACCCGCTCATAATAGCTGCGCCCGACATCGGTGGGCGACAGGGCGCGCGTGCTGCGCTTAAACAGCTGGACGCCGAGCCGCTGCTCCAGCTTTGAAACCAGCTTGGAAGCCTGACTGCTGCTGGTGCCGAGACGTAACGCCGCCGCAGAAAAGCTGCCGGTTTCCAGCACCGTGACAAACATCCGGTCACAATCGAGTCGATCCATGGCGGTGTCCTGTGGAGATAAAGTCGCAGTATAGAAGCTGTGCTCCGCTGATGCAGCCTTCACTTTGCGTGCCTTAACCCTTTCGCTGACGCGGAAAACCTGCTTGACTGACTCTCTGCCCGACGTTCTCTGGAGTAATTCATGTCGCTGATTCACCTGACGTCACTGGCGGAGATCCCGGCCGCCGAGTGGGATGCGCTGTTGCCTGATGACCAGCCCTTTTTGCGCCACGCCTTTCTGCTCACGTTAGAACAGAGCGGCAGCGTGCGGTTAGAGGCGGGCTGGCAGCCCGATCATCTGCTGTGGCGGGAGGAGGGGGTGACCCGCGCCGCGCTGCCAGGCTACCGCAAACGCCATTCACAGGGCGAGTACGTCTTTGATCACGCCTGGGCGGATGCCAGCCAGCGCGCCGGGATCCGCTACTACCCGAAATGGCTGGGCGCGATCCCCTTCAGCCCGGTCAGCGGCGCGCGCCTGCTGGGCGAAACCGCTGCCGCAGCGCAACTGCTGTCGGCCCTGCCTGAGAGCCTGTTACAGCAGGGCTTAAGCGGGGCACATATCAACTTTACCGATGCGCAGGCTAACCAGCTGCTGGCCGATCAGCCCGACTGGCTCTCCCGGCTCGGCTGTCAGTATCACTGGCATAACCGTGGCTACCGCGATTTTCAGGATTTCCTGGATTCGCTGATGTCGCGCAAGCGCAAACAGCTGCGTAAAGAGCGTGAGCAGGTGATGCAGAGCGGCTTTGAGTTTGACCGCTACCTGGGCTACCAGCTGCGCGAAGATCAGTGGGATTTTGTCTACACATGTTACGCTAACACCTATGCGGTGCGCGGTCAGCGTCCCTATCTGACGCGTGACTTCTTCAGCCTGCTGGCGGAACGCATGCCGCAGAATATTGTGGTGGTGATCGCCCGTTTACAGCAGCAACCGGCCGCCATGGCGTTTTATCTGCGGGACAGCAACGCGCTCTATGGCCGCTACTGGGGCTGTCTGGCGGAGTTTGACCGGCTGCACTTCGAAACCTGTTTCTATCAGGGAATGGATTTGGCCCTTGATGAGGGGCTGACGCGGTTTGATGCTGGCGCGCAGGGCGAGCACAAGCTGGTGCGCGGCTTTGAGCCGCAGATTACCCACTCCTGGCACTATCTGCTGCATCCCGGCCTGCGCGATGCCGTGGCAGATTTTCTGGTGCAGGAGCGGGAAGGCGTGCGCGGCTGGGCGGAAGAAGCACGCGACGCCTTACCCTATCGACGCGGCGATTAATCGATGCCGACAAAACCCCCGGTCTGATGCTGCCACAGCCGGGCATAGAGACCGTTTTGCGCCAGCAGCTCGTGATGGCTGCCCATCTCGGCAATGCCGCCTTTATCCAGCACCACCAGCCGATCCATCTTCGCGATGGTCGACAGGCGGTGCGCGATGGCGATAACGGTTTTACCCTGCATCAGTGACTCCAGGCTCTCCTGAATCGCCGCTTCCACCTCAGAGTCGAGCGCCGAGGTGGCCTCATCCATGATCAGAACCGGCGCATCCTTCAGCAGCACGCGGGCTATCGCCACACGCTGACGCTGACCGCCTGACAGTTTCACGCCGCGCTCGCCCACGTGCGCGTCCAGCCCGGTGCGGCCCAGTGAGTCAGAGAGCAGCGGGATAAACTCATCGGCGCGGGCGCGGTGAATCGCAAGCTGCAGCTCCTCTTCGCTGGCGTCGGGACGACCATACAGCAGGTTTTCACGGATTGAGCGGTGCAGCAGCGAGGTGTCCTGGGTGATCATGCCAATCTGGCTGCGCAGGCTCTCCTGCGTCACGGCGGCGATATCCTGATCGTCGATCACAATCCGCCCTGCGTTCAGGTCATAGAGGCGCAGCAGCAGGTTCACCAGCGTCGATTTACCGGCGCCCGAGGGACCAATCAGCCCAATCTTCTCACCAGGTTTGATGTCAAGATTAAAGCCGTTAATCACCTGACGGCCACCGCCATAATCGAAGCGCACATCCTCAAAGCGGATGTTGCCGCGCGTCACCTTAAGCTGCTTCGCCTGCGGCGCATCCTGCACGCTCAGCGGCTGCGCAATGGTTTTCAGGCCATCCTGTACCGTACCAATATTTTCGAAAATGCCGTTGACCACCCACATGATCCAGCCGGACATATTCACCAGGCGGATCACCAGACCGGTCGCCAGTGCAATCGCCCCGACGCTAATCAGCGACTGGCTCCATAACCACAGCGCCAGCCCGGAGGTCGAGACAATCAGCAGGCCGTTCAGCGCCGACAGGGTCAGATCCATGCTGGTGACCATGCGACCGGCGTTCTGGGTTTTTTCGGTCTGCTCCTGAATCGCCTCACGCGCATACTGCCGTTCCAGATCGCTGTGAGCGAACAGCTTGATGGTGGCGATGTTGGTATAACCATCGACAATGGTGCCCATCAGCTTAGATCGCGACTCTGAGGAGACCACCGAACGCGCTTTAACGCGCGGCACAAAGAAACGCAGCGAGGCGCTGTAGGCCACCATCCACAGAATCAGCGGGATCATCAGCCGCCAGTCGGCACCGGCAAACAGCACCAGTGAAGTCACCGCGTAGATCAGCACGTGCCAGATGGCATCCACCAGCTGCACAGCGGAATCGCGCAGTGAACTGCCGGTCAGCATAATGCGCTGGGCGATGCGACCCGCGAAATCGTTCTGGAAGAAATTGAGGCTCTGGCGCAGCACGTAGTTGTGATTCTGCCAGCGGATCATGCTGGTCATGCTCGGGCTGATGCTCTGATGCACCAGCATGTCGTGCAGGGCGATAAAAATCGGCCGCAGAATCAGCGCCACCGCCCCCATCCACAGCAGTATCGGCCAGTTATCCCGAAACAGGCTGGCGGGCGTGGAGTGATTGACCATATCGATAATGCGGCTCAGATAGCTGAACAGCGACACTTCAATCAGGGCTGACGCCAGTCCCACTACCAGCAGTGCCGCAAAACTCGGCCAGACCTGCCGCAGATAGTAGAGGTAAAACGACCAGACCGTTGAGGGGGGCGAGTCGGTGGGCGCGTCATGAAAAATATTGATAAAACGCTCAAAACGGCGATACAACATAGCGATACTCTTTCCGTCCGGTAAAGAGCTACAGCTTAGTGCATGAACCCCGTTCGGCTAAAAGGAGAAAATATGGAAATCATTATTCGGGCACGGGAACCGCAGGATGCCGCCGCCTATCAGCGACTCTACAGTCATCCCGATGTCTATCCCTGGACGCTGCAGCTGCCGTTTCCCAGCGTTGCCACCTGGGAGAAAAAAATCGCCAGAATGGATGCCGAGGGGTTTATCGCCTTTGTCGCGGAGATCGAGGGCGTGCTGGCCGGTGAGCTGACGCTGTTTGTGGATAACAAGCCGCGCACCCGCCACTGCATCAGCTTTGGGCTGGGTGTGCATCCCGATTACGCCGGTCGCGGCGTCGGTGAGCGCCTGATCCGCACCGCGCTCGACTATTCCCGTAACTGGCTGGGGATTACGCGTATGGAGCTGGAGGTGTTTCACGACAACGAACGGGCGCTGCGGCTCTATGAGCGGCTGGGCTTTGAGCGTGAAGGGGTGATGCGGCAGGCCGCCCTGCGCGACGGTCAGCTGCGCGATGTGGTGATGATGGCGAAACTGCTGCACGAGAAGTGATAACCGGAGCGGCAGCGCTGCCGCTCCGCTTTTCATTACGGATTTTTATTGCTGTATTGCTGCATGTTCTGCTGCGTCACCAGTTCAAACGGGATCCACTGGTGGGAATCGACTTTTTCCCCTTTGATCATCTGCTGCGCCACCTCGACCGATTTTTTGCCTTGGCCTACGGCATCCTGGAATACGGTGACGGCCAGTTTGCCGCTTGCCAGGGCTTTCAGGCCATCCGGCGTGGCATCAATGCCGCCCACCAGAATGGTTTTCTTCGGTTTCGCCTGGGCAATCGCCATGGTTGCGCCAATCGCCATTTCGTCGTTGTTGGCGGCGACAATATCGATCTCTTCCCCGTTCGACAGCCAGTTGAGCATTAAATCCATGCCCTCATTACGCGAATAGTTGGCGGTCTGCTTCAGCACCACTTTCATGTCGGGATACTTTGCCACCACCTGCTCGACATCTTTGGTGCGCTGCAGCGCACCCGCATCGCTGAGGTTACCGATGATAATGGCGACCTTGCCACGATAACCCGCCTGCTTCGCCAGCGCTTCCATCTGCAACGTGCCCGATTCGCGTTCGTCAGAGCCGACAAACACCACGCCCGGCGGCAGGGTTTTATCGCCCGGTGTGCGGTTAACGTAGACCAGCGGAATGTGAGCCTGCTGCGCCAGTCTGGTCAGGGCAGGGGTGCTGGCGGAGTCGACCGGATCGACGATAATCGCGTCCACCCCGGAACTGATAAAACTCTGCACCTGATCGGTCTGACGGCCCACGTCGCCGCGTGCATCTTCGAACTGCGCATCCAGCTGACGCGCTTTGGCCTCTTTCTCGATCGACTGGCGGATAATGGTCAGAAAGTTCTGGTCGAAATAGGCCATTGAGACGCCAATTTTCTCTGCCAGCGCCGACGTGGAAAGAGAGAGCAGACAGAGTATTGCCCATGCACGTTTTTTCATTGCAGACTCCCGAGGTTAACTGAGTGGAATAGATTTTTCATTTATTATAAAAATGGACAAAGATTATCATTTGCAGCTTATGAACAGTCGCCGGGTTTGACAACCGGCCCTTTTCACTCTTGCTAGCGCCGCCACACTTTGCCGTAAAATCGCCGCGTCATAGCTGCCAGCGCCGATGAAATCCTCGACGTGGCGCACACTCTGCGGCAGGCAGCCGCGGCTTTTTGCGCTTTTGTGCAGCATCGCACTGGCCTTTGTGGTGGTTGTCAGAAAATCGTTCAATCGGGCCTGACGATCTCAACATCCGCACAATGATCCATCGTTAGCCTCCTATCTATATTTCCTTAAGCGGGAAATCTCAGCGTTATTCCTGAAAAAAACCTCGTGGCGCAACCTGCCGCTTTTTAAGGAATTCAGCTCATGCTTAAAGACCAAACGACTCACCGGACGTCTCATGTGCGCATCTGGATCCTCTGCCTGATCCTCTTTCTGTCGGTCGTGGCTTATGCCGACCGTTCGATCCTCTCGATCTCCGGATCGGCGATCAAAGAGGAGTTCGGCCTGTCAGCGATCCAGCTGGGATTGATCCTCTCTGCCTTCAGCTGGGCCTACGTTATCGGTCAGATTCCCGGCGGGCTGTTTCTTGACCGCTTCGGGGCTAAAAAAGTGTATGGCGTCACGCTGGCGCTCTGGTCAGTCTCGACGCTGGCGATGGGATTCGTTGGCGAGTTCTCCAGCGGCATGACCGGCGCGCTGATGCTGATGTTTGGTCTGCGCTTTATGCTGGGATTGATCGAGGCACCCAGCTTTCCCGCCAATGCGCGCGTGGTGATTATGTGGTTCCCTGGCGCAGAGCGGGGACGGGCTTCATCGCTGTTCAGCTCGGCGCAATATTTTGCCGTCGCCATCTTCTCGCCGCTGTCAGGCTGGCTGGTGTCGCGCTTTGGCTGGGAGTGGCCGTTCTTTGTGCTGGGCGGCATCGGCCTGCTGGCGGTGTTTGTCTGGGCTGCCTGGATGCGCGAGCCGCGCAATCACCCTGGCGTGTCAGAGAGTGAACTGCGCCACATCGTCGACGGTGGTGCGCTGGTGGATATCGACTCGGCGCAGACGCTGAAAGCGCGGCCACCGGTCAGTAAAGCGATGTTCAGAAAGCTGCTCACTAATCGCATGCTCTGGTGCGCCTATCTCGGCCAGTACTGCATCATCGCGCTCAGCTACTTCTTTATTACCTGGTTTCCGATCTATCTGGTGCAGGCGCGCGGCATGAACATCATGGAGGCGGGCTTCGCCACCGTTGCTCCGGCGCTGTTTGGTTTTCTGGGCGGGATCAGCGGCGGCTACCTGTCAGACAAGTTAATCGCCCGGGGCTGGAGCGTCTCCTGGGCGCGTAAAACGCCCTATATCGTCGGCATGCTGATGGCGTCCAGTCTGGTGCTGGCGGCAATCATTCCGGGCAATAGCGGCATTATCGCCATTATGTCCTTCGCCTTTTTCGGTAAAGGCATAGCGGCCGGGGCAGGCACCTGGACGGTGATCAGCGACACCGCACCCAAAGAGGCGGTGGGCCTGGCAGGTTCCATTTTTAACGGCATCGGCAATATTGCCGGTTTCACCACGCCGCTGCTGTTCGGCATCATCGTCGGTCTGACCGGCAGCTACAGCATCGGGCTGGCGTTTGTGGCGGCACACTGCGTGGTAGCGGCCCTGCTGTTCCTGCTGGTGATGGGACCGATTGAACGCGTTGGTGAAGAGAGCGATCGCCCGGCATCCTATAACAATCAGGAGAAAGAAGATGGCATTAAAGCAATGTAAGGTGCTGATCAGAGGGAAATTCCTGCCACCGCAGCTGATAGAGAACATTGAAAAGACGTTCACCGCGTTCCGGCTGTGGGAGGCGGAAGATGAGGCAGCCTTTCTGGCTGAGCAGGGCGCAGATATCGACATGCTGGTCACCAGCGGCAACGCGGTGATGGGCGCACCGGCCGCGCTGATCGCCGCGCTGCCAAACCTGAAAGCGATCTGCAGTAACGGCGTCGGTTATGACAGCATCGATACGGAAGCCGCCCGGTCGCGCGGCATTGTGGTGACCAACACGCCGGAGGTGCTCAATGATTGCGTCGCCGATCTGGGGATGGCGCTGCTGCTGGATGTGGCGCGCCGCATCAGCGAGGCCGATCGCTTCACACGCGCCGGTCACTGGTCACAGGGCCGCTTTCCGCTGAGCAGCAAAATCGGTGGCAAGGTGTGCGGAATCGTCGGGCTGGGCAATATCGGTCAGGCGGTGGCAAGGCGCGCGCAGGCGTTTGATATGGCGATTCACTATTACAACCCGCGTTCACGTCCCGATGTGCCCTACACCCGTCATGAGAGCCTGGTGGCGCTGGCGCAGCAGGCCGATTTTCTGGTGCTGACCCTGCCGGGCGGTGCCGCGACGCGCCACATTATCAATGCGGAAGTACTGCAGGCGCTGGGACCGCAGGGCTATCTGATTAACATTGCGCGCGGCAGCGTGGTGGATCAGCAGGCGCTGGTGGATGCGCTGGAAACCGGGCAGATCGCCGGTGCCGGGCTGGATGTGTTTGAACAGGAGCCGCAGGTGCCTGACGCACTGCGCCAGCGCGACAATGTGGTGATCACGCCGCATATCGCCAGCAGCACCCGCGAAACCATGGCGGCGATGGCTGACCTGGTCTTTGAGAATATGCTGGCGTTTGCCCGTGGCGAGCCGGTGCTGACCCGGGTAGTGTAACCGCAGCGGCGTCTTAACCCCCCTGCTGAAACGGGGCGAGGCAGGACGCCTCTCCTCTGACCACTCACCAGACCCTCACCTTCGCACAAAACAGCCTGAAGAAAATTTGTCCGGCTGCCGATATCACCTTACCACCCGCTGATATTAAAGAGTGATAGCGTGATAAAGCTGATTACCATTGATGAATTGCGCCCAGGGATGTTTATCCACAAGCTGGAGGTCTGGTGGATAAAAGACCAGCGCATTCATAATGAGATGCTGATCACCGATCCCCGACAAATCGCCATGCTTCGCACTGAAGGGATCCGCCAGCTCTGGATCGACCTCGATCGATCGGTGCAGGCGCCGATCGCCTCCACGGTCGCGAAGAGAACCATTGGCCGCACCCCGTTTTTCCAGGAACTGGATCAGGCACAGCAGATCTTTTTGCAGGGCAAACCGAAAGTGCTGGCGATGTTCAACGAAGCGCGGCTGGGTAACGGCCTGAAGCTCGATTATATGATGGATCTGGTGGATGAAATCGCCGGATCGATCACGCGTGAACCCTCCGCCATGCTGAGCGTGGCGCGACTGAAAAATCATGATGACTACACCTATCTGCACTCCATGGCGGTCTGCGGGCTGATGATTGCGCTGGGTAAAAAACTTGGACTGGATGAGCAGGAGCTGCGTCGGGTGGGCATGGGCGGTTTACTGCATGATGTCGGCAAAGCGGCCGTGCCGCTGGCGATCCTGAACAAAGCGGGCAAGCTGACTGAAGAGGAGTTCAGGGTGATGCGTGAGCATCCGGTGGTCGGTGCGCAGATGCTGATAGAAGCCGACGCCGATGACGATCTGCTCGATATCACCCTGCATCATCATGAGAAATATGATGGCAGCGGCTATCCGCACCGCCTGAAAGGCGAGGCGATTTCGCTCTACGCCCGCATGGCGGCGGTGTGCGATGTCTATGATGCCGTCACTTCGACCCGCTCCTATCGCAACGGCTGGACACCCGCCGAGGCGATGCACCAGATGCTGAGCTGGCGCGGCCATTTCGACCCTGGCTTGCTGCACACCTTCGTACGGACCATCGGCATCTATCCGGTGGGATCGCTGGTGCGTCTGGCCTCCGGCCGGGTGGCGCTGGTGGTGAAAGCGGGCGAAAAATCGCTGATGCGTCCCTGCGTGCATGTCTTCTGGTCGCTGCACGCCCAGCGTGAAGTGAAACCGGAAGAGCTCGACCTTGGCGACAGCTTCTGCACCGACAGCATTGTGGGCGCAGAGGACAGTACGCTGTGGGGTAACGTCGATCTCAATCGTATCTGGGCGCTGGAAGTCGCCTGATTTTTCGCCATTTTTACACTATTTTTACGCCCGCCCGCTGCATTTTAACCCCTTCTTTATACGCCTCCGCGCAAGCTAAGCCATAAATCCAATCCTCTGGAGGTTCCTGTGAGCGTGGGCGTAATAACCGGCATTGTGCTGGTGGTGTTGTTACTGGGCTATCTGATCTGTGCCCTGTTAAATGCGGAGGCCTTCTGATGGCGGCCAATGCTTTTTTACTCATCGCATTCTATCTGCTGCTGCTGATGGTGCTGGCGCAGCCGCTCGGACGGGGTCTGGCCTCGTTAGTGGCTGACAAGCCAGTGTTTGCCCGCCTGGAAGCGCCGCTGTGGCGACTGCTGGGCGCGCAACAATCGGACATGCGCTGGCCTCACTACCTGCTGGCCATTCTGCTGTTTAATGCGCTGGGTTTCGTGGTGCTGCTGGCAATATTGCTGATGCAGGGCGCGCTGCCGCTGAATCCGCAGCAGCTGCCTGGCCTGAGCTGGCATCTGGCGCTTAACACCGCCGTGAGCTTCGTCACCAACACCAACTGGCAATCCTACAGCGGCGAAAGCACCCTGAGCTATTTCAGTCAGATGGTGGGCCTGACGGTGCAGAATTTCCTCTCAGCCGCGACCGGTATCGCCGTGGCGTTTGCATTGATCCGTGGCTTCGCTAATCGCAGCTCTGCGACCCTGGGTAACGCCTGGCGCGACCTGACGCGCATCACGCTCTATGTCTTACTGCCTATCAGCCTGCTGATGGCGCTGTTCTTTGTCAGCCAGGGCAGCATCCAGAACTTCGCGCCTTATCACAGTTTCTCCACGCTGGAAGGCGTGCAGCAGACGCTGTCGATGGGGCCGGTGGCGTCGCAGGAAGCGATCAAAATGCTGGGCACCAACGGTGGCGGCTTCTTTAACGCCAACTCCTCCCATCCATTTGAAAACCCGACGGTGCTGACTAACCTGGTGCAGATGCTGAGCATCTTCCTGATCCCGGCGGCGCTCTGCTTCGCGTTTGGCGAAAGCGTGCGTGACCGTCGTCAGGGCCACATGCTGCTGTGGGCGATGACGCTGATGTTTGTGGCGGCGGTATCGGTCGTCATGTGGGCCGAACTGCAGGGCAACCCGCACTTCCTCCAGCTGGGTGCTGACAGCGCCATCAACATGGAAGGTAAAGAGACGCGCTTTGGCATTCTTAACAGCAGCCTGTTCGCGGTTATCACCACTGCCGCCTCCTGCGGTGCGGTGAATGCCATGCACGACTCCTTTACTGCGCTGGGTGGCATGGTGCCGATGTGGCTGATGCAACTGGGCGAAGTGGTGTTTGGCGGCGTCGGTGCCGGTCTCTACGGCATGCTGCTGTTTGTGCTGCTGGCGGTGTTTATCGCCGGGCTGATGATCGGTCGTACCCCGGAATTCCTCGGTAAAAAAATCGACGTCTGGGAGATGAAAATGACCGCGCTGGCGATTCTGGTCACACCGGCGCTGGTGCTGATCGGTACCGCACTGGCGATGATGACCGACGCCGGACGCAGTGCCATGGCCAATCCCGGCATTCACGGCTTCAGCGAAGTGCTCTACGCGGTCTCCTCGGCGGCTAACAACAACGGCAGCGCCTTTGCCGGACTGAGTGCTAACACGCCGTTCTGGAACCTGCTACTGGCTGCCTGCATGCTGCTGGGCCGCTTCGGCATCATCATTCCGGTGATGGCGATTGCCGGTGCGATGGCGGTGAAAAAAGTGCAGCCGGTGGGTAACGGCACGCTGCCAACCCACGGTCCGCTGTTTATCGGACTGCTGATCGGCACGGTGCTGCTGGTGGGTGCACTGACCTTTATTCCTGCTCTGGCGCTGGGCCCGGTGGCTGAGCATCTGCAACTTGTTCAGGGACAATCCTCATGAGTCGTCAACAACAGGCGTTATTTGACGCAGCATTGCTGCGTACCTCGGCCTGGGATGCAGTGAAAAAGCTCGATCCCCGGGTGCAGTTCCGTAACCCGGTGATGTTTGTCGTCTGGCTCGGCAGCATTCTGACCTCGCTGCTGGCGCTGGCGATGCTGACCGGCCGGATCAGCGGCAGCGCCAGCTTTACCGGGGCGATTGCGGTCTGGCTCTGGTTCACCGTGCTGTTTGCCAACCTGGCGGAGGCGCTGGCAGAAGGGCGCAGTAAGGCCCAGGCCAGCAGCCTGAAAGGGGTGAAAAAGACCAGCTTTGCTAAAAAACTCTCAGCGGCGCGCTATGGCGCCGAGTGGCAGCAGGTCAGTGCCGATGAGCTGCGCAAAGGCGATGCCGTGCTGGTGGAAGCGGGCGACATCATCCCCTGCGACGGTGAAGTGATGGAGGGCGGTGCCTCTGTGGATGAGAGCGCCATTACCGGTGAGTCCGCACCGGTGATCCGCGAGTCGGGCGGTGACTTCGCCTCCGTCACCGGCGGGACCCGCATTCTCTCTGACTGGCTGGTGATCACCTGTAGCGCCAACCCGGGCGAAACCTTCCTTGACCGGATGATCGCCATGGTGGAAGGCGCGAAACGCCGTAAAACCCCGAATGAGATCGCCCTGACCATCCTGCTGGTGTCACTGACCATCGTGTTCCTGCTGGCGACCGTGACACTCTGGCCGTTCTCGGCATGGGGCGGAACGCCGGTCAGCATCACGGTGCTGGTGGCGCTGCTGGTCTGTCTGATCCCGACCACCATCGGCGGCTTACTGTCGGCGATTGGCGTGGCGGGGATGAGCCGGATGCTGGGTGCTAACGTCATTGCGACCAGCGGGCGTGCGGTGGAAGCCGCGGGCGATGTGGATGTGCTGATGCTGGACAAAACCGGCACCATCACGCTGGGTAACCGTCAGGCGACCCAGTTCCTGCCCGCGCCGGGCGTCAGCGAAGAGCAACTGGCCGACGCCGCTCAGCTCGCCTCGCTGGCCGATGAGACGCCGGAAGGGCGCAGCATCGTGGTGCTGGCCAAACAGCGATTTAATCTGCGTGAGCGCGATCTCAGCAGCATGGGTGCCAGCTTTATTCCGTTCTCTGCGCAGACCCGCATGAGCGGCGTGAACGTGCAGGATCGACTGATCCGCAAAGGCGCGGTCGATGCGGTACGGCGCCACATCGAAGCGAACCATGGCCGTTTCCCGGCCGAGGTCAATGCGCAGGTGGAAGAGGTGGCACGCAGTGGCGGCACGCCGCTGGTGGTGTCAGAGGGCGCGAACGTGCTGGGCGTGGTGGCGCTGAAAGATATCGTCAAAGGCGGCATCAAAGAGCGCTTTGCCGAACTGCGCAAAATGGGTATCAAAACGGTGATGATCACCGGCGATAACCCGCTGACGGCCGCGGCGATTGCTGCGGAAGCGGGCGTGGATGACTTCCTGTCAGAGGCCACGCCGGAAGCCAAGCTGGCGCTGATCCGCCAGTATCAGGCGGAAGGGCGTTTAGTGGCGATGACCGGCGACGGCACCAACGATGCGCCTGCACTGGCGCAGGCGGATGTGGCGGTGGCGATGAACTCCGGTACCCAGGCGGCGAAAGAGGCGGGCAACATGGTCGATCTCGACTCGAACCCGACCAAGCTGCTGGAAGTGGTGCACATTGGTAAACAGATGCTGATGACGCGCGGTTCGCTGACCACTTTCAGTATCGCCAACGACGTGGCGAAATACTTCGCCATCATTCCGGCGGCGTTTGCGGCGACCTATCCGCAGCTCAACATGCTTAACGTGATGCACCTGCACTCGCCAGCCAGTGCGATTCTGTCGGCGGTGATCTTTAACGCCCTGGTGATTGTCTTCCTGATCCCGCTGGCCCTGAAAGGTGTCAGCTACCGCCCACTGAGCGCTGCTGCGCTGCTGCGCCGCAACCTGCTGATTTACGGTCTGGGTGGCCTGCTGGTGCCGTTTGTCGGCATCAAAGCGATCGATCTGCTGTTAGTGTTTTCAGGCATGGCCTGAGGAGAGAAAAATGAGTCAGTTACGTCCGGCAATTTTACTGTTGTTGCTGCTTACGCTTGTTACCGGCGTGGTTTATCCTTTGCTCACCACCGGTCTGGCGCAGTGGCTGTTTCCGTCCCAGTCCAGCGGCTCGCTGCTGGAGGAGGATGGCGTGGCGCGCGGATCGGCGCTGATTGGCCAGAACTTTACCCAGCCCAACTATTTCTGGGGCCGCCCTTCAGCCAGTGGCGATAAACCTTATAATCCGCTGGCCTCAGGGGGCAGCAATCTGGCCGCCAGCAACCCGGCGCTGGACAAAGCGGTAGCCGATCGCGTCGCTGCGCTGCGGGCCGCCAATCCGCAGGCACCGGCCGCCGTCCCGGTTGAACTGGTCACCGCCTCAGCCAGCGGGCTGGATCCGGATATTTCGCCACAGGCCGCCCTTTGGCAGGCCCCGCGTATCGCCGCCAGCCGCCAGTTGCCGTTGCCGCAGGTCGAGGCGCTGATAGATAAGATGACGCATCGTCCGCTGCTGCCATTCCTCGGCACACCGACCCTCAACGTGTTGCAGCTGAATATGGCGCTCAACGAACTGTAATGGTGTAAAGGAAGCGATGAACCACGAACCCCAGCGTCCCGATCCCGACGCGCTACTGCAGGCTAATCGCGAAAGTCATCGCGGGCAGCTGAAAATTTACTTTGGTGCCTGTGCGGGCGTGGGTAAAACCTATGCCATGCTGCAGGAGGCACAGCGGCTGCGCGCGCAGGGTCTGGATGTCTTAATCGGTGTGGTAGAGACCCATGACCGGCCGGAAACCGCGCAGCTGCTGACAGGGTTAACCCTGTTGCCGCGTCGCGCAACCGGGCGCTCGCGTCATGCGGAGTTTGATCTTGATGCCGCGCTGGCTCGCCATCCGGCGGTGATCCTGATGGATGAGCTGGCGCACACCAACGTGCAGGGCTCGCGCCATCCCAAGCGCTGGCAGGATATTGAGGAGCTGCTGGAAGCGGGCATCGATGTACTGACCACCGTCAACGTACAGCATCTTGAGAGCCTCAACGATGTGGTGGGCGGCGTCACCGGCATTCAGGTGCGCGAAACCGTGCCCGATCCCTTTTTCGACAGCGCCGACGAAGTGGTGCTGGTCGATCTGCCGCCCGACGATCTGCGGCAGCGGCTGAAAGAGGGCAAAGTCTACATTGGCGACCGCGCGGAACGCGCCATCGAAAACTTTTTCCGCAAAGGTAACCTGTTCGCCCTGCGTGAGCTGGCCCTGCGTCGCACTGCCGATCGGGTGGATGATCAGATGCGCGCCTGGCGCGATCAGCAGGGACGGGAGCGCGTCTGGCACACCCGCGACGCCATTCTGCTCTGCATTGGCGACGACAGCGGCAGTGAAAAGCTGGTGCGCACCGCCGCCCGACTGGCGGCGCGGCTTGGCAGTGAATGGCACGCGGTCTATGTCGAAACGCCCCGGCTGCACCGGCTGCCGGAAGCGCGGCGACGGGCGATTCTCCGTACGTTACAGCTGGCGCAGGAGCTGGGCGCGGAAACCGCGACTCTATCTGAGCCCGATGAAGCCGAAGCGGTACTGGGTTACGCCCGCGCGCACAATCTGGGCAAAATTGTTACCGGTCGTCGCCCGCTGCGGCGCTGGCGGCGTGACAGCTTTGCCGAACGGCTCGGCCAGCTGGGGCCGGATCTCGATCTGCTGGTGGTGGCGCTGGATGAGCCGCTGAAGGATGCGCCGCATCCGCTGCCGGATGGCCGCGTCACCAGCGAAAAATGGCGTATTCAGCTGCGCGGCGTAATGATGGCGCTGGTGCTCTGTATCCTTGTAACCGCCGCCGGGCAGTCGGTACTGATCGGTTTCGATCCCGCCAACTGCGTGATGATCTATCTGCTGGCGGTGGTGATCGTGGCGCTACGCTATGGTCGCTGGCCGTCGGTGATCGCCACGGTGATGAATATCGTCGCCTTTGACCTCTTCTTTGTTGCCCCCACCGGCACGGTGGCGGTCTCCGATCTGCAATATCTGGTGACCTTTGGCGTGATGCTGGCGGTGGGCGTAATCGTCGGCAACCTCACGGCAGGCGTGCGTTATCAGGCGCGGGTGGCGCGCTACCGCGAGCAGCGGGCGCGCCAGCTCTATGAGATGGCGAAATCGCTGGGCAGTGCGTTAACGCCGCAGGATATCGCCGCCACCAGCCAGCGGGTGCTGGATGCCACGTTACAGGCGCGCTGCCTGCTGCTGCTGCCTGATGAGCAGGGCGAACTGCAACCGGTGGGCGATGCGTTACCGGCCAGCGAGCCGGATCGCGCGATTGCTAAATGGAGTTACAGCAAAGGCCAGCCTGCGGGTGCGGGCACTGATACCTTACCGGCGGTGCCTTATCAGATCCTGCCGCTGAAAAGTGGCGCGCACTGCCGGGGTTTGCTGGTGGTGGAGCCGCAGAACCTGCGTCAGCTGATGATCCCCGAGCAGCAGCGGCTGGTGGAAACCTTTACGGTGCTGATTGCTAACGCACTGGAGCGAATGGCGCTGTCGCATAGCGAGGCGGCGTCCCGGCTCTCGGCGGAGCGTGAACAGCTGCGCAATGCGCTGCTGTCGGCGCTGTCCCACGACCTGCGCACCCCACTGACCGTGCTGTTTGGTCAGGCGGAAATGCTGATGCTCGACCTGGCCAGCGATAACTCAAAATATGTGCCGCAGGCCAGTCAGATCCGCGAGCAGACGCTGAGCACCATCCGGCTGGTGAGCAACATGCTGGATATGGCGCGCATTCAGTCGGGCGGCCTCAATCTGCGTGAGGAGTGGCTGGCGCTGGAAGAGGTGGTCGGCGGGGCGCTGAGCAGCATGGCACCGTCGCTGAAAGGGCATGAGGTCCGGCTCGATCTGCCGGACGACATTGTGCTGATCAAAGGCGACAGCACGCTGCTGGAGCGGGTCTTCACCAACCTGATTGAGAACAGCCTGAAGTATGCCGGTAACAGCGCACCACGCGGCATTCGCGCCTGGCGTGCGGCATCACGGCTGGAGATCTCGGTCTGGGATAGCGGACCGGGCATTGCCGAAGACGATTTAAGCCGGATATTCGATAAATTCTGGCGGGGCGACAAAGAGTCGGCGGTGCCGGGCGTCGGGCTGGGTCTGGCAATCTGTAAAACCATTATCGAGAGCCACGGCGGTCAGATCTGGGCAGAGAACAGGGCCGAAGGTGGCGCGGCATTTCGTCTCTCGCTGCCGCTGCCGCCGGTCCCTGAAATTTCTGACGAAGGGCTGAAATAACTTCACAGTTGATCGGTTATACTCCCGGACCTGTTTGATTATTCGTGGGATTGTATGGAACGTTTTACCGAAAACCTGATGTATGCATCGCGCTGGTTGCTGGCCCCGGTTTACATTGGACTTTCGCTGGGATTGCTGGCGCTGACCATTAAATTTTTCCAGGAAATTTTCCACCTGCTGCCCAACATTTTCAGCATTGCGGAAAACGATCTGATCCTGCTGCTGCTGTCGCTGGTGGATATGACGCTGGTTGGCGGCCTGCTGGTGATGGTGATGCTGTCGGGTTATGAGAACTTCATCTCTAAGCTCGATATCGACGAAGATAAAGAGAAGCTGAGCTGGCTGGGCAAGATGGACTCCGGCTCGCTGAAAAACAAAGTCGCCGCCTCCATTGTCGCCATCTCCTCAATTCACCTGCTGCGGGTGTTTATGGAAGCGCGCAACGTCGAAAACGACAAGCTGATGTGGTACGTGATTATCCACCTGACCTTTGTGCTCTCCGCCTTTGTGATGGGCTGGCTGGATCAGATGTCGCGCAGCGATAAAAAACCGAAGTAACCTCTCTGGCGGCCCGCTGAGGCGGGCGCCTGCTTTACCCTTTCCGCTCTGTTCCCCCTGAACGACCCGCTGGCTGTGAGGCCGGACGCGTGCCCGCCAGCTGCGGCATCACCTCTTTGATCATGGCAAAAAAGTGTTGCAGCCTGGCCGGGTAGTAACTCGCCCAGGGATAGGTCAGCCACACCGGCAGCGGCGGTGCCTGCCACGCAGGCATCAGCTGAACCAGGCTGCCATCCGCCAGATCTTCCTGCACTGCCCATGAGGAGACGATCGCGGCTCCCATCCCCGCCAGTGCCGCTTTACGCACCGCATATAAACTGTCGCTGCTCAGCCGGGGCGTAATCGCCAGGTTCACCGGCTGGCCATCGTCAATCTTCTGCAACGCCACTTCGTTACGGTAAAAACTGGTCAGTGCCAGCCACGGCAGGTCGCGCAGCTGTTCAACCCGCTCAATCGGCGGCTGCTGCGCCAGCAGGTGCGGGGCGGCCACCACAATACGTGGCACTTCTGCCAGCAGTATCGCCACCACCGAAGGATCGGTTGGCGCACCGACCTGAATGGCGCAGTCCACATTCTCTGCCATAAAGTCGGGCGTGCGGTCATTCAGCATCCACTCAATATTGAGCCGGGGGTAGCGGTGCAGATAGTCCACCAGCGGGGCGATCAGCTGATCCTGACCAAAGGCGTGTGGGGCGCGAACCCGCAGCGTACCGACCGGGTCATCGCTGGCCCCGGTCAGCTCATCTTCCAGCGCATGCCAGGTCGCCAGCAGCTGCCGCGCCTGGGCGTAGCAGCGCTCGCCATCATCGGTAAGCTTCAGCGCATGGGTGGTGCGCAGGATAAGCTTGAGGCCCAGCCGCTGCTCCAGGCTCTGCAGTCGGCGGCTGACGGTGGGTTGTGTCGTGCCGAGCTGCGCGGCGGCGGCGGATAAGCTGCCGCTCTCCACAATACGGATAAAAGTCTGCATCAGATCGATGCGATCGCTGCTGTTAGGATTGTTCATACGCACCATGTATAACGGTTTTGCCTGATGTCAGTCTACCGCGTATAACCGCAATGCGCTTTAATGGCAGGACGAAATGATGAGGATTACAGCATGTCAGCCATACAGACCCAGACTCAAAATGAACCGCTCTCTGCGCCGCTGGTGTTTACCCTGGCCGCCGGTGCCGGACTCAGCGTCGCGTCGATCTACTACAGCCAGCCGATGCTGGATATCATCAGCAAGCAGTTTAACGCCGGTATCGGCGCGGTCGGCATGGTGCCGATGCTGACCCAGGCGGGCTATGCGCTGGGCATCCTGCTGCTGGCTCCGCTGGGCGATCGCCATGACCGGCGCACCATTATCTTTATCAAAGGCTTAATGCTGGTGGCGGCGCTGCTGCTGTGTGGTTTTTCCGGTGGACTCAGCGCGTTGCTGATTGCCAGTTTTATCACCGGCCTGACCGCCACCGTGGCGCAGGATATTGTGCCCGCTTCGGCGGCGCTGGCGCCGGAACGCAGCCGGGGTAAAACAGTCGGCACGGTGATGACCGGGCTGCTGGTGGGCATCCTGCTGTCGCGGGTGGTCAGCGGGGTGGTGGCAGAGTATTTCGGCTGGCGCACCATGTATATGATTGCCGCGCTGGCGGTGCTGCTGATTACGCTGACGCTGTGGCGGGTACTGCCGCGTTTCGCGCCAGGCACCTCGGTGAGCTATCCGCGCCTGTTGCTGTCGCTGGTGCACCTGTGGCGTCACCATCAGACGCTGCGTCGTGCCGCACTGGCTCAGGGGCTGTTGTCAGTGGGTTTTAGCGCCTTCTGGTCGACGCTGGCGTTAATGCTCAGCGACCGCTTTCATCTGGACAGTGCCGTGGCCGGGGCGTTTGGTTTAGCCGGTGCGGCGGGTGCCATGGCGGCACCGCTGGCGGGCAGTTTTGCTGACCGCATCGGTCCGGCAAGGGTCACGCAGGCTGGCGCCGCGCTGGTAACGATCTCCTTTGCGCTGATGTTTCTGCTGCCGCTGCTGCCGATGCCGGCCCAGCTGGCGCTGATTGTCCTCTGCACCATCGGCTTCGATTTAGGAGTGCAGGCCACGCTGGTGGCGCATCAGACGCTGGTCTATGGCCTGGCGCCGGAAGCGCGCAGTCGCCTGAATGCGTTGCTGTTTACCGTGGTGTTTATCGGTATGGCCACCGGTGCGGCGCTGGGAAGTCTGGCGCTGGCACACTGGGGCTGGAATGGCGTGGTTGCGCTCTCGACCTTAGCCGGTGCCGCCGCGCTGGCGGTTCGCTTCGCCAGTCGACACCTGAAAAACTGACACCTCGCCCGTCAAAAAATGTGCCAGGCTTATTCATAAACCCGAAATAATCTGGAGTGTTATGAACTTTTTAGCCTGGACAGCAGCGACGGGCGGCCTCTTGCTGCTGATGTCGCTGGCTTCCGGTTGGATTCACCGGGGGCCAGTCACCTCATTTGGTCTGTTCCTTATCGCGGGCATGCTGTGCGGCCCGTGGGGATTTGATGTTATCCACATTGATATTGTTACCCATTCCGAAGCCGTGGCGCACATCACTGAAATCACCATGGCTGCCTCGCTGTTCATCACCGGCCTCAAGCTGCGTCAGCCGCTGCAAAATAACTGCTGGCACACCGGGCTGAAACTGGCTTTTCCCGCCATGCTGCTGACCGTGGCCGCGATGACCCTGCTGTCGCACTTCCTGGTGGGATTAGACTGGCCGATTGCACTGGCGTTTGGTGCCATTGTCGCGCCGACCGATCCGGTGCTGGCGAGCTTAATCTCGGTCAACGATGCGCAGGATGATGACTCGCTGCGCGTGGCGATCTCCAGCGAAGCGGGCATGAATGATGGTTCCGCGCTGCCGTTGCTGATGCTGGCGCTGCTGCTGTTTAATGGCGAAAGCCTGAGCGTGGCGATGCTGGGGCACTGGGGTGCGGTCGAGGTGCTCTGGGCAATTGGCGGCGGTCTGATCATCGGTTTCGTGCTGGGGCAGTTGATTGGCCTGCTGGCGACCCGACTGCGCAATGCCAATGGCGATGTGGCGCCCAACGATTTCCTGGCGCTGGCGCTGATTGCGCTGAGTTATTCACTGGTGGAGTGGCTGGGTGCCTCCGGCTTCCTGGCTGCCTTCGCCGCCGGGCTGGGATTACGCCGTGCTGAGATGGGCGTATTCCGTCGCCATCAGCCGGACGATCTCTCTGACGACGAGCGCGTGTTGCCCTCTGAGGCGCTGGTGAATCCCAACAAACGCCTGGCGCATCAGGGCGACAACAATATGGTGAAGTCGATAGGGTTTGTGGTAGGCGACGCCCTCTCTTTTGGCGATACTATTGAACGTTTACTGGCGGCTGGCATGATGGTGGTGCTGGGCGTGACGCTGGCGCAGCACTGGAACATCTACGGCGTGCTGATTGGCCTGGTGCTGTTTGTGGTGGTGCGGCCACTGGCCGTCTGGCTGGTGACGCTGCGCGCCGGACTGCCGCTGGGGCAGCGTCTGCTGATTGGCTGGCTGGGCATCCGCGGGATTGGCAGTCTGAACTACATCGCCTATGCCTGGACGCACGGTATGGAAGGCCCGCAGATGGAAATTATGACCAATATGGCGTTAACGCTGGTGGTCTGCAGCGTGGTGGTCCACGGCACCACCGTGTCGCCGCTGTTGAACTGGCGTCAGAAACGCCTTGAAGCCCTTCAGCGTAAGGTTTAACCCGAACTAACAGGAGTTAAGAATGAAAGTAACTCAGATAGTGCTGCTGAGCATCCTCGCCACCGGCAGCGCGCTGGCGGCGGACGAGGCTGACACTGAGCAGAATGTTTATGCCAGTCAGCTGTGTCACATTGTCAGCGGCGAGAAAAAGGTCGCCAGCGCGGATCAGTATGTCGAACAGATGAAATCGACCGTGGCGCGCAGTCAGTCGCCGTCGGCGATGAATCAGCCTGAATTTGATGAAGAGTCCGCGCGTGAAGTGGCCAGTGCCTGGCTGCAGCTGGGAGATGATGAGCGTGCCAAACTGCGCGTTAACGAACAGCAGTGTGAGCAGGCCGTGATGGCGCAGTTCCAGCAGGAAGATTAACCGCATCGGATTTAATAAAAACGCGCCTGCCGGGCTAATACTGATCAGTTAAGATTAAATTTGTAAAGGCTGTCACGGTCAAACGTGGCAGCTTTTTTTCCAGGCGAGCAAGCAGCAGTGCGTGCCTGCGCACCTCTGCTGCTGCCGGGCCGTCCTCGCGCCGCTCACGCGGTACCTTCGGCTTTGACGGCGTGCCGACGAACCGTTCGGGGATCGGCCCTCCCTGGCCGGCCCCGAACTGTCCACGCTTCCCGGCGTGGACTTCTGGCCCACCGTCACGCCTCAGCGCTGCGGATAGCCCTTTCAGCAGCAGAGGCGCTCAGGCCTCCACTCTCGTGCCCTTTTTAACAATACACACTGAAGTTTCAGAGCAGGCCGGGGCCGGGCTGGGGCAGGCAATCCGCAGCGCTGAACAGAATGAGTCTGCCAGGAGAGCCCGCAGGACGCGGGCGAAAGTCGGGGCGGCACAGGATGTGCCATCCCCGGCGGTCCGTCAGGCAGAGGAATGGAGTGAAGGAACCGCCCAGCGGCGCGAGGACCGCCAGCCCCTGCCCGGCACCAGACTGCGTTATCACCTGTCGCTTAACTGACTGGTATTATGCCACTGGCAGCCTTTTTTCTGTTCCGATTGATAGCGCGGCACTCAGCCGTTGCGATCGGGGCGATCAATGATGTGATCTTCCCAGTCCCGCACTTCACTCTCACGCACCGCAATATACCGCACCGAAATACGCTGCGCATGCATCGCTGTTTTCGAACCGGCCCGCAGCGGATGCCATACGGGTAAATCTTTGCCTTCGCCCAGCAGCCGGTAAGCGCAGGTGCGCGGCAGCCAGTTGAAGGTCGTCAGATTTTCGCGCGTTAACTTGATGCAATCCTCTTCAAGCTCGAAGCGGCGCTCATAGTTACGGCACTGGCAGGTTTTAATATTGAGCTGATCACAGGCGACATTGGTGAAGTAGATCTCATCGGTGTCGGCGTCCTGCAATTTGTTCAGGCAACACTGCCCACAACCATCACACAAGGATTCCCATTCCTCATCGCTCATTTGTGCCAGGCGTTTTTGTTGCCAGAAAGGGGTGTCAGTCATGATGATTTGTCCGGATTGTGCCTAAACCGCACCTTATAAAGCCTATGCGGCGGTGATGCAAGTTTTTAGAGTACGCGCGTGCTGATGCCGTGACCCGCCAGTGAAACTTCCAGCTGATCACCCGAGCGCATCGGGCCTACCCCTTCTGGCGTACCGGTCAGAATCACATCGCCTGCCCGCAGGGTAAAGTAGTGGCTCATGTGGGCAATCAGCGGCAGGATTTTATGAATCATGTCTTCGGTGTTGCCGTGCTGACGCACTTCACCGTTCACCAGCAATTTAAGCTCGACGTTCTGCGGATCGCCACTGAATTCCGTCACCGGGATAAAACCAGAGACAGGACAGGCGTTATCAAAGCCTTTGGATTTTTCCCACGGCTGGCCCGCTTTTTTCAGCCCGGCCTGCAGGTCACGCAGTGTCAGATCCAGCGCCACGCCATAACCTGCAATCGCCTTAGCCACATGCGCATCGGTCGCCTGCTTCAGTGTCGCGCCGATCAGCACCGCCAGTTCAACTTCATGATGGACCTCGCCGAACGCGTCGGGAATAGAGAGCGGCTGACGTAAATCACACAGCGCCGTTTCCGGCTTGATAAAGATCACCGGTTCGGTTGGGGTTGCGCTGCCCATCTCTTTAATGTGCTTTGCATAATTACTCCCGACGCAAACCACTTTGCTGACCGGAAAATCTAACAGAGCGCCTTGCCAGTTACGATGCTGATACATGCTCATCCCCTGTTCAGGTTAGGTGTGATGCCAGCGCTGCTGGCGGGTTGATGTTTGCTCATGCGTTGATCGAAATGCCAACCTCATAGCGTGATAATAAGATCCTTTTAACGGTCCAGGGTGCGTAATTTGTCAGAAAGCGTAAATGCAGGGGTTGAAGCGCTGAATAATCGTACAAATCGGGAGAAAAAATTGAGCAGGGAATTTAAAAAGGGGTGAAACAGATAAGCTGCACCGTTAATTTTGCGCAGCTTCAGGGCAATATTATCCTGCCAGGATCGCACCGACAGGATTTATATTTACAGAAGAATCCGAGTTAAAGTTTTTTATCGGCCTGTAAATGAATGTTGAGGAGACTTTCAATCGGCGGAGGGAGCTGTAAATAATAGCCCTGCTCGCTCAATCCCTGCTTAACTTTATTGATATCCGCATTAGCCAGCCTGTCCCGCCCCGCCAGCTTAAGCACCATCGCCAGCTGCGGCTTGCCAAAGCCTTTCAGCAATTCTTCCGGAACGCGCGAGAAATCGTCCTTTTTTTCAACATAGAGATAAGTCTGGTCACGTAACGGGCTTCTGTAGATCACACAAAACATATTTTTTACTCGAATTAACCGGCGTTGAGGCTTGTCTGAATATAGCTGTAACTATAACATGCTTGCAGAACTTCGAATATTCACCGTTAGCGCTTCCACGATGATTTTATCATCGCCAGGCTTTCGGTAGTGAAAACAGGACTGAGTCGGGACAGATGTCGCAAACGCCAATCGAATTCAAAGGTAGCAGTTTCACCCTGTCTGTCGTCCATTTGCATCACCATGACCCTGCGGTGATTCGCAAGGCACTCCAGGACAAGATTGACCAGGCTCCAGATTTCCTGAAAAACGCGCCGGTGGTACTTAACGTCTCGACATTAAGTGCCGATGTTAACTGGAAACTGTTGCAACAGGCGGTTCTCGCCACCGGTTTACGCATTGTCGGCGTAAGCGGCTGCAAAGACGAAGCGCTGAAACGTATGATCGCCCGTGCCGGCCTGCCCGTGCTGGCAGAAGGTAAAGAGGCCAGACCGCAAGCCGCCGCGCCGCAGCCGATACCTGAACCTCTGCCGGCTGTAACCGAAACGGTAGCAACGAAAACCCGCATCGTGAACACCCCGGTGCGCTCGGGCCAGCAGATTTATGCGCGTGATGCCGATTTGATCATCACCAGCAGCGTCAGCGCCGGCGCTGAACTGGTCGCCGATGGCAATATTCACATTTACGGCATGATGCGCGGTCGCGCCCTGGCGGGTGCCAGCGGTGACCGCAACTGCCAGATTTTTTGTACCAACCTGGCTGCCGAGCTGGTCTCGATTGCCGGAGAGTACTGGATCATGGATCAGATCCCGCAAGAATTTTTTGGTAAAGCTGCGCGCCTGTGCCTGCAGGATGGCGCGCTGACTATCCAGACACTTAATTAGGCCCCTTTTCTTTTGTTAAGGAAATCAACATTTATGGCACGCATTATTGTAGTTACATCCGGTAAAGGGGGCGTTGGTAAGACCACGTCAAGCGCGGCCATCGCCACCGGTTTAGCGCAGAAAGGCAAAAAGACAGTTGTGATCGACTTTGATATCGGTCTGCGTAACCTGGATTTGATCATGGGCTGTGAGCGCCGTGTGGTCTACGACTTTGTTAATGTAATCCAGGGCGATGCCACACTGAACCAGGCGCTGATTCGCGACAAACGCACGGAGCAGCTCTACATTCTGCCTGCGTCGCAGACCCGTGATAAAGATGCGCTGACCCGTGAGGGTGTAGAAAAAGTTCTGAACGATTTGGCTAAGATGGAGTTCGATTTCATCGTCTGTGACTCACCGGCAGGGATTGAAACGGGCGCACTGATGGCGCTCTACTTTGCCGATGAAGCCATTATTACCACCAACCCGGAAGTCTCTTCTGTCCGCGACTCCGACCGCATCCTCGGCATCATCTCATCCAAATCCCGTCGCGCTGAAAACAGTCAGGACCCGGTGAAGGAGCATCTGCTGCTGACCCGCTATAACCCTGGCCGGGTGAACCGTGGCGATATGCTGAGCATGGAAGATGTGCTGGAGATCCTGCGCATTCCTCTGGTCGGCGTGATCCCTGAAGATCAATCGGTGTTACGTGCCTCTAACCAGGGCGAACCGGTGATTCTTGACGGCGAATCTGATGCTGGCAAAGCCTATGCCGATACCGTTGAACGGTTGCTCGGTGAAGTACGCCCCTTCCGCTTTATCGAAGAAGAGAAGAAGGGTTTCCTGAAACGCCTGTTCGGGGGATAAACCATGGCATTACTTGATTTCTTTTTATCCCGGAAGAAGAACACTGCCAACATAGCCAAGGAAAGGCTGCAGATTATCGTGGCAGAACGGAGAAGGGGCGACAGTGAGCCCCACTATCTTCCGCAACTTAAGCGCGACATTCTGGAAGTGATTTGCAGATATGTGAAGATCGATCCAGAAATGGTAACGGTTCAGCTCGACCAGAAAGGTGATGATATCTCGATTCTGGAGCTGAACGTGACGCTGCCGGAAACGGATGAAGTGACTAAATGACGCTGACCGTTTGCTGAATTTCCCCTGCGCTCTGGCAGGGGAAATTTAACCGGTTAACAACCCGCCAGAATCTCCTCAATGCCGGGTTTCAGCAGTTCGCCCCGCCATCCGGTGAGTAACTCCGGCTGACGTCCCTGTGGCTTCAGGCCCCAGTGCTGACTTAATACCTGATTAATCTGACGTCGTGACGCCAGCAGCTCCTGACTGAATCCACTCTGCTCACTCACCTGCTGCACCAGCGCTTTCATCGCTTTAAACACTGGCTTGTAGTGCGGATGGTCAATCAGATTGCCCAGCGGAGCCGGCAGTTCGCTCTCATCCAGCGCCTCAGCTTCTGCCACCAGCGCCACCAGCGCTTTGCCGTGGAAACGAATTTCATGGCCTGACAGCCCCAGATGATCCAGCTCACCCAGCGAGCCAGGCATAAAGCGCGCCACTTTCCACAGGTGCTCTTCGCGCACCACAAAGTTAACGGCCATATCCTTTTCACGCGCCAGCTTCAGACGCCAGGCCGCCAGTCGCTGCAACGCCGCCAGCTGACGCGGACGCAACTGCCAGGCATTGGTAATATCCCGCCAGGCTTCATCCGGCGACAGGCTATCCAGACGACGCTGACACAGGTTATCGCACTCACTGAGTGCCGCCGACATATTGCCGGCCTCTTCCGTATTGATCATCAGCTGACGCGCAATTGGCAACAGATAGTGAACGTCCGCCGCCGCATACTCGCACTGACGCTGGGTCAGAGGGCGCGCCAGCCAGTCCGTGCGTGATTCACTTTTATCGAGTTCGACCTGAGTGAAATGTGCCACCATTGAGGCAAAACCCCAGGAGAGCGGCTGGCCAGAAAAGGCAGCCAGAATCTGGGTATCGATCATGGGCGTCGGCAGCACGCCGAAACGGTGCAGGAAGACTTCCAGATCTTCACCCCCGGCATGCAGGAATTTGGTGACGCTGGTGTCGGTCAGCAAGGCAATAAAGGGTGACCAGTCACGGATATTCAGCGGGTCAATCAGCACCAGTTGCTGATCGTCGAACAGCTGGATCAGGCCAAGCTGAGGGTAGTAAGTGCGGGTGCGGACAAATTCGGTATCCAGGGCCACCGCCGCGTGCTGGCGCGCTTTCTGACACACGTCTGCCAGTTGATCATCCTGGTCGATAAGGGAATAGTTCACGTCTGATTTCCACCGCAGCCAACAACGCGCGGCGCTCCATGTTAAAAACAATAAAAACGCCGGACATGCCGGCGTTCAACCTCAATTTCTGCCCGGATTCAGCTCGCGCCGGGTTTCGCCTCGTCGCGCAGCTCACGCCGCAGGATCTTGCCGACGTTGGTTTTAGGCAACTCATCACGAAACTCAATGATTTTCGGCACCTTGTAACCGGTCAGCTGACGGCGACAGTGATCGAGCACCTCTTCTTTGGTGAGCGATGCATCTTTTTTCACGATGCAGACTTTTACCGCTTCGCCAGAAAGATCGCTGGGCACACCGATAGCCGCGGCTTCACGCACTTTAGGATGCTGCATCAGCACGTCTTCGATTTCATTCGGATAGACATTAAAACCTGATACCAGAATCATATCTTTTTTGCGGTCAACGATGCGAATAAAGCCTTCCTGGTCAACGGTAACAATATCACCGCTGTGGAGCCAGCCATTTTTCAGCACTTCCGCTGTCGCTTCCGGATGCTGCCAGTAGCCCAGCATCACCTGCGGGCCGCTGATGCAAAGTTCGCCCGGTTCACCCGGAGGAACTTCATTGCCGTCGTCATCCAGAATCAGCACATCGGTCGAGGGCACCGGCAGACCAATACTGCCGGTATGACAGCTGATGTCATAGGGATTGACCGACACCAGCGGAGAACACTCTGTCAGGCCATAGCCTTCCAGCAGATAGTGTCCGGTCAGTTTTTCCCAGCGCTCGGCCACCACTTTCTGCACCGCCATTCCGCCACCGGCGGAAAGACGCAGCGTTGAAAAATCGAGTTTATTAAACTGCTCATCGTTGAGTAGCGCATTAAACAGCGTGTTCACGCCGGTAATGGCGGTAAACGGAAATTTCCCCAGCTCTTTAACAAAGCCGGGAATATCGCGCGGATTGGTGATCAACAGATTCTGACCGCCCAGCTCCAGGAACAGCAGGCCATTCACCGTTAAGGCGAAGATGTGATAAAGCGGCAGCGCGGTGACGACACATTCTTTACCGTCGCGCAGCACTTTGCCGTAGGTCGCGCGGGTCTGCTCAAGATTCGCCTGCATGTTTCGATGGGTCAGCATCGCCCCTTTGGCCACGCCAGTGGTGCCACCGGTATATTGCAGGAAGGCGAGATCGTCATTGGAGACCGTCGGGCGTTGATAATTGAGCGTTTCGCCGACTTCCAGTACGTGGCGAAATGAGATTGCCCCCGGCAGATGGTATTTGGGCACCAGCTTCTTCACATACTTAACGACAAAGTTAACCAGTGTCGCTTTTATTGGCGCCAGCTGATCGCCCATCCGGGTCAGGATGACGTGCCGCACAGCGGTTTTCGCCACCACTTTTTCCAGCGTGTGCGCAAAATTCGAGACAATGACAATCGCACTGGCCCCACTGTCATTGAGCTGATGCTGCAGTTCGCGCGGCGTATAGAGCGGATTCACATTGACCACCACCATACCCGCACGCAGCACACCAAACAGGGCCACCGGATACTGCAGTAAATTCGGCATCATCAGCGCCACACGGTCACCCGCTTTCAGACCCAGCTGTTGCTGAAGATAGGCGGCAAAAGCGCGGCTCTTCTCTTCCAGCTGACGATAACTCATCTTCTGACCCATGTTCAGGAACGCGGGTTGATCGGCGTAGCGTTTTGCGGCCTGCTCAAACAGATCCACCAGCGAGGTGTAACGATCTGCACTTATTTCGGCAGGCACATCTGCCGGGTAGCGTTTCAGCCAAACCTTATTCAAGGATCCACCCCGATAATTATGTTGTATTTCCATCGCTGCCTCAGCCAATCTGGTTTGTTAACAATATTTTAACTGATTGTACCAGTTTGCCTGTTTTGGCATGTTGAGGTTGCGAAGTGCATCACTAAATTTCGTGCTGATAAAACAGGCAAATAAAAAGCCCGGCAGCGAGCACCGCGACCGGGCTGATACTTAAATGTTTTTTGCACTTACTCAGTCAGAATGGTCTGCACCTCTGTCGGCCCACTGTTCATCATTCCCCAGTAGGGATTCGGGCCCCAGTATCCACCGCGATGGCGGGTCGGACCATACCAGATCCAGGGATCCATCGGCTGGGGTGGCGCTGTCACCTGCTGGGTAAGTCGCCAGCGCTGATAACCGCGCACATCGATGACCGCAAATTTATAATCCGCTTCACCAATTTTGCCCTGCTCTGTACCCTTCAGGGTACCCAGCACCGTCACATACTGATTTCTGACATCCACCGGATCAACAAACCCGCGAATATCGGCATAAATCCGACCGACCGAGGCCGCACCCAGACGTGGTCTGGCGCTATCATCCAGCGGCTGCGCAGCAATCTCAAGCCGGGTTTTGCCGTTCAGGTTAGTGACATTCACTACCTTGCCGCCAAAGCGCGATTCCTGCCCAACAAAGAGCGAAGGATTGCTCATGACCCGCAACAGATCCTGCTGCGGCTGAGGTGAGCTGCCCTGCAGCGTGTCAGGAATTGAGACACAACCGGTTAACGCCAGCACACAGGTCAGCAGAAGACCTGAAAGCCCTTTACCACACATTGACGACATAGACGTTCTCCCGTTAGGTAAAGAGTTAGACTGGACGCATAACAATAAGTTGCGTGCATTTTACCGGCCAGGTAATTTTTTCCAGGCGACTTCATTACGCAGATAAGTGGGCTCCGCTGTTTCCGGCAGCAGCGTCTTCCCCTGCGCCAGCGCAAGGGTCGCCAGCGGCAGCATATCTTCTGCAGCGGGCAGCGTAACGTCACTGGCTTTCAGGGTAAGCTCGTGTCCCTGCTGCAGGGCAGGATAAGCCTGCCAGCCGGTGCCTGCGGTCATCCATTCGCCAGAAAGCGCCTGCATCCGGGCCAGTGCCGCTTCGGGCGACAGCACGCTTTCGCTGGCCTCACCCTGCCAGGCACCCTGTTCATCACGCTGATATTCGGCCCAGTAGACCTCGCCCATCCGCGCATCAATAGCGGTTAATACCCGGGTAGCACCGTGCAGACGCCATGCGCCTTCCGCCAGCGTTGCCAGCGTGGAAACCGCGATCATTGGCAGAGAAGCGCCCAGTGCCAGTCCCTGCGCAATACCAATGCCAATCCGCACGCCGGTAAAACTGCCAGGGCCGCGACCAAAGGCGAGCGCGTCCAGGTCGGTCAGTTCCAGCTGCTGTGCCAGCAGTAGCTCTTCGATCAGCGGTAAAATACGCTGGGTGTGATCGCGCGGGGCAATTTCGAATCGGGCATCAATCTGTTGCTGATTCAGCAAGGCGGCTGAACAGGCTTCTGTCGCCGTATCCAGCGCTAAAATTCGGGCTGACATGACTACCTCAGAAGAAAGAAAACGGCGCGCATCTTAGCATAAAATTACGCGTCTGGTTCGGGTTGCTGGCGGATAAAGGCGATGGCGCGGGCAATGTCCCGGGTGCGCGGCGTCGGTGGCAGGCTATTGAGAAACAGCGCGCCATAAGGACGAGAAACCAGACGCTGATCGCAAATCACCAGTACGCCACGATCGTCGGTATCGCGGATTAAACGTCCCACGCCCTGCTTCAGGGTGATCACCGCATCCGGCAGCTGCACATCCGTAAAGGGATCGCCGCCACGAATCCGGCAATCTTCCATTCTGGCTTTCAACAGCGGATCTTCCGGTGAGGTGAACGGCAGTTTATCGATGATCACCAGCGACAGCGCATCACCCCGCACATCCACGCCTTCCCAGAAGCTGCTGGTCGCCACCAGCAGGGCATTGCCCTTATCGATGAACTGTTTCAGCAACTGACCCTTGCTGGTTTCACCCTGCACCAGCACGGGCAGCGTCATTGAGGCGCGAAATTCTGCGGCCAGCTCACGCATCATCAGGTGCGACGTGCAGAGAAAGAAACAGCGGCCTTTATTAGCATCAATCAGCGGCTTCATCATTGCGGCCAGCTGGCGTGCACCACCCGGACGGTTAGGCTCAGGTAGATTGCGCGGAACGCAGAGCAGCGCCTGCTTCGCAAAATCGAACGGGCTGTTCAGAATCAGGCTTTTTGCTGCATTCACACCCAGCCGTTCGGCGAAGTGTGCCATTTTCTCATCCACCGCCAGGGTGGCTGAGGTGAAGATCCATGCAGCCTTACGATTATCCATTACTTCACGGAAGCGTTCTGCCACCGAGAGCGGCGTCAGCGCCAGGATAAAGTGACGTGAGGTACATTCATACCAGTAGCTGTAGCCCGGCTCGTTAATCGCCCGCAGCCGTTTTAACCGGCCACGGTAGAGCGCGGCCCGCTCGAAGGCGGCATCCAGCAGGGCTGAACGGCCCAGTGAGAGTTTGATAACGTCGTAACAGAGCTCAAGCGCATCATCCAGCAACGTAAACATCCGCAGGATGTTGTTATCGCTCAGCAGTTCACGCAGGTTACCGCGATAGCCGGGATCGCCTAATGACAGGCGAAAATCCTGCGCGCACTGCGCCAGGCGGTCAGCGGATTTCTGCAGCTGCTGAGCATCACGCACCTCGGTGCGGTAGGCGGTAATAATATCTTTGGCGAGATCGAGTAACTGGCGGCTGGAGAGCTGCTGACCAAAATACTGACTGGCGATATCGGGCAGCTGATGGGCTTCATCGAAGATCATCACATCAGCTTCGGGAATAAGTTCGCCAAAGCCGCCCTCTTTCACCACCAGGTCAGCAAGAAACAAGTGGTGGTTCACGACCACCACATCGGCGTCCATCGCGCGCTTACGCGCTTTGACCACAAAGCACTCTTTATAGCGAGGGCAGTCAGTGCCGAGGCAGTTATCGTTGGTGCTGGTGACCAGCGGCCAGACCGGGCTGTCTTCGGTCACGCCCGCACAGCTGCTGATGTCGCCATCTTCCGTCTGCGATGACCAGCTGCGCAGCGTCACCAGATCGGTCAGCCCCTGCGCGGTGAGATCGCCACCCGCCATCGATTGCTGTTCCATGCGTTCCAGGCAAAGGTAGTTGGAGCGCCCTTTCAGCAAGGCCGTTTTACCTTTGAAATCCAGCGCCTTGATCATCGTAGGCAGATCGCGGCCATAGAGCTGATCCTGCAGCGCCTTGGATCCGGTGGAGACAATTACTTTTTTACCGGCCCGCAGAGCGGGAGCCAGGTAGGCATAAGTTTTTCCGGTGCCGGTACCGGCCTCGACCACCAGTTCACCCTGCTGTTTTACGGCTTCAGATACCGCCTGCGCCATCTCACGCTGTGCTTCACGCGGCTTAAAGCCTGCGATCGCCAGCGCCAGCGCGCCATCCACTGCAAAATCGTCTGCCACATACCCTCACTAAGAACGGCAAAAACACTGTAATTATGTCAGTATTGGATCAACAAAGCAAAATTGATAATTATCAATAACTTATCTATTTCCAGCCGTTGGGGGCGTGGCAGGTAAAGACTCTGGATCGCGTTTGAAAGATGGGGAAAAAGGCGGCACGTGGCCGCCTGAAGAGAAGCGCTCGCAGCACCGGGATACCTGATGAGAAGTTGCACCGCGAAAGGCAGTAGAAATCGCTGTGACTACTCTACAATCATGCGCCCATTGAGATGCTGCAACGGACGATTATTGGTGGTTTTCAGCGCCTGTTTAAAGGCGTCGAGCTGCGCCTGAGAGAGCGAAACCGGCTGTTTCAGCACCAGCCAGCGAATCCCTTCGCTGCAGGGCGGCGTCGTCAGGGAGCCGCTGAAACGATAATAGTGCAGATCTTCCGGGAAGAGATCGCGTAAGTTTACCTGGCGATTAATGGTTACCTGCTGGTTTTCCTGTTTCGGCATAGCGTCGATCAACGGTGCCAGCGCCGGATTCTCTTCACCGACCTTAAACATCACCGCGACCACGGCCAGATCGCCATCCTCTTTGCTGTGTACAAAGTGGGCTTCCAGGGGAAAGGTGTGCCCATTGATCTGGTTCTCACTCGGCGTATGGAAGTGATACTGACGCAGTGTGAACTTTTCCCGATCCAGTACAAAATCATCTTCTTCATCAACGGTCACCTGAATCGTGTGGCCATTGTTGATCACCTTCTCAGCCGACGTATGGTAGGCCAGATCGAGTGCCTGTAAATGTCCCTCAATCGGATCTTTAATATTGATAGGCGACTGGGACTTACCTTCGTGGCAGATGTGGAAGTCGCTGGTCAGTTCGCTCCAGTGTTCCGGGCCAGCTTTGCCTTCGTACGTCCAGTGCGGTTCCGCCGCACCGGCTACGTTGAGGGTAGAAAGCGCCACAACCAGACTTAACATTTTTGGTAATTTCATTTTTATCCCTGCTTTATAAGCTTATTTGCGGCAGGGATACTATTCCGCTGACTACTGAATCAGCAAGGTGACAAAATGCGTTAAATCAAAATCAGAACGAATAAAGAGTTTATAATTACAATCAATGTTAATTTAATTAACAAACATCACGATGTGACGTTTTTAAGCACTTCAGGAAAGGGTTGATATCAATCTCTCTGAATAAAAGAGTTTCATTTTTCTGTATTTATCATTTTGATCGTCGAAACGAGCCGGGAGGGAAATTTTGCACTAAATTCAGGCGACGTAAGAAACCGCAAAACTGCACGCAGGCGGTTTTGCGGTGCAACGCGATAACGCGTCATAAAAGATTATGCAGGTGACGCTAGACATCCTTTTCTAATGGTTCCTCTTCTTCATCTTCTTCCTCATCTTCAGGATAAATCTCAGCGTCATCGGGCAGCGGCTCATCGTAATCAGGGCGTTCAGACATAATTTCCTCCGGTGTCAGATAGCAATTTTGCTATGCCCTTTGAGTGTAGCTTACTCTTGCCATCTGTTTTGCAAGGCTCGCAAAAGATATCAGAAATGCAGGCGCTGCCGCAGACTCAGCTTCGCCACTGCGTGAAACAGCCTTGCGTCACAGCCGGTGCTGATAGCGTACCGGTTAATCGGATGCCCATTCGCCTCCTCCAGCCGCGTTATCATTGACGTCAGTCTGATAGCGGGTTTAATAATTCGCCGCTGAAAAAACTGTGTTTTTAAAAAAACCTGTTACTCGTTTAATGAATAAAAGGCCGAAACTTAACTGCCTATAATATAGGGACACGAAAAGTTAATGATGCGATTCAAAGCACAATTATGCACAAAGAAAGGTAACATTAAATAAAAACTCAACAGGAGTAGCATTAAACATCGTTTTGTTGTTATAAGAAAAAATCCCTGATATAAAAGAGACAGAATTTAAACGCAATCTGTGAGCATTAGCGGATTGAATATTTCCTCTGATGCAGCCAATCTGACTTAACAGATGGTAGAGAGGTAATTAAAAATTCAGAAATTATGTTATCTTTCACAGGCAATAAAAACTTGTCGCTGGATAAGTCACATCACAATAGAAACCATGCCCCACGGCATCCGTCCTCTTTAAAAGGCCGTTTAAGACTATCTCGCTAAAGATATCCGTTAATGTAAATGAAGTGGGGTTTTATATTATAAGTGAAGTGGGATGTAGTCTGGCTGTTGCTGCCCTGTTGCATCTATCCGTCAAAATGGACACCATTATCTCAACAAGGAGAAATATCATTGTTCCCAAAATTACCCCGGTATAGCTTAGTGATTCTGACGCTGAGCGGTTGCGTTACCAACGATGAGGTCAAACTTAACCCAGTTGGTCAACATAGTGAACCTGTCATGCCGCATATAAATCAGGGAATCAGCCCTGCACAGCGGCGCGCGATTATGTCCGGCGAACAACCAGACTGGTCTGACGTTTATCCTCAGCGAATCAATAAAAACTCGTCAGCTGTCAGGAAATGATCTGCACGTCGTAGCAGTTAATGTCGTTACTCCACCACTCACATAGCGTAAAAAACACTGTGGAAAATAATCAACACGTCGATGATGTCTCCCTATGGGATTGGATTGTCACATTAATTTTAACCGGCATACCCGTATTAAATCTTTTCATGCTGCTTTACTGGTCCTTAAACCGAAGGACTAAACGTTCAAAGAAAAACTACGCCAGAGCGAGTTTATTATTGATATTCATCGTACTTATCTTCTATATCATCACCCTGGAAGTTACAACGGGCTATTTTCTTTTTAAACATTACTGATCCTTAAACTGACAGCGTCACACCCTTAAATGGAGTTTTTATGGTGCGTTATTTCACTTTTCTGTTACTGGGCGTCACTTCCGCTTGCTGCATAGCAAAAACGTCAGTGGTGATAAATAACACCCTGAAAGCGCAAGAGATAAAATCGGCAAAAATTGTTTACATTGGCGAGGTTAATGGCACTAAAGTGGCAGAATTGATGGCAGGCATCGATAATATTAATGTAAGTTACCCTGCTGTAAAAGAAATATCGCTTTATATAAACAGCTTTGGCGGCGACATGGAAGCTGGCTATATGGGCGGCCAGGCCGTCAGAGGGTCAAGGATTCCGATAAAAACCATCAATGCCGCAATGACGGGTTCGGCGGCTACCCTGATTTATTGCTCAGGGGCGCAAAGGGAAACATTACCCAGCGCAACGTTTTTAATCCACCCTGCAGCGAGTCAAAACATTCAGAGCAACTATCTAAAAAAAAATGAAGTCATTTTACTCAGCAGAGATATCGATAATGTCAGTAAAATATTCAGGGACACCTATGCATCCTGTTTCAAAGATGACGGGATAGAGATAGATAAAGCCTTATTCAGTGAAGACAACCGTATTTACCTGCGTTTTCCAGAATCTGTAAAACAGGGTATTGCACAAAAACGTGTTGAAGGAATCGCCCCCGCTGATGTCGCTTATTACATTTTCACTTCAGAGGCCAGCGGCTAGCAAAAATAACGTTATGTATGCCTGCTGGAAGAATACCTTTTATCAGATATGCGCCGCCTGGACAGATGGGCGTGCTGGCGGGGAGACATATCGATCCGCTGGTGGGTAATCCAGAGAAGAACATAACGCAGACGACGTTCAGATGGGGCGCCGCAGGATCTCACCATCAATATCACGGTGGATTTTCGCAGTAAGCGCTACCCTTGCATGGTGAGTTTTTTGAGCAGCTATAGCAGGGTTGATTCAACACTGGCCAGATAAAAAGCGGCAAATAAAGCAGGCCGCTCAGCCAGATACGGCTCATTCTGGTACTGGGCGTTTATCTGTTTCTGGCTGGTGACCTGATATCACGATTATTGGCGACGCTGCTCTTGCGACCTGCTTATAAGCGGACGTACAACGCGCCCGCCAGCATAACGATGAACAGAATAGCGAAGGTAATAAAGCCCTGCTTACTGCCACGGGACAATCCAACAAATGCCGAAACCACAATAAACAGCAGCGTCAGTGCGCCGACCATCACCCAAAAAAGATACTGCGTATTCGCCATGCCTGAATCCTCATCCGTAGCGCGATTTATCTGCTGTTTTATAACATTTTTATGCCGCGCGTGCCCTCACTTCTCCCGCTCTTTCGACGCTTCATGCTGCTTTAGCGCAGCAGGGCTGCAACAGTGACAACGTCCGCGGCCAATTATCATGATGCAGACAGTGTGATGCAGTTAGCAAATGCAGAGGAACGCAGCGAGTAAACAAACGCGCGGATTATAATGATTAAATCAGCTTACCGTTGGGATGTGGCACCCGTAGGCTGACGTGCTGAGACTGGTTTAACATTGCCGATCAGGCGGTGTTAAACAGATGGCCTTAACCCGACTGCCTGACTCAGGCGGAGGAATGTATGAACTGTTTCCGCATCGGCTCTCTGGCTGGCGTGCTGCTGCTCTGCGGCTGCCAGGCACCCACGCCTGATCAGGCTCGTCTGCAGCAGCCTGTTTTTCAGGGTCAAAGCACCCGCACCGTCCCTCAGCTCAGCGACTGTATTTATCGCGGCTGGTCCACCACCAGCGTCATTGCCAGAGATAACACCACCCACACCCAGCCCAACGGCAGCGAGATCAGCGTTTTTACCTGGGAAGATTCGATTTTTGCGGATGTGTCGCCCCGCCGAAAAGGGGCTGAGGTGAAATATTTCACGACTTTCCGGATGGCGCCTCAGGTGATGGCGGACAGACAGGCGATTGTTGAGCGCTGCCTGTAAAGCGTAAGGGGTGACAGCGATGTCGGGAGTGTGCCAGGCTAATGCGCAATTAACCAGGGAGAAACCGATGAGTATTACCCGCATTGACCCGGAACACCGTATGTCCGAAGCCGTGATCCACAACGACACAATCTATTACACCAGTGTGCCTGAGAACCTGGATGCCGACGCAGAAGCGCAGACAGCCAATGCGCTGGCAGTGATTGATGCGATTCTGACACGGCTCGGTAGCGATAAAAGCAAAATCCTTGATGCGACACTGTTTCTGGTGGATAAGGCCGATTTCCCTGCGATGAACCGCGCATGGGACGCATGGGTCTCGCCAGGTAATGCGCCGGTGCGCTGCACGGTACAGGCCGGTCTGTTGAATCCGAAGTACAAAATCGAAATTAAAATTATCGCTGCACGTTAAAACGCCGGGCGTTATTCCTCTTCGTTTTCTTCATCTTCGTCTTCGAATAGCGCCCGAATCCGTTCGCCCTTGAAATTTTGTCGGATCTCCTGCGCCACCTGGGTGATCGCTTCACCGCTCGACAAACCTCCCGCCATCAATTCCTGAATACGTTCGACGGCCTGCTGCTGCTGCTCATGAGAGAGAGCCGGTATTCCTATAAACATGTTTCACTCCTGCGTTGGGGCAGACAGTATCCCACGCGGAACTAACAGGTGCCAGTCAGGAAAAAATATGGCAGTCTGACCGCCTCTTTGCTCTCTGATTTCTCTGCCCGATGATTGTTGAAACCCTCAGTCTTGATTATACCCCGGATGCGCTGACTCAGCGTTTTGCCCCGATTGCCCATCTGCCATGGGCGATGCTGCTCTCCTCCGCGCAGGCGAACCACAGCGACAACCGCTTTGATATTCTGACCGCCGATCCCCGCGCCACCCTGGTGACCCGCGGTGCGATGACTACGCTCAGCGACCCGACCGGCACAACCGAATCAACCGCCGATCCCCTGCTGCTGGTGCAGCAGCAGTGTGATGCGCTGGGCGTGACGCCGGCTGCCAGCGATGCCCTGCCGTTTCAGGGCGGTGCGCTGGGCCTGTTTGGTTATGATCTGGGCCGCCGGTTTGAGTCCCTGCCTCAGCAGGCCGCAGCCGATCTCACCACGCCTGACATGGCGGTGGGTATCTATGACTGGGCATTGATTGCCGATCATCATCAGCAGACCCTGACGCTGGTGGCGTTAAAGAACGCAGAAGAACGCGCCGCCTGGCTGGCGCAATGGCCGGCGCGCGAGGCCGTGCCCTTTTCACTGACCAGCCGCTGGCGCTCCAACCTGAGCTATGCAGATTACGCTGCGCGTTTTGCGGCGGTTCAGGCCTATATTCAGGCGGGTGACTGTTATCAGGTTAATCTGGCGCAGCGCTTTCAGGCCGGTTACCAGGGTAATGAGTGGCAGGCGTTCAGTATACTCAATGCGGCTAACCGCGCGCCGTTCAGCGCTTTTCTGCGTCTGCCGGAGAGCGCGATCCTCAGCCTGTCGCCGGAGCGCTTTCTGTCGCTGAATAATAAGCAGATCGAAACCCGACCGATCAAAGGTACCCGGCCACGCTGTGACGATCCGATTGCTGATGCGCAACAGGCTGAGTCGCTGCGCCATGCAGAAAAAGATCGGGCCGAAAATCTGATGATTGTCGATTTACTGCGCAACGATATTGGCCGAGTGGCGCTACCCGGCTCGGTCACGGTGCCTGAACTGTTTGTGGTTGAACCCTTCCCCGCCGTGCACCACCTGGTCAGCACGGTGCGGGCGCAGCTGCCTGATACCCTGCAGGCCACCGATCTGCTGCGCGCCTGTTTTCCGGGCGGCTCGATTACCGGTGCGCCCAAGATTCGGGCGATGGAGATTATTGATGAACTGGAGCCGCAGCGGCGCAATGCCTGGTGCGGCAGCATCGGTTATCTCAGCCTGTGTGGCCGGATGGATACCAGCATCACCATTCGCACGCTGATCGCTGAAGGTCAGCAGCTCTACTGTGCGGCGGGCGGCGGGCTTGTTGCAGACAGCGATCCCGAAGCGGAGTATCAGGAAACACTCGACAAAGTCAGCCGGATCTTACCGGCACTGGAACAAACCGGAGGTTCAGTTGGCCCTGACGCTTGATGATTTCCGCAGCCGTTTTCTGTTGCAGCAGCCTGCCCGCAGCACACAATTGCTATCCGGGCGCCATGCGGCGGTGCTGGTGCCGATTGTGGCACGGCCTGAACCCGGTCTGTTGCTGACGCAGCGCTCACACGCCCTGCGCAAACATGCCGGACAGGTCGCTTTTCCCGGCGGGATGCAGGATGACACTGACGCATCGCTCATCGCCACAGCACTGCGTGAAGCACAGGAAGAGGTTGGCATTGAGCCGCATCAGGTCGAGGTATTAGGCGCACTGCCCGCCGTGACCAGCAGCACCGGCTTTCAGGTGACGCCGGTACTGGGGATCATTCCGGCCGATCTGCGATTAACGATTAATCCGGATGAGGTAAGCAGCGCCTTTGAGATGCCGCTGGCCGAGGCTTTGCAGCTCAGCCGCTACAGCGCGCTGGAGGTGCATCGGGCTGGCGTTCGCCACCCGGTCTGGCTGTCGCGCTATCAGGATTATCTGGTGTGGGGCATGACCGCGGGTATTATCCGCTCACTGAGTGCTCAGATCGCATTCTGAAACCTTTCTCGTTTTTCTCTCTCCAGCCCGTCAGGTTACTGGCGCGCTGCACTATAATTTTTTCTATGAGTTTTGATAAGTTTATTTCATGCGAAAAGCTGCTCTTTCCTGGTGCATGACCATTACTATGGGCGCCATAAACTGCCCCGGCAGACTGAGAATAATTGTGAGGAGTGTCACCTGTGATTAGTGTTTTTGACATGTTCAAAGTGGGCATCGGCCCCTCAAGTTCGCATACTGTCGGCCCGATGAAAGCAGGTAAACAGTTTGTGGATTTGCTGTGCGAACAGGAAAAGCTGCAGGAGGTCACCCGGATCGCCGTGGATGTTTACGGTTCTCTCTCTCTGACCGGCAAAGGCCATCACACTGATATCGCCATTATTATGGGTCTGGCGGGTGAATCGCCGGACACGGTGGATATCGATGCGATCCCCGCCTTTATTAAAGATGTTGAGCAGCGTGAGCGACTGCTGCTGGCGAAAGGCGCACACGAAGTGGATTTCCCGCGCGAAGGCGGCATGGTATTTCGCAGTGAGAACCTCTCGCTGCATGAAAATGGCCTGCGCCTGCTCGCGTTTGCGGGCGACCTGCTGATCCTGTCAAAAACCTATTACTCCGTTGGCGGTGGTTTCATTGTTGATGAAGAGCACTTCGGGCAGTCGGCACTGGATGAAGTCTCTGTGCCCTGGCCGTTCCACTCCGCCAAAGATCTGCTGGCTCACTGTCGTGAAACCGGCCTGTCACTCTCAGGTCTGGTGATGAAAAATGAGCTGGCGCTGCACAGCCGCGATGAGATCCATGCCTATTTCACTAACATCTGGCAGACGATGCAGGCCTGTATCGATCGCGGTCTGAATACCGAAGGCGTGTTGCCAGGGCCACTGCGCGTGCCCCGTCGCGCCGCCTCCCTGCGTCGTCTGCTGACCTCCTCTGACAAGCACTCCAGCGATCCGATGATTGTAATCGACTGGATCAATATGTATGCGCTGGCCGTTAACGAAGAGAACGCCGCGGGAGGCCGCGTGGTGACTGCGCCAACTAACGGTGCCTGCGGTATCGTGCCTGCGGTGCTGGCTTACTACGATCACTTCATTGAGCCAGTGACACCCGACATTTTCCTGCGCTATTTCCTCGCCTCTGGCGCCATCGGCGTGCTGTACAAAATGAACGCCTCTATTTCAGGCGCGGAAGTGGGCTGTCAGGGTGAAGTGGGTGTCGCCTGTTCTATGGCGGCGGCCGGTCTGGCTGAACTGCTGGGCGGCAGTCCGGAGCAGGTCTGCGTGGCGGCTGAAATCGGCATGGAACATAACCTTGGACTGACCTGTGACCCGGTAGCCGGTCAGGTTCAGGTGCCCTGCATTGAGCGCAATGCTATCGCCTCGGTTAAAGCGATTAATGCGGCGCGCATGGCACTTAGGCGCACCAGCGAACCCCGCGTCTCGCTGGATAAGGTTATCGAGACAATGTATGAAACCGGCAAAGATATGAACGCCAAATACCGTGAAACTTCGCGTGGCGGTCTGGCGATTAAAGTTCAGTGTGATTAAGCGAAACGATTAACTGACTAAAAAACGTGCAAACGTAATAAAATCCGCATCCTGCGCTATCTCAGCGCAGGTTTAACCGGTAGAGTGATTTCCGCGCAGCCGTCCGGCTTACGCAACTTTCCAGACCCGCTTTTCTGCATTCCGGCCTCAATGTTGATCTGACCGTGCCGATACTCACCCCGTTGTGTTTTGCTTTTTACTGGCTTTTGGGAAGGTGGATACAGATGTTTATGGCCCAGCAAAATGTTGGACAATTCAGACGCAAGCGTGTGCTGATAGCGCTGTCGATCGCCACCGTGGTGCTGATATTAACCCTGGCCTTTCGCTATATCGAAGAGAAGTCACGTATCGAGCAGCAGGCGATGGATTTCGCCGATAAAGCGATTATGCGGTTTGACCGGATGTTTTCACCGCTGGAGGTTTCAGCCAATAATACGCTGGGTCTGGTCGGCGTTCCCTGTCAGGATGTTCGCTTTCCACTCATCGAAAAAATCTCTTCCCTGCAGACGGTCCGGGCGATCCTGCTGGTGGATAACGACGTGCTCTACTGCTCCAGTATTTATGGGCCGCGCACCATCCCCTTTAGCCAGACTTACCCTGACTTAGCCTTTAACAGTCAGCGCATGACGCTGGCAACCGATGAGTACCTGCTGAAAGGCTCGCCCATTTTACTGCTGTGGACGCCAAAGAGCCTGGATAACCGCTCCGGGATTTTGCAGGTGATCAACATCGAAATGATGAGCAATTATCTGCTGGAGCCGCAGTTGCCCTGGGTGGAACGCGCTGTCTTTAACGTCAACGGGGAGAGCCTGGAGTATGGCAATCCACTGATCGAGCCCACGGTGCCGGCAGATGATGAAGTGAGCTATGAGCAGGGCTCGCTGCGCTATCCGTTTACGCTTACCCTCTATGGCCCCTCTCCGACCCGCCTGGCGCTGGCGACGCTTCCCTCACAGCTCCCGCTGGCGCTGCTGCTGAGCCTGCTTATGGGTTACATCATCTGGCTGGCGACCGCAAATCGTATGAGCCTGAGCTGGCAAATCAGTTATGGCATTACGGCCCGTGAGTTTATGGTTTATTGCCAGCCGCTGATCAACACCAAAAGTGGTGAGTGCGACGGTATTGAGTTACTGCTGCGCTGGCATAATCCCCGTCAGGGCTGGATTGCCCCGGATGTCTTTATTCCCCTGGCCGAACGACAGAACCTGATCAAACCGCTGACGCGCTTTGTACTGAATGAGGTGGTGAGTCAGTTACCGCAGTTGCCCGACGATCCCGCGTTCCATATCGCCATTAACGTTGCCGCCAGCCACTTCCGCGACCACGCCATTCTGGAAGATCTGCACAACCTGTGGTGGCCTGCCAATCCGGTGCCGAAACTGGTGGTGGAGCTCACCGAGCGCGATGCCCTGCCGGTCGTGGACCAGTCGGTGATTGCGCAACTGCACGACATCGGTGTCCGGCTGGCGATTGATGATTTTGGCACCGGTCACAGCTCGCTCTCCTACCTGAAAGATCTGCAGCCAGATGTGCTGAAAATCGACAAGATTTTCACCGCAGCCATCGGCACTGACGCGATTAATGCCACGGTGACGGATATGGTGATTTCGCTAGCCCAGCGCCTGAATATCAGTCTGGTGGCCGAAGGCGTGGAAACAGCTGAGCAGGCGGCCTATCTGCGCGAACGCGGCGTGGATCATCTGCAGGGCTACTATTTTGCCCGCCCGATGCCGCTGCAGGACTTCCCGGCGTGGCTGGCGCAGCATCAGGCTGATGCCCGCAGGTGACAATCGCCTGAGCCCCGTTTCGCCCTGCCTGATGACCTTACGCCACAGACAAAAAAACAGCCGCGGCAATGAGCCAGCGGCTGTCGGAGAATTCAGCGCGGCCGGTAAGCCCGGCAGCGCCGCTGCATCAACGAGAACGATTAGCCCTCTTCATCCTCATCATGCGGTTTATCTTTAGTGACACGCACCAGATCGATACGGTAGTCGGTCGCTTCGATAATCTGGAAGTGCAGCGGAGTAATATCAATCACATCGCCAGGAAGCGGTAACTGCCCTTTCTGCTCAATCAGCAGGCCCGCCAGCGAGGCGTGGTCTTCTGTCGGATCGACCAGTTCATGGAAGTCGAGCAACTGCTGCAGCGAGTGCAGATCGGTCCCTCCTTTCACTAACCAGCCATCACCATCCGCAATAATATCGGGCGTTTCATCTTCATCCGGGAATTCACCCGCAATCGCTTCCAGCACGTCCAGCGGCGTAATCAGACCCTGAACCACACCAAACTCATTGGTGACAATCACGAAGCTGCCTTTGGCACGACGCAGCACGCCAAGCAGGTTGATCGGATCCAGCGTCTCCGGCACCACGATGGTGGGTGTATTGGCCGCAAAAGTCGCCACATCCACACCGTGCTCCAGCGCCACCAGTAGCTCTTTGGCTCGCACTACGCCGACAATTTCATCCAGTTCACCCCGACAGACCGGGAACAGGCTGTGAGGCGTATCAAGCAGCTGACCGCGAATCTCATCTACCGGACGATTCGCATCGACCCAGGAGATTTCACCGCGCGGCGTCATGATGCTGCGAATCGAGCGGGAAGCCAGCGTCAGCACGCCATTAATCATATAGCGCTCTTCATCTTTAAACGCTTCCTGCGGCATCGCTTCCGCCAGCGCAGACTCTTCGCTGCTGCTGGTGTTGCCATTGCTGGCGGTCTGGGCACGGTTGCGGCCCCCCATCAGGCGTAAAATCGCTTCGGCGGTGCGTTCACGCATCGGGCGATTTGACTGATGGCGGATAAAGTTACGACGTGCAACCTGGTTGAACAGCTCAATCAGAATCGAGAAGCCAATCGCCGCATAGAGGTAGCCTTTAGGAATATGGAAACCAAAGCCTTCTGCCACCAGCGACAGACCGATCATCAGCAGGAAGCTCAGGCAGAGCACCACTACAGTCGGATGCGCGTTAACAAAGTTGGTTAACGGCTTAGATGCCAGCAGCATCACACCCATCGCAATCACCACGGCGGTCATCATCACCGGCAGGTGGTTCACCATACCCACGGCGGTAATCACAGCATCCAGCGAGAAGACGGCGTCCAGTACCACAATCTGCGTCACGACAGCCCAGAAACTGGCATATCCCCGATTACCGGATCCGTCGAGCTGCCGGTTCTCCAGCCGCTCGTGCAGCTCCATGGTCGCCTTAAACAACAGGAACAGACCACCCGCCAGCAGAATTAAATCACGACCGGCAAAGCTGAAACCGCCTACGCTAAAGAGAGGCGTCGTCAGCGTCACCATCCAGGAGATCAGCGACAGCAGACCCAGACGCATGACCAGCGCCAGTGACAGGCCAATCAGGCGTGCTTTATCACGCTGCTTCGGCGGCAGTTTGTCGGCCAGGATGGCAATAAACACCAGGTTATCAATGCCGAGTACGATTTCCAGCACCACGAGCGTCAGTAAACCCGCCCAGATTGAGGGGTCGAATAAAAATTCCATTATTTATGACTCCAGAACAGGGAACAGAACGCGGTGCTGCTTATCAGCGCAGCAATGCGTGACATGCAGGTAGTCGGGAAAGCGGTGAAAACGCCGTGAGGCGAAGGGTGACGCGCCAGCAGGCGCAAAGAACAGATTAAGCGACGTCGGTGACGATCCATAAAGGTGGGCTGAAGCCCGTTACTCCTGAGTAATAAACAGAACGTTAATGTATCAGGTCGGCGAATTGCGTCAAAAAATTTTCTTATTTTTACAATCTGCCTGACGGATGATCAGGCGCATAAAAAGGGTTACTGGCCGCTTCACACGATGAATAGCTGACAGACATCACATAATTTATTTTTTCGATCACTAAAATAAATCGCGACTTTACCGCCTTGACGTAGTTAACCCATGTTTTTTCGAGGCTATACCGATAATTCGAATCATCCGGTTAAACAGATCATCAAAGCACTTCAATACAGTTCATTGACTCAGATGAGCATCTCTAGCGAACGGAGGTAGCACGTGACCATTGCGATAGTAATTGGTACACACGGCTGGGCAGCGGAACAACTGCTGAAAACTGCAGAAATGCTGTTGGGCGAGCAGGACAATGTCGGCTGGATAGATTTTGTCCCCGGTGAAAATGCAGAAACGCTGATTGAAAAATATCAGGCACGACTGGCAGAACTTGATACGACGCAGGGAGTCCTGTTTTTAGTTGATACCTGGGGTGGCAGTCCGTTTAATGCGGCCAGTCGCATCGTGGTCGACAAACCGCAGTATGAGGTCATCGCCGGGGTCAATATCCCGATGCTGGTCGAAACCCTGATGGCGCGCGATGACAATCCCGGTTTTGACGAGCTGGTCGCCGTGGCGGTGGAGACCGGCCGTGAAGGCGTCAAAGCCCTGAAAGCCAAAGAAGAAGCGCCGGCGCCAGCCGCGGTGAAACCGGCCGCTGCGGTGCAACCGGCTAAGCCGATGGCGCCTGGTGACCACATGAAAATCGGGCTGACACGCATTGATGACCGTCTGATTCATGGGCAGGTGGCAACGCGCTGGACCAAAGAGACCAACGTTCAGCGCATTATCGTAGTCAGCGATGAAGTGGCCAACGATCATGTGCGCAAGACTCTGCTGACGCAGGTCGCTCCGCCCGGCGTCACGGCCCATGTGGTGGATGTCGATAAGATGGTGCGGGTGTGGAACAACCCGAAGTATGGTCAGGATCGCGTGATGCTGCTGTTTACCAACCCCACCGATGTACTGCGCGTGGTGGAACAGGGTGTCGATATTAAAACCGTCAACATCGGCGGTATGGCGTTCCGCCAGGGGAAAACCCAGGTCAATAATGCGGTCTCGGTCGATGAAAAAGATATTGCCGCATTCCGCAAACTCAATGAACGCAATATTGAACTGGAAGTGCGTAAAGTTTCCAGTGACCAGAAACTGAAAATGATGGATCTGATCGCGAAAGTTAACGCGTAACAGAAGCACTTATGCGCCTGCGTTTCCGGGCTCCTGGTTATCCTGCTGAGGACAAGAAGTATGATGGAAATAACCTCGCTACAAATTATTTTGATTTTTATTGTCGCCTGTATTGCCGGTATGGGGTCGATTCTGGATGAGTTCCAGTTTCACCGCCCCCTGGTGGCCTGTACCCTGATTGGTATGGTGCTGGGTGATATGAAAACCGGCATTATTATCGGCGGTACGCTGGAGATGATTGCGCTGGGCTGGATGAACATCGGTGCCGCCGTTGCGCCTGATGCCGCCCTCGCCTCCATTATCTCGACCATCCTGGTTATCGCTGGCGGTCAAAGTGTGGGTGCCGGTATTGCGCTGGCGATTCCGCTGGCCGCCGCCGGACAGGTACTGACCATTATCGTGCGTACGCTGACCGTCGCCTTCCAGCATGCGGCTGACAAAGCCGCAGAGAAAGGTAATCTCACGGCCATCTCCTGGATCCACGTCTCTGCCCTGCTGTTACAGGCGATGCGTATCGCCATCCCGGCGCTGATTGTGGCGATTTCGGTCGGCACCAGTGCGGTTCACGCCTTACTCAGCTCTATTCCGGACGTGGTTACCAACGGCCTGAATATCGCCGGTGGCATGATTGTGGTGGTCGGTTATGCGATGGTCATCAACATGATGCGCGCAGGCTACCTGATGCCGTTCTTTTACCTGGGCTTCGTCACCGCGGCCTTCACCAACTTTAACCTGGTGGCGCTGGGCGTCATTGGCGTGGTCATGGCGGTGCTCTACATTCAGCTCAGCCCGAAATACAACCGTGTGGCGGGAGCACCAACAGGTGCAGCGACCGCAAACGATCTTGATAACGAACTCGATTAAGGAACAGGTGAGCACATGGTTGATATTACGAAAGTCGAAAAGAAACTGACACCCGGTGATGTTCGCGCCGTCTTTCTGCGCTCTAATCTGTTCCAGGGTTCATGGAACTTTGAACGCATGCAGGCGCTGGGCTTCTGCTTCTCAATGGTGCCGGTGATCCGCCGTCTCTATCCTGAGAACAATGATGATCGTAAGCAGGCGATCAAGCGTCATCTGGAGTTCTTTAATACCCATCCTTATGTGGCCGCGCCGGTTCTGGGCGTGACTATGGCGATGGAAGAGCAGCGTGCTAACGGCGCCCCGATCGACGATGGCGCGATTAACGGCCTTAAAGTCGGCCTGATGGGACCGCTGGCCGGTGTTGGCGACCCGATCTTCTGGGGTACGGTGCGCCCGGTGTTTGCCGCGCTGGGAGCCGGTATCGCCATGAGTGGCAGTCTGTTGGGTCCGCTGCTCTTCTTTGTGCTGTTTAACCTGGCACGTCTGCTGACCCGCTACTACGGCGTGGCCTATGGCTATCGCAAAGGGATAGATATCGTCAGTGATATGGGCGGCGGTTTCCTGCAGAAACTCACGGAGGGCGCGTCGATTCTCGGCCTGTTTGTCATGGGGGCGCTGGTCAACAAGTGGACACACGTTAATATTCCGCTGGTGGTGTCACGTATTACCGACTCGACCGGTAAAACCACCGTCACCACCGTACAGTCGATCCTCGATCAGCTGATGCCGGGCGTGGTGCCGCTGCTGCTGACCTTTGGCTGTATGTGGCTGTTACGCCGTAAAGTGAACGCGCTGTGGATTATCGTCGGCTTCTTTGCCATCGGTATCTTTGGTTACTGGATCGGCCTGCTCGGTCTGTAATTTCACCCGGCCGGGAGCCTGTGCTCCCGGCTTTTAAGCGTGGTGAGCTGAGCCACAACCGGCTGAGCTCACCCTGTTTGAGGTAGCTGTGATGTCATTAACCGATGCGCTGATTGCGTGTTGTATTGCCGCCCTGATGGGGTTTGCCATTTATCATGAGGCGATTCTGCCGCGTCGCCACGGCCCGACCCGCTTACGGGTTGCGCTGCGCAGGCAGCATAAGCTGGATAGCCTGATTTTCATCGGCCTGCTGCTGATCCTGCTGTGGAACAACGTCAGCCATCACGGCCCGCAGCTCACCACCTCACTGCTGATGGTGCTGAGTTTTCTGGCGTTCTGGTTATTCTGGCTGCGAAAGCCAACGCTGCTGATGAAAAGTGAGGGGTTGTTTTACGCCGGTGTCTGGATCGATTACCGGCGAATTCAGGGCATGAATCTCTCTGAGGATGGCATTCTGGTGATTCAGCTGGAACAGCGTCGGCTGCTGATCGCGGTGCAGCAACTCGACGATCTGGAGCGCATCTATAACACCCTGGTCGAGGCGCGCTAGTCGCGCTGCCACACAGTCAGGGTAAAGTCTGCGTCGCAGCTGAACTGCTCGCTCTGCTGCAGGGTCTGCCAGACCTCTTCACGCGCCCGCCAGGCGAACGGCGTCATCTGAAGCAGGGTCGTCGCGGCTGCGCCGGTTAATGCCATCGGGTAACGCAGCGCATGCTGCGCCACCTGATGGAATCCGGGATACGCTTTCTGCTCCGGCACATGCAACTGCACTTCGCGGTAAATCAGCGCCTTGAACTGCTGCAGATGATGCGGGCCCGGTGTCACGGTCAGTACCAGGCCACCCGGCTTCAGCACGCGCGCCAGTTCCGCTTCATTGCAGGGTGCGTAGATTCGGACAACCGCATCCAGCGCGTGATCGGCAAAGGGTAAGCGCTGGCTGGAGGCGACGCAGAAGCGTACCGCCGGATAGCGCTTTGCTGCCAGCCGGATCGCCATTCTGGCGACATCCAGCCCATAGACCTGCCCATCCTCGCCTGCTGCGTCAGCCAGTGCGGCGGTGTAGTAACCTTCGCCACAGCCGATATCCAGGATTTTGCACTCCGGCTGGCTCAGCGCGGGCGCAAGCAGGCTGACGACCCGATCACGCAGCGGCTGGTAGTAGCCTGCCTCAAGAAATTCGCGTCGTGCCTGCATCATCTCTGCACTGTCACCCGGTTCACGCGACCGTTTATGCTGAACGGGCAGCAGATTGACATACCCTTCTTTCGCCTGGTCAAACTGATGGCGATTCTCGCAGCACCAGCTGCGCGAAGTAAAGGCGAGAGGAGAGTGACAAAGAGGGCAAATCAGGGACATAGGGTGCTCCGGCATCAGATAACGCGGCGCAGTGTAACCTTAACGTTTACGCATCGGAAGCATAAAGAAAGCCCCGGCTGAGAAGCCAGGGCTTTGAGATTTCATGTCAGGGTGCAATGCACCGAGGCGGAGTTGAATCAGATAGCCGTAACGTTAACGGCTGCCGGGCCTTTCTGGCCGTCCTGAATTTCGAACTCAACGCTCTGGCCTTCAGCCAGGGTTTTGAAACCATTGCCCTGAATAGCGGAGAAGTGTACGAACACATCTTTGCTACCGTCAGCAGGGGTGATAAAACCAAAACCTTTAGACTCGTTGAACCACTTAACCTGACCTTTAATCTTTGCCATTTTGCAAATTCCTTTAGATGTTTATTTAGCCCGAAGGCTGTCGTACAGAAAAACCAGAGACATTACTGCATGAGGCACTAATTAAGGTTCGGCAAGGAAGCGGTATTCAACGTCAACGTCTTTACTCGTTCTTCTTTACAGACTTCTTTACAGAAGATGCCATGCATAAACAGAACTGTACCTCGTTTAACTCAGGATTTGTTATCACATATCCTAAAAACAATGGCAAGCCATTTTTAAAGGCCTCAGCCAGCCTGCGCACATAATTGCCAGAAGGCTCACATTGCCTGTTCTGTGGCGCTTACAAATGCCGATGCAAATTAAGCACGCTCTCCGGCCAGACCCCTCTCCGGCCTCTGTTGCCGGGTCTAACCCAATGGATACCATAAGAAATTAATATTTCACAAATATGGCAATAACAGAATGAATAAGCGAAGCGCGAAAAGTTGAAAATATCTATAATCCGGCGTCAATCCTGTACAGCGCCTTTTATTTCGTACAGATAACAATTTTTTTGCACCAAAAGCAGGAGCCAGACAGTCGTCCTGCTCCAAATAAAAGCATTGAGCCCGATTTTACTTATTAAGAATTTAACTTTTGATTTGAAAAATTGATATCAGATAATAAAAACGGGCTTTTGTTTTAACTCTGATGTTTTAGGATAATTCCTAGGTATCCTTATTCAGCCCGCGGCTTTCGCCTATTCGCCATGGTGCGAAACCGCCCTTTTGCTCGTTTGCCCGCAGCAGCGCATCCGCCAGTTCTTTGGGTGGCGTATCCAGCGACTCATCGGCCAGTTCGAACACGCCCCAGTGGATGGGCAGCGTCAGCGGCCTGCCTGCTGCCTGCCACAGCGCCACCGCCTGATCGGGATTCATATGTTGGCCCGCCATGAACCATTCAGGTGCATAAGCGCCAATCGGCAAAGCCGCCAGGCTGAACGGGCCGAGTCGGGCCGCAATCTCCGGCAGGCTATCGCTGTAGCCGCTGTCGCCCGAGAACCAGAAGCGCACGGAGGCAGAACGCACGACCCAGCCGCACCAGAGCGAACGGTTTCGATCGCGCGGCGTTCGCATACTCCAGTGACGTGCCGGCACCGCATCAAAACAGAGGTCGCCGACAGTAAACTGTTGCCACCAGTCGAGCTGATGGACCTGTTTCACGCCCCGCGCCCTGCACCATTTTTCCAGGCCCAGCGGCACAATGAAGGTCGCCTGCGGAAAACGCCGGACGATCGCTTTAACCGTCGGCCGATCAAGATGATCGTAATGGTTATGTGAAATAAGCACGACATCCAGACGCGGCAGATCAGCAATGCTAAGCGGTGCGGGCGTTTTTCGCTGCGGCCCGGCAAAAGAGAGTGGCGAGGCGCGTGACGAGAGTGCGGGATCGATCAGGATATATTGCTGGTTCAGTCGCAGCAGCACGGCGGCATGGCCCAGCCACCAGATGCGATCGTCACTGCCGCTGATATCGGCGGGCTGCCACCACTGTTCGGTGAAAGCCCCGTAGCCCTGCTGCGGTGGCAGCGGCAGCCCCTGCGCTTTGCGCTCCCTGCGCCAGCGCTGCAGATCGCCCGGCTTGCGCCGTTCCGGTTCAGGATTGCAGAATCCCTCGGGCGTGTGATGCGCTTTGCTGCTGTCATACCACGGATTTTTCCAGACCATCCCGTCTCTCTGCTGTGATTATCGTTCCGGAATCAACCGGATAAAGTCGCGTTTCTCGCGATCGTCATCGGTTTTTTTACTCTCTGCCCCTGGCTGCATCTCAATCAGACGGCGCAGCAGCTGATTCTGTTTCTTCTGCTCTTCCAGCAAAGATTCCAGTAAGCGGATTTGCTCACCGGCGCGCACGCTGGCGCGGTTGACAAAGAACCAGGCGATAAACGCCACAATCAAAATAATGACCAGCAGGCCATAGCTGACCAGTGGGCCCGAATTTGCGGCTAACTCATTCATAACTGCCTCGTAAAACTAAGTGGAAACGCCAGAACATGGCAACCGCCTATTCTACCTGTCGCCATCGCAAAAGATAATGGGGTTAACATCAATGCAGAATTTGCCGTTTCAGTTATCTCTGATCGATCCCACCAGAAAAGCGAGGCATGCTGATATCATCATAACCGGCGGCACCAGGTGGAGCGCTGAGTTATCTTTCACAAGGAGACATAATGAAACTGTTTATTCGTACGGTAGGCTTGCTGGCGGTGATCTGGCTGGCGATGCTGTTTACCGGCTATGGCGTATTAACCGGCAGTACTAAAAATGCCGCCGGCCTTGGCCTGCAGTGCAGCTATCTGACCGCTCGCGGTGTGATCAGTGCGCAGTATCTGCATACTGACAGTGGCGTGGTGGGCGTGACTGATTGTCCGTTGCTGAAGAAAAGCGGAGAAGTGATCGATAATTAACAAAACAGCGGGCCACATGGCCCGCTGTTTTCAGAACGGATAGTCGTGATAGCCCATCTCTGAGGAGAGCGTACGCGCCGCCCGATGCAGCATGGCCACGTAATCCTGGCGGGCATCTTCTGAAAAGCGAATGGTAGGAAAAGAGATGCTCAGTCCCGCAATCACCACGCCAAAACGGTCAAACACCGGCACAGCGAGGCAGCGTAAGCCCTCTTCCTGCTCTTCGTTATCTTCACCATAGCCCTGCGTTCTTACCTGATCCAGCGCCGTAATCAACGCCTCCGCGCTTAACAGCGTATTGGCCGTGCTCCGTTTGAACTCGATGTCCCGCAGGATCTCCTCAACTTCGCTGCGATCGCGCCAGGCGAGCAGAACTTTCCCAATCGCGGTGGTATGCAGCGGATTACGACGGCCAATGCGCGAATACATACGCAGGTTGTAGAGGGAGTCGATTTTGTGGATGTAGACAATACTGTCCTCTTCCAGCGCCCCCAGGTGAATGGTCTCTTTGGTCAGACGCGAAAGCTCACGCATCTGCACATCCGCACTGCGGATTAAATCGACGTTCTGCAGCGCTTTAGCGCCCAGTTCAAACAGCTTCAGTGTCAGTGAGTACTTCTCGCTCTCACCTTCCTGCGTGACATAACCCAGCGACTTCATGGTCTGCAGGAAACGGTAAACGGTGCTTTTTGACATCATCACGCGCTGCGCGAGCTCAGTAATACCGTGATCGCGCTCTTCACCCAGCGCCTGCAGAATGCCGAACACTTTGAGTACCGAAGAGACGGAATCGGGCTGTTTATCATTTTCAGCAGAGGACATCGCGCACCTTGTTAAACCTGTTTCAAAAAAAATGGAACGGACTGTCAGTATAGAGTGAGGCATACGAAGGCAGCAATGCTTTAACCATTACGTCATATTTAAAGACAGTTTTTTATCCATCCGATCGCTGTATTTCAGCGTTAATTTCATTAGCATGATGATATTCACCCTCTTTAGTAATTAACTTATGACACTCTCCCCTCCTCAGGATGGATTACCCGCGCGTCAGCGCTATATGGCAATCGTCACCATCGCGCTGGGTCTGACCATGGCGGTGCTGGATGGCGCGATAGCCAATGTCGCCCTGCCCACTATCTCGCGCGAACTGAATGCCAGCCCGGCGCAGTCGATCTGGATAGTGAACGCCTATCAGATTGCGATTATCGTCTCGCTGCTGTCGCTCTCCTTTCTGGGCGACATGCTGGGTTATCGCCGCGTCTATCAGGCGGGCCTGGCGCTGTTTATTGCCACTTCGCTGTTCTGCGCCTTCTCCGCCACCCTGACCATGCTGACTTTCGCCCGCGTGCTGCAGGGGTTAGGGGGTGCAGCGCTGATGAGTGTGAATACCGCGCTGATACGCATTATCTATCCGCAGCGTCATCTGGGACGCGGCATGGCGATCAACTCGCTGGTCGTGGCGGTTTCAACCGCGGCAGGCCCGACGGTTGCCGCAGCGATTCTTTCGGTGGCAAGCTGGAAGTTGCTGTTTCTGATTAACGTCCCGCTGGGTGCCATTGCGCTCTGGCTGGCGCTGCGCACGCTGCCTGATAATCCGCAGAAAGCGACGGCGCAGAAATTTGATGTTCCCAGCGCGATCATGAACGCCCTGTTCTTTGGTCTGATCATCTCTGCGCTGAGCGGGTTTGCACAGGGACAGAGTCATCTGCTGGTGCTGTCGGAGGTCATTGCTCTGCTGGTTGTGGGCTGGTTCTTTATTCGTCGTCAGTTAAACATGGCGGTGCCGCTGCTGCCGGTTGATCTGCTGCGTATCCCGATTTTCAGCCTGTCGATGGGAACGTCGGTCTGTTCGTTCTGCGCGCAGATGCTGGCGATGGTGTCGCTGCCCTTCTTTCTGCAAAACGTCCTGCAGCGTGATGAGGTGGCAACCGGGTTACTGCTGACGCCCTGGCCGCTGGCAACCATGGTGTTTGCGCCGATTGCCGGCCGGCTGATTGAACGGGTGCATGCCGGGCTGCTGGGCGGCATCGGGCTGGCTATGTTCGCCCTGGGGCTGTTTCTGCTCGCCTGGCTTCCGGCCAACCCGGGTGATGGCGATATTATCTGGCGCATGATGCTGTGCGGTGCCGGTTTTGGACTGTTTCAGTCACCCAACAACCACACTATTGTCACCTCTGCTCCGCGTCATCGCAGCGGCGGCGCCAGCGGCATGCTGGGCACCGCGCGCCTGCTGGGCCAGAGTATGGGTGCTGCACTGGTCGCGCTGATGTTTAATCTGTTTGATGAACGCGGGACGCACGCTTCGCTGCTGCTGGCGGGCAGCTTTGCCGCCGTGGCCGCGCTGGTCAGTGTGTCACGGATGACGCAGACCCGCGCCTGATGGCAGAAACAGAAAAGGCGACCACCTGACAGAGTGTGACCCGATTCGCTGTAAGGCCGAGCCTTCACAGGGAACCCGGTCAGATCGGAAAGACTTCTGTCATCCATGACGGTCGGCCCGCACCATCCATGGCGCGGGACGCTTTCCTCCTCTGCCCGGGTTCCCTGCATGTTGGGCTAAGATATTGCTGTCAGATTCAGTCTGATTATGGTTTCTAAACAGAAAAGGCGACCCAGGGTCGCCTTTTTTGCTCTGCTTAACGCTACTTCAGATACTGACCGCTGCGCAGTGCTTCAATACGCTTATCTAACGGCGGATGCGACATAAACAGCTCGCTGAACGATTTGCCCTTACCGTTGATACAGAACGCCATCATGCTGCTCGGCTCCTGCGGTTCGTAGCTGGTTTTCAGGCGCTGTAACGCCGCAATCATCTTCTCACGACCTACCAGCTTCGCTGAACCGGCATCGGCATGGAACTCACGGTGACGCGAGAACCACATGGTGATGATGCTGGCGAGAATACCAAACACCAGTTCCAGCACCATCGACACCGCAAAGTAGACCAGCGGGTTGCCGTTGCTGCTCTCCTCACCATCGCGGTTGCCGGACATAAAGCCCGCCGCGATCTGCGCCAGAATACGTGAAACGAAAATCACAAAGGTGTTCACCACACCCTGAATCAGCGTCATGGTGATCATGTCGCCGTTGGCGATGTGTGACACTTCGTGTGCCAGCACCGCTTCCGCTTCATCACGGCTCATGTTCTGCAGCAGACCGGTTGAGACAGCAACCAGTGAGGCGTTACGCCGTGCGCCAGTTGCGAAGGCGTTGATGTCAGGTGCGTGATAGATCGCCACCTGTGGCATCGCAATACCCGCCTGCTGTGCCTGACGGCCAATTGTATCCACCAGCCAGCGCTCGGTTTCGTTGCGTGGCTGTTCAATCACTTCACCGCCAACCGATCGCAGTGCCATCCACTTCGACATCAGCAGTGAAACAAACGCACCGCCGAAGCCAAACAGGCCTGCCATGATCATCAGGCCCTGAACACTGCTTGACTGGATCCCTGTCAGGCTGAGAATCAGCCCGAATACCAACATCACAGCCAGGTTGGTCATCAGGAAAAGAGCAATACGCATCATTTTTGTTAATCTTCCTCAGTAGTTCACGCGCCTATACGCGGATCCATATCCTATGGGCATTGGGCTGCTTTTCAAGCAACCTTAACGTTTAAGTGCCTAAAAAGACATAACTTTACATTCTGACACGCCTGATGAGGAGCCCAGCCTTCAGGCACCTTCACCAGCGCTAATCATTGCTTACTGGAAACTTTTCTGAGTACAAAAAAAAGCACCGCTGAGCGGTGCTTTTTCTGGCAACAGCGGATTATTTAGCCGCTGGCGCCTCTGGCTGGGATTTCTCCAGTTGCGCAAGATCGTTAGCGATCTTCACCGTCTCATCAAGATAGGGATCCGGCTCTTTATAATCTTTCGGCAACTCATCCAGATTTTTCAGCGGTTTTTTGCCTTCGGCCTGATAGCGCGCGTTGATCCGCTCCAGACGAGACGCATCATCTTCGTGATTCTCTTTCTCGCGCTGAGCAAGATTAAGCGACACGATGTTGCGCTTATCTTTCAGGGCATTGTAACGGGCAATGTCCTTCATGATGTACTGGAACTCGCGATCCTGAGCAATGCGGTCAGCATGCTGCTTAGTCAGCTGCACCACCAGCGGTTTCACATCACCGGTTTTGACATAGGTCGCCGCTTTGATGCTGTCCCACGGCAGTGCGTTATCCTCAAATTTCTCACCGGTTTCAGCCGCTTCAACGCCAGTTGGCATCAGCAGATCCGGCGTGACGCCTTTACGCTGTGTACTGCCGCCGTTAATGCGATAGAACTTCTGAATAGTGTAAGAAACGGAGCCTAACGCAGGCCACTCCGGACGCAGCATCTGATCGTAGATGCGGTTCAGGGAGCGATACTGCTGAACGGTGCCTTTACCAAAGGTTGGCTCGCCAACAATCACCGCGCGACCGTAATCCTGCATCGCGGCAGCAAAGATCTCAGAAGCTGAGGCGCTGAAGCGATCGACCAGCACCACCAGCGGTCCTTTGTAGTAGACAACGCCGTCGTTATCGCTGTCTTCACGAACCCGACCATTGTTGTCGCGTACCTGAACCACCGGACCACTCGGAATAAACAGACCGGAAAGCGAGACTGCTTCGGTCAGCGCGCCGCCGCCGTTGGTACGCAGATCGATTACCACACTGTCGACGTTCTGTTTCTGCAGTTTCTGCAGCTGTACTTTCACGTCGTCGGTGAGGCCGACATAGAAACCAGGAATATCGAGCACGCCCACTTTTTGCTTGCCGACATTTTTGATGGTCAATTTAACCGCGCGATCTTCCAGACGAATTTTCTCACGCGTCAGCGTCACAGTACGGGTTTTGGTGCCCTTACCGGCTGGCAGAACTTCCAGGCGCACTTTGCTGCCCTTAGGTCCTTTAATTTTTGCCACGACATCATCCAGACGCCAGCCGATCACATCTTCCATCGGCTTGCCTGGCTGACCCACACCGACGATGCGATCGCCAACGGTAATGGCTTTGCTTTTCGCGGCCGGGCCGCCTGCGACCATCGAGTTGATCACGGTGTAATCGTCATCCATCTGCAGAACCGCACCGATGCCTTCCAGGGAGAGGCTCATTTCGGTGTTGAACTGCTCGGTGTTACGCGGCGACAGATAGCTGGTGTGCGGATCGATTTCGCGGGCAAAAGCGTTCATCACCAGCTGGAAAACATCTTCACCGTTGCTCTGGGCCAGACGACGGATAGCGAAGTTGTAACGCTTGGTCAGAACGTCGCGGATCTCGTTATCATCTTTGCCCGCCAGCTTCAGACTCAGCTGATCATATTTGACCTTGGCATCCCACAGCGCATTCAGTTCAGACTGATCTTTTGGCCAGGGTGCTTTAGCGCGGTCAATGTCGATAGTGTCATTGCCGCTGAAATTCATCGGACGAGCCAGCACCGTCAGCGCATATTGATAGCGCTCAAAACGGCGTTTCTGCGCCAGATTATAAATATCGTAAAAGAGATCCAGCTTGCCACTGCGCAGCTCATCGCCGACGGTGGTTTTTTTGCTGGCAAACTGCGCCACATCTGACGCCAGCAGCACATTGTGGCTGTAGTCGAGCATGTTCAGATAGCGATCAAAAATTTTCGCTGAAAAGTTCTGATCCAGGTCGAACTGGCGATAGTGGGAACGGGTAAAGCGCGAGGTTACGCGCTCACTGACCGTCGGATCCTGCGGATCTTCGTGAAGCTGGGGAATCTGATCGGCGCGGGTAATGTTCTCCGCGCCGAAGGTTGGGCCTGCTAATAGCAGGCCCGCAATAAGTCCAACTTTAAAAAGGGTGTTCATGCCGGGGTTAGCCTCCGTTTCAGAACTGCAAGTGTTCTGCGCGCACAATCATTGCCATGCCGGAAGCGAGCTGGACCCGAACGCCGTCTTTTGATACTTCAAGAACGGTAGCGTCCATCGCACTTTTGCCTGCTTTAACTTTAATACTCTGGCCGGGTTGCAAAGTTGAGGTATCAGTGATGGGTCGGGCTTCCTGCTCCGGACGTGGGGCTGGCTTGCGATGCTGTGAGGCGGTCGCACGCGGTGCAGTGGTCTGCGGACGCGGTTTACGCGCGGCTTCGCCTTCTGCAGGCTTACGTGCCGCGGGCTTGCGTGGACGACGCGGTGCCGCGCCCTCTTCGCTTTCGCCTGCTTCACGACGCGCGGCGCGCTGCTGGTCACGCTGCGCCTGGACGCGTGCTTTCGCTTCTTCCAGTTGCTTGCGTGCATGCTCAACGTGTTGCTCATCCAGCACGCCACAGGCGTTACCGTCGAGATCGACACGGATAGCACCGGCTTTGATGCCGTACAGATAACGCCAGCTTGACGTATAGAGACGCAGCGCGGAACGCAGCTGTGTTTTGCTCAGACCCATTTCGCCCTGAACACGCTCGACCAGATCCTGAAAGATACCGATTTTGAGCGGACGCGCTTCACCTTCAGCGCTAAAGCAGTGCGGAAAGCGCTCCGCCAGAAAAGTGATGACTTCTTTACTGCTATTCAACTTAGGTTGATTTTCCATGAAATTTCCTGATTACAACGGGTTTGCCGACCAGCGCAGGCATGAACAGGCGACATTATAATGACAACATCGCTAAATGCCATGTGATCCAGTCGATTAGCTGCGCGTCAGCTGCAGATATTTTTCTAAGTCGCTGTTCGCAAGCACTTCACAAAGCCCATCAGTCAGTGTGACCAGCCCCGATTCGTCGTCGCTGTCAAAGCGATTGTACGCCACGCTGTCGATGTCCAGCACCCCAACCACAGTGCCATTCACTTTCAGAGGAATCACAATCTCAGCATTGCTGGCAGCGTCACAGGCGATGTGGCCCGGGAAGGCATGCACATCATCTACGCGTTGCACTTTTTCTTCTGCCAGCGCCGTGCCACACACACCTTTACCGACCGGAATGCGCACACAGGCGATTTTGCCCTGGAACGGGCCCAGCACCAGCGTATCCGCTTCCGTCAGCAGGTAGAAACCTGCCCAGTTCACGCCATCGAGACGTTCGTACAGCAGCGCGCTAAAGTTTCCCATCGCGGCGAGGAACGCCGTTTCTCCCGCCAGTAAGGCGCGCATATCGCGATTCAAATCGGCGTAAAAGGCAGTTTTGTTCATTATTTAACCGTTACCAATGACATCTGAACGGGGCATTAAAGACCGTTCGTTAAAAATAAGTTTTAAATATCCAGAGCCACAAGGTGAATCATAGCGTTAGTTGCTATACCCTTAGCATTCTGTGGATCGAAGCGTGATGCCCGAGACAGGCACACAGACAATGTCTTTACGACCGATATCTGTTACTTCTGAAGAGCGAAGATTGCATCACCCTATGAAAATTCACGCTATCAGCCAGACATTGCCTCACGCACGTTATCAGCGTTGCCCGCAATGCGATACCCTTTTTTCCTTACCGGATGTGAAATCGCATCAGTCGGCACATTGCCCACGCTGTAACGCCGAAATTCTCAGTGGTCGCGACTGGCCGATGACCCGTCTTATGGCGATGGCCGCCACCATGATTGTGTTAATGCCCTTTGCTTTCTCCCTGCCGCTGGTAGATATCCGGCTGCTTGGCATGCGCATCAATGCCAGCGTACTGGAAGGCATCATCCAGATGACCCAGCAGGGTGATGTACTGACGGCCTCAATGGTGGCGTTCTGCACCATCGGCGCGCCGGTGACGCTGGTGGCGGGTATCTGTTATCTCGGTATCGGCCACCGGCTGGGCATGAACCTGCGTCCCGTGCTGCTGATGCTGGAGAAGCTGAAAGAGTGGGTGATGCTCGATATCTATCTGATCGGCATCGCCGTGGCGTCAATTAAAGTGCAGGACTATGCTTCGCTTGAGATTGGCTACGGGCTGGCGGCTTACGTCTCCCTCACGGTGCTGAGCGTGCTGACACTGATCCATCTGAATATGGAGCAGCTGTGGGAGCATTTCTACCCACAGACGCCTGGCAATATGGCCCGTGACGATATGCAGGTCTGCCTGAACTGTCACAACACCAGCATACCCGATGAACGGGGCCGCTGCCCGCGCTGCCATACGCCGCTCGACTTCCGACGCCGCCACAGCCTGCAGAAATCCTGGGCCGCGCTCATCGCATCAATTGTGCTGTTAATCCCCGCGAATCTGATGCCGATCTCCGTGGTCTACCTTAATGGCTCACGGCGTGAGGACACCATCTTCTCCGGTATCCTGGGTCTGGGCGAAGGCAATATTCCGGTGGCGGCGATTGTTTTTATCGCCAGTATTCTGGTGCCGTTTATCAAGGTGCTGGTGATGCTGACTCTGCTGCTCAGTATTCATTTTCGCTGTGAACAGGGGCTGAGAACCCGCATCCGGTTACTGCGGTTTGTCACCTGGGTTGGCCGCTGGTCAATGCTCGATCTGTTTGTCATTTCGTTAACCATGTCGCTGGTCAACCGTGATCAGCTGCTGGCTTTTACCATGGGACCGGCGGCGCTATTTTTTGGCGCGGCCGTCATCCTGACCATTATGTCTGTTGAGTGGCTGGACAGCCGCCTGCTCTGGGATGCACATGCAACAGGAAACGCCGACTACACCGACTAACGCAACGCTGCGCAATAAGCGCAAAATTTCGCCCTTCTGGCTGCTGCCGATTATTGCGATGCTGATCGCCTGCTGGCTGCTCTGGACCAATTATCAGGAGCGCGGCACCACCATCACCATCAATTTCCAGACGGCGGATGGTATCGTGCCGGGTCGCACCCCGATCCGCTATCAGGGCGTGGAAGTGGGCACCGTGCAGGGCATTAATCTCAGTGATGATTATCGCAGCATTCAGATTAAAGCCAGCATCAAGAGCGACATGCGCGATGCGCTGCGTGAAGATACGCAGTTCTGGCTGGTGACGCCTAAAGCCTCGCTGGCGGGTGTGTCGGGGCTGGATGCGCTGGTCGGTGGTAACTACATCGGGATGATGCCAGGTAAAGGTAAACCCAGCGAGTCGTTTACCGCGCTGGATACGCAGCCCAAATATCGGGTGAATACCGGCGAATTGATGATCCATCTGCATGCGCCCGATCTCGGCTCGCTCAACACCGGCTCGCTGGTCTATTACCGCAAAATTCCGGTTGGCCGGGTCTATGACTACAGCATTAACAGCAAATCCGATGGCGTGTCGATTGATGTGCTGATTGACCGTCGCTTTATCAATCTGGTGAAAACCAACAGCCGTTTCTGGAATGTGTCAGGCATGAATGCTGACGTCAGCCTGAGCGGGGCTAAAGTGCAGCTGGAGAGTCTGGCGGCGCTGGTCAATGGCGCGATCGCGTTTGACTCGCCACAGGGTGCGGAAACGGCCAAAGCTGAGCAGAATTACCGGCTCTACCCCGATCTGGCACATAGTCAGCGTGGCGTGCAGATCACACTGGATCTGCCTAACGGCAACAATCTCAAGGCGGGCAGCACTCCGCTGATGTATCAGGGACTGGAGGTCGGCACGCTGACCAAACTGAACCTGCAGGATGGCGGCAAGGTCACCGGCGAGCTGACGATCGATCCCTCTGTTGTCGGTCTGATGCGCAGCGGCACCCGCATTGAGATGCACAGTCCGAAAATCAGCCTGACGGATACCAGCCTCAGCGCGCTGCTGACCGGCAACACGCTGGAACTGGTGCCGGGCGAAGGCGAGCCGCAGCAGCACTACACCGTGCTGGCGTCCAATGAGACTCTGCTGCAGAAGCCCAATGTACTGACGGTAAAACTCAGCGCGCCAGAGAGCTATGGTATCGATCAGGGCCAGCCGCTGATGCTGCACGGCATGCAGATTGGTCAGGTGATGTCGCGTACGCTGGATGAAAATGGCGTGAATTTCGTGGTAGCGGTCAATCCTGAAAATCGCAATCTGGTGCATGGCGACAGCAAATTTATCGTTAACAGTCGGCTGGATGTGAAGTTCGGTCTTGATGGCATGCAGGTATTAGGTGCCAGCGCCCGTGAATGGGTGGATGGCGGTATCCGGCTGGATCCGGGCAAAAAGGGTGAGCCAAAAAGTGCTTACCCGCTGTTTGCGGATGCTGAAAAAGCGGAAGAAGGCATTACCGGCGATGGCCCTTCTACCACGCTGATGCTGACCGCCAACAGTCTGCCTGACGTGCAGGCCGGCTCTGTCGTGCTTTACCGCAAATTTCAGGTGGGTGAGATTGTCAAAGTCACGCCACGCGCTGACGCCTTTGATATTGCGGTACATATTCAGCCGGAGTATCGCAAGCTGCTGACCAGCGAAAGCGTGTTCTGGGCTGAGGGTGGCGCACGCGTCAGCCTTAACGGCAGCGGCCTGACGGTGCAGGCATCGCCGCTTAACCGCGCGCTGAAAGGCGCGATCAGTTTCGACAATATGAGTGGTGCGCAGTCGGCCAAAGGGGCCAAACGCGTCCTCTATCCGTCTGAAACCGCCGCCCGCGCGGTGGGTAGCCAGATTACGCTGCACACCTATGACGCCAGCAAGCTCTCTGCCGGGATGCCGATTCGTTACCTGGGTATTAATGTCGGCCAGGTGGAGTCACTGTCGTTAAGCAAAGATAACAATCAGGTGGTGGCGAAAGCGGTACTCTATCCGGAGTATGTGAACGATTTCGCCCGTCTCGGCAGCCGTTTCTCGGTGGTCTCACCGGAGATTTCCGCTACCGGCGTGAATCATCTGGAAACCCTGTTGCAGCCTTACGTCAACGTGGATCCAGGCAAAGGCGGCGCCGCGCGCACGTTTGAGCTGCAGGAGAGCACCATTACCGACTCCCGCTACCTTAATGGTCTGAACATTTATGTTGATGCCACTGAGGCCGGTTCACTGTCGCTGGGTACACCGGTGCTGTTCCGTGGTGTGGAAGTGGGTACCGTGACTGGCACCTCATTGGGTAATATGGCGGATCGTGTGCAGATCGCCCTGCGCATCAGTAAGAAGTACCAGCATCTGGTGCGTAATAACTCGGTGTTCTGGCTGGCATCCGGCTATAACCTGGACTTCGGTCTGGTGGGTGGCGTAGTGAAAACTGGAACCTTCCAGCAGTTTATTCGCGGTGGCATTCAGTTTGCGACGCCGCCGACGGTGCCGCTGGCGCCACAGGCGAATCCGGATAAACACTTCCTGTTGCAGGATGAAGCGCCGAAAGATTGGCGTAGCTGGGGAACGGCGATCCCGTCTCCGCGCTAAAGGCTATCTCAAACGGGCAGACTGTTCTGCCCTTTTAGGCGTTTAAAGTCAGCACCGGCTCAGGGATCATACGCCTTATTCACTCCCTCAAACGGGCAGCCTGGCTGCCCGTTTCCTTTCCTCATGATACACTGCCGCCTTTGCCTTAACTGGAATGTGCCCGTGTCAGATGCTTCTTCGCTTTTCCCCGCCGATTTTCTCTCGTTAATTCGCCAGAGCCTGCCCGATGAGGCGAGCCTCGCGCAATTTATTGCCTACAGTCAGCAACCCCTGCGCCGCAGTATTCGCGTCAATACCCTGAAGATCAGCGTGGCTGACTTTCTGAGTCAGACGGCTAATTATGACTGGCAGCTGACGCCGGTGCCGTGGTGCGAAGAGGGATTCTGGATCAGTCGGGAAGATGAGAGCCTGCCGCTGGGCAGCGTGGCTGAGCATCTCAGTGGCCTGTTCTACATTCAGGAGGCCAGCTCCATGCTGCCGGTCACTGCCCTGTTTGATGCTCAGCCAGAGGTCAGCGCCGTGATGGATATGGCGGCGGCACCGGGTTCTAAAACGACCCAGATTGCTGCGCGGATGGGCAATCAGGGCGTTATCCTGGCTAACGAATTCTCCTCCAGCCGGGTAAAAGTATTGCACGCCAATATCAGCCGCTGCGGCGTCAGCAACAGTGCCTTAACGCACTTTGACGCACGGGTCTTCGGGCCAGCCCTGCCGGAACAGTTCGACGCCATCCTGCTCGACGCTCCCTGCTCCGGCGAAGGGGTGATTCGCAAAGATGCTGATGCGCTGAAAAACTGGTCGCTGGCAAGTACGCATGAGATCGCCGCGACCCAGCGCGATCTGCTCGACAGTGCCTTCCACGCCCTCAAACCCGGCGGCACGCTGGTTTACTCCACCTGCACCCTGAATCAGATTGAGAATCAGCAGGTCATTGCCTGGCTGCTGGAGCGCTATCCGGACGCTGTTGAGGTTGTAGCGCTCGATGGGCTGTTTGAGGGTGCCGGACAGGCCGCGACGCCCGAGGGCTATCTGCATGTCTTCCCGCAGATGTTCGACAGCGAAGGCTTTTTCGTTGCGCGGCTGCGTAAAACCGCGTCGGTCGAGCCCTTACCGCTGCCGGGCTACAAAGTGGGTAAACTGCCCTTCTCCCACCTCAGCCGCAAGCTGGAAAGTGAGATAGCCCAGGCCGCCGCCGCTGTCTCTCTTAAATGGGATGCGTCGCTGGAGCTGTGGCAGCGTGATAAAGAGATCTGGCTGTTCCCGAAGGCCGTCACCCCGCTGCTGGGCAAAGTGCGGTTCTCGCGCATCGGCCTGAAGCTGGCAGAAACTTTTGCTAAAGGCTATCGCTGGCAGCATGAAGCGGTGATTGCGCTGGCAAAACCCGATGCGGCGCAGACTTTTGAGCTCACCGCAGCAGAGGCGGAAGAGTGGTATCGCGGCCGGGATATCTACCCGGAAACGGAACCCACCCGTAATGAGATGATTGTCACTTATCAGCAGCAGCCGCTGGGGCTGGCTAAAAAAGTCGGCAGCCGTATCAAGAACAGCTATCCGCGGGAGCTGGTGCGCGACGGACGCCTGTTCCGCTGAGTCACTTTATTTGCAGCATCGTCAGATGATTGCCAAACACTGCGCCGGTATCGATGTAGTGCAGATTGGCAATCGTCAGCGACCGTTTCAGCGGCGTGTGTCCGAAGTAAAAGGCGTCTGCGCCACGGATGCCCGCCCGTTCGCCTGACTCCATCGCCTCCAGCCGCTGACGGCTCCAGACCACCTGCTGCCAGTCGAGTGGCTTATTCAACGCATATTCCCGGGCCGGATAATCAGCATGAGCAATCACAATAATTCGCTCATCGAGCTGCAGATGGAGAATCAGCGGCAGCTCACGGCAACGCTGCAACGCGTGACGCGCCGCAATCAACGCTGCACCACGCAGCCGAAAGAACCAGTCGCCACCGTTCATCTGCCAGAGCGCCATTTCCTGCCCCTGTAGTGCTGAAAGCGCCATCTCCTCATGATTCCCCCGCACGCAGCGAAACCAGGGCTCCTCCAGCAGCGCCAGACAACCCAGGCTGTCGGGACCGCGATCGATGATATCCCCCACCGAAATCAGTAAGTCCTGCTGCAGGTCAAACTGATGCTGCTGCAATAGCGCATCCAGTTCGCGGCGGCAGCCATGCAGATCGCCGACCACCCAGATCCGTCGCCACGCTGCGCCATTCAGGGATTGGTAATACATCGCTGCACCCGGCCTTTGTCTGCTGAAAACATCTTCAGAGTATAGTCAGGGCTGACCCTGTAATGGCATGACGCGCTGGCAAGCAGAATGCAAAGGAGGCTGGCTGAAAGGGTGCAAGGGGTCGGGCGAAGCGATTAAAGAGAGATAAAAGGTACGTCCCTCCCGGCGCTTATCTCCGGCACTCAGTAAAGGTGGTAGCTCTGTCAGGGACGAAATACATCATAAAGCGATCAGGCGCGACAGGCTATTCTGCCCCCACCATATCTGTAGTCATTTGGGATCAGCTACGCATTTTAGCCGGATATTTCTGCAGTTTCTCTGCCGGACGCACCGGGCGGCGCACCAGCTCACCGCCGCAGTTGGGGCAAAGATGAGTGAGATGCTCAGCACAGTCAGCGCAGAACGTGCATTCAAACGAGCAGATGCGTGCCGACAGAGAAGATGGCGGCAGATCAACGTCGCAGCGTTCACAATTGGGGCGAAGTTCCAGCATGGTGTGACTCCTTAAAAAAGCGTTATGCGCCAGCTTCGCGGTTGCTGACCCCAATGTCGAGCCAGCAACCGGACAAGAGTGTGTCAGATCCGGACATCCTGCTTTAACGGTACAGCCAGCGGCGAGTGGCATCCTGCTTTGTCGCTGCTATTTGTGCCGCTGATCATCAGGAAGGTCATCGGGCAAATCCTCTTCGTCAGCTGTGTCATCGAACTCAGCACTCTCCTCTTCCGGCTCCTGACCGCCCATCGACGCATGAATCACCTCCTCTTCCAGCGTCGGGATCAGCGCGGCACCCAGTGGCGAGGTCGCCAGACTGTCAGGCATCACCACATGCGGCAACGGTACTTCGGTCGTCGGAAGCGGACCCGGCGCACGCACATAACTCAGTCCGCCAATCACCAGCGCACAGAGCATAAAGAAGAGATAGAGCATATTACTGCCCAGCGGCTGCATCAGCGCACCGACCACCAGCGGGCCGATACTGGCGCCAATACCAAACGCCATCAGCAGACAGGCGGTTAACGAGACACGACGATCGGCGGCGACCTGATCGTTGGCCAGCGCCACCTGCAATGGATAGAGCGCAAACTGCATCATGCTGGCGGCAAAGGCGATACCAATCATCCAGTGGAAGGTCAGATGCGGCAGCACCACCAGCGGCACGCAGGCCACGGCAAAGAGCATGGCAATAATGAATAACAGCCGCTGGCGGTCGTAGCGGTCAGAGAGCCAGCTTAGCGGAAACTGCGACACCAGCCCGGCAAAAATCGTGAGACTCATAAAATAACCGGTCTGGCTGGTGGTGAAGCCTTTACTGCTGCCATAAACCGGTGCCAGGCCATAGAACGCGCCAATGGCCATGCCGGTCACCAGGGTGGTGCCGAGCAGTTTGGGAATAGTGCGGATAAAATAGCCCAGCTCCATCGGCGCCGGTGTCATGGGCCGGACGTGAGTGCGGGTGGTCAGTGCAATCGGCACCAGACAGAGCGCGAAACAGAGCGCCACAATCAGCAGCGTGCTCACCCCAAACCCCGATTGCAGGCTCAGTATCACCTGTCCGCCACTGAGTCCAAGGTAGGTGGCGACCATATAGAGGCCGAAAATCATGCCGCGCTGGGAAGATTCCGCCTGATCGTTGAGCCAGCTCTCCAGCACCATGTACTGGCACATCATGCAGAGCCCGATAATCAGACGCAGAAAGACCCACAGCGGAATAAAGTCCGTCAGCCCGTGACCTACAACCGAGGCGGTAATGATCCCGGCACAGGCCACGTAGGCACGGATATGGCCGACGCGGGCAATCAGGTTGTGTCCCACTTTGCCGCCAATCACCAGCCCGATGTAGTTGGCCGCAATAATCGCGCCGATCAGCGCACCATTAACCTGCTCACTGGCCAGCCGTAACGAGACGTAGGTAGTCAGTAAACCGGAACCCAGCAGCATCAGAAGCGTAGTGGTATAGAGCGGCAGAAACGTACTGAATATTTTTCCCATATGACTCCCTGTCTACGCTTTTCAGGCATCAGGCCAGCAAAGCCCTAAAGATAGTCGATTTCGGCAGGTGAAGCGGTATTGTTCATGACGACGGTAGCGAAAAAAAAGCCCGCCAGCAATTGCTCACTGACGGGCCCTGATTTAAGCGCTTGGGAAGCTGATGTTGCTGCCCGGCGCTTCACGGTTGAGATGGATGAAGTTCAGGTGTCGCTCATACTGATCCAGTATGTCGATGATCACCTGCTCTTTGCTGTAATCCATTAAGTCGTTACCCTGACTGCCCTCCATCAGGAAGGTTTCCAGCCGGTAGTAGGTCGACTTACCGCTGCGGGCGCGATAGGTAAAGCCCGGAATCGAATATTGCTGCGGCCAGACCTGATAGATAAAGTCCTGCTCCTCGCCCAGATGGACGCGCAGATCCAGATAGCCAATCGGGTTGCTTTCATCCGCCTCAACGCTCTCCAGCGTGACCCGGCCATCCCGCAGCTCCAGCTCTTTCGCCACTTCCTGCATCGCCGGATAGATGGTTTTTTCCATCATCTGCTGGGTATAACGCGAGCCAGGGTAGTTCATCAGGCGCGACAGACGCTTCTTCCAGGTCAGGCGATCGGTCGCATGAGCCAGATAGGGCGCGGTGTCGCGCGTGGCGCTGGCCCGACGGTGATCTTCAATCTTCAGGGATTTAAACAGCCCCGCCATGACAAAGAAGATAACAAAGCTGAACGGCAGCCCCATGATCACCGTGGTGTTCTGCAAGGCAGTGATACCGTTGGTCATCAGCATGCTCAGGGTCAGCACCCCAATTGCCACAGACCAGAAGATACGCAGCCAGTTCGGTGCATCACTGTTGATGTCTTTCAGGCGCGAGGTGAAGTTACCCAGCACCAGCGAGCCGGAATCCGCCGAGGTGACGTAGAACAGCATACCGGTAATAGTCGCGACCGAGGCGCTGAGTTTAAACGCCGGATACTGCGCCAGCAGGCTGTAGAAGCCGCGCTCCGCATGGTTCATCACTTCCTGCGCAAACTCCGTATTGCCGTGGATGATCTGATACAGCGCGGCATTACCGAACACTGACAGCCACAACAGCGTAAAGGTGAACGGAATAATCAGCGTGCCCAGCACGAACTCACGGATGGTACGACCGCGTGAGATACGCGCCAGGAACAGGCCGACGAATGGCGACCAGGCCACCCACCACGCCCAGAAGAAGAGCGTCCAGCTGTTCATCCACTGGGTCGGACGATCAAAGGCAAAGGTATTGAGCGTCATGCCCATGAAGCGATTGATGTAATCCCCGACGTTCAGCACCAGCGCATTCAGCAGGAACTCGGTGTTGCCGAAGAACAGCACAAACAGAATCAGGCCCAGCGCCATCACCACGTTCAGCTCAGAGAGAATACGGATCCCTTTATCGACGCCCGACGTGACAGAAATGGTGGCGATCACCACGGAGAGGACAATCAGCGCGGCCTGCGCGGTCAGGCCTTCCGGGATATCAAACAGCACTTTGAGGCCATAGTTAAGCTGCACGACCCCGATGCCGAGCGTGGTGGCGATACCAAAGATGGTGCCGACCACAGCGGCGATATCCACGGTGTGGCCAATCGGGCCATAGATGCGTTTACCAAAGATGGGATAGAGCGCGGAACGGATGGTGAGCGGCAGGTTATAGCGATAGCTGAAGTAGCCTAGCGCGATGCCCATCAACGCATACATTGACCAGCCGGTCAATCCGTAGTGGAACAGCGTCCAGACCATCGCCTGGCGGGCCGCTTCCATCGTCTGCCCTGCTCCCTCCGGCGGCTGCATATACTGCGTCACCGGCTCGGCGACAGAGAAGAACATCAGGTCGATGCCGATGCCGGCGGCGAACAGCATGGCAGACCAGCTAAGGACGCTGAACTCGGGTTTGGAGTGCTCAGGCCCGAGCTTGATCGAACCAAAGCGTGAGCAGGCCATATACAACACAAAAACAATATAGAGCGTGGCAGCCAGCATGTAGTACCAGCCGAAGGTGGCGGAAACCCAGTTTACCGCCTTGAGGATCCAGCTCGCGGCCAGTTCACTATAGAGAATCGTCACAAGTGAAAACGTCAGAATCAATCCGGCAGAGGTATAAAATACAACGGGATTGAGTCTGTCTTTTTCACCGGCAGGTGGATTATTCATCGGTTACCTCTGGTTAATGTCCTGAAAATACGCAATGGATAAGTCTTGCCGTCCACGGCTTTCCGGCCGTGCGGCCCTGTTTCGTTCTGTCACTTCCTGTTAATCGCTCAGGCAAACCAGCCTATTTTAGCACTCATTGCCGTTTCGCTTTCGCTACACTTAAAGAACAGCATCCTAACAAAGTTTCTTTTTATATTGAACGTGCAATCAAAAAAAGTTTAAATAGGGGCTCGATTTGAGGGTGGAGCTGGAGCTATGCCAAAGGTAGGGATGCAGCCGATACGTCGTCGGCAACTGATTGATGCGACCCTGAGCACGATTAATGAAGTGGGGATTAATGATGCCACTATCGCCCAGATCGCCCGTCGGGCGGGGGTATCCACCGGCATCATCAGTCACTATTTCAAGGATAAGAACGGCTTACTGGAAGCCACGATGCGTGATGTGACGCGTCAACTGCGGGAGGCGGTACTGTCGCGGTTAGAACCGCTGGCCGGTGCCTCTGCAGAACAGCGGTTGTGTGCCATCGTTGAGGGTAATTTTGATGATACCCAGGTGCACACGGCAGTGATGAAAGCCTGGCTCGACTTCTGGTCGAGCAGCATGCATCAGCCCCAGCTTAATCGCCTGGAGCGGGTCAGCAGCCGGCGGCTCTACTCAACGCTGGTGGTCGAATTCCGGCGTGAACTGCCGCTGGAGAAGGCACGTCTGGCCGCACACGGGCTGGCTGCCCTGATAGATGGTCTGTGGCTGCGCGCCGCGCTGAGCGGTAAGCCATTTAATCCGGTCATCGCCCTCACACTGACCACCCAATTCATCCGTCAGCAACTGGCTGGCGAGCACGAATAACGGAAGGAGAAAACATGTCCCGATTCACCGAGCAGAAACTCTACATTGATGGCGCTTATGTTGCCGCAACGTCTGGCGAAACGTTCCAGACGATTAACCCGGTCAACGGCGAAGTGCTGGCAGAGGTTCATGCCGCCGGCCAGGAAGATGTCAATCGCGCCGTTGCTGCCGCCAGAAAAGGCCAGAAAGTCTGGGCCGCGATGACCGCCATGGAGCGCTCGCGCATCCTGCGTCGCGCCGTCGATATTCTGCGTGAGCGTAATGATGAGCTGGCAGAGCTGGAAATGCTCGATACCGGTAAGCCTTACAGCGAAACCTCAGCGGTCGATATTGTCACCGGCGCAGACGTACTGGAGTATTACGCCGGTCTGGTTCCGGCGCTGGAAGGTCAGCAGATCCCACTACGTGAAACCTCCTTTGTTTACACCCGCCGCGAACCGCTGGGCGTGGTAGCCGGTATCGGTGCCTGGAACTACCCGATTCAGATCGCCCTGTGGAAATCCGCGCCCGCGCTGGCAGCGGGTAACGCGATGATTTTCAAACCGAGTGAGATGACCCCGCTCACTGCCCTGAAGCTGGCGGAAATTTACACCGAAGCGGGCCTGCCGGATGGCGTATTCAACGTGCTGCCGGGCATCGGTTCGGTCACCGGTCAGTTGCTCACTGAGCATCCTGGCATCGACAAAGTCTCCTTTACCGGTGGCGTCGTCAGCGGCAAAAAAGTGATGGCCAATGCAGCAGGTTCAACGCTGAAAGAGGTCACCATGGAACTGGGCGGTAAATCACCGCTGATCATCTTTGATGATGCCGATCTCGATCTGGCCGCCGACATCGCCATGATGGCGAACTTCTACAGCTCCGGTCAGGTCTGCACCAACGGCACCCGCGTCTTTATTCCTGCAAAACTGCAGGCCGCATTCGAGGCGAAAATCAGCGAACGCGTTGCCCGCATTCAGGCAGGCGATCTGCGTGACCCGGCGACCAACTTTGGTCCGCTGGTCAGCTTCAGCCATCGCGACAATGTGATGCGTTATATCGAATCCGGCATCGCTGAAGGCGCACGCGTACTGTGCGGCGGCAAACGTCTGACCGGTGGCGATTTCGACCAGGGTGCCTGGGTTGCACCAACCGTGTTCACCGACTGCCGTGATGAGATGAAGATTGTGCGTGAAGAGATCTTCGGACCGGTCATGTCGATCCTGAGCTACGAAAGTGAAGAAGAAGTGATCCGCCGCGCCAACGACACCGAATTTGGTCTGGCCGCCGGGCTGGTGACGCAGGATCTCAATAAGGCGCACCGCGTGATTCATCAGCTCGAAGCAGGAATCTGCTGGATTAATACCTGGGGCGAATCGGCCGCAGAGATGCCAGTGGGGGGTTACAAGCACTCCGGCATTGGCCGTGAGAATGGCCTGATGACGCTGCAGAGCTACACCCAGGTGAAGTCCGTGCAGGTTGAGCTGACGCGTTTTCAGTCAGTCTTTTAATCACTTAACCTGAGGAACGATGAATGGAATTTGATTACATTATTATTGGAGCCGGATCCGCAGGAAACGTTCTGGCTACCCGTCTGACCGAAGAGAGCAACGTGAGCGTCCTGTTGCTGGAAGCGGGCGGCCCGGATTACCGCTTTGATTTTCGCACCCAGATGCCTGCGGCCCTCGCCTTCCCGTTACAGGGCAAACGCTATAACTGGGCTTATGAAACCGAGCCTGAGCCTTACATGAACAATCGCCGCATGGAGTGTGGTCGCGGCAAAGGTCTGGGCGGTTCATCACTGATTAACGGCATGTGTTATATCCGCGGCAACGCGATGGATCTCGATAACTGGGCCAGCGAACCTGGACTGGAGAACTGGAGCTATCTGGACTGCCTGCCCTACTACCGTAAAGCGGAAACCCGCGATATCGGCCCGAACGATTTCCACGGCGGCGACGGCCCGGTGTGTGTTGCGACGCCTAAAGCGGGCAATAACGTGCTGTTTGAAGCGATGATTGAGGCGGGCGTGCAGGCAGGTTATCCGCGCACTGACGACCTTAATGGCTATCAGCAGGAAGGTTTCGGTCCGATGGATCGTACCGTCACACCAAATGGTCGTCGCTCCAGCACCGCGCGTGGCTATCTCGATATGGCCAAAGGCCGCGCCAACCTGAAGATCATCACGCATGCCACCACCGATCGCATCATCTTCGATGGCAAGCGTGCAGTCGGCGTGGAGTACCTGCAGGGCGACAGCAACACCATCAACAAAGTGACCGCGCGCCGTGAAGTGCTGCTGTGTGCCGGCGCTATCGCCTCGCCGCAGATCCTGCAGCGTTCTGGCGTGGGTTCTCCTGAGCTGCTGAAACAGTTCGACATCCCGCTGGTTCACGACCTGCCGGGCGTGGGTGAAAACCTGCAGGACCATCTGGAGATGTATCTTCAGTATGAGTGTAAAGAACCGGTCTCAATCTATCCGGCTCTGAAGTGGTGGAATCAGCCGAAAATCGGTGCGGAGTGGATGTTTAACGGCACCGGTATTGGTGCCAGCAACCAGTTTGAAGCGGGTGGCTTTATCCGCAGCCGCGAAGAGTTCAGCTGGCCGAACATTCAGTATCACTTCCTGCCGGTGGCGATTAACTACAACGGTTCCAACGCGGTTGATGCCCACGGCTTCCAGTGTCACGTTGGCTCGATGCGTTCTCCAAGCCGCGGTCATGTACGCCTGAAGTCACGCGATCCGCGTCGTCATCCGGCCATTCTGTTTAACTACATGTCGCATGAGCAGGACTGGCATGAGTTCCGCGATGCGATTCGCATCACGCGCCAGATCATCAATCAGCCGGCGCTGGACAAGTACCGTGGCCGTGAAATCAGTCCGGGACTGGATTGCCAGACAGATGAGCAGCTGGATGAGTTCGTGCGTAACCACGGCGAAACCGCTTATCACCCGTGCGGCACCTGTAAGATGGGTAACGACCCGATGTCCGTCGTTGATGGCGAAGGTCGTGTGCATGGACTGGAAGGCTTACGCGTAGTGGATGCGTCGATTATGCCGCTGATCATCACCGGTAACCTGAACGCCACCACTATCATGATTGGCGAGAAGATTGCCGATAAGATTCGTGGACGCGATCCGTTGCCGCGCAGCACCGCCGCTTACTATGTTGCGGGTGATGCGCCCGTTCGCACGGTTCCGCAGCGCGCTGAATGATACGTGACAGCGTCACTTAATAATTGCCGGGCACTTCTGTTGCCCGGCTATTTTTTTCATTACGGTTTACCACACATCCTTTCCCACACGTCACCCTTTTCAAATCATCAAACCTTAACAGACATCAAACATAGCAGCATCTGCTGTTGATTTGGTGATGTGCAGAATGCTATAAATCCAGCGTCTATTTAACCGGAGGCACTATCCGTCCACTGATGAGAAGCAACAATGTGGATGTGTTGTAAATTTTATGAGCAGAATGTTCATGTCAAACCCCCTGCATTCCCCCTCTTGCCTTTCTGGCTGGAACGCCGCCGATCAGCACTGGCGTAACGCCCTGTAGTCCCCTCACCACTTCGAACTGTTCTGAGTCTGCCCGCACGTTGTGCGTTGTTGCAGGTCGTCATTTATCGTTGCTGGAGAGCACCCATGCGCGCCTGGGTTTTATTATCACTCGCTATTGTTACTGAAATTATTGGTACCCTTTTTATGAAATGGTCCAGCCTCAATGGCAGCCATTCCGGCTACCTGATGATGCTGGGCATGATTGCCTGTTCTTATATTCTGCTGAGTTTCGCCATTAAACGTATCGCCCTGGGCGTGGCTTATGCGCTGTGGGAAGGTATCGGCATCATGCTGATTACGTTATTCAGCGTGCAGCTGTTTGGTGAAACGCTGTCAGCGCTGAAAATCTGTGGGCTGGTGACGCTGATCGTCGGAATTGTGTTGATCAAAACCGGCACCCAATCATCAGCGGAGGTTAATCATGCTCATCGCTGATCTTGTTCATGCGTCCTGGCTGGCGCTGGCTATCGTGCTGGAGATTGCCGCTAACATATTCCTTAAATATTCTGATGGGTTTAAGAAACCGCTGTACGGTCTGCTTTCCCTTTGCTGTGTCCTGCTCGCATTCAGCGCACTCGCTCAGGCGGTCAAAGGTATCGATCTCTCGATCGCCTATGCGGTCTGGGGCGGTTTTGGGATTATCGCTACTGTCGCGGCCGGATGGGTGTTGTTTGGCCAGCGGCTGAACCGCAAAGGCTGGGCCGGCCTGACCCTGTTGCTGGCCGGTATGATCCTGTTAAAACTGGCCTGATCGGCCCTCTCAATCAGTGCTATTGATTAAGGGTGTGCCGCTGCACGCCCTTAACTTCCTGTGCTTTCCCGCCCTGTTTCGGTTGATTTTTCACTCCTATCTGTGCTCGGAATCTTCTTACTTTTGTAAAGGCCCGTTTACATATCTGTTGCCTTGAGGCTTAGTGAGCGCCGAAGGTCGGATAAAAACGAGGAATAGTTATGTCTGCAACACGAGGTTGGTCTACGGAGCTGGAGGGATTACGCGGCATCGCTTCTCTCTGGGTATTAGTTGGCCATATCAGCTTACTGGTTCATTGCCACATCACGCTTATTTCATCCCCTGGCATCGGGGTCGATCTGTTTATTCTGTTATCGGGTTATCTGATGGCGAAAAACTACGTCGAGCGTCAGCAGAAAGAGCCGTGGCAGAGCACAGAGACCATCAAGAAGTTCTGGATCCGGCGCTTCTTCCGCATCGCCCCGCTCTACTATCTGCTGTTAATCATCGCCCTGATTTATGGCCCGTGGTTTGGCGAGATGCGTGACACCATTGCTCATTTCTATTCCGGCACCGCCACTGAGTCGTCGCGTTACAACGACCAGTCGCTGGCAAACATCCTGACCCACTTCAGTTTCCTGTTCGGCCTGCTGCCCGAATATGGTTTTAATACCGTGCTGCCTGACTGGAGCATCGGGCTGGAGATGCAGTTCTATCTGCTGTTCCCGTTCATCATGCTGGTGACGCTGCGCTTTGGTTATGCCGCATCGCTGATTGGCATCATGGCGCTCTGCTGCGCTGGCCGATATGTGCTGGCAGATTATTATGAGGCGTTTGAGATGCCTTCAATGATCCTGATAAAGCTTAATATGTTCCTGTCGGGCATGCTGCTGGCCGAGGCGATCCGCCGTAAATCCCTGCTCTACGTCGCCTTTGCGCTGCTCGGCCCGGTCGCCAGCGTGGCGATGGGCCTGGGTGCGATTAAGCTGCAGGTGATTATGGAGGCGCTGATGATCGTCGGTATGACGGCGATTCTGTGGCAATACCCGCAGGGCAGCCTGATGGCAACGCTGATTGCTCTGCCGCGTAAGCTGCTGAACAACCGTCTCAGCACCTGGCTGGGCGACGTGTCGTTTTCGGTCTACCTGCTGCATCTGCTGATTGTAATCCCGCTGATCGCACTGCTGCTCAATCACACCGACATCGAGTTTAAGAGCGACATGATGCGTTTCCTGATTGTCTGCGTCTCTGCCATCCCGGTGACCTATGCGCTGGCCTCTTTACTCTATAAGTATGTTGAGAAGCCCGGCATTCAGATTGGTAAGCGCGTGCTTAAGCCGAAGCTGGCCGATCAGACCAGCTGAGTTTTTAACGCAGGCCATCCCTTTCTTAAAAGCCCCCGACTTCGGGGCTTTTTTTTGCCAGGAAAAGCGCAATTGGCTGTGATAACGAGCCTGCTCAGGCATTGATTAAGCCCGTCGCCAGCACACCCGCTGAGGTGAACTACACTTTGCCGGTTAGCAATCTGACTCAGAGGAGAGAACATGAGTATTCAGCATCTGCTGCTATCCACCGACGGTGGCGCAGTGATCATTGAAGCAGAACAACTCGAAAGTGAGCTGGTTATCCCGCCCCACCTGCAGACCCTGACCGGCGGTGAAGCTGACAGCGATACCGGCCATCGGGTGGCGGTAACAAAGCACTACTGCAAGGGACGCTACTATGCGGTTGCACTTGATCGTCATGCGGCCAGTAATGAAATTGACGACGTGATCGACCTGCTGCATCCGGCCCCGCTCGATTAGTCTTTGTCAGACCGAACCCGTACATGTTCCGCTGAACTGCTGGCGGGAAAGCTCATTATTGCCGGTGTGCGGCATTTACCTATTCAGAAGAGGATAAGCATTATGCAAAAGAAGAAGTGGTTTGTTTCTTACGTGATTAAGCCCAAAGGTGAAAATCATGTCACGACTCACGCCTTTATCGAGGGCGACGATGTCGAGGAGGCGCTGGAAGCCTTTATGTTCGAAACCAAAAAAAACCTGTCGCTGGAAACCGAAGAGCTGACTCTGCTTTCGGTGAGCCTGGTGTAGACTCTGATTAACCTCGCGATTGCGGGGTTTTTTATGTCCTGTATCAGGATCGGTTATCTATTTATATTATTTATAATTTCCCTGGTGCGGCACTCAATTACTTACTGGGATACGGCCAGGCGTGATCAACGCCAGTTGATGAAAGCAGACCGGTAACCGCCAGATACGCCAGTATCAGGACAAACAGCACAATCGCTGCAATTTCAATGGATTTGAGTAAGTGATGCTTAGCCATAAATAACCCTCCTTCAGATGTGTGTAATCAGACTTCACCCCATAAACTATAATGTTACCGGTAAAGTTCAAGTGAAAATCACATCATGAAACATAAAGCCGCGCTTATTAATGCTTTAACGGAATGTGCGCTTACGCATTCAGAGGAAGGGAACTGGCCTTACAGGCATAAAAAAGCCCGCACGGCGCGGGCTTCTGCGATTATCAGCACGGATTATTCAGCAGACTGACCGCTAAAGTCGATTACCATCCTGCCGCGGATCTTGCCCTGAATCATCTCATCGAAGATGGCATTGACCTCACCAATCTTCCTTTTGGTCACCTTCGGCACCACCTTCCCTTCTGCCGCAAACTGGAAAGCTTCCGCCAGATCGTTACGCGTCCCGACCAGCGATCCTACTACCTGAATGCCATCGAGCACCAGACGTGGAATATTCAGGCTCATCGCTTCCGGCGGCAGTCCGACAGCCACCACCCGACCACCGGCCCTGACCGCATCGACAGCAGAGTTAAACGCTGCTTTGGCAACCGCCGTTACCACAGCCGCATGCGCCCCACCGGTTTGCTCCTGAATAAAGCGAGCCGCATCTTCGCTGGCCGAGTTTACGACCAGGTCGGCACCCATCTCTTTCGCCAGTGCCAGTTGCCCATCGCTCACATCAACCGCGATCACTTTGGCGTTAAAGACGTTTTTCGCATATTGCAGAGCGAGGTTTCCCAGCCCGCCCAGACCGTAAATCGCCAGCCACTGACCCGGTTTTACCTCGGACACTTTCACCGCTTTATAGGTGGTGACACCGGCGCAGGTGACACTACTGGCGGCGTAAGGATCAAGCCCGTCGGGGACTTTCACCGAATAGTCTGCAACGACGATACACTCTTCAGCCATGCCGCCATCGACGGTATAACCGGCATTGACGACCTCTCTGCAGAGCGTTTCGTTACCGGAGTTGCAGTATTGACAGTGCCCGCAGCCCTTAAAGAACCATGCCACGCTGGCACGATCGCCAGGCTTAAGTGAGGTCACATCTGGCGCGACTTCCTCAACAATACCGATACCTTCATGACCCAGCGTCACGCCGGTTTTATCACCGAAATCCCCGTTCTTCACATGCAGATCGGTATGGCATACGCCACAGCATTCCATCCTGAGCCGTGCTTCGCCCGTTTTGAGAGGACGCAGCGTCTTCTCAACCACTTCAACCTTGTGTTCACTGTTAGCAATTGCCGCTTTCATAAACGATGCTCCTTTTGATTGAAGCTTTAAGGATAAGCCAAACCGCGGTGATGACAAGATGACAGGTAAGCTTTGGGTGCGAGGCTGGCAGGGTTGTTTCTGTTGTTGCAGAGTGGAGTGGGTTTTTGGGATGGAGACCGGGCACCTTAAGCTAATAGGGTTATTTTGCGTTCGCTTTTCAACCCAAATTTTAAGCTCACTAATATGTCAGGATTTTATCAACACCATCGGTTAAATTTAATATACACATAAGAAACTACAATAACCCATGCAAAACTAAGAAGTGCTGCATACTGCGGAACAAAGCAGATGAAGATATACACGCCAGCCACAATAACTGCAGAAGGAACTAAATAGAAAAATGACTGAATCAGCCATAAAATATCACGCTTCATTTATTCAGAATCCCATATAGAGCATCAGAAATTTTCCCTTCGCTGTTAAACATAGCCTGCACCCAATATTTTTTGATGTTTACCTTCAATTTCAAGAACCTATATGAATTAAAGATTTCATAAGTAAACATCCTGTAATGCAGCCATAGAGCACCCCATAACTTATATTTACTTTTTTCACAAATCAACCTATTGGTTTCACAATAACTAAATATCTGTTATGAGGCGCGTTGACCTTTATATATTGACAGACTCTTTGCTTTTTCTTCTCGCTGGCAAAACCTGCCATAGTAGCAATGATGAGATGAACGTTAGTAAAACTGCATTCAAAGCATGCATCAAGTGATCCGCCATTGCGATGCTAGCTACTGTGGGCTGAGGAATAAGATGCATAGATCATGCTGCGTCAACGACCCGAGCGTGCGCATCGTGATCGTTTGATACCAGCGGAGCGACAACTATGGCTTTGAGAGTCGCAAAATGCATCAGATAGCGCCAGCCAGCATCTGGCAGTGACCGGAATTGATGTGATACAGTTTTGACCATTACAGTACCCATTTAAGGGAATGGTATGGATACAACGGAGCAGTTAAACGGAACTTACTTCTATGGCGGACTTACTAACCTTTCTGCAGGAGAGCTTTATTTCTGGATAATGATTGATGTGACTGCAGAGCACTTCAGCGGTAAAAAGGATATCATCGCTCTGGTTGCGATTTACTCGGGGCAAAATACGATTGACGTATCCGGTAAGCTAAACGGAGCATGGAAAGGCACCTCTTATGCTTCGGTCTATTCTCGAAAGCTGTTACGGGATTACCGTCTTCCATTCAGATTACCTACGTGGATACAGAACCCTAAAAACCCTCTTCAAATTAAAATGTTAATGACTCACAAGCTGGGGACGTTCGTCGGTCGTACAATCCCGGTTTTAGGCTGGGTAATTATGGCCGCTGATGTGGCAGAAATTGGCTGGAAAACTACGGCAAAATATAACCTTCTTGCTCATAAGGAAGACAAGATATGGTAAACGAGGATATAGAGAAAGCTGTATTTGCGCTGGTTGAAGATTATAACGGCAGAAGTTTGTTTACGTTAAGACGTTATAAGCTTGAGCGGGATACCGATCTGAACAATGACTTTCGCATGGATCCTCTTGACGCGTATGAATTGCTAGAGCGGTATGCTGAAACATTTGGCATTAATCCTAGTACTATCACGTTTGCCGAATATTTCCCGGAAGATTTCACCGCGCCGCACGATCCGCTGACTATTCGTCTGTTAATTGAGTCTGCACAGGCCGGACGCTGGTTGGGTAAATAATTAACGCCTGCTAATGCAGGCGCCTATCTCTTCTGTTTGTTGCGGCCTCTTCCAGAGGACAAGAGTGGATCGCGATAATCTCTTACCCTCTCCAGTAATTCATCTTCTTCAGGCGTTCTGGAGTAGTTTGTGAACTTTACACACAAAAAAAGACCGAATACTATTATTTAACTTTAAAATCAATAATTTAAATGCGTGAATGGCGAGTAATTGGCTTAACCAGAACTGCGATGGCAAGAGCAACTCACCATCGCATAGGTTTAATTATTTTTAATCGTAGGTTTTCCTATATCAAGAGCTTTAGAAATCCCCGAATGAATTATGTAGTTACACCCTTTCTTTATCCTTGGCATAACATTCATTGTATTTCTTTCTCTGTATGACCAATGATAAAAACTGTTCCCATTACGATCTGTTTGTTCTTTATAACCTATTACATTAACATCGTACCAAAACTGAAGGAATGAGTCGTAATCTTGAAGTATTGATATTTTTTCCCTTACACTTTGATCTAACCTGTTGATAAAAATATTAAATGCGTCTTCAAACTCTTTTTCACTAAAATTACCTTTACCATCAAAGTGTTGAAAAAATGATATTAGCATATCAAACTGTGCATTAGAGATATAGTAATTTGCATAATTCTTTACTTCTCCTAAAAGATATTGAGAGTATATTTTAGTAAACTCCGGGCTATTAATGTCGTTAGGATAAAAAAGAAGATTTTGATTGACGTTATTTCTCTTATGGATACTTATAAGTATTTTTATTGCAGAGAAGATATCCCTTGGACGCTGGTAGGAGTTTCTTAACAGTCGTTTGTATGTTTTGTATCTAGTGTTAGTGTTATTGTCATTGAAATAAAATTCCCAACCATAGTTCCCGCCATTTTGAGAGCTAAAATACTTATCAGACATTTTATACAAATCAGATGATTTGTAACTCACGTTTGATGTACTCCAATCAAACACAACAGAATTATCGCTTAACTTACAATTCGAATTGTGAAGGTTTAAAGAATCAAATACATCAGGACGAAGCAATAACACTACGCGAGGCTTATGAGTAGAGTGGGTTAGTTTTGTAAAAAAATCTTTATTTAAACTCCATGACGCCTCAGCTAAACCCGCAATACACTTCTGGTATTCATTAAATTCCACCTCGCCTGGTTTTGCATCAATACCATCTAAAAAGAGAACCATTTGATGGTTTAGTTTTAATTCAACCAAGCTCTCTTTTAAAGCTTTCTCACATTCTAATAACGAAGCTTTGATAGATGTCTGAGTGGTTTTGACTGAGTTCGTTTCACTAGATTCTAATGCGACTTTAAATACCTCAGGAACATCTGCAGACAGTTTGCCCCCTTCAGTTAAAGATGTTGCAAATTCAATAACATACTCCAAGTCAGGTATATGCGCACCTTTATCATAAGCTGTTATGGCAGCTTCCAGCTTGCTAAATTTTGTTGTTATTTTATGATACCAGCGCTTCCTCTTGCTAATTATCAACTTACACATTAAATAAAGTATTGTCGCGCGCCATATTAATGGATAATCAGTGTAAGCTAATTTACCTGACATTTTTAAGTTTATGAATCGAGTGTATTGAGCCTCTGATATAGGTAACAACTTAGCGTTTATACCTTTGGGCTCATCATTCTGAATGTGAAATGCAAGCGCTGTTTTTCCAGTGCCTTTTTCGCCGACAAAATAATAACAACTTGGATTGCAGGCCTTTTCAGAAAAGCTTGTAGCCAGATATGAATCTTTGAAAAAATCTTTTTTGTCTTCTGATGTATAGTCGATAGCATCAACAGAAGGAATAACTAGTTCGTTAATTTTTTTCATACAATTCCTTTTAGACTAAAAAATAATTCAACTATCGTATGAGATTGTCAAAGCAACTTTCCCCACACATTCAATATCTTCAACTCCACAAATAAAGTTATTACCTTTAGACATCACGCTTAATTTATGCTCAGGCAATAGAGCAATATCATATATATCATACCGATCATTAATGCCTACCAGCCATCGACCATTACTTATTGCTGTTATACTTAAATCAACAATCCAAGCCCCATTGCTGCTTGTTATGAACAAAGGTTCATCGGGTAGATAGTGAATAAAACTTAAATCGGCGAGCCAAGTTCCCGCATCCTTTAGTACACCCGCAGCCAACCTCTTATGAAAAATATATTCAGAAGATTTGGCTTTTTCACTACTACTCTTATACCCCTCCCTTCCCGTCGCAAGCCATCTTAGTGATACGCCCGTGTCAAGAGTACATGTCACAACAACATCGCCGGGGAAATAATTTCTCCGAATCCAGGTGCTGACAGTTCCAGACGAGATCCCTAGTAGATCACAAAGTTGTTTTTGGAGAGTAAAACCGTAGGCGTCCATGATGCGACGTAATACAGGTTTGCCGCCACTGGAAGTTATTTCGTTGTAAAGAGAGGCACCTTTAAAAATTCTGAATTCCCCTCAGAGTTTGCATTTGCAATGCTTCCCGACTACAAGCCAGCTAAGATTGCTCCCTGTATCTAAAGCACATTTCACGAAAGCGCTACCAGGTACGCTGTCCCGCTGTATCCAATTACTTACATTGACTGCAGGTATACCAAGGCATCCGGCTAAAGCTTTCTGAGTGGTAACGCCATATGCAGTACAGAGACGAGCAACAATTTCTAAAGCTGAGCCTTCGCTAAAATCCATAAACCACCACAAAAATAACAAATGTTGTTTACTGAATGTCATTTGTTGATCCAGGATGTAGCACACCACATGAAACACCGTAGAACAAAACGGCCATGAGGAGATACTGCGTTATGCATACTGAAAATGCAAACATCCAGAACGCATTTGACTTAGTGCAATCTCAAGATTTTATTGCCAATGTCGCAGTGATTTTGATGCCGTTCATCAGCGAAGCAGTGAACGACGCTGTAAACAAAGCCGTAACACTTGCAACCTCCCCAACAATGTCCAAACAAGACTTTGCTGCAGCCAACCGTATTAGCTTGTCGGTGCTGGAGAAATGGATTGCTAATGGGGTTGTGCTGCTCGCTTCTACCCCATCTTTCACCTACACGCAGAACCGCACCAATCGTAAGACCGGCGAAGTGGTAGAAACCACCATGACGAAACATGGCAATCCGCTTATCAATGTTGCTGCCTGGCGTGAGAAGAACCGCCAGCAAGCAATCAAATGCCGCTACATCAAACCATAACTTGATTTTGCAAGTTAAGAAGGATCTGAGCATATTTGATTTCAAGGTTTCTACCCATACCCATTATAACGATGCCTGCCGTAAATTCGCGTTAGCTCACAATATGGAAGATGTAGCTAAGCAGTCCGGCATGCGTGCGCAAACGCTGCGTAATAAACTGAATCCAGACCAGCCGCATCAGCTTACCGTCTTAGAGGTTTTAGCCCTTACCGATGTCACTGAGGATGCAACGTTAGTTGATGGCTTGCTGGCGCAAATACAGTGCCTCCCCTGCGTGCCGGTAAACGAAGTCGCAGATGAAAAATTCCCCTTGTATGTCATGAAAGCCACCGCAGAAGTAGGCTAGTTAGCAGCTGGCGCAATCTCTAAAGAACCTATGACCGCCAACTGTAAACGCGGCCTGCTGCAGAATGTTAATAGCGGTATTCGCTGTTTAACGCTGGCCGCAATGGTAGTACATGCACGCATTCAGGCTGTCCGCGCGTGACAAGCTGCCCGGTGCCGGGAAACAGCCTTAAAACGGCGGGCGATCTGGCGGCGAATAATCGCCAGCCCGCAGGCCGCGCTCGCCGCCTGCGGGCTGCAGGTCGAAATCATCAAAGACTGCCAGGAACAACCCGATGCTGAAACCATAACTGCTGCGTTAGACACTGACCGACAGCGTGCCGTAACTGCAGCGAAACCCTGACGCGCTCAGCGTGTTTATCGACAGCGGGCGCATCGTCTCGACGCTCGCCAGCTCGCTGTCAATTCAATACCAATATCGGTTTAACATGGTCATTACCGACTACGCTGGTAACATCGACCTGCTGATCGTGCCGCTGTTGGCATGGCTGCGGACGAATGAACCCGACATTATGGCAACCGAGGAAAAGCGCCGGACGGGGTTTACTTTTCAGGCGGATGTTATCAGTGACACGGCCAGCGATATCAGCATTGAGCTGCAGCTGAGCGAGCACGTGATCTTGAAGCAGGCAGACCACGGGCTGCATGTGACTCACGTCGGCGAGCCCCCTCAGCCGTTGAATGACGCCCGGCTGGTGCAGCTTTATGTTAAGGGCGAGCTTATGAGCGAGTGGCAGTCATGAGCGACCTGCAGCTGGTAAATGGTCGCCTGGAGGCGCTTATCAGCAGCCTGTCAGCCCCGGCATGTAAAGAGATGGCGAGCAGCATTGGCCGCAAGCTGCGCGCGAGTCAACAGTAGAACATCAAGCAACAGCAGGCACCTGACGGAACGCCCTTTAAAGCCCTAAAAACGCAGCCAGTGCGCAGCAAAAAGGGCCGCATAAAACGCGAGATGTTCGCAAAGCTGCGCACCGCTAAATACATGAAGACGCAGGCCAGCCCGTAAAAGACCTCGATCGAGTTTGCGGGTAACGTGTAGCGCATGGCCCGCGTGCATCATTACTGGTTACGCGACCGGCCGAGTAATACTCGAAAAGAAGTAAAATATGAAGCAAGGGCTTTATTAGGTATAAATTATAACGATTTAAAAATGATTGAAATAATCCTTTTCAAAAGTATAAACTAGCTTTTTATGCTTAAAGAGAATGCAACATGAGATTAGCTATAGTTATTGGAGTTAGTGATTACAGCCTAGTTAGCTCACTTCCAGCTTGTAAAAATGATGCAAGTATAATAAATAATATAGTCAGTCAATCTGGAAAGTTTGATAAGATTCTTTATCTCTCTGAAAACACAAATAGTTATATTGTCAAGCCTGCCATTACAAAATTCATTACCGAGAATAGAGGTAATGACATTGAAGAGTTGTTTTTTTATTTTAGCGGTCATGGGTTATTTGCGAACAATGAATTTCACTACGCATTAAGTGACGCAGACACTCAAAAACTAAAACAAACATCTCTTGAAAATAGTGAGTTAGATCAGCTTATAAGAAGTTTATCTCCAGAATTGACCATTAAGATTGTTGATGCATGTCAATCCGGAGTGGACTATATCAAGAGTGCGGATCATGAGTTAGAAAAGCTCATGAAACAGAAAATTAAAGAGCTGAGTAAGTGTTACTTTATGCTGTCCTCTAATAGTGACCAAAACTCATATGCCTCACCTTTAATTAGCTATTTTACTCGATACATAGTCGAGGCAATAACCTCATGTAACTCGGGAGAGATAAGGTATAAAGAAATAATGGACTATGTTTCTGATTCATTCCAAGGTAACAAGAACCAAACTCCTTTATTTATTAGCCAGGCAAGCTTTACAGAAACATTTATTTCTGTAGATGTAGCCTTAAAAGAATTGATAAATAAAACTTTAAGTGCAAACCTTGATTTAATCCCTGATGCTAACAAGGCATCATTGGCATCTCTACTCGAAAAAATAAAAGCAGATGCAAAAAGATATCTCGATAAAGATAGTGCTATACATTTGCTACTTGAAATAGAGGATATGATAAAATCAAAGGAAAAATTTGAAGACCATGATGCAAAAGAACTTTTCCAGCTAAGTCACATAACAAACCAATACAACTCATCGTTGCCAAAATTAACCCATGCAGCGGAATGGTTGAAGTCTTCTTCAGATGATTTTTTTGTAGCGCCTTATTGGGAAACACACAAAGTAAAGAAACAAGTCCGTAAACAAGGAATTCATAACCTCATAACAATGTCGGTAATGGGGGTCCCTGCTGAATATGAGTATAAGGAAGTAGATGAGGAAGTATGTACCGATATAACAAATACAACCGAAATACCTTTCTGCAATATTATTAGTAAAGCTGAGAGGAGATTCCCCAACATTAATTCATGTGAATGTATTTGGCTTTTTTTTATATCAGAGACAAGAATTGCCATTCTAACAACCTTCATAGCATTTAAGACAACAGATTGGGATAAAGAAATAGCCCTAAAAGAATATGCAAAGTGGACTTCAAAAGCATTTGATTTAACAAATGCGGATGAAATTAAAAATTACATTTCGAGTGTTTATTTAAGATTTAAGGATTTCTCTTTGGAGCCAATAATAAAAAGACTGAACACTGATATTGTTCGTGAAGTACCTGCATTAAACCCTAACGTAGCTAAGCCACAGAAAAACGGTAAAAACACTAAATAGCCAAACTGTGCCTGGTAGTCGGTAGTCAAACACTCTTGTAGTGAAGCATGTTTTCAAATGAAGCATGCTTCACTTTATGAAATCATACGAACAACTCGCAGAAATTCAGCGCCTGCTGCGCAACCTGATCCTCATCGGAACCGTATAGGCCGTCAATCTTGATGGCGTTCTATGCCATGTCGCTACAGGAAAAACACAACCAACTAGCTGCACTGGTTGTAGTGGCTGAGCGCCCGCGCGTTTAAAACCCGTTCTTGAAGTGCGTCGTCAGTTGGTGAGCAGGTTCTCATTCTGTGCCTGGGCTGCGAACTCGATACCGGTCTAGTGCTTCCGGGCATTACTCAGATCATACCCTGTTCTGTTTGCCTCGGCCGATGCGCTGTAATGGTCGTTTCCTGATGGCGCGGTGATCGAGTACGAGCCGTAAACCGGCGCGCTGACCGCAACCGGAATAAAGACGGCAACCATCAAAGCGTCGGTAAAAATCCTGTTTTACTCGCCAGAAGTGGCATGCACAGCGCTACTCAAAACTGCGCAGTTAGAAGTCACCCAAGGCGGCACGATGAAAGGCAACGTAAGCATACCGGCGGCAATCTTTCCTCCAACAGCAAGGTATGGCGTTCGCATTTATATCCGGACGACAAAGACGGAAAAACGGGAGCGCCAGTATGACAACCGTATAATACATCGGCATGGAAAGGGAAACCGGCGGCATGCTGACCGACCTCGATCACATCCAGCAATCCGTGCGTGACATTCTGCTGCCCCCTGTCGGCACCAGAGTGATGCACCGCCAGTATGGTTCGCTTTTATCCACGCTGATTGACCAGGCGCAAAACGAGGAGCTGCGCCTGCAGATTATGTCGGCTGACTATAGAGTGCCTTTGAGGCGAAGCTCACCGCATACGTTATCGCGCAAAAACGACTTGGCCGCGACCATTCGCCTGTCTGCGCTCTATGCCGCCATACACGTTGAGAGCGTGCAGCGCGTCAACCTTATCAAGCCTTCCGCTGACGTGGTGCTCGACAAACGCAGACCGCTTACTGCACGGGTTACACGCTGACCTTGGGAGGCATTGCTTACGGCATGGATGAACTACATGCAAGCAGTACAGGTACTTGATACTGCCGCATCGAATAGTGCATAGACGTAAAGGACTGAATTAAAATCCATTCTACGCCCGAATTTTTCAGTAAAAATTTTCAATGGCGAAATCTTTAATTCTGCCATTGAATCATTTCATCCAGCCTCTTCAGAATGTCAGGGAAATAGCTTTCATTAAGGCCAAAGCTGCCTTTAACCTGAACGCTGTCGGCATGGGGTTCCGGTCGGAGGATAAAATCAATAGTTACGCTATCAATAGTATTTTCATTTGTCAGTATCATATCAAGCTGATGAATATCGCTCTGATATTTAAACGACTTTAACTTTTGCTGAGCAATTATCGCCTGATGAAAAGCTGAAAATTCTTTTTTCAACATTTTCAACTCTCCAACAGTGAACTTAGTCTTAAACGCCACCTTCAGGCCGCTTACCGAGAATTCTATCCAGGACTGTATCCAATCCCAGTGATGATTAACCGGATCGACTTCGTTATCGACAACCCGTTCAAAAGGCGACACCGCAAAAACGAATTCTTCATCTCTGATATCAAACATATGTACGTTCCTGTCGGTTAATCAAAAATACTTAAAATGAGTTATCGTCCAATCTGATACCCTTACCACAACCTCAAGAGTGTACTTCTTATACTCAGTGATATTTTTCTTATGGTGTAATTTATACATTTCCGTTTCATAACGATACATACCCTCTCCGTTGCGAGGATCGGCCATGCGTCTGCCATAGCGGATAGCTCTTTCCTGAATATGTAACGGAACATAGCGACCCGGCTCATACATGTGCCTCGCCGCTGTTTCGGTCATTTTCAGGTTACACGCCGATAAACCCGTTTTTAACCTGGCACGCAGGAACATTATTGTTGCCTGGCTGAGTCTGGCACTTATAGCAGCTCGTGTACCAGCCTCCAATAATGCGCGGCCAGCGCGGAAAATTCGAAATACACCAAACGCAAGAAGCGCTATGTCTGTAGGATCAATCAGTGGCGTTTCGAGAGGTGCCTCTTCAAGTCGAACAAAATGCCCCTGCACATCGTATATCTGCCACAGACCGGGAGCCTGAGCCACAGAATAACCAATGCACATGCCGCTGGACTCATCCAGCACCGGCTGTGCGTTTCGTGGCAGCACACGTGGTCTCAATTCAAAAAATACGTTGCCCGAAAGTGGTGACTGAAATGTGTAATATCTGCCAGGTTCTGTGATTGCATTCCCTGCATTCATTATCGTTCCCTCATTTTCATGTGACTTAATAGAGTGCCACAGGATAGTAGAGCGGTCATTACCGAGTACTGCAACGCCGTTCACTCAGCAAACTTCTCTCGCACGGGCTGTACAGCCTATACCTGATGCTCCTGACAGGGCTTCAGCCATGAGTAAAAAAGCTGGCAGATTATCGCCACGGTGTCCCTTTCATAGAGAGGTAATAAAGCAGGGTTGTAACTTATATGAATAGGAGAAAGGGCAATGACATAATGGAATGGCGTCTTGCAGAAGAACACAACGGAAAAGACTAAGTTATTGATTGAAAATCATTAACTGATGGGCGGCATCTGACAAAAAAAGACCGAATACGATTCCTATATTCGGTCCAGGGAAATGGCTCTCAAGGAGCCGTGCGCTAAAAGTTGGCATTTATGAAGGCGATGTCGCCTTGCCATTTAACATTAGAACAGCGCGGTGGAATTGCCAGCAAACGGGAGCCGCAGGACCATAAACCGGATCAGTTTGTGATCGCAACGGCAAAAAAGAGGGGTTGGGCGCAGCGCGGTGCTGCACCCGACAGGTTTATTTACCGCACAGCGCCTGGGTGCGCTCAACAATCGGCTGCAGACTCATCATCTGGCCCGGATGCGCTTTATCTTCAACCTGAATCACGCTGATCGGCTGCGCTTTCACCTGTTTGTTTTTGAACAGTGTGTCGGCGATATCGTTCAGGGGGTATGTCATCAGCGTGCTCGGGTTGATGGCAAACATCGCACCATCTTTCTCACAGGTCAGCATCACCTCTTCACGGTTAAACGGCCACTTCTCTTTACCGATCTCAAAGCGGCTGACGGTAATGATTTGTGCCGCCAGCGCCTGGCCGCATACGGATAACAACAGGATTGCGGGGATCACTTTCTTCAGCAACATAACTACCCTTTTCTCTCTTAAACCACATTCAGGCTGGCGACAGCGTGGCAAATACGCTGACCAGCCCAACCACTCCACACGCCAGCAGCAGTTCAAGCTGCGTCATGCGAATAAATTTTTGCTGCGTCCCGCTGCCCGCCAGGCGGAATCGCGGTACCAGCCAGTATCGGTTAATCAGCGCTACCAGCACCATCAGGGCAACCAGCAGCACTTTACACAGTAACAATACAATGTAGCGTGAATCGTGCCACGTCAGCGGCCAGCCCGCGATCATCACGCTGTTTATCAGGCCACTCAGCAGCGTTAACGCCACCGCCAGATGGCCATAGCGCGAAAAGCGCATCATGGTGCGGATAGCGTCGGTGCGGCGATCGATCTGGCGCGCCTCCCGCATCAACAGCAACAGAGGCAATAATCCGCCCGTCCAGAACGCCGCGGCAATCAGATGCAGTGCATGATTGAGCTGCTGAAACAATCCCGGCCAGCCATCGCGCATCGCGGCATGACCAATCAGAGCCATGCAGGCCAGTTGCAGAACACCCGCCAGCAGTAACACCTGCTGACGCAGCCGCCCGGTCAGTAACAAACCGGCAACGGCCAGCAGGCTAAACAGGATTTCCCACAGCCACACGCCACCGAAGTGCGTGCCAATCACCGCCAGCCAGATATCGACATTGGCCAGATTGGCGCTGTCGCCGCTCATCAACACATTCTGGCAGGCCAGCATCGCCAGTGCACTCAGCAGCGCCAGCCAGGCGCTCCCTTTCACCAGCGGGTTTAATCTTAGCGCCAGCAGGGGTCGATAGCGTCCGGGTGCCAGCAGCGCACTGTAACAGGCGCTGCCGGTCAGCAGCATCACGGCGGCAAAATGCAGCGCGCGTAACAGGATCCAGAGGGTGGTCACCGGAGTTACTTCACGCTAAAGCGATAGCTTCCTGCGGTTTTATGTCCATCCACTGACAGCACATGCCAGTTAACCTGATAGCTGCCCGCTTGCAGCGGCTGAGACAGGCCCACAATCAACCGGTTTTTCTGGCCAGATTCAACGCGGGCTTTAGCAGTGGCGACAGGCTTCTGTTCACTATCCAGCAGAGTAACGCCGCTGAATGCCGCTTCAATATCTTCACTGAAGTTCAGCGTCAGCGCATCGGTGGATGTCGTTACCTGCGCTTTGGCCGCCGGGATAGAAGACTGGAGATGCGCATGCGCCGCTGCCAGCGAACTGAATGTCATCAGTCCGGCTGTCGCCAGCGCAATAACCATGCGGGAAATCAGTTTTTTATGCATAAGATCATCCTTTTAACCGCCGCCAGGGCGATAAACGTGGCAAAAGGATACGCTGCTGTATTTGCACTGTCGAGGCCAGCGATGCGATCCTTTATCCTTGATTCAGACCGCCGAAAACATTACTTTTGCCCGCTATCGTCAGGAGAATATTATGAGCCATAACCTTGCCCTGCTGTCCCAGGAAGAGAAAGACAAAATTAATGTCGATTTGGCGGCAGCGGGTGTGGCGTTTAAAGAGCGCTATAACATGCCGATCGTCGCCGAAATGGTGGCGCAGGAGCAGCCCGAAGCGCTGCGTGACTGGTTTCGTCAGCGTCTGATGCACTACCGCCAGGCGTCGCTCAGCCTGTCGCGCCTTCCTTATGAACCGAAGATGAAGCAATGATATTTCGCGTTATTGATACCGAAACCTGCGGCCTGCAGGGTGGCGTAGTCGAAGTGGCGTCCGTGGATGTGGTCAACGGCCAGATTGTGAATCCGATGAGCGATCTCACCCTGCCCGACCGCCCTATCAGCCGTCAGGCGATGGCCGTGCATCGCATCACCGAAGCAATGGTCGCCGGTAAGCCGACCATTGAAGAGGCGATCCCACGCTATCACGGCAGTGCTTTTTACGTGGCGCACAACGCCAGTTTTGATCGCCGGATGCTGCCGGAGATGTACGGAGAGTGGATCTGCACCATGCAGCTGGCGCGTCAGCTCTGGCCGGGCATTAAATATGGTAACCAGGCACTGCGTCATTCGCTGAAGCTGGATGTCACGCCGCCCGCCGACCTGCATGCCCACCGCGCGCTCTATGATTGCTATGTTACGGCGGCGCTGCTGATTCGTATTATGGAGACCTCCGGCTGGAGTGCCTCCGAGATGATTGTGCGGTCACAACCGGCAGCCCAGCGCGACGACGTTCTGCCCTTTGGCAAATACCGCGGCCAGGCGATCGCGGTGGTCGCGCGCAAGGATCCGGGCTATCTGAAGTGGATGCTGGATAACGTCAGCGATCTGCGCCCGCCATTGCGGCAGGCGCTGCGTAAGTACCTGACCGAATCTCAGTAATCCTGGGCTGGCGGTAAGGTGCCCTGCGCCAGCCCCAGCAGGAAGGTGTATTCCATCGCGATCCCTTCATAGGCTTTGTAGCGCCCCGACTTGCCGCCGTGACCCGCATCCATGTCGGTGCAGAGCAGCAGCAGGTTATTGTCGGTTTTCATCGATCTCAGCTTCGCCAACCACTTGGCTGGTTCCCAGTACTGCACCTGCGAATCATGCAGGCCGGTGGTGACCAGCAGGTGGGGATAGGCTTTCGCCTCGATGTTGTCATAAGGGCTGTACTGGCGGATATAACGGTAGTACTCAGGATCATTAGGGTTGCCCCACTCGTCATACTCGCCAGTGGTCAGCGGAATCGACTCATCCAGCATCGTGGTGACCACATCCACAAACGGCACCTGGGCAACCACGCCGTGGAACCGCTGCGGTGCCAGGTTAATCACCCCGCCCATGAGTAAGCCACCCGCGCTGCCACCCATGGCATAGAGTCGTTCCGGGTGTCCGATGCCACGCGCCACCAGCGCGTTAGTGACATCGATAAAATCGGTGAAGCTGTTCATTTTGTTCAGCAGGCGACCGCCGTCATACCATTGCTGCCCCAGCTCACCGCCGCCGCGCACCTGTATCAGCGCATAGACAAATCCGCGATCCAGCAGGCTCAGGCGGCTGACGCTGAAGTCGGCATCCATACTGCTGCCGTAGGCACCGTAGCCATACACCAGCATCGGATTCTGACCGGGCTGATAATGTTTGCGGTGATAGACCAGCGATACCGGCACTTCGGTGCCATCGCTGACTTTGATCCAGTGGTGTTCGCTTTTGTAATCTTCCGCGTTAAAGCCTTTCACCGCGCTCTGCTTGAGGATGCGGCGTTCACCGGTATCCATATCCAGTTCAAACAGCGTGGTCGGCGTGGTCATCGATGAATAGCCGTAGCGCAGTTTGCTGGTGCGCGGCGTCGGATTGTAGGCCAGCCAGGTCACATAGGTCGGGTCGTCGAAGGCGATGCCGCTGGTTTCACCGCTGGCCCAGTTGATCTGCCGCAGGCTGGTCAAGCCGCGCTGGCGCTCCTCGACCACCAGCCAGTCCCGAAACAGCTGAAAATCTTCCATCACCACCTGTTCCCGTGCCGGGATCAGGGTTTCCCAGCGTGACTCGTCCAGATAGCGGCTGCGGTACAGCCCGAAGTTTTCGCCTTCCCGGTTGGATCGAATGAAGAACTGATGATCGTAGTGGTCGATGCTGTACTCATGATCGCGGCGGCGCGGCAGAAACACATGGGGCTGCGCGTCGGGGAAGTTCGCATCAATCAGCTGAATTTCGCTGGTGTTGGTGCTGTAGAGGGCAATCATGATGAACTGCTTGGAGGTGGTCTTATGTACGCTGAGATGATAAGTGTCATCCTGCTCTTCATAGACCAGCTGGTCGTCGAACTGCGGCGTACCCAGTTCGTGTCGCCACACCTGATAAGAAAGCAGCGTCTGCGGGTGTTTTCGCACATAGTAGAGGGTGCGCGAATCATTACCCCACGCGAAGCTGGAAGAGGCGTTGCTCAGCACTTCAGGGTACCAGCTGCCACTCTTCAGGTTACGGAAGCGGATGCCATATTGCCGGCGAGACAGGAAATCTTCAGCCAGCGCCATGACCCGGTTATCCGGACTGATATGCAGCGCGCCCATGGTATAGAAATCACTGTGCGAGGCGCGCTGGTTGGCATCCAGCAGCAGGCTCCACTCGCCAGACTCATCGCTCGCGGCAGGCTGGCGGTAATAGGCCGGGTATTCGTTACCGCTCTGGTAGCGGCTCTGATAACGGTAGCCATTTTTCACATAGGGCACTGAGTGATCTTCAGGCGGCAGCCGATCGATAATCTCTTTTAATACCCGGTCCTGCAGTGGCTGCTGTGACGACATGATTTTTTTGCCGTAGTTGTTTTCGGCACGCAGGTAATCAAGGACCTCGCTGTTTTCGCGCTTGTCGTCGCGCAGCCAGTAGTAGTCGTCAACGCGCGTCTCGCCGTGCAGCGTCATCTCATGGGGTATTTTTTTTGCGATGGGTGCTTTCATCCATCCGTCTCCGTGAACGTAATGATCTGTAAGCGTAACACTTCAGCAGCGGGAAGCCAGGTATAGGTTGAGAAGCAGCCGCTGGCGGATCACATCCTGTGACCCGCCAGCGGAATATCAGAGGGATTAACTGGCGGGTAAACGGGCTTTCTCAGCCTCAAGATCCTGCTGGATACCGTCGCGAACATCCTGGGGGATTTTCAGCGCGTCGCCCAGCGCGGAGAGATAACTGCGCTCCATGAAGTGATCAACGTCGATGGCGGCACAGCTCAGGAAGTAGAGTTCCAGCGCCTCCTCCTCGTTTTTCACATCGGCGGCCAGCCACTGCGGATCCAGCGGGCGGTTCATCGCTTTCTGGATCAGCTGTTCCGCTTCCTGACCGTAACCGGACTGATGAATATTCTGCTCAATGGCTGCCCGTTCCTGATCGTCAATGTGCCCGTCGCTTTTGGCGGCAAACACCAGCGCCGTCACCAGACGTTCGGCCCGCAGGTTAACCGGCGTCTGCGCCACGCCAAAGTCAGGTTCATTCTGGTGCGCTTCGCTGACCCGCTGCTTGTATTTGTTCCATAACACCGCGCCCGCAGCCGCACCGCCACCGATAATCAGCGCCTTGCCGCCATATTTTGTCAGCAGTTTTCGCGACGATTTACTGGCAATCAGCATACCGGCCAGGCCGCCCAGCGCACCCGGCGCCAGCATGTCGCTTAAGCCGCCGCCCGATTTGCCCTCACCGCCCTTCTTCGTCAGTACCGACTGAATTTGTTGCAACCAGTTATTCATCATCCACTCCTTTTAAGATGTCAGTCCGCTATCCTGACGAAAAGGATGTCAGGAAACGTCAGAGCGGGAAAAGTAAGGCAAAAGGTCGCGTCAGATGGACGAAAGATGAGAACGCAAACGTTTTCGTTTATACTTGCGCGCGAATTTTGACTGCTTAGGTGAAGAAATGACGACTCTCGGAACAGCGCTGCGTCCGGCAGCAACGCGTGTGATGCTATTGGGTTCAGGTGAACTGGGTAAAGAGGTGGCGCTGGAGTGTCAGCGTCTGGGTGTGGAAGTGATCGCGGTTGATCGTTACGCCGATGCCCCGGCGATGCACGTCGCCCATCGCAGCCATGTGATTAACATGCTGGATGGCGCGGCACTGGCTGCGCTGATTGCTGAAGAGAAGCCTGATTTTGTCGTACCGGAAATCGAAGCTATCGCCACGGAGACCCTGGTTGAGCTGGAGCAGCAAGGCCAGCGCGTGGTGCCGACTGCCCGTGCCGCCCGGCTGACCATGAACCGCGAAGGCATTCGTCGGCTGGCGGCTGAAGAGCTCTCTCTGCCGACCTCCCGCTATCGCTTTGCCGACAGCAAGGCGCGCTTTGATGAAGCGGCTACCGAAATCGGCTTTCCCTGCATTGTGAAGCCGGTAATGAGTTCATCCGGCAAAGGTCAGAGCTTTATCCGCGATGCCAGCCAGCTCGATAACGCCTGGGACTATGCGCAACAGGGTGGCCGCGCGGGTGCCGGACGCGTCATTGTAGAAGGCGTTGTCGACTTCGATTTCGAGATCACCCTGCTCACCATCAGCGCAGTCGATGGCATTCATTTCTGTGCGCCGATTGGTCACCGTCAGGAGGATGGCGATTACCGTGAATCCTGGCAGCCGCAGCAGATGAGTGATGTGGCGCTGCAGCGGGCGCAGGAGGTTGCCGCGCAGGTGGTTAAGGCGCTGGGAGGCTATGGCTTGTTTGGCGTTGAGCTGTTTGTCTGCGGTGATGAGGTGGTATTCAGCGAAGTTTCGCCGCGTCCTCACGACACCGGCATGGTGACGCTGATTTCGCAGGATCTGTCAGAGTTTGCGCTGCACGTGCGGGCGTTTCTCGGTCTGCCGATTGGCGCGATTCGCCAGTATGGTCCGTCAGCGTCCGCCGTTATTCTGCCGCAACTCACCAGCCAGAATGTGCAGTTTGTGAATGTCGAAGCGGCGCTGGGTGCCGGTCTGCAACTGCGTCTGTTCGGCAAGCCGGAAATCAGCGGTCAGCGTCGTCTGGGCGTGGCGCTCGCCAGCGGTGACAGCACCGATCAGGCTATTGCGCGTGCCGTTGCCAGCGCAGCAGCGGTCACGGTTCAGGGATAAACGTGTGCGGTGAGCAGACGCTCACCGCCATAACTTACTTCGCGCCTTCAACAGCTTCGCGTGCCAGGCGGGTGATGCGATCCCAGTCGCCCGCTTCCAGTGCGTCGTTGGGCACCAGCCAGGAACCGCCGATGCACAGCACGCTTTTCAGCGCCAGATAGTCACGGTAGTTCGCCGGAGAGATGCCGCCGGTCGGGCAGAATCGCACCTGCGGGAAGGGTCCGCCAATTGCCTGCAGCGCTTTAACGCCGCCGTTCGCTTCTGCCGGGAAAAACTTGAACTCGCGCAGACCGTAGTCCATACCGGTCATTAACTCAGAAACGGTGCTGATGCCGGGAATCAACGGTACCGGCCCTTCAACCGCCGCTTTCAGCAGCGACTCGGTGACGCCAGGACTGATCACAAACTGCGCACCGGCATCGGTCACTTCCTGTAACTGCTGCGGATTAATCACCGTTCCCGCACCAACGATCGCATCCGGCACTTCTTTGATCATCGCACGTAAGGCATCCATCGCCACTGGCGTGCGCAGCGTCACTTCCAGCACTCTGACACCGCCTGCCACCAGCGCTTTTGCCATCGGCACGGCGTGTTCCAGTTTGTTCACAACGATGACCGGCACCACAGGTCCGGTGGTCAGAATCTGTTCTGCACTCGTTTTCCAGTTTTTCATCAGTTCCCCTTGCTTGATAACACCGGGATTGCGACCCGGTCATGGAGCATCGGCTCCTGCCCTGTAAATTGCGTCACTACCATACATGATCAGCTTCCTGAGCGTCTATCATCCTGCGACCATTTTGAAACGGCAGTTCAATTTTATTCGTATCGGCTGGCCCGGTTTAAGGGCGAAAAAAAAGCCCGCGCTGCGGGCTTCATCATCACTTCCGTTATTCGAACTCGTTCCACGAGCGGCCATCGCGGGTAATCATCGCCACTGAGGCCACCGGGCCCCAGGTGCCCGCCTGATACGGCTTGGAAGAGTCGCCATCCGCAGCCCAGGCGTCGATAATAGAATCGACATAGGTCCACGCGGCTTCAACTTCATCGCGGCGCACAAACAGCGCCTGGATACCACGCATGCTCTCCAGCAGCAGACGCTCGTAAGCATCGGCAAGGTGCGACTGGTTAAAGGTCTCGGAGTAGCTCAGATCCAGCTTGGTGGTCTGCAGCTTGTGCTTGTGATCGAGGCCCGGCACTTTGTTCAGGATCTCGATATCCACCCCTTCGTCCGGCTGCAGACGAATCGTCAGCTTGTTCTGCGGCAGCTCGGAGTAGGAGTCTTTAAACAGGTTCATTTCCGGGTTTTTGAAGTAGACCACGACTTCTGAACACTTGGTCGGCAAACGCTTACCGGTGCGCAGGTAGAACGGCACACCCGCCCAGCGCCAGTTGTCGATATCGACACGAATTGCCACGAAGGTCTCTGTGGCGCTCGACTTATTGGCACCCTCTTCTTCCAGGTAGCCAGGCACTTTTTTGCCCTGCACAAAGCCGGCGGTGTACTGGCCGCGAACAGTTTTCTCACGCACGTTGGTCTGATCGATGCGGCGCAGCGAGCGCAGCACTTTAACTTTTTCGTCACGGATGCTGTCGGCGCTGAGGTCGGACGGCGGTGACATGGCGATCATGGTCAGAATCTGCAGCAGGTGGTTCTGGATCATGTCGCGCATCTGGCCCGCTTTATCGAAGTAACCCCAGCGGCCTTCGATACCCACTTCTTCGGCCACGGTAATCTGGACGTGGTCGATGGTGCGGTTATCCCAGTTATTTACGAAGATAGAGTTAGCAAAGCGCAGCGCCAGCAGGTTAAGCACGGTCTCTTTGCCGAGATAGTGGTCAATACGGAACACCTGGCTCTCATCAAAGTACTCACCAACGCTGTCGTTGATCTCCTGCGAGGTTTCCAGTGAGGTACCCAGCGGCTTCTCCATCACTACGCGCGCCGGTTTAGCATTCAGCTTCGCGGTGCCCAGACCCTGACAGATGGCGCCAAAGGTGCTGGGTGGCATGGCGAAGTAGTTGATGGTGGTGCGATTTTTCTGGTCCAGCATCTTGCCCAGTTTCGGGAAGTGCGTGGTGTCGTTGACATCGAGGTTGCAGAAGTCGAGACGATTGCTGAGTTTGTCCCACAGCGCTTCGTCAATCTTCTCCTTCATGAAGGTTTCCAGCGCTTCACGTACCACTTTGGTGTATTCCGCTTTATCCCACTCGGCACGGCCGACACCAATAATGCGGGTTTCCTCGTGGATCTGCCCCGCTTTCTCTAACTGGTACAGTGAAGGCAACAGTTTACGGCGTGCAAGATCGCCTTTGGCACCGAAAATCACCAGATCGCATGCCTGGGCTGTTTGTGTTACCGCCATTTTCCTCTCCTCGTTGCAGGATAGTCCGGTGGTGATGCATCCTCTGCCACCGGGTCCAGGTTATTATTTTCTTTGAGCACAATGTACTTTTTTCCCCGCGCCAGGTAAACCGACTCGCCGGGTCAACCGCATTAACTCTGTACCGGATGTGCTAAGTGCGTGTGATGACACGTGCGGATTGCCGGTTTTTTCTGTGTCTGTTGGTGTCAGGAAAATCAGGCACCGGTCAAAGTATCCCAAAAAAAAGGGCAATCGACTTGTCCGCCGTTGCGCCTGGCAGGTGCTGACACGATATAGTCTCTGTTAATCGACTCTGACGACAGGGATAATTGAAATTGGTAAAAGTGATTATGGTCATCGGCTTATGAATATGCTGGAAAAAATTGAGGCGCAGTTCGCCGCGCTCAGCAATGCGGAACAGAAAGTCGCCCGGCAGATTCTGACTGCGCCTCAGGCGGCGATGCACTCCAGCATTGCGACCCTGGCGCGCGGAGCCTGCGTCAGCGAACCCACGGTAAATCGCTTCTGTCATCGACTGGGCGCGCGCGGCTTTCCCGACTTTAAGCTGCAACTGGCGCAGAGCCTGGTGAAAAGCAGCAACTGGGTCAGCCGGGGCGTGGAGGACGATGACAGTGTGGAGAACTACAGCCACAAAATCTTTGACTCGGCGCTGGCAGGGCTGCAGCGGGTGCGGGATCAGCTGGATAGCGCCCAACTGCAGCAGGCCGTCACCCTGCTTACTCAGGCTGACAAACTCGCCTTTTTCGGGCTGGGGGCTTCCGCTGTGGTAGCACATGACGCCTTTACCAAATTTCTGCGCTTTAATCTGCCGGTCATCTGGTCAGACGATATTGTGATCCAGCGCATGAGTTGCATAAATAGTCGAGCCGGTGACGTTTTTGTTCTCATTTCGCATACTGGACGCACAAAAAATATGGTAGAACTGGCTCGCCTGGCCCGTGTAAACGGTTCCACCGTTATAGCCATCACCTCTGCCGATTCTCCCCTTGCCCATGAAGCAGCGATAGCTTTAGTGCTTGATGTACCGGAAGATACGGATATCTATTTGCCGATGGTATCGCGCCTGGCGCAGTTGACCGTGATCGATGTGTTGGCGACCGGTTTCACTCTGGAACGGGGTGCGCCCTTCCGGGAAAACCTGAAACGCGTGAAAGAGGCGTTGAAAGCGTCGCGTTACGAAAAGCACACCATTCGGGAAAAGGATGATCAGCAAAAAAATTAACATCACATTTACAATGTGAGTCGTATCACAACCCGTCGATCATATAGAATAGATAACCATGCTGTGTCCACAGACCAGGGCACGCTTAAATGTTTACGGAGTCCTCGATGTCAAGACGTCTCAGAAGAACCAAAATCGTTACAACCCTCGGCCCGGCCACCGATCGTGATAATAATTTAGAAAAAATCATCGCTGCCGGCGCGAACGTTGTACGACTCAACTTCTCTCACGGCACGCCAGAAGATCACCAGATCCGTGCCGATAAAGTGCGTGAGATTGCCGCAAAACTGGGTCGCCACGTGGCCATCCTCGGTGACCTCCAGGGTCCAAAAATTCGTGTTTCAACCTTCAAAGAAGGCAAAGTTTTCCTGAATATCGGTGACCGTTTCCTGCTGGATGCCAATCTGGGTAAAGGCGAAGGTGATAAAGAGCGCGTGGGTATCGACTACAAAGGCCTGCCGGCAGATGTGGTGCCGGGCGATATCCTGCTGCTGGATGATGGTCGCGTGCAGCTGAAAGTGCTGGAAGTTCAGGAAATGAAAGTGTTCACCGAAGTCACCGTGGGCGGCCCGCTGTCGAACAACAAAGGCATTAACAAACTGGGCGGCGGACTCTCAGCTGAAGCGCTGACCGAAAAAGATAAAGCGGATATCATCACTGCCGCCAAAATCCGGGTCGACTATCTGGCCGTCTCTTTCCCACGCTGTGGTGAAGATATGAATCTGGCACGTCGTCTGGCGCGCGAAGCGGGTTGTGACGCCAAACTGGTCGCAAAAGTGGAACGTGCCGAAGCGGTCGCCAGCCAGGAAGCGATGGATGACATCATTCTGGCCTCTGATGTGGTGATGGTGGCGCGTGGCGATCTGGGCGTTGAGATTGGCGATCCGGAACTGGTCGGCATTCAGAAAGCATTGATTCGTCGTGCCCGCCAGCTTAACCGCACCATCATTACCGCGACCCAGATGATGGAGTCGATGATCACTAACCCGATGCCGACCCGCGCAGAAGTGATGGACGTGGCGAACGCCGTGCTGGATGGCACCGATGCCGTGATGCTCTCTGCGGAAACCGCAGCGGGTCAGTATCCGGCTGAAACTGTCTCAGCGATGGCGAAGGTCTGCCTGGGCGCGGAGAAGATCCCGAGCGTCAACGTCTCCAAGCATCGTCTGGACGTGCAGTTCGACAATGTCGAAGAAGCGATTGCTATGTCATCCATGTACGCCGCGAACCACCTGCAGGGCGTTACCGCGATCATCACCATGACCGAGTCGGGCCGTACCCCGCTGATGACCTCACGTATCACCTCAGGCCTGCCGATTTTTGCCATGTCACGCCATGAACGCACACTGAATCTCACCGCGCTCTATCGCGGCGTGACGCCAGTGTTCTTCGACAGCAATAACGACGGTGTGGCTGCCGCGCACGATGCGGTTAACCTGCTGCGCGACAAAGGCTTCCTGGTCTCTGGCGATCTGGTCATTGTGACGCAGGGCGATGTGATGGGCGCCACCGGCACCACCAATACCACACGTGTGCTGCGCGTGGATTAATTGAGCCCGGGTTTACATTGTCGGTGTAGAATAAACGACGCGACTGCCTGCCAGTCGCGTTTTCTTTTCTGACAAGGAGGCCAGATGGCCCGTTTCCACCCCATCAGCCAGCTTACCGGCCGAATTTTACTCTTTCCTCTGGCGTTAGTGCTGTTCGAGTTTGCCACCTATATTGCTCATGACATGATCCAGCCTGGCATGCTGATCGTCACCAGCGAATTTTCCGTCGGCCCTGAATGGGTCTCCACCTCCCTGACCGCCTACCTGATTGGCGGCGTGGTGCTGCAATGGCTGCTGGGTCCTCTCTCTGATAAGTTTGGCCGGCGACCGGTGATGCTCTTCGGCATCCTGTTTTTTGCCGTCGCCTGCATGCTGATGCACTGGGTCAGCTCGATTGAAGAATTTGTCAGCCTGCGCTTTATTCAGGGCATCAGCCTCTGCTTTATCGGCGCGGTCGGCTATGCCGCAATTCAGGAAGCCTTTGATGAGGCGCTGGCGGTGCGCATGATGGCGCTGATGGCCAACGTGGCGCTGCTGGCTCCGCTGGCGGGTCCGCTTGCCGGTGCAGCCTGGCTCACCATTGGCAGCTGGCGCAGCATGTTCTGGCTGTTTGCCGCCTGCAGCCTGGTCGCCTTTGTGGTGCTGTGGCGTGTGATGCCCGAAACCGCGGGTGACCGCAGTCACTCCATCGCCCTGCCCAATCTGGCACGCAACTATGGCCGGCTGATGAAAGACCGGCTGGTAATGTTTGGTTCCTTCGCTATCGGGCTGGTGTTTATCCCGATCCTCACCTGGGTTGCCCTTTCGCCGGTGATCCTGATGCACGACGAAGGTCTGTCGCGTATGCAGTACGCCCTGCTGCAGCTGCCGGTGTTTCTGGCGATGATCGCCGGTAACCTGACGCTGAGTAAGCTGGCGGGACGCGTGCCGATTGAACAGCCGGTGAAGTTCGCCGCCTGGCCGATTCTGATTGGTCTGAGCCTGGCGCTGGTGGCGAGCCTGATGAACAGCCACGGTTATCTGCTGATAACCGCTGGTCTGAGCCTCTACGCCTTTGGCGCGGGCATGGTCAATGCCGGACTGTATCGCCTGACGCTCTACGCCAGCAACGAAGGCAAAGGCAGCGTGGCTGCGATGCTGGGAATGATCAGTATTATGACGCTGGCGGTGGGAATTGAGCTGGCGAAAAGTGGCTACTTCAGCGGCGGCACGCTGTGGTTCTGCCTGGTCAATTTTATCAGCGGCGTGCTCTGGTTTGGCCTGGTGATCCTGTTTATGCGCGAGCGTAAACGTCGCAGCAGGCTGGAAGCATTATAAACAGGCAGCGCAGCCACAGGTTTGCCCTGAGCAGGCAGCTCAGAAGCTCAAAGCGATGGAAGTATATGCCTGTAGCCAGCGATTAAGAGATAAGAAAAGGCCGCTTTCGCGGCCTTTTTGCTATTTGCGCGGATAGAGATCTTTGCGCGAATAGGGCTCGATGTCACCCTCTTTACGGGTCTTCAGCAGCTTGAGGATCCAGGTGTACTGCTCGGGATGCGGGCGGACAAACACTTCCACTTCTGCATTCATCTGGCGAGCCAGCTGGTGATCGTCGGCTTCCAGCAGATCGTCCATCGGCGGACGCACATAAATCTCAAGCTTATGCGTTTTGCTGTTATAAACCGGGAACAGCGGCACCACACGCGCGCGGCAGACTTTCATCAGTCGCCCTACCGCAGGCAGCGTCGCTTTATAGGTAGCAAAGAAATCGACGAACTCACTCTGCTCCGGGCCATGATCCTGATCGGGCAGGTAGTAGCCCCAGTAGCCCTGGCGGATTGAACTGATAAAGGGTTTGATTCCGTCGTTGCGCGCATGCAGCCGTCCGCCATAACCGCGGCGTGCGGTGTTCCACGCATAGTCCATCAGCGGATCGCTCTGGTTATGGAACATCGCCGCCATCTTTTGACCTTCTGACGCCAGCAGCATGGCGGGGATATCCACCGCCCAGCCGTGCGGCACCAGGAAAATCACATTCTGCTGCTCCGCTTTCATCTGGTCGATAATTTCACGACCATGCCACTCTACACGTTCACGGATACGTGCCGGATCGCGCAGCACCAGCTCGGTCATCATTGCCATCGCCTGCGGTGCCGTCGCAAACATCTCATCGACCAGCGTCGCACGCTGCGCCTCGCTGAGTTCCGGCAGACAGTAATAGAGGTTAATCAGCGCACGGCGCCGTGCACCCTTTGCCAGCTTACCGGCGAATTTGCCTAACCGACCCAGCAGAGGATCGCGCACTTTCGGCGGTAGCATCGCCATCGCGGCCAGACCACCAATCGCCAGCCAGCTGCCCCAGTATTTAGGTTTGAGAAAAGAACGTTCAAAAACGGGAATAAATTCAGTGTTATTTTTTTTACGGGTTTCCATGCACTCGCCTCAAGCAATGACCGGCTAATGATAGTGACGACCTGAAAATTTGCAATCATCCTGCGCCATATAGCAAAAAACCGACGGGAAACCCGTCGGTTTTTGCGCGATTTGACGAAATTCGCTTACTTCAGACCCAGCTGAGGCAGCCAGGATTTAACCTGTGCCATGTAATCGCTGCGATCTTTACCGGTCAGGCCTTCCATGCGCGGCAGTTTCGCCGTTAAGGGGTTGACCGCCTGATTATTGATCCAGATTTCGAAATGCAGATGCGGCCCGGTGGAACGTCCGGTGTTGCCTGACAGTCCAATACGGTCGCCACGCTTCACTTTCTGACCTGGCTTCACCAGCACTTTCTTCATGTGCATATAGCGCGTCATATACTGACGGCCATGACGAATGGCGACGTAGTTACCCGCGGCACCGCCGTTCTTCGCCACCACTATTTCACCATCACCCACTGCCAGCACCGGCGTACCGATCGGCAGCGCAAAGTCGACGCCTTTATGAGGCGCAATGCGGCCGGTAACCGGGTTGAGACGACGCGGATTAAAGTTAGAGGAGACACGATACTGCTTAACGGTCGGGAAGCGCATAAAGCCGCGCGCCAGACCGGAGCCGCTGCGATCGTAGAACTTGCCATCTTCAGCGCGGAAAGCGTAATAGTCTTTACCCCCGCTACGCAGGCGCACACCCAGCAACTGACTCTGCGCACTCTTGCCATCCAGCATTTCGCGGGACATCAGTACGCTGAACTGGTCACCCGCACGCAGCTTACGGAAATCCATCTGCCACTGCAGCGCTTTGATCACGGCGCTGGCTTCGGCACTGCTCAGCCCGGCACGCTGGGCGCTGGCGGCAAAACTGCCGCGCACTTCGCCCTGCATCACGCTGTTGCGCCATTCGCCCTTCTGCATCTCCGCATCCATCTTAAAGCCACCTTTAGGGGTGCGCTCATAGGTGCGGGTTTCACGGCGGGAAATTTCCCAGCTCAGGGTTTTCAGGCCGCCATCATCATCCAGCGTCCAGCTCAGCTGCTGACCAACCTGCAGATTACGCAGATCGCGGTCGCTCATCACCAGCGCATTAATGTCACTGATGTCGATGCCATACTGATTCAGGGCACTGCTCAGGGTATCGCCGGATGAAACGGTGTAGTCGTGAACACCGGCCGTTTCGGGCACGTCAGTGTCCACATCGTCCGCAGGCAATTCTTCTTCCGGTTCCGGTGTGCTCTGATCGATAGGCTCACTGGCTTCCGGCAACAGCGTGCGGAAGGTGTTCTTATCCAGTTCAATGTTTTTGACGATGGGCGTCACATCATCCGAAGGATGATAAACGTAAGGCCGCCAGACAGCGACGGCCAGAGTGACTACAGTTAAAGAACCCAGCATTACGCGGTGGGGGCGCGGCAAATTATTAAATGCGAGGGCGACAGAGCGGGCTATCTGCTGCACTTTTACCTATTCCTCATGCTCCATTCAGGCAGCTTTCATACTGGCTCGACAGTTGTGAGAGGAATTTCACATAGCTGTCTTTGGCTAAGCTGATGTCTGTTCCCAGGGGATCGAGCGTGCCTTTACGCACCTGCGTTCCGCGGGCGACAGCATCGATGACTGCTGGCCTGAATTGTGGCTCAGCAAAGACGCAGACCGCCTTTTGCTCAACCAACTGTGTTCGTATCTGATGTAAACGCTGAGCGCCCGGTTGAATTTCAGGATTGACGGTAAAGTGCCCGGTGGGCGAGAGACCGTATTGTTTTTCAAAGTACGTGTAAGCGTCGTGAAAAACGAAATATCCTTTATTTCTGACCGGAGCGAGTTGTGCGCTAACGCGTTTGTCCGTGTCCGCCAAAGCTACCTCAAACTGCTGGAGGTTGGCGTCAAGTTTGGCTTTATCTTGCGGCATAAGTTCCAATAATTTTCCATGGATTGCAACCGCGGTCTTGCGCGCAATCTCTGGCGACAACCACAGGTGCATATTAAACTCGCCGTGATGATGGTGATGGGCATCGGCGTCCTGTTCTTCGGATTTTTCCGCTGTGTGTTCATCTTCATCTTCACCACCGCTAATCAATAACGGTTTTACCCCGTCGATGTTCACCATCGCGAGGTTTTTTTGGGCCGGAAGTTCAGCCGCAGACTTCGCCATAAAGGCTTCCATTTCAGGCCCGACCCATACGACTAAGTCCGCGTTTTTTAAGCGTTTTGCATCTGAGGGCCGCAGGGAATAGTCGTGTTCAGAGGCACCGTCCGGTAGCAGAACATCAACCGGTGTGACACCATCGGCAATGGCCGCAGCGATAAACCCTACCGGTTTGAGTGAAGCCACGACATTCGCCTGAGCTGGAAGGGTTAACGAAGCTGTAACGGAGAAAGCAGTTAAGGCGAAAATTGCGCCCTTTTTATTATGTAACATATTGCGTCATTCCATCGTGACCATGAGGTGGAATGTGATATTATAACATTCGAAATTCTGTGCAACCTGTAAATACTATGACCTCACTTGTCACACTCGATAATGTTTCGATAAAGTTTAACCAGCGCAATGTGTTATCCGGTGTCAGCCTGGCACTGCAGCCTGGCCGCATCCTCACCCTGCTGGGTCCTAACGGTGCCGGAAAATCAACGCTGGTGCGTGTGGTGCTGGGACTGCTCGCTCCCACCACCGGTAGCGTTAAGCGTGATCCCGGCCTGCGAATTGGCTATGTGCCACAGAAGCTGCACATCGACCCGACCCTGCCGGTGACGGTTGAACGCTTTATGCGTCTGACTCGTGGCAGCAAAAACGCCGAGATCCTGCCGGCACTGAAACGCGTGCAGGCGGGTCACCTGCTCAACGCCCCGCTGCAAAAGCTTTCCGGTGGTGAAACCCAGCGTGTGCTGCTGGCGCGCGCCCTGCTGAATCAGCCTCAGTTGCTGGTACTCGATGAGCCTACCCAGGGTGTGGATGTGAATGGTCAGGTGTCACTCTATGACCTTATCAATCAGTTACGCGTTGAACTGAACTGCGGCGTACTGATGGTCTCCCACGATCTGCATCTGGTGATGGCCAAAACCGACGAAGTGCTCTGCCTTAACCATCACATCTGTTGTTCCGGCACCCCGGAAGCGGTATCGCAGCATCCGGAATTTATCGCCATGTTTGGTCCGCGCGGCGCGGAGGAGCTGGCGATTTATCGTCATCATCATAATCACCGTCACGACCTTCAGGGACGTATCGTTTTACGCAAAGGACAGGGTCCATCATGATTGAGTTGTTATTACCGGGCTGGATAGGCGGTGTGATGTTAGCGCTGGCTGCCGGTCCGCTGGGATCGTTTGTTGTCTGGCGCAAGATGTCCTATTTCGGCGATACCCTGGCGCATGCCTCTCTGCTTGGCGTGGCATTTGGCCTGCTGTTTAACGTGAATCCTTACTACGCGGTGATTCTGGTTACGGTCTGCCTGGCGCTGGGACTGGTCTGGCTGGAGCGTCGTCCACATCTGGCTATCGATACCCTGCTGGGGATTATGGCACACAGCGCGCTGTCGCTGGGCCTGGTGGTGGTCAGCCTGATGAAGAACGTTCGCGTCGATCTGATGGCTTATCTGTTTGGCGATCTGCTGGCGGTGACGCCAGACGACCTCTGGATGATGGGTGGCGGCGTGGTGATCGTGCTGCTGGTGATGGCGTGGCAGTGGCGGTCGCTGCTGTCGATGACCATCAGCCCGGAACTGGCACAGGTGGACGGCGTCAATATCCAGCGTACCCGACTGATTCTGATGCTGGTCACGGCACTGACTATCGGAGTGGCAATGAAGTTCGTGGGTGCGCTGATTATCACCTCACTGCTGATTATCCCCGCTGCGACCGCTCGTCGCTTTGTGCGTTCACCGGAAGGCATGGCGGCCGTCGCCGTAGTCATCGGGGTGATTGCCGTCACCGGCGGCCTGACCTTCTCCGCCTTCTACGACACGCCTGCCGGGCCGTCAGTGGTGCTCTGCGCCGCCATCCTGTTTATTTTCAGCATGGTCCGGAAACCAGCAGTCTAGTTACTCTTCGCGCGTAATGCCGAAGTGACGATAAGCGTGCTGCGTGGCCATACGGCCACGCGGTGTGCGCTGAATGAAGCCCTGCTGAATCAGGAAGGGTTCAATCACATCTTCGATGGTTTCGCGCTCTTCACCAATGGCCGCAGCCAGGTTATCCAGTCCCACCGGCCCACCCATAAATTTGTCGATGATCGCCAGCAGCAGTTTACGGTCCATATAATCGAACCCTTCGCTGTCTACGTTAAGCATATCCAGCGCGCTGCAGGAGACTTCACCGCTCAGGTCACCGTTTGCCCGCACCTCTGCGAAGTCACGAACGCGGCGCAGCAGGCGGTTGGCAATACGCGGCGTGCCGCGGGCGCGACGGGCGATCTCTAACGCCCCTTCGTCACTCAGCGCCAGACCCAGACAGGCGGCGCTGCGGCCTACGATGTGCTGCAAATCTTTAACCTGATAGAACTCAAGCCGCTGCACAATGCCGAAACGATCGCGCAGCGGCGAGGTCAGCGAGCCAGCACGCGTGGTGGCACCAATCAGGGTAAACGGCGGCAGATCGAGCTTGATTGAGCGCGCAGCCGGGCCTTCGCCAATCATGATATCCAGCTGATAATCTTCCATCGCCGGGTAGAGTATCTCTTCCACCACCGGTGAGAGGCGATGGATTTCATCGATAAACAGGACGTCATGCGGTTCAAGGTTGGTCAGCATTGCCGCCAGGTCGCCCGCCTTTTCCAGCACCGGACCTGAGGTAGTGCGAAGATTGACACCCATCTCGTTGGCCACGATGTTCGCCAGGGTGGTTTTACCCAGTCCCGGCGGACCGAAGATCAGCAGATGATCGAGCGCATCGCCGCGCAGTTGCGCTGCCTTGATGAAAATCTCCATCTGCTCACGCACCTGCGGCTGACCGACATACTCGGTCAGCATCTTCGGGCGAATAGCGCGGTCAATAACCTCTTCTTCGCTGATACTGGCAGCGGAGATCAGGCGGTCGGCTTCTATCATGAATTACCTCAAATGGCGGCGCGTAGCGCTTCGCGGATCAGGGTTTCGCAATCCGCATCCGGTCGACCGACTTTACTGATCATACGGCTCGCTTCCTGCGGTTTATAACCCAGTGATACCAGCGCTGCAACCGCTTCGGCTTCCGCATCATTGGTTTCCGGCTCGGCGCTTGGCGTGGTCAGCGTAAAGGCAGAATCGCCGCCAAACAGGTCGCCGTGCATTCCTTTGAAGCGGTCCTTCATCTCGACCACCAGACGCTCAGCGGTCTTTTTGCCCACGCCTGGCAGTTTCACCAGTGACGCGATCTCCTCTTTCTCGACAGCGGTCACAAACTGCTGCGCCGACATGCCGGAGAGGATCGCCAGCGCCAGCTTGGGTCCGACGCCATTCACTTTAATCAGTTCGCGAAACAGCGCGCGCTCCTGCTTGCTGTTAAAACCAAACAGCAGCTGCGCATCTTCACGCACCACGAAGTGGGTAAAAATCACCGCTTCGTGCTGAAGTTCAGGCAACTCATAAAAACAGGTCATGGGCATATAAATTTCATAGCCGACGCCGTGTGCCTCAAGCAGCACCAGTGGCGGCTGCTTTTCCAGAATATTGCCCCGTAAACGACCTATCACCTGAACGCTTCCTTAACTAACGAATGTGGCGGATTTTATAACATAAAAAAGGCTGGATGAATATCCAGCCTGTGAGTGCGACCTGAGCGATGACGGCTAACCTGAGCGTAACCGTCCGCGCGTCAGCACCAGCTTGCTGTCACTCATGCGAGCCGCATTCTGAGCCACATGACAGTGCGTAATGGCAATTGCCAGCGCATCGGCGGCATCTGCCTGCGGGTTCGCCGGCAGCTTCAGCAGGGTTCGCACCATGTGCTGCACCTGACTTTTCTCGGCGCTGCCGATGCCAACCACGGTCTGTTTTACCTGACGGGCGGCATACTCAAACACCGGCAGATCGTGGTTTACCGCGGCAACAATCGCGGCACCGCGCGCCTGGCCGAGCTTCAGCGCGGAGTCTGCATTCTTCGCCATAAACACCTGTTCAATGGCGAAGAAGTCGGGTGAAAACTGCGTAATGATTTCACAGACGCCCGCATAAATCAGCTTCAGACGGGCGGGCAACTCGGTGGTATTGGTGCGGATACAGCCGCTGCCCAGATAAGTGAGCTGGCGGCCAGTCTGACGAATAACACCATAACCGGTGATGCGTGAGCCGGGATCAATACCCAGGATAATCGACATTACGCCTCTTTGGTTAAAGTGATTACGGTAGACGCCATTACAGCGTTTCCGCTACCTCGTCGGAGATTTCACCGTTGTGATAGACCTCCTGCACATCGTCGCAATCTTCCAGCATGTCGATCAGACGCAGCAGTTTAGGTGCGGTTTCCGCATCCATCTCTGCTTTGGTGGTCGGGATCATCGCCACTTCTGCAGTGTCCGCTTTCAGGCCGAGTGCTTCCAGTGCATCACGCACCGTACCCATCTCTTCCCATGCGGTGAAGACATCAATCGCGCCGTCGTCATAGCTGACCACATCTTCTGCGCCTGCTTCCAGAGCCGCTTCCATCACCGCATCTTCATCCTGACCCGGCGCATAGGAGATCACGCCTTTCTTGTTGAACAGGTAAGCCACGGAGCCGTCGGTGCCGAGATTCCCGCCGGTTTTGGTGAAGGCGTGACGCACTTCGCCCACGGTACGGTTACGGTTGTCACTCAGGCATTCAATCATGATGGCCGAGCCGCCAGGACCGTAGCCTTCATAGATGATGGTTTCCATGTTGGCATTGTCATCGCCGCCCACACCACGCGCGATAGCGCGATCCATGGTGTCACGCGTCATATTGTTCGCCAGTGCTTTATCCATTGCTGCACGCAGACGCGGGTTTGAGCCCGGATCGCCGCCGCCCAGCTTGGCCGCCGTCACCAGCTCACGAATGATTTTGGTGAAGATTTTGCCGCGCTTGGCATCCTGCGCCGCTTTACGGTGTTTGGTGTTTGCCCACTTACTGTGTCCTGCCATTTTAAATTTTCTCCGATCTTTTACAGGGTGCAGGCTATCCTGCTTGCGAGCCTGTTTACCGTCCGTACGCATACAGGTGACTGACAACCTGAATGCCCCGAGGGCGAGCGTCGCGAAGCATCCTCACGTACAAGCGTACGCTGACGACGTCGCGCGGACGGTGAACAACCTCACGGTGCCGATTACGCCTGACTGTTCAATATGTTGGTGAAGTCCTGTTAAAACTCACCAGATTCATAAAATTTAATCTATCCGCCGCCGGAATACCGGGCGATGGCGAGCATTCAGATAAATTCTTCAATTGCCTGGCGGTTACTCCATGATCGGGTTAATGCTGCAGCGTCAGCGGGTGCCATCCAGCGAAACGCCAGATGCTCGGTGAGCATCACATCGCGCTCCGTCGGCAGTTGCAGGCGAAACCAGTGCTCGTGATTATGGGTGACATCAGGGGCATAGCGATGGCGGAAATGGGGAAAGATTTCAAAGTCGATCTGACGCTGACAATCCTCCACCTCCAGCCGCTCGGCCAGCACGTCGATGCCGATTTCCTCATTCACTTCACGACACGCGGTCGCCAGCGGTGACTCTCCCGCCTCCAGGCTGCCGGTGACCGACTGCCAGAACGTGGGATCGTCACGCCGCTGCAGCATCAACACCCGGCCAGTATCGCGCGCCGAAATGACGACCAGCACTGAAACCGGGTGTTTATAGCCCATTATTTATGCTCAGGCTTTTCTTTTTTAACGACCTGAATGCCGAGCTCCAGCAGGGAAGCCGGATTAGCTTCGCTTGGCGCTTCGGTCATCATGCAGGCGGCCGCCGTGGTTTTCGGGAACGCAATGACGTCACGAATATTATCGGTGCCGGTCAGCAGCATGGTCAGACGATCCAGACCAAAGGCCAGGCCCGCATGCGGTGGCGTACCGAACTTCAGCGCATCCAGCAGGAAGCCAAACTTCTCACGCTGCTCATGCTCTTCGATACCCAGAATGCTGAACACCGTCTGCTGCATTTTGCCGTTGTGGATACGCACTGAACCGCCGCCCACTTCATAACCGTTGATCACCATGTCGTAGGCGTTCGCCACGGCACGGGTTGGATCGGCGGCCAGCTCTTCTGCGCTCATCTCTTTTGGCGCCGTGAACGGATGGTGCATCGCAGCCAGACCGCCCTCTTCGTCCTCTTCGTCCTCTTCGAACATCGGGAAGTCGATCACCCACAGCGGTGCCCAGGCTTTCTCATCAGTGATGTTCAGCTCGCGGCCCACTTTAAGACGCAGCGCACCCAGTGCATCCGCGACCACTTTGGCGCGATCGGCACCAAAGAAGATAATGTCGCCATCCTGAGCACCGGTGCGGCTCAGAATGCCTTCTACAATCTCCGCATTCAGGAATTTGGCAACCGGGCTCTGCACGCCTTCCAGGCCGTCAGCACGGACGTTAACCTTCATCCACGCCAAACCTTTGGCGCCGTAAATCTCCACGAACTTGCCATATTCATCAATCTGCTTACGGCTCAGCTGTGCGCCGGTCGGTACGCGCAGCGCGGCAACACGGCCCTTTTCATCGTTAGCCGGGCCAGAGAAGACCTGGAACTCCACGTTTTTCAGCAGGTCGCCGACGTCCACCAGCTCCATCGGGTTACGCAGATCCGGTTTATCAGAACCGTAGCGATGCATCGCTTCCGCAAAGGTCATCTGCGGGAACTCACCGAGATCAACGCCCTGCACGTCCTGCCATAGATTGCGGATTAAACGCTCCATGATTTCACGCACCTGTGGCGCGGTCATAAAGGAGGTTTCCACGTCGATCTGGGTAAATTCTGGCTGACGATCGGCGCGTAAATCTTCGTCGCGGAAGCATTTAACGATCTGATAGTAGCGGTCAAAACCGGACATCATCAGTAGCTGTTTGAACAGCTGAGGTGACTGCGGCAGCGCATAGAATTTGCCTTTATGTACCCGGCTTGGCACCAGATAGTCACGCGCGCCTTCCGGCGTCGCTTTGGTCAGCATCGGGGTTTCGATATCCAGGAAACCTTCGTCATCCATAAAGCGACGAACGAAGCTGGTGATTTTTGCGCGGGTTTTCAGACGCGTCACCATCTCAGGGCGGCGCAGATCCAGATAGCGGTACTTCAGGCGCGCTTCTTCGCTGTTGGTCTGATTCGAGTCCAGCGGCAGTGGCTCAGAGCGGTTAATAATAGTCAGTGCCTGGGCAAACACTTCCACTTCACCGGTCGCCATGTCGCTGTTTTTGTTCTTCTCATCACGCGCACGCACGGTACCGGTGATCTGGATACAGAATTCGTTACGCAGTTCAGAAGCCAGCTTAAATGCGTCCTGGCGATCGGGATCAAAAAACACCTGCACGATGCCTTCACGGTCGCGCATATCGATAAAAATCAAACTGCCCAGATCGCGACGGCGGTTTACCCAGCCGCAAAGCGTGACTTGCTGACCCACATGAGACAGATTGAGCTGTCCGCAATATTCTGTACGCATAACACTATCCTTTTAACTTCGCCGCTGCATCTGACAGCATCCGGCCGCGTTACCTGTTGCGATGCTGTCGCAAAAATGGCGGTCATTATAATGGAAAAAGCCAGACAGGATAAGCAGATCCGCGCCAAAGCGCCGATTTCCTCTGTGCATTTGCCCCCCAGCCTGACCATAGCGGATAATGGGGTATCTTAATCTGCAGCCAGGAGCGCGCGTGACACTTCGTATTGGCCTGCCCCAGTGGCAGCATTCACACTGGAAACGCTGGGGCATCGAAAGCCTGGCGGACTATGCCCGCTATTTCCATTGTGTAGAGGGAAATACCACGCTCTATGCGCTGCCGAATCCGGAAACGGTGATGCGCTGGCGCGATATGACGCACGATGCGTTTCGCTTCTGCTTTAAATTTCCCAATACCATCAGCCATCAGGCGGCGCTGCAGCACAGCGACGACCTGCTGACCGATTTCCTGCGCCTGATGGAGCCGCTGGCCGATCGCATCGGTCAATACTGGCTGCAACTGCCTGCCAGCTTCTCTCCGACGCAGCTCGACGACCTGTGGCGCTTTCTCGACAGTCTGCCGCGCCGTTTTCACTACGGCGTCGAAGTCCGCCATCCCGCTTTCTTCGCTAAAGGGGATGCCGAACGGGCGCTGAATCGCGGCCTGCTGGCGCGCGGCATCAATCGCGTGATGCTCGACAGCCGTCCGGTTCACGCCTCTACCTCGCAAAGTCCGGCCGCGCTGGTGGCCCGCGCGCAAAAACCCCGGGTGCCGCCTCATGCGCTGCGAACCGGCTCACAGCCGATGGTGCGGTTTATCGGCAGTGACAGCGTGGAAGAGAGCGTGCCGCTGTTTCAGATCTGGCGTGACAAGCTGACAGAATGGCAGCAACAGGGCGACGCCATGCTGTTTCTGCACACGCCCGATATGGGCCAGGTCTTTCCGCTGGTGCAGGCGCTCTGGCCGCAGCTGCAGCAGATCGATCCCGGCATAGGTAGCGGACCGGACTGGCCGCAGCAGACGTCACTGTTTTGATTCCTGCCCAGGACAGCGGGCTATGCGCCCGTTAGAATAGAAGCATTATGGACAGTCGCAGGGGTGGCTATGGTTAGCGCGTTATATGTGGTGATGGGTGCATTACTGGTGATGAAATTCACGCTGGACGTGGTCCGCTATCGCCGATTCTACCGTGTGGCGTATGGCGATGGCGGCTACCACGACCTGAAAATGGCGATTCGCATTCACGGCAACGCCATCGAAACCATTCCGCTGGCGCTGTTTCTGCTGGTGATGATGGAGATGAACGGCGCCGATATCTGGATGGTGCATCTCACGGGTCTGCTGTTCTTTATCAGTCGCCTGCTGCACGCCTGGGGTTTGCGCAGCAGCGCAATGGCAGGCCGCAAATATGGCATGCTGCTGACGCTGTTTTCCCTCTGCGGCATGGTGATTTTTAACCTGATCTATATGCCGTGGGAACTGGTGCTGACGCTGCATTAAGCTGGCCTGGGTTAAGGGGTGCAGCCCGCCCCACTTTCTGCGAGAATAGCGCCCTTTCCGTCGTCTCTTCGGATTTTCGATATGTCTGACCGCGATCAACTCTTCTCAGCGCCCATTGCAAAACTGGGCGACTGGACTTTTGACGAGCGTGTAGCTGAAGTCTTTCCTGACATGATTCAGCGCTCGGTGCCGGGCTACTCCAACATCATTTCGATGATTGGCATGCTGGCAGAACGTTTTGTTACCCCGGACAGCAAGGTTTATGACCTGGGCTGCTCGCTGGGCGCGGCCACCCTGTCGGTGCGCCGCAATATTCAGGTGCCGGGTTGCCAGATCATCGCAGTGGATAACTCCCCGGCGATGGTGGAGCGCTGTCGTCGCCATCTTGATGCGTTTCGCGCGGACACACCGGTAACGGTGCTGGAAGCGGATATCCGCGACATTGAGATTGAGAACGCCTCTCTGGTGGTACTCAACTTTACGCTGCAGTTTCTGGAACCGCCTGCGCGTCTGGCGCTGCTGGAAAAGATCTGGCACGGACTGAAACCGGGCGGCGCACTGGTGCTGTCAGAAAAATTCAGTTTTGAAGATGCCGAAGTCGGTGAGCTGCTGTTTAACATGCATCACGACTTCAAGCGCGCCAACGGCTACAGCGAACTGGAAATCAGCCAGAAACGCAGCATGCTGGAAAATGTGATGCTGACTGACAGCGTTGAAGCTCATAAATCCCGTCTGAAACAGGCCGGTTTCTCGCACGCCGAACTCTGGTTCCAGTGCTTTAATTTTGGATCTCTGGTGGCGTTGAAATGATCGACTTTGGCCGTTTTTATCAGCAAATTGCGGTGGGACCGCTGGCGAAGTGGCTGGAAGTCTTACCGGCGCAAATCAGCGAGTGGCAGCGTGAAAACCTGCATGGGCACTTCCGCGACTGGTACAAGTCGCTGGAGTATCTGCCGCTGCTGGAGCCTCAAAAGCTTGACCTGCTGCACAGCGTTACTGCCGACCGCGATGACATCAGCGATCGCCATCGTCAGGGTATTGAGAAATTACTGCGCAACCTGATGCCGTGGCGTAAGGGGCCCTATTTCCTTTATGGCACCCACATCAACACCGAATGGCGATCTGACTGGAAGTGGGAGCGCGTGCTACCGCACATCTCTCCGCTGGCCGGCCGCACAGTGCTCGATGTGGGCTGCGGCAGTGGCTATCACATGTGGCGGATGATTGGCGCGGGTGCCCATCTGGTGGTTGGCATCGATCCAATGCAGCTGTTCCTGGTGCAGTTCGAAGCGGTGCGTAAGCTGCTGAACGACGATCGCCGGGCGCATATGCTGCCGCTGGGCATTGAGCAGTTACCGGTATTGCAGGCGTTCGATACCGTGTTCTCGATGGGCGTGCTCTATCATCGCCGTTCGCCGCTGGATCACCTGTTACAGCTTAAGAATCAGCTGGTCAGCGGTGGCGAACTGGTGCTGGAGACGCTGGTGATTGAGGGCGATGTAAATCAGGTGCTGGTGCCCGGTGAGCGATATGCGCAGATGCGCAATGTCTTCTTTATTCCGTCAGCTGAAGCGCTGAAAAGCTGGCTGGAAAAAAGCGGCTTTGTCGATGTCCGGATTGTCGATTTCGCCCTCACTACCACTGAAGAGCAACGCCGTACTGACTGGATGACCAGCGAGTCTCTGGCTGAATTCCTCGATCCCGATGACCCCAGCAAAACGGTCGAGGGCTATCCGGCGCCTCTGCGCGCCGTGCTGGTCGCCACCAAACCGTAATGCCCTAGCGGCGAGACAACGCCAGTTTCGCCGCAAATCCTATAAACACACAGCCGGTCAGGCGATCCATCACCTTCAGCACCCGCGGTTTGCGCAAATGACCGGCGAAATAGTGGCTGCCGCCAATCAGTACCGCATTCCAGATCAGCCCCAGCAGCATGTGTGCCAGCGCCATCAGACTACACCAGAGCGCCACCGACGCCCCCGCCGGGATAAACTGTGGCAAAAAACTCACATAGAAGATCCCCACTTTGGGGTTTAGCAGATTGCCCAGCAGCCCGCGGCTGAAGCAGGCAAGATAGCCCTGCTGCAGCGACGGTTGTTGCGTGTCGATTGCTGTCTGGCGGGGTTTCAGCAACAATTTCAGCCCCAGATAAAGTAACCAGGCGGCACCCAGCCACTTAAGCAGGTTATAGGCCATTTCGGAGGCCAGCAGCAGCGCGCCTAATCCGAATCCCACCGCGACACCCCAGACCAGACAGCCGAGCGTGATACCCAGTGCCGTCACGCTGGCGCGCTTTGCGCCCTGAGCGACTGCTGAGCGCAGCACCAGCGCGGTATCAAAGCCTGGCGTCAGCGTCAGTATGGTGATGGCAAACAGAAATGAAAACAGCGTGGTGGTCATGGCGTTCTCCCTGGAGGTAACAGCCGGTCAGCAGCGTATGGGTGTCCTGCCAGCGTAACAGGCCCATAGAATTATCTCACCCTGGACACTCTCCCTGTTCGTCAGCGTGTGCCAGGCTAAGGGCGGTTTAACTTCATATTAAGGAGCTGTGATTATGAGTAAATTTATCTTCTCTTCACCCCGTAAATATGTGCAGGGCGCGGGCGTGCTGGACGAGCTGGGCCCCTACGTGGCCGAACTGGGTGATAACGCTTTCCTGGTTGCGGATGATGTCGTCTGGAAATTGATCGGCGAACGCGCCCAACAGGCGCTGCAAAAGGCGGGCGTTACCTTCAACTGGCACCCGTTCAACGGCGAGGCGTCGAGCAATGAGATCACCCGTCTGAGCCAGCTGGCGAAAAACCAGGGCTGTAACGTGGTTGTCGGGCTGGGCGGCGGCAAAACGCTGGATACGGTTAAAGCGGTGGCGGATGAGCTGAAGCAGCCGGTAGCCATCGTGCCTACTATCGCCTCCACTGATGCCCCCTGTAGCGCGCTGTCGGTCATCTATTCTGACAGCGGCGTATTTGAGAGCTATCGCTTCTACAGCAAAAATCCTGATTTGGTGCTGGTGGACACCGCAGTCTGCGCCAGTGCACCAGCACGACTCTTTGCCTCCGGCATTGCCGATGGACTGGCGACCTGGGTTGAAGCGCAGGCGGTGGCGCGTTCGCATTCAAAATCGATGGTCAATGGTGATCCGACAATTGCCGGACTGGCGATTGCCCGTGCCTGTGAAGAAACGCTGCTTACATGGGGTTACAGCGCCTATGTTGCCGTCACCCAAAAACGAGTGACGCCCGCCGTGGAAGCGGTGGTTGAGGCGAATACGCTGCTATCAGGGCTGGGTTTTGAAAACGGAGGGCTGGCAGCTGCGCACGCTATTCATAATGGGTTCACCGCGATTGATGGTGATATCCACCATCTGACCCATGGCGAGAAAGTCGCCTACGGCACACTGACGCAGATGGTGCTTGAGAAGCGTCCGGATGAGGACATTGCGCGCTATATCCGCTTCTATCGCGCGATCAACATGCCGACCACGCTCCGGGAACTGCATCTGGAAAATGAGAGCTGGGAGAATCTGGTTAAAGTGGGTGCACTGGCGAACAGTGAGGGCGACACGCTGAAAAACCTTAATCCAAACCTTTCACCGGAAGATATTGCAAACGCGCTGCTGGCGCTGGATGCCTTTAGTCAGACGGTTAAATAACCACCCGACAGGCGATCATCCGATCGCCTTTTACTCCGCCGCCGCTGGCTGGTCCCAGTACTCATATTTGTAGGCGGAACTGAGATGGCGCTCAATAGTGCCGCGTGTGAAGATTTCGGTCTCGTGCAGATAGCTCAGGGTACAGTTACCCACCTGATCCCAGGACTGACACTCATCTACTGACCGGATGGTGCTCAGCGGTGTGGTCGCCGTGCCGTTGAGCCGCACTTCACGCCATTGGGGATCGTAGGTATAACTGTCGGTGCTGCGGGCCGATGTGGTGCGGGTCACCAGACCTTGCGGATTCCAGTGGTAATGATTTTCACCGTTAGTCAGGGGATCGCTGCCGCGCGCCACGCTCTTCTCCAGCCTGAACTGCCGATCATAACGGTAAGTCGTGTCGGTAAAGCCGCTTTTACCCATGCTGGTAAACCTGTCGGAGGCGCTGGTAATGTTGCCATGCTGACCTTTCTGCCAGTTAATCGTCCCCTGTCGGTTATCGACCACCACCTCTTTGCCCTCTTTCAGCACTTTTACCAGATACGCATATTCCGCCACCCAGCCGCCCTGCACCCGGGCAATGTGTTGCTCCATACTGAGAATAACGTTGCGCTCACTTTTGTCATAGCTGACGTCGGCAACCGTCAGATCGCCACAGGCGTCAAACTGCCCCAGTACGCGCTTTTGCGAATTCACATCTTTACCAAACTCACCCGCAACCACCTGCTTTACCGCGCCTTTCGCATTCCCGCCCAGCAAAATCAGGTTATTGCTGTTAGCCACAGCAGCGTTGTTCGGGCTGCATGCGCTGGCCGCAGCGCTGCCACTGCAGAGAGCAGTCAGAATCAGAGTCAGGACAGCAATCGGATTGGGTTTCATAGGATACTTTTCCAGGCGACGTTGCTTTCAGTGTAAACGCTGCGGTGATGAACAGCGGCAATCTGTGAAGATTTCAGCCTGCATCGCCTTTTAAGGTTTTAAGGACCGGAGAGGCGACGCGGCATCAGCATAACGAAGAAAACGAATGATTACGTTGCTGCCGGGACGGGAAGTCCTGGATGACATGTAATGATTAATAAGGGGCAGGTGATTTTTATCGAGCCAGGCGAAAGAGTGATAACTTCGCTGCAGCCAGATTTCAGATCCCTCTGACATCAATAACATGCCAGAGAAAGCGCAAAAAGATTTAGCCGGGACGGCGTGTGCTTTACACAAAAAGAACCCCAGCAAGGATACTGGGGTTTGGTACTTGCAAACACCACGTCAATGATCGGCGTGCTGCGCGGCAAAATCTGTTGTGGTTCAGGCGACCCGAACGGTGCTCATCTGCATCACGCTTTTCATCGCCTCAACCACATCGCCGTCTACACAGTAGCGGCTGAACTCGTCAGTCTCGGCTTCTGAACACATGGAGACCCCCGCTTTACGGTAGCGCATCGGCGACGCGACAAGGCGGCTGGCCGAGCTGTGAACTTCATCAATCCCCATGTCGAGAAACTTTTGCAGGTTGCTGAGACGTACCCCGGCACCCGCCATAATAATAGGACCGGTGCTGGCCTCATTTAGTTCCCTGAGTAATGCAATTCCGTTTTCAGCGCTCTGCTGCTGACCGGATGTCAGAATACGCGCCACACCCAAATCGGTTAGTTCTTCCAGCGCACGCTTAGGGCTGTGACAGAGATCGAAGGCGCGATGAAAGGTCACGGCCAGGCCGTCACACAGCGCCATAATCTGCCGCATCTGACCATGATGAATGTGAGCATCTTCATCCAGCATCCCAATCACCAGACCAGGAAAACCGAGTTCACGGATTAACGCCACATCCGATTTCATTGCTTCAAATTCGCGTGCGGTGTAACAAAAATCGCCACCACGTGGCCGGACAATAGGATGAACCGGAATCGAAACTTCTTGCCTGGCGGCATTCAGCATCCCCGCTGATGGGGTCAGGCCGCCTTCACGCGGTGCGGCACAGAGTTCAACCCGATCGGCGCCCGCCTGTTGTGCGGTCACAGCGCAATCCACGCCATAGCAGCAAATTTCCAGTGTGGTCATTCTCTTCTCCTTTACATGACTCTGGTTCAAGGCAGATTCATCAGTTAGTCTGGCTGCTGGAATGAGTTTACCGGGAAAGTTAACTATGGCATTCAATTTCGACCAACGGATAGACCGTCGTCACAGCGATAGCCTTAAATGGAACAAATATGCGGACCAGGACATTCTGCCGTTGTGGGTGGCAGACACCGATTTCCGATCGCCTGACTGCGTCATCGATGCGATTAAAACCCGTGCCGAACATGGGATTTTTGGCTATGGCGACACGCCAGTTGAATTTATCGATAGTGCGATAGCCTGGCTCGCCTCGCGCTATCAGTGGCACGTTAATCCGGAATGGATTGTGGTTTTGCCGGGTGTCGTAAGCGGGCTCAATCTGGCAGTGCGCGCTTTCACCGCGCCTGATGAGCTGACGATTGCGCCAACACCCATCTATCCGCCGTTTCGCGGTGCAGCAAAACTGGCAGAGCGCGGTCAGATCACGCTGCCACTGACGCTGCAAGAGGGACGCTGGCTGCTGGATCTGGCTGCGCCGGAAGGTCAGCTGGACGATAAAGCGCGGCTGTTAATGCTGTGCAACCCGCAGAATCCGGGCGGTACCGTCTATCGCCGCGAGGAACTTCAGGCGCAGCTGGAATTTGCGCAGAAGCACGATTTGATTGTCTGTTCCGACGAGATCCACAGCGATCTGCTGCTGGAACCCGGCGTTAAGCACATACCCTTTGCTTCACTGAGCGAAGATGCAGCCCAGCGTAGCGTGACGCTGATGTCGCCCTCAAAGTCCTTTAACATTGCCGGTCTGGGGGCTTCCATCGCCATCATCCCTAACGCCGGGCTGCGCGCGCAATTCAACCGGGTACGACGCGGCATTGTCCCGGATGTTGATATTCTGGCACTCACGGCAGCAGCAGCGGCATGGCGCGAGGGTGAGCCCTGGCTGAATGCGCAGAATGCCTATCTGCGCAGTAACCGTGACTGGCTGGTGTCGCAGGTCAATAAGATGACCGGCCTGTCACTCGCCTCGCCGGAAGCGACCTACCTGGCCTGGATCGACGCCAGCGCGCTGGGTGTGGCCAGTCCGGCGCTCTATTTTGAAAAGCACGGGCTGGGCTTAACCGCCGGACGTGAGTTTGGCAATGACCAGTTTGTCCGGCTCAATTTCGGCTGTACCCGCGCGCTGCTCGACGAAGCCGTTGCGCGCCTGAAGCGTGCGTTAGCCGCCCGCCTTTAGTTCTGTTCGCTGGCGACAATCTCCTCCAGTCGCCACGGATGGAACTTGATTGTCGTCTGCCCATCCGTAATCGCCAGGGTCGGATTGGGCAGGCGCTCATTCTCGCCCTGTGGTGAACTGGTTTTAAATGAGATACCCGGCTGCGTCAGTGCCTCATCTGAGAGCAAGGCCATCGCACGCACGCCCAGCGTCTGATGATCGCCCCGTAACACCACCTCAATATGCTCCCAGCCTTCATGGCGATAACGCTTTTCACCCGGCCATGGCAGTTCAACCACATCAATCTGCCTGCCTGCGACAATCAGCGGGTCATGGAGTTTAAACAGGCAAATCTTCCTGCCGTTGATCATCGCCGCCGAAAACTGCGTGCCAATCTGCTGCAAACCTTGCTGCCAGCGCATCGCCGTTGTGTCCTGATGGCAACGCACGGCGATATGGTCCACCTCCAGATCGGTAAGGCGCAAACCGAGCCGCTGCGCAAAACTTTGCAACGATTCTTCAAAACGTCCTAAATCTGTCTTTAAATCATCCAATTCTGCCGGAAAAGATCTCTTCACTACCCCACTTCCTCTCAATTTGTTTAGCATTTATAACCCGCCTGCCTTTTGGCGCGCCGCGTGCTGAGCATCACATAATGATAAGATTCATCTTATTTGGCCCGAAATTTAACGCTAATCCTCATAATAACATCTTTCATTTCGGATTTATCTCCTGTTTAGGACCATGAGTTCCTTGATGAAAGCATGTTAAATATATGATTTATATCAACTTCTTTAATACAATAAGATAACTCTCATTTACCTGGCAAACAATTGCAGCCCACCCCGCCTTCCTATAAATTTGACCTAACACAACCAAAAGGAATGGCTCTATGTCTATGCTCATCGTTGTCGCTGTCCTGATCGCACTGATGGGATTTGCAATCTCCCGCCATTGGAAGGTGCGTGAAGATAAAAGCGTAAAGAACCCACGCCGTCATCTGCGACGTCGTTAATGCTTCAGGGAAACATCTATTAAGCTCTGTTTCCCCGCTTCATCCAACTGCTGACGCCCACTGACATTTCACGTATACTTTTCCCCTCATTTTTTTCCGTTTTGTCTGCCCCATCCGTTTCTGCCTCTTCGTGACGCGATGCGCTCAGGCAAGATGATGACAGCCCGGCTTTCTGGTCCGGGCGTTGCTCAGCACATGAAGGTAACTCGGTGAATATTCAGGCACTTCTTTCCGCAAAAGTCAGTCAGGCAATGGTTTTAGCCGGCGCACCCGCCGATTGCGAACCCCAGGTTCGCCAATCCGCCCGGGTTCAGTTTGGAGACTATCAGGCCAACGGCATTATGGCCGTGGCGAAAAAGCTGGGACAGGCACCGCGACAATTAGCGGAAACGGTGATTCAGCACCTCGACCTGACCGGCATCGCCAGCAAAGTCGAAATTGCCGGGCCGGGCTTCATCAATATCTTCCTTGACCACAACTGGCTGGCCAGCCATGCCCGGGAAGCGCTGCGTCTGCCGCGCCTTGGCGTGCAGCTGGCCGAACCCCAGACTATCGTCGTCGACTACTCCGCGCCTAACGTTGCGAAAGAGATGCATGTGGGCCACGTCCGCTCCACCATCATTGGTGATGCGGCGGTGCGCACGCTGGAGTTTCTCGGCCATAAAGTGATCCGAGCGAACCACGTTGGCGACTGGGGAACGCAGTTCGGTATGCTGATCGCGTTCCTGGAAAAGCAGCAGAATGAAGATCATGCAGAGATGGCGCTGGCCGATCTCGAAGGCTTCTACCGTGAAGCCAAGCGCACTTATGATGAAGATCCTGAGTTTGCCGAGCGCGCGCGCAGTTATGTGGTGAAATTACAGGGCGGCGATGATTATTGCCGCCAGATGTGGAAGAAGCTGGTCGACATCACCATGAGTCAGAACCAGAAAATCTATGACCGCATGAACGTCACGCTGACGCGCAACGATGTTATGGGTGAAAGTCTCTATAACGATATGCTGCCTGGCATCGTCTCCGATCTGAAACAGAAAGGCTTAGCGGTAGAGAGTGAAGGTGCGACCGTGGTGTTCCTGGATGAATTCCAGAACAAAGAGGGTGAACCGATGGGCGTCATCATCCAGAAAAAGGATGGCGGCTACCTCTACACCACCACCGATATCGCCTGTGCGAAATATCGTTACGAAACGCTGAAAGCCGATCGTGTACTCTATTACATCGACTCACGTCAGCATCAGCATCTGGTTCAGGCCTGGACTATCGTCCGTAAAGCGGGTTATGTGCCGGAATCAGTGCCGCTGGAGCACCATGCGTTCGGCATGATGCTGGGCAAAGATGGCCGTCCGTTCAAAACCCGCAGCGGCGGCACCATCAAGCTCTCCGATCTGCTGGATGAAGCCTATCAGCGTGCCTACACGCTGGTGCGTGAGAAGAACCCGGAGATGAGCGAAGCAGAAGTGAAAACGCTGGCGGAAGTGGTTGGCATCAGCGCGGTGAAATACGCCGACCTGTCAAAAAGCCGTACCACCGATTACATTTTCGACTGGGACAACATGCTGGCGTTCGAAGGCAACACCGCGCCTTACATGCAGTATGCCTATACCCGCGTACTCTCCGTGTTCCGCAAGGCGGGCATTGATGCCGATTCGCTGGATGCGGAGATTGTGATCAGCGAAGAGCGTGAAGCGCAGCTGGCCACCCGTCTGCTGCAGTTCGAAGAGGTCATTACGCAGGTCGCTCGTGACGGCACGCCACACGTGATGTGTGCCTATCTCTACGATCTGGCCGGTCTGTTCTCCGGATTCTACGAGCACTGCCCGATTCTCACCGCAGAATCAGACACAACACGTCTGAGCCGACTGCAGCTGGCCGCGCTGACCGCGAAGACGCTGAAGCAGGGTCTGGATACGCTGGGCATCGACACCGTCGAGCGCATGTAATCTCTGAAACGGAGAGGGGTTTCCCTCTCCGTTGCTGAATTCGTATATCCGCTCTGATCCCCCAAATCTTCGCAGCAGGATGGTGTTATGTCTGTAGCCGCGCACCTCATCAGCAGCCACCTTCCCTCCATAAAACAGTTGCAGTGCTTTCTGGCTGTTGCGCACGAGCTGAATTTTCGCCGGGCCGCAGAACGTCTCAGCATGACGCAACCGCCGCTGACCCGTCAGATTCAGAGTCTGGAAGATCTGCTGGGCCACTCGCTGTTCAGCCGCACGACCCATGAGGTAACGCTCACCGATTCTGGCCGTGCGCTGGTCGCGAAGGCGGAAGCGATCCTGACTGCGCTGAATGCCCTGAAGCAGGATGCGCAGCCCGCCGCGGCACGGCTACGCATCGGGCTGACCCGCACGCTGAACTTTGAACTGATTGCGCCACTTAACCGGCAGCTCGCCGCTTTTCATGCCAGCGAAGAGATGGAGATGCCCCGCCTGACCTCCCCTCAGCTTTTGCAAAGCCTGGCCAAAAACAGTCTGGATTTAATACTCACCGGAGAAAAGGGGTCGGATACGGAAGACACCATTCAGTACGCCTGGGTTTACCGTGAGCCGCTGCTGATTGCCATACCGTCGGCGCATCCTGCCAGTGTGGCGGAACGGGTCTCGCTGGAAGCGCTGGCCGATCTGCCGCTGTTCTGGTTTGCCCGCAGCGCCAATCCGCTGTTTTACGATAAATGCGAGCGCTACTTCGCCACACTCAGCGTCACGCTGAAACGGGTGAGAGAGCCGGACGATTCCCTGCTGATGCTGTCGCACATCGCCAGAGGAAAAGGATTCGCCCTGATGCCGCAGTCAAAATGCACCTTTAATCAGGCAGGTCTCTGTTATCGCCCGCTGACAGAAGATGCGGCACAGCAGCTGGCGATTGATGTTTACGCGGCGATTCGCGCCGATGAAAAAAATGAGGCCGTTCTTAATGCGCTGAGAGAACTCTCTCATCCCGGGGATGCGATAAAGTCCGCATGATGCCGTGCCGTTCAAACAGAGCGAAGCACCACCACACTCTTCTTACTTCTTATTCACGCTCAGCCTGTTGCTGAGGGCTTAGTGTGTCGACACGCCGGATAGATGTCTGAAGCCCTTTCATCCGCCTGATACCTTTTTTGCATGACGGAAAGAGCAATTCATTGCTTTCACGCGGAGTGAAACAATCGCGTCTCACATACGAGGAGCGACAATGAAAAAGCGAACGTTAACTCAGGGTCTGGACGTCAGCGCAATCGGCTATGGCGCGATGGGGCTCAGCGAATTTTATGGTCAGACCGATGACCGTCATTCCCTGCAACTGCTCAATAAGCTGCGCGATCTGGATATCACCTTTATCGATACCGCCGATCTTTACGGGCGCGGTCACAACGAGCAGTTGATAGGTCAGTTTCTTGCCGGGCTCAATCAGGCCGAACGGCTGAAGTTCACCGTGGCCACCAAATGTGGGATTGAGCGTCCTGCTGACGAGGCCTATGCCCGCACCATTAACAATCAGCCGGACTACATTACCCGCTGCTGCCATGCATCACTGAAACGGCTGGGCGTTGAGCGCATCGATCTCTTTTATCTGCATCGGATCAGTCCGGCGACACCGATTGAGGAGAGCATGCAGTGTCTCAGCCGTCTGGTGCAGGAGGGAAAGATTGCCCGGATTGGGCTGTGTGAAGCGTCGGCTTCAACGTTGAATCGGGCGCAGGCGATCCATCCGGTGGCCGCGCTGCAGACGGAGTATTCACTCTGGACGCGTGACATCGAAGAGGAGATTCTCCCTATGGTGAAAAAGCTCGGTATCGGACTGGTGCCCTATTCGCCGCTGGGCAGAGGATTCCTGACGGGTAAATACCGTAAAAACAGCGATTTTGCCGAGGGTGATTTCCGCAAAAATAATGACCGTTTCCGGCAGGAAAATATCGATCACAATCTCCAGCTTCTTAACGCGGTGACGCCACTTGCTGAGAAATATCACGCCACCACCGGGCAGATTGCGCTGGCCTGGCTACTGGCACAGTATGACAAAATTGTGCCGATACCGGGCACCAAACAGATCGCTTACCTTACTGAAAACGCGCAGGCCGCAGATATCGAGCTGGAAGAGGAAGATATCGCGATGCTGAACGCTGTTCATCAGCAGATTGAAGTTAAAGGCGGTCGCTACTCTGAGGAGGGAATGAAGGGGGTGAACGCCTGAATACAAACTACGCACTTGCGCACTGTGCATCGGTGCGTTAAATTGTCTTCAGTGTGATACAGGGAGGTAATGAGGTGGCAACGTTAAGGAATATTGAAAGTTTCAGGGATGACTGGCTTAAGGATTATTTTTTATATGGCAAATTTTCCAAAAGAATACCGTCAAGCCTCTCATCAGCGCTGGCGCGAAAGCTCGACATCATCAATGCGGCGATTAGCTATAAGGATTTAAAGTCGCCGCCTGGCAATCGTTATGAGGAGCTAAACCCGCCTCTCGAGGGATATGCTTCAATCAGGGTCAATGAGCAATATCGGCTGATCTTTAAATGGATAGAAGGTAAGGCCGTTGACCTTTATCTGGATGCTCATAGCTATAAAACGCACAAGCGATGAAAACTGAGCCTGGCTGCATCAGGCGCTGTAAGACAGCATGTAACACATCAACCTCTGTCAGTAATAAAGAGAGCAAGACTATGAACCAGGCGACCCGCAAACCGACCACTGTCGGTGACGTATTACTTTACGAATATCTGGAGCCAACCGGCCTGAAGATTCTCGACTTAGCGGAGATGCTAAAAGTGCACCGCAACACCGTCAGCGCCCTGGTCAACAATAACCGGAAGCTGACGCCGGATATGGCTTTCAGGCTGGCTGCAGCCTTCGAAACCAGCGTTGAGTTCTGGCTTAATCTGCAAAACAGTGTCGATATCTGGGAAGTGATGCATGATGCCAGGGCACAGGAGGAGATCAGTCGCGTAACACCGTTGAAGGATTTTCTGGTGCAGAAAGAGAATCAGCTGGCGTGAAAAGCTTTATAACGCACTGGTCATGACGGGATTTGAAACGGGTCAATTATCTGTCAGCCGCTGGGTCAGGGTTAGCATCGGTTTACAGCCAGGGTCATCACGTAACAAGGGAGCCAGGAGGCGATCTCTGGCTCGCCTTCAGTCAATTCAGCAACGATATCCTTACTCGTAATTGACCATCACTTCACTGCTCACCACCCGTAATCCGGGTGGCAGCGCCCCGCTTCCGGCGAAACCAAACACCATATGCAGGGTCTCACTGGCGCTCAGATGTGCCAGCCCGCGCGTGGTGCCGCTTGCCCCCTCCAGGGAAGTGCAGCGCTGTTCGCCGCACAAGCGCACCTGCAGGCCGGACGGGGCCGGTCTGCTCAGCTGATAACGCCAGTTAATAACGCTGACCTCCCCGCCAATGTCGGCGGGCGGCGTCAGCGGCTGCGCCCGTTGCCAGCTGCCGCGGTTCGCCAGCAGCGGCCCATTGGCCGTGGCACTCCAGGCACCACCGGCCGCCTGCGCCATCAGTGGCAGCATCACGAATGCCATCACCAGCCAGCGCATTATTTACCTCCGATGGTGGCAGTCATACGGATCTGACGGTTGTCGCTCAGCTCCAGATTAGAGAGCACCACCAGCTGTGGCAGATTGCGGCGCAGGAAGCGCGCCAGCAGCGCACGCAGCGGATGATTGACCAGCAGCACCGGCGGCGCACCCAGCATCTCCTGACGCTGCAATGCCGCCTGTGCCTGACTTAACAGCCGATCGGCCAGACCCGGCTCCAGTCCGCCACCGCCCTGCAACGCCTGTAACAGCAGACGCTCCAGCGTGGAATCGAGCCCGATAACCTGCACTTCGTCATTACCCGGGAACCACTGCTGAGTAATCGCACGGCCCAGCGCCACACGCACCACGCTGGTCAGCTCCTGCGGATCGCTCTGCACCGGCGCGTGTTCCGCCAGCGTTTCGATAATGGTGCGCATATCGCGAATCGACACCCGCTCCACCAGCAGGTTCTGCAGCACCTTGTGCAGGGTGGTCAGCGAGATCACACCCGGCACCAGATCTTCGGTCAGCTTCGGCATCTCCTGAGTCACACGATCCAGCAGCTGCTGTGCTTCCTGACGGCCAAACAGCTCGCTGGCGAACTGGCCAATCAGATGGTTAAGGTGGGTTGCCACCACGGTACTGGCTTCAACTACGGTAAAGCCCTGAATCTGTGCCTGCTCTTTCAGCGCGCTATCAATCCAGACCGCCGCCAGTCCAAAGGCGGGATCAACGGTCGCTTCGCCTGGCAGACTTCCGGCAGCCGTGCCCGGGTTAATCGCCATCCAGCGGCCAGGATAGGCATCACCGCTGCCAATCTCCACCCCTTTCATCAGGATGCGATAGCGTGCCGGTGGCAGCTCCATGTTGTCGCGGATATGCACTACCGGCGGCAGGAAACCGACATCCTGAGCGACTTTCTTACGGATACTGCGGATACGTCCCAGCAGCTCACCGTTTTGCTGATGATCGACCATCGGAATCAGGCGATAGCCCACTTCCATGCCCAGTGTATCTTCCAGCTGCACATCGGTCCACGACGCTTCGGTGGCGGCTGGCGTATCCGCCGTTTTGGCGATGCCGCCCGTGACTTCCACTTTCTTCTTCGGCTGCATTTCGCGGCCGCGCAGCCACCAGGCCAGACCCAGTAAGGCGGCGGTGAACAGCAGGAAGACGAAGTTCGGCATGCCCGGCACCAGACCGAGCAGACCAATCACGCCGGCGCTCAGCATCAGCACGCGCGGATCTTTGAACAGCTGGGTGACCATCTGTTCGCCGACATCCTGATCGGTGGCAACGCGCGTCACGATAACACCGGCTGCGGTAGAGATAACCAGCGCCGGGATCTGCGCGACCAGACCATCACCGATGGTCAGCAGCGTATAGGTCTCTGCGGCATGACCCACATCCATACCGTGCTGCACCACGCCCACCAGCAGGCCGCCGATGACGTTGATCACCATGATCATAATACCGGCGACGGCATCACCACGAACGAACTTACTGGCACCGTCCATCGAACCGTAGAAGTCCGCTTCCTGGGTCACTTCGGCACGGCGGCGTTTGGCGTCATCTTCACCGATCAGACCGGCGTTGAGGTCGGCATCGATCGCCATCTGCTTACCGGGCATCCCGTCCAGCACAAAGCGCGCGCCCACTTCGGCGATACGGCCAGCACCTTTGGTGATAACCATAAAGTTGATGATGACGAGGATGATAAACACCACGATACCGATGGCGAAGTTACCGCCCACCAGGAAGTGGCCGAACGCTTCAACCACCTGTCCTGCCGCGGCGGCACCCGTATGCCCTTCCATCAGGATGATACGGGTTGAAGCCACGTTCAGCGCCAGACGCAGCAAGGTAGAGAACAGCAGAATGGTCGGGAACGCCGCAAACTCCAGGGTCCGCTGGGTGAACATCGCCACCAGCAGGATCATGATCGACAGCGCAATGTTAAAGGTGAACAGCAGATCGAGGATGAACGGCGGTAATGGCAGAACCATCATCGACAGGATCATCAGGATCAGTACTGGCCCGGCCAGCACCTGCCACTGCATATCTTTAAAGTTGCCCGGTAAACGTAGTTTTGCGGCCAGGTTATTAGCCATCGTTTTTGCTCTCTCCTGCAAAGTCCATCTCTGCCGGAACCGGCAGGTTTTTTGGTTTGGTTGGGATCAGGCCGCCTTCTCGCTTCCAGCGACGCGACTGCCAGACCCACGCCAGCACCTCGGCCACGGCGGCATAGAGCGCGCCGGGAATGTGCTGACCAATTTCAGTATGTCGGTATAACGCACGCGCCAGCGGCGGTGCTTCCAGAACCGGGATGCGGTGTTCGGCAGCCAGTTCACGAATTCTCAGGGCGATCTCACCTGCGCCTTTCGCCACCACTTTCGGCGCACTCATCTTCTTCTCGTTGTACTGCAGTGCCACCGAGTAGTGCGTCGGGTTGGTGACGATGACATCGGCTTTCGGCACATCCGCCATCATTCGGCGTCGCGCTGCGGCGCGCATCTGCTGGCGGATGCGCCCTTTAACGTGCGGGTCACCTTCCTGCTGCTTATGCTCGTCGCGGATCTCCTGCATCGACATCTTCAGCTTTTTAAAGTGGCTGTGCAGCTGCCAGAAGACGTCATATCCGACCATCGGGATCAGCCCCAGCATCACCAGCGAACAGCAGACTGCGATCATCTCCATGCCGTGAATCAGCGCGGTGACGGGCGCTTCGCTGATCAACCGCAGCATCTCGGGCCAGTGGCTCCAGATGTACCACCAGCCCACCGAGCCAACCAGAATAGTCTTGAGGATGCCTTTAAACAGTTCGGTCCAGGCCTGCGCCGCAAACATTCGCTTGAACCCAGCCATCGGGCTCATCTTCTTCAGGTCGAACTTGATCGATTTACCGCTGAAAACGATACCGCCCAGCAGCATGGGCGCGGCGATTGCCACCAGCACCAGACCGCCCATCAATGGCAGCAGCGCCATCAGTGCCTGCGTGATCAGGCTGCCGATGTGGCTGACGATAATTTTGTCATCTCTGACCATGCCGTGATCAAAACGGAGTCCGGTGGCGACCATCGCCGCCAGCCGGTGCGCCATCATGTTGCCGCCCATCCACAGGATCATGATGCCGGCCAGCAGCATCAGTACGGATGTGAGTTCGCGCGAACGCGGAATCTGGCCCTCTTCACGCGCTTTCTCAAGTCGGTGGGCCGTGGGCGATTCTGTTTTGTCTTCGTCGCTATCTTCAGCCACGACAAACCTCGGTTGGCAGGAATTCTGAGCATAGGATGCCAAATCTGGCTTAAGTTAAAGCGGAGATAAGATGAAGAAAACAGGCGTTCTTTCGGGGATGGGTCTGACAATGCGGAACGGGGCCACCCGAAGGTGACCCTGTTTATTATAACCTGCAGCTGTTTTGCCCGCCCGCAGGCGGACGAAACCTAGAACCCTAAGCTGTCCAGCAGGTCATCAACCTGATCCTGGTTCGCCACCACGCCCGGTGCATCGGCGTGAATCTGCGGCCCGTTCAGCAGGCTGGTGCCTTCCTGACGCTTCTCAGCGCTGACTTCTGGCATATTCTCCAGCAGCACCATTAACAGCTGGCGCTCAATTTCCTGGATCACATCCATCATGCGCTTGATCACCTGACCGGTCAGGTCCTGGAAATCCTGCGCCATCATGATTTCAAGCAGCTGCTTGTTGGTAAAGGCGGTATGCTCTGGCACGGCGGTGAGGAATGCGCGCGTATCCGTCACCAACTCCCGCGCATCACCCAGTTCAATCGGGTTCTCAAACCACTCATCCCAACGCCCTTTCAGCTGGGTTGCCCCGGCTTCCATCTTATCCTGATGGGGTTGTGCTGCTTCAACACAGTTCAACGCACGGTCGGCGGCCTGCGCCGTCATCTGCACAACATAATCCAGACGGTCGCGGGCATCAGGAATGGCTTCAGCCGCATCGGCTATGGCTTTATCCAGCCCCAGCTCGCGCAGGCTGTCGCGCAGCATGCGCGTCAGAGAGCCAATACGTGAAATGATGTCGTGTGCCGCGGCATCCTCAGTTGGTTTCGGAAAGTCGCTCATCACATCCCCTTACATGCCCAGTTTTTCGAAAATTTTACCCAGCTTTTCTTCCAGGGTTGCCGCAGTGAATGGCTTCACGACATATCCGCTGGCACCGGCCTGGGCGGCGGCGATAATGTTCTCTTTCTTCGCTTCCGCGGTCACCATCAACACCGGCAGCGAACTCATTGCCGCGTCGGCACGAATGGTCTGCAGCAGCTGCAGGCCATCCATGTTTGGCATGTTCCAGTCGGAAATCACGAAGTCGAAACCACCCGCTTTCAGTTTGCCGAGGGCATCCACACCATCTTCCGCTTCTTCTACGTTATTGAAGCCCAGCTCTTTCAGCAGGTTACGCACAATACGACGCATCGTATTGAAGTCGTCTACTACCAAAAAGCGCATGTTTTTATCAGCCATATCTACTCCTGAGTTGTCTCGCCCGGCGGGACGGGCCTGTTAAATACGCAATGCCTGTCCGGCGCTAATTTTCGCCAGCATGTGCTGGCTGATGTTGCTTAAATCCACGACTTCGCTCACGCCGCCTGTGGCAATGGCCTCACGCGGCATGCCAAATACCACACAGCTGGCTTCGTTCTGGGCGATAGTCCAGGCGCCTGCCCGATGCATTTCCAGCATCCCGGCGGCACCGTCGTTGCCCATGCCGGTGAGGATGACCCCCACCGCATTTCGTCCGGCGTAAGTTGCCACCGATTTAAACAGCACATCCACAGAGGGTTTGTGCCGGTTAACCGGTGGCCCTTCATTCAGTTTCACCACATAGTTGGCGCCACTTCGGGCCAGCTCCATGTGCATTGCGCCTGGCGCGATGTAGGCATGGCCTGGCAGAATACGCTCACCATCTTCAGCTTCTTTTACCGTGATCTGACACAACTTGTTCAGACGCTCGGCGAAAGAGCGGGTAAAGCCTGGCGGCATATGCTGGGTAATCAGCAGTGCCGGGCTGGTCGCCGGTAACGGCTGCAGCACATGGCGAATCGCCTCGGTACCCCCGGTTGAGGAGCCAATCGCAATCAGCTTCTCACTACTCAGCAGCGGGCCCGCTTTCAGCGTCGCCGGCACCGGCATCGCTGCACGGTTGTGCAGTCGGGCACGGGAGGCTGCACGAATTTTGTCGCCAATCATCTGACTGTAAGACAGCATCCCTTCGCGGATACCGAGCTGTGGCTTGGTGACGAAATCCACCGCTCCCAGCTCCAGCGCGCGCAGGGTAATTTCAGAGCCTTTCCCGGTCAGCGATGAAACCATCACCACCGGCATTGGCCGTAACCGCATCAGTTTTTCCAGGAAATCGAGGCCATCCATGCGCGGCATTTCCACATCCAGCGTCAGCACCTGCGGATTGAACTGCTTAATCAAATCGCGGGCGACCAGCGGATCGGGCGCCGTAGCGACCATCTCCATATCCGGATGGCTGTTGATGATTTCAGTCATCAACTGCCGCATCAGCGCAGAGTCATCTACGCACATCACGGTGATTTTGCTCATCATCTTTCCTTCGTCAGTCCATAGACGGTTTGCCCGCGCAGCCAGAACTCTTTACTGATCTGACTGAAGTTTTCTGAGTGCCCGGCGAACAGAATGCCACCCGGCTTCAGGAGCGGGACAAACCGACGCAGAATCTTCTCCTGCGTCTCTTTATCGAAATAGATCATCACGTTGCGACAGAAAATAGCGTCGAACTGACCCGGCAGCGCCCAGTCATTGGCCAGCAGGTTAAGCTGCGCGTAAGTGACCATATTGGTCAGCTCGGGACGCGCACGCACCATACCGGCATGAGGACCGGTGCCGCGCAGGAAGTAGCGCTGCATTTGCGCGGGTGACAGCGTGCGCAGCTCCTCCTGGCGATAAACACCCGCCACCGCTTTTTCCAGCACCTGGGTGTCGATATCGCTGGCATGAACCTGGAACTTGCCCGGTCCGGTGCCCAGCGCTTCCGCCAGCGTCATGGCGATGGAGTAAGGCTCTTCGCCGGTTGACGCTGCGGTACTCCAGACGCTGAAGTTGCCCTGTCGCTTACGTGCATGCTCCGCCAGAATCGGGAAGTGATGCGCTTCGCGGAAGAACGCGGTCAGGTTAGTGGTCAGGGCATTGATAAACGCCTGCCACTCGGCACTGTTCGGATCGGACTCCAGCAGCGCCAGGTAGCGACCGAAATCATCGATATTCAGCGTACGCAGGCGACGAACCAGACGGTTGTAAACCATCTCACGCTTGTGATCGGCCAGTACGATACCGGCACGCTGATAGATCAGCTGGCTGATACGACGAAAATGCGTATCGGAGAGCGGTAAACGCTGCACCATTTGCGACAGCAGCGTTGTCGTCTCATTTTGATCTAAAATTGTCGATTTTTTCATCTCTGCACCTGGCCCGAACTCAATACATTATTTGTCTGCTGCGATGCCCGGCGGCTCAATAGCGGCCGGGCCACGGGCGTTTAAAAGGTTTCCCAGTTGTCGTCGCTGCGGGTAGCAGGCGAACGACCAACGGCTAACGGTGCATCTGACTGGAGAGTTTTCATCGCCGTTGTCTTGTTAACGGCCTGAGCGACAAATTCTTTACCAATATTGAACACTGATACCGCTTGTTTTAAGTGACTTGCCTGATCTTCGAGCGCTGCAGCCGCTGCCGCTGACTCTTCGACCAGTGAGGCGTTCTGCTGGGTGACGCGATCCATCTCGGTCACGGCAAGGCCCACCTGGTCAATGCCACGGCTCTGCTCGTCTGACGCTGATGCGATCTCACCCATGATGTCGGTGACGCGGGTGACCGCGCTGACGATGTTGCTCATGGTGTCACCGGCGCTCTCTACCAGCACCGAGCCGGTATTAACGCGGCTAACCGAATCTTCAATCAGACCTTTAATCTCTTTGGCGGCCTGGGCGCTGCGCTGCGCCAGGCTGCGCACTTCACCGGCAACGACCGCAAAACCGCGACCCTGTTCACCGGCACGCGCCGCTTCAACGGCCGCATTCAGCGCCAGGATGTTGGTCTGGAAGGCGATGCCATCAATCACACTGGTGATATCGGCAATCTTTTTGGAACTGCCGGCAATTTCTTTCATGGTGGTGACCACGCCATCCACCACTTTGCCGCCCTGCTGCGCGGTTTCAGAGGCGGTCAGCGCCAGCTTGGACGCCTGACGGGCGTTTTCGGCATTCTGCTTCACGGTCGCGGTGAGCTGCTCCATGCTGGCAGCGGTCTGCTCCAGCGAAGCGGCCTGCTGTTCGGTACGCGAAGAGAGATCGTTATTGCCGATGGAGATTTCGCTCGCACCGGTATAGATGGCATCAGAGCCGTCTCGAACGGTTCGCACGGTACGGACCAGCTCCTGCTGCATGTGCTGCAGCGAAGTGAGTAACTCCCCGATTTCGTTACGCACGCTAATCTCAACCGGCTGGGTCAGATCGCCCCGTGCGATGTGCTGGATATGCTCAATGCTCTGACGCAGCGGACGGATCAGCACCGAGCGCATCACGTTCCACACCAGGATAATCATCAGCAAGGTCACTGCCAGCGTGGCGATAACGATAGTGATGGAGCGGGTATACGCGTGCTGGTTGGCTTCCACACCCTGCTGAGACAGCGCTTTATTGTGCTCAAGCCACTCGCTGTAATCTTTCTGGAACTTGTCCTGGTAGCTCTGGGTCGGCTGATCTACAAAACCTTTGAAATTGCCGGCGGTGAAGAAGACCATCAGCTCCGCCAGCGCATCGTGATAGGCGTTGTAGTTCGCCTGTAACGCCCGGACGTTTTCGGCCGTTTTGCCTTCTTCTGACAGGTTATCGTTGAATATCTGATAGCTGACTTCAGCCTGCTTCAGCTCCTCGCCCGCCAGGGCGACCAGCTCTTTCACGCTGGCACCCGAGCCCGACATCTGTGCATCCTGCAGAAAACGGATACCGGCGCGGTTAAGGGTGTTGCGCGCCTGAACCAGCGAAACCCATGAGGTGCCCATCGCCTGTTGCAAAGTATTCAGGCGTTGGTTGTAGGCAAAATTCTCTTTATCTGAACTGACAGTTTTGAAAAACATTCCGCCGGAAAACAGCTGCAGTAGCGCAAACAGCGCCAGCACACACAGCAGGCCGGAGACGACTCGTACTCGACTAAACATAAACACCTCATTGGTTGGCGATTCGTGTGTATTTATCGGCGGAGACGGGGGGAACTTTATGCATGGCGACGGCTTTACGCCGCCGCCATGTTGAAAGAGGAAAAAATCAGGCGCGGGAAATTTTGAAAACGGAGACGGCCTGGGTCAGGACGCTGGCCTGCTGCTCCAGTGCGGCCGCAGCGGCGGCAGATTCCTCAACCAGCGAGGCGTTCTGCTGGGTCACGCGATCCATTTCGGTAACGGCCAGACCGACCTGCTCGATACCGCGGCTCTGCTCATCGGAAGCCGAGGCGATCTCACCCATGATGTCGGTAACGCGGGTCACGGCACCCACAATCTCATTCATGGTGCTGCCGGCGCTTTCAACCTGCAGTGAACCGCTGTTGACGCGTGACACCGAGTCTTCAATCAGGCCTTTAATCTCTTTGGCGGCCTGAGCGCTGCGCTGGGCCAGACTGCGCACTTCACCGGCCACCACCGCAAAACCGCGACCCTGTTCACCGGCACGTGCCGCTTCAACCGCCGCATTCAGCGCCAGGATATTAGTCTGGAAGGCGATGCCGTCGATCACGCTGATAATGTCCGCGATTTTCTTCGAGCTGCCGGCGATCTCTTTCATGGTTGTGACCACGCCATTCACCACTTTACCGCCCTGCTGCGCGGTTTCGGAGGCGGTCAGCGCCAGCTGGGATGCCTGACGGGCGTTGTCAGCATTCTGCTTCACCGTGGCAGTGAGCTGCTCCATGCTGGCGGCGGTCTGCTCCAGCGAAGCGGCCTGCTCTTCGGTGCGGGCCGACAGGTCGTTGTTACCGGCGGCGATTTCGCTGGCACCGGTAAAGATGGCATCAGAGCCGTCACGCACATTCCCCACCGTCATCACCAGCGACTGCTGCATCTCATGGATGCCTGCTGCCAGCTGGCTCATCTCATTACGCCCCTCAACCACAATCGGCTGGGTCAAATCGCCGGAGGCAATAGCGCGAATCTGTGCCAGCAGCTGTTGCAGCGGCTGAATCAGCACCTGACGCAGGCCAAACCAGCAGGTAATAATCACCGCAAGCACCGCAACACCAATCGCGGCCAGCAGCCACATCATCTGTTTAAAGGCTTTCTGGTTCTGCGCCATTCCCTGATCGGAAAGCTCAGTCTGACGCGCACGCCATTTGTTGTAGCTCTCCTGCATCGCGACCTGTTTCTGCTCAATGTTCTGTTTAAACATCCCTTCCAGGTCACGCGCCTGCAGACTTTTTACCATCGCCTTCAGGCCGTTTTCGTAGTTAGCGTAATCGGCTTCAAGCGTGTCGCCCATGGTTTCGTCAAGACCCGACGTGGTTGGCAGATGGTAATAGATTTTAAAGTGGCGATCGGCTTCCGCTAACTGGGTATTGGCTTTGTTGATCAGCTCATCAAGCTGACCGCCGTTCATCTGCGAGGCCATGCTGGTCTGTAAGCGCAGCATGCCGCGGTTCAGCGTGGTACGGCTGTTGTTCAGTGAAATATAGGCGTCAGTCATCTCGGTGACATTGCGATTAGAGACCTGAGACAGCGCAAAGGACTCTTTGTCTTTATTGAGGGCTGACCAGAAAAGGCTGCCAGCGACTAGCTGGAGCGCGCCAAAGATGACCAGGACTGCGATTAAACTGGTCACCACTTTTATTTTTTTTAACATCTTGTTCCCCTGCAGGTTAATTTAGGTGCAGCGGCTATATCGGCGATGTAACAGGATTAATTAACGCTATTCAGCGCTTTCAGGAGAGAAGTGGCTTTTGTAATTATTTTTATCAGCATGAGCTGCTGAGTTTGGCTTTACGCAGAGGAATCGCGAGGGGTTGCTGCGCATCCCGCAGGATGCGCAGCGTGACATCAGAAGGTTTCCCAGTGAGTATCACTGACCGGCGCCGTCAGGGCTTTGCGTGGTGCCAGCGCCGCCGTAGCGGGTGCGGCAATCGGCAGATGCTTTGTCAGCGTCTGCTGCAACGCGCCGCGTTTAATTTTGAAGACCGACACTGACTGACTTAACCGGCTGGCCTGATCTTCCAGCGAGGCGGCTGCGGCAGCGGACTCTTCCACCAGCGAGGCGTTCTGCTGGGTAACGCGATCCATCTCAGTGACCGCCTGCCCGACCTGATCGATTCCGCGACTCTGCTCGTCCGAGGCCGAGGCGATTTCACCCATGATGTCGGTGACGCGCGTAACCGCACTGACGATATCGCTCATGGTTTCCCCGGCGGTGCCGACCAGTTGCGAACCGACATTGACCCGGTTTACTGAGTCATCGATCAACCCTTTGATCTCTTTGGCCGCTTGGGCGCTGCGCTGCGCCAGATTACGCACCTCGCCCGCGACCACGGCAAAACCGCGACCCTGCTCTCCGGCACGCGCCGCTTCAACGGCGGCGTTAAGCGCCAGAATATTGGTCTGGAAAGCAATGCCATCAATCACGCTGGTGATATCGGCAATCTTCTTCGAGCTGCCAGCGATTTCGCTCATGGTTTTCACGACACCCGCCACCACGTTGCCGCCTTTTTCTGCGGTTTCTGAGGCGCTGAGTGCCAGCTGTGACGCCTGGCGGGCATTTTCGGCGTTCTGTTTCACCGTGGCTGTGAGCTGCTCCATGCTGGCCGCCGTCTGCTCCAGTGACGCAGCCTGCTGTTCTGTGCGGGCAGAAAGATCATTGTTTCCGGCAGAGATCTCGCTGGCACCGGTGAAAATCGCATCCGATCCGTCACGCACATTGGTCACCGTGCGCACCAGTGACTGCTGCATGTCAAGCAGACTGGCCGCGAGCTGAGTCATCTCGTTGCGCCCTTCCACCACAATCGGCTGGGTTAAATCGCCCTGGGCGATATGCTGGATGTGATTAATGCTGCTGTTGAGGGGTGTCATCACGATTTTGCGCAGTCCAAACCAGCAGAGCACGATCACGGCGACCACGACAGCCATGATGGTGGAGAGGATCCACATCATACGGCTGTAAGCAGAACTGTTCTCTTCAACACCAAGCGTAGTCAGGCGATTCTGATCGGCTCGCCATTCACGGTAAAGCGTCAGAAACGCACTCTGACTTGGCGCCACCGGGGCTTTACCGGCCGCAATCAGATCGTTTGCCTGTAGCGCCGTCTGCAACTGATCCAGCGCAGCGCCATAGTCGCTGTAGCGCTGCTCCAGCTGGTTGTTTAACTCACTATTCTGTCCCGGCGTATCGGGTGTCTCTTTAAAGACTTTGAAAAAACCGGCGGCCGCCTGCTGAAAGTTTTTGCTGTCGTCAAACAGCGTGGCGACATCGGCCGTTTTGCCTTCCAGCTTACTGGTGGCGAAACGCAGCTGAATACGGGTCAGCAGCACCCGGCTCTGGTTAAGACTCATATAGGCGTCGTTGAGCGACTGCGTATTTTGCATCGCCAGCTGCGACACGGCGAAGCTTTGCTTGTCGTGGCTTAATGCGGAGTAGAAAACAGAACCGGAGAAGGCCTGTAACAGCCCAAACACCAGCAACACCAGTAACAGGCTGGTGACAACACGGATTTTCGTTAACATGAGTAACCCTGAAGAAAGTAGGTAATTAAAGTGACTGAGGGATTATCGGCAGGTGACAGCGGGAAATTAGAGTGCAATGCGGCTTTATTGTATGATTAGAAAGGAATTATCGCTCTGTGAAACTATCACGGGCCAGCCATAACCGGCCCGTGATGATTCAATTACGCGCTACGCAGGTTATCCACCAGCGCCATCTCGTCGCTGCTCAGCAGCTTCTCAATGTCGACCAGAATCAGCATGCGATCGCCCAGCGCACCCAGACCGGTCAGGTACTCGGTGGACATGGTCACAGCGAACTCTGGTGAAGGACGGATCTGATCCTGGGTCAGCGACAGCACATCAGAGACGCCGTCAACCACGATACCGACCACGCGATTTTCCAGATTCAGCACGATAACCACGGTGTTTTCATTGTACTCAACATCAGGCTGCGCAAACTTCACGCGCAGATCGATAATCGGCACGATAACGCCGCGCAGGTTAGTGACGCCGCGGATAAATTCAGGGGTATTTGCGATACGCGTTACCTGATCGTAACCGCGAATTTCCTGAACTTTGAGGATATCGATGCCGTACTCTTCGTCGCCCAGCGTGAAGACCAGAAACTCCTGACCCACAGTTTCGCCAGCGATTTTTGTCACGGTTGCCATTCCATTCATGTTATTTACCCTTTCGTTATCAATCAGGCGGCAGCGCCAGCCACACGTTTTTCACGGTTAAGTGATTGCAGTGCTGAAACATCAACAATCAGCGCCACGCTACCATCGCCAAGAATGGTGGCGGCAGAGATGCCCGGCACTTTGCGATAGTTACTTTCCAGGTTCTTCACCACCACCTGATGCTGGCCAATCAGCTGATCGACCAGTAGCGCGTAACGTTTGCCCGCGCTTTGCAGGATTACCACGATGCCCTGAGTGGCCTCGGTTTTGGCATCCTGCACATCAAAGACGTTCCACAGCTCGACCAGTGGCAGATATTCGCCACGCACTTCCAGCACGCACTCGCCACCGGCCAGCGGTTTCAGCTCTTCGGCGCGCGGTTGCAGCGACTCCATCACCGCATTCAGCGGCAGAATAAAGACTTCATCGGCCACACGAACGGACATCCCATCAAGGATGGCCAGGGTCAGCGGCAGCAGGATACGAATGGTGGTGCCTTTGCCCTGCTTCGAGGCGATTTCGACGTGACCGCCCATCTCCTGAATATTTCGTTTCACCACGTCCATACCGACGCCGCGTCCTGAAACATCCGTCACCTGCTCTGCGGTGGAGAAGCCCGGTGCGAAGATCAGCATGCCGACCTCTTCGTCGCTCATGTTCTCGTGAACCGGCAGGCCCGATGAGAGGGCTTTAGCCAGAATACGTTCACGGTTCAGACCGGCACCATCATCAGACACTTCAATGCAGATGTTGCCGCCCTGATGTTCCGCTGAAAGCGTCAGGTTACCGGTTGCCACTTTACCGGCCACCAGACGTTTCTCTGGCGTTTCGATACCGTGGTCAAGGCTGTTACGCACCAGGTGCGTTAATGGATCGATGATGCGCTCAATCAGGCTCTTATCGAGTTCGGTTGAGCTGCCCAGCAGCGTCAGTTCGACCTCTTTGCCGAGTTTGCTGGCCAGGTCACGCACCAGACGCGGGAAGCGGCTGAAGACATATTCCATTGGCATCATACGAATCGACATCACCGATTCCTGCAGATCGCGGGCGTTACGCTCCAGCTGACCCATGCTGTTCAGCAGGTCACCGTGCGCGACCGGATCGAGTTCGCCGGAACGCTGAGCGAGCATTGACTGGGTAATCACCAGTTCGCCCACCAGGTTGATCAGCTGATCGACCTTCTCCACCGCAACACGGATGCTGGTGGATTCGCTCGATTTGGCAGGGGCCGCGACGCGCTTACTTTCACGCTTCACTGCGGCCACCGGCAGTTCGGTGACGGTGGCAGTGTGAACGTCTTCCACCACCGGTTCGGCCTCGGTTGCAACAGCAGCTGGCGCGGCAACGGCTTCGTCTGCTGCCGGGAAGCGGATCTGTGCTTCGTCGATGACGAAGCAGAGCACCGCCACGATGTCATCTTTACCGACGCCATCAATGCAGACATCCAGCGTGGTGCTGCCTTTCTGTACGTTGGTCAGGGTGCCGAGATTACTCATCTCTTCCAGCATCAGATCGACCTCTTTCTCTTTGAGATCGATCAGCTGTACACGCAGGCCGCTGGTGCTGGCCGGTTCTGCGCTGGCAGTGGCAACACTGGCCGGAACATCAACCGGCAGACCTTTGGCCTCTAGCGCCAGCTGGCGCAGCGCTTCACAGATATATTTGAAGCTCTCCGCGTTAGGCTCCTGCGCGGTTTTATAAGCATCGAGCTGTTCCTGCATAATATCTTTGGTTTCCAAAAACAGGTTGATGATGTCGGTGCTGAGCTGCATCTCGCCGCGACGAGCACCATCCAGAATGTTTTCCAGGATATGAGTCGTTTCCTGTAATACCGTAAAACCAAAGGTTCCGGCCCCACCCTTAATGGAGTGAGCGGCACGGAAGATGGCGTTAAGCTGTTCCGAATCTGGCTCCTGCGGGTCTAAGCCCAACAGGTGTTGTTCCATATCCGCTAATAGCTCATCGGCTTCATCAAAAAACGTCTGGTAAAAATCGCTGATGTCCATACTCACGGGAATCACCTCGGCTGTGAGGGGGCTGCTGTATTCACCGCGCCGCCTGGTGTTGCAGGTGCGGTAATCTGTTCAATGGCCGCCGGATCGCTGATCTGGACGGCATCACTTTCTGCGTTCTCTTTTTCTATTGCCGCTTCGGTGTCGTGGTTCAACACCAGCAGGCTGATGCGGCGGTTAACGGCGTCATTACCGCCACGATTTTTCAGGCGCATGGTGTCGGCCATACCCAACACCCGCAAAATTTTTCCGCTGTCTAAGCCGCCCATCACCAGTTCACGGCGTGAGGCGTTAGCACGGTCTGTCGACAGTTCCCAGTTGCTGTAGCCTTTGTCACCGCTGGCATACTGAAAATCATCGGTATGTCCGGCCAGGCTGATGCGGTTCGGAATGTCGTTAAGGACTGGCGCTATCGCACGCAGAATATCGCGCATATAGGGCTCAACCTCGGCCCGACCGGTCTTAAACATCGGGCGATTCTGGCTGTCGATAATCTGAATACGCAGCCCCTCTTCCACCATGTTGATGATCAGATGCGGGCGCAGCGCTTTCAGACGCGGATCCGCTTCAATCAGCTGGTCGAGCTTTTCACGCAGCCGGTTAAGACGAATCTCATCCAGCTTGCGTTTCTGGGCGTCCATATCGACGACTTTGTTCACTTCGCCAATCTTTTTGGTCGGATCATCACCGCCGCCGGGGATCGGGCTCTCGCTGTCGCTGCTGCGCGCCCCGCCGGTAATCGCTACCTTCAGCGGTGTTTTGAAGTAGTCTGCTATCTGCACCAGCTCCTGCGGGTTGGCGATTGAGAGCAGCCACATCACCATAAAAAAGGCCATCATCGCCGTCATAAAGTCGGCGTAGGCAATCTTCCACGATCCGTGGCTGCCTTCATGGCCTTTATGTTTGCGCTTTTTGATCAGCACAATTGGGCGATTGCCGTGTTTCATGAAGCCTCGTCTGAAGTCTGTTTAGCCGGGTTCTTGGCGTTACGTACGTGCTCTTCCAGTTCGCTGAACGACGGACGCTCGGCGGAATAGAGCGTCTTACGACCAAATTCCACCGCAATCTGCGGCGCGTAACCATTCAGGCTCGACAGCAATGTCACCTTAATGCACTGCATCATCTTGGTGGTTTCCGCACACTTCTGACGCAGCACTGACGAGAGTGGAGAGACAAACCCGTAGGCCAGCAGGATGCCCAGGAAGGTGCCCACCATCGCATGCGCGACCAGCGCACCGAGTTCAGCGGCTGGACGATCGGCCGAAGCCAGTGCATGGACCACGCCCATTACCGCGGCGACGATACCGAATGCCGGAAGACCATCACCTACTGCAGCAATACTTTGCGCTGGTACGTCACACTCGTGTTCGTAGGTCTCAATCTCTTCATCCATCAACGCTTCGATTTCAAAAGCGTTCATGTTGCCGCTCACCATCAGGCGCAAATAGTCAGTAATAAAATCCACTAACTGTTTATCGGCAAGAATGCGGGGATAATTAGCAAAAATTTCACTCTGGCTGGGATCTTCAATATCGCGTTCCAGCGATAACATACCCTGCTGACGCGACTTCGCCATCAGGCGATAAAGCAGCGCCATCAAATCCATGTAAACCGCTTTGTTGTACTTGGAGCCGCGAAATAACTTAGGCAGCGCCTTCAGCGTTTTTTTAATCGACTTACCGTTGTTGCCGACTAAAAAAGCACCGGCACCGGCACCGCCGATCATTAATAATTCGGCTGGCTGATAAAGCGCGCCCAGATGGCCACCTACCAGCGCATATCCGCCCAACACGGAGCCTAAAACAATCAGGTAACCTATAATTATCAGCACAAAAAAATCCTTACGTCCGTAACGTGTTGGTGGAAGTTAAGCCAGAGAGCCGCAGATGTTATTCCTGAACCGCAAGCAAAAAAAAAGCAGCGGTATTAACCGCTGCTGGATGGCTTCCACAGTGCGAACAAACTTAAACGGCGTGTTTAACCTGTTCATCCAGCAGTTGTGGAAACATATCGGCAGGTTCTGCAGAAAGTTTACGTCTTTTTACTGCCCGTGATGGTGGCTGGCACAGGCTGCAGGTAAAGCTGCCAACCGGCTGATGCGCATGATTAATAAAGCTGCCGTTGCAGCTTTTACAATCTGCCAGTTCCAGCATACCGCTATCAACGAATCGGACCAGGGTCCAGGCACGAGTCAGCGCCAACAGCGGGCCCTCGTCCGATTGAGGACACTGTTCAAGATACAGGCGGTAAGCTTTAATCACGGCATCGACGCCGCTGCACAACCCGGTTTTCAGCAAAAACTTCCAGGCGTTACAGAACATAGAAGCATGAATGTTCTGCTCCCACGTCATAAACCAGTCCGTAGAGAACGGCAGCATACCTTTCGGTGGCGGACTGCCACGTAATTCTTTATAGAGCTTGATGAGACGACCGCGGCTCAGCTGGGTTTCGCTCTCAAGCATCTGCAAGCGGGCACCTAATGTAATGAGCTCCATCGCGAGATGAATATCACGTGCTTCCTGAACAATACTTTTCTCACTCATGACATTGCTCTCTTTTTAGCAGGTGCATCATCTTTAGACGCATTACGCAGTAAACGGCTCGATAATAAAATGCCGGTGTGGATTTGTTGTAAATCATCCACGCGTGATTCCTGCGTCAGGCGATTAATGGTGCTGCTATCGGTAAAACGAAACTGGCAAACCAGTTGATTGGTTTCCGCCATTTTTACCATCTCAGGCAATGTTAATTCAGATAATGCATTCGCCATTTTCTCGTCAATTCCGAGGCGAAACATTGCAGAAGCTTTATCCTGGTTAATTAAACGCTGCGCAAGCAGTAAATAAGACAAGTTGAGATCGTAAATATGTTTCAGTACTTCAGAGGTGCCCATTATTTTTCCATCCTGAGAGATGCGACGTAACTGTATCGCAGAATAAATCTGCGGTTCGAGCTGCTGTTTGTTAAATCAAAAGATGGCAAAAAAAACTTTATGTAACGTTAATGTCACCGTTTTCGCCTTCCATTTTTGTGTGGGTTTCAGACCCACCGAAGGTCGAAAATCCATGCCATTTTATTTTCGAGTTCTGGACATCTTCCGTGACGTCTTCTTACATTTTTTAGGACTATTCCGAAAACAACGCAAATCTATATCGTCTGATTTCGACATACAACGACAGTGATGTGAAATTTTAGATAAAGTGTGACGCAGATCACACTTTTAACGCAAATTTCTTCAGCAACCCTTTACCATTACTTACCGACTGGTCATTTTTTGAGCAAAAAAGCCCGATTTTAAGTCCAATTGGTCCTGAGAAAGGTTTAATAGGGGGTAAAAGCATCGCTATTCGACGCTTTGCGCAGTCCGGAATGAATATCGGGTGTTAATCGTTTTAACACCCTATTTAGAACCACCCAAAGAAAGGTTATCAGCATATTATGCTGCTGCGACGTGCGGTTATTTGCTTTTAAATTAGTTACTTAAGGGGAGTATCGCAGAGGGTGAGTAATGAAATCGTTAAGGTTTATACGGCAGCAGGTCAGATTTCTGGCAACCTGGCGTTAACAGTGGTGACCGGGTGTACAGACTCTGATTCCCACTGTAACAAGGGGTTATATAAGAAAGTCGAATGAATTAACGAAGGGTTATGCGTTGGCACTATCACTATCGGCAGCCTGAAGAGAAACTTGAGTAAAGAAGGTAAAGAAAGCGGCAGGGGCTGACAGGACGGGGATTTCCGGGCTTACCTGCATTTATCGGGCCACTCCGGGCAGCCACTGACGTTATCAGCGTAGAATCGTAGCAAACGGTCATTAACAGATAGCAGGCGAGTTTTCTGTGACCTGGGCCGAAAAAAAACAGCGACGCCGTAGAGGCGCCGCTGCTTTCATAACCTGAGTCAGAACAGATATCAGGCGAGTTTTGGGAAGGTCGCGACCTTGTTAACCGTGTTGTGGTCAACGCTGCGCGGTTCAATGCGCTCCAGGTCTTTCAGGAAGCCTTCACGCCAGGCGGTAATATCATTTTTACGCAATACCGCCATCATGTCGTTGTAGCGTGAAATCCTTTCGGTACGCGGCATAGTAATCGCCCTATCCAGCGCGGCTGCCACTTCATCACGGTCATACGGATTTACAATCAGCGCGGAGGTGAGCTCGTTAGCCGCACCCGCAAAGCGCGACAGCACCAGTACACCGGGATCATCCGGGTCCTGCGCAGCCACGTACTCTTTCGCCACCAGGTTCATACCGTCACGCAGCGGCGTAACCAGACCGACATCGGTCAGACGGAAGATTTTCATCAGCAGGCGACGGTCAAAATGCTGGTTAAGGTAGTAGAGCGGGGTCCAGCCCAGCGTACCGTATTTACCGTTGATGCGCCCTGCTTCGGTCTCCAGCTGATGACGGATATCCTGATACGCCTGCACATCGCCGCGCGAGGTCGGTGCAATCTGCGAGTAGCGAATTTTGCCGCGATGCTGCGGGAAGTTCTCCAGCAGCGCTTCATAGGCAAGAAAACGCTCAGGCAGACCTTTGGAATAGTCGAGACGTTCGCAGGCAATAATATTGCGTGCATCGCCCAGCTCTTTCTTCATGGCGGCCATTTTTGGTGGCAGCGGCCCTTCGGCCATCTCTTTAATACTGTCTGGCTCAATCCCGATAGGATAAACCTCAGTCATAAAGGTGTTGCCAAAGGCGCGATGTTTTTTGTCGCCCTTATTCTGCAACTGTGTAAGCTGGCTGACGCTGTCGAGGAAGGCCACCCGATCCGATTCGGTCTGGAAACCCAGCAGGTCATATTCGCACAGCATTTCCAGAAGCTCTTTGTGCGGCGGCAGCGCATTAAATATTTCAGGCGTCGGGAACGGAATATGCAGGAAGAAGCCGATGCGGTTATTAATGCCCGCCCGACGCAGCGCGGCTGCAAACGGTAAAAAGTGATAATCGTGGATCCAGACAATATCATCCGGCTTGATCAGCGGTTTTAAACGCTGTGCCACCGCATCGTTAACGTCGCAATACCCTTCCCAGGCTTCCCGCTGGAACTGAACCAGGTCAAGGCGATAATGGAATGCGGGCCAGATGACAGTGTTTGAGAACTGGCAATAGTAGAGATCGTAATCGTTCTGGCTCAGCGGGAACGAGGCATACTCAATACCTTCATGTTCCTGAACCGTGACTTCTTCTACCTCTTCGCCTGTGTACTCGCTGATTTCACCGTTCCAGCCAAACCACAGTCCACCGGTGCTTTTCAGTGCATCGAGAATACCGACGGCCAAACCGCCAGCGCTGGTTTTTGACCCATCGGGCATGGCGACACGGTTAGATACAACCACTAAACGACTCATAACCTAAACTCCTTACCGACGTTGTCTTGATCTGATAGTAATAATGTTCTTTCCAGCCAGCCGTAAACCGCATCGACATCATGAAGCCGATAATGGGCCTGGGTGGAACCTTCTCCGACTTTGATCGAGACGCCCTGCCGTGCGTTCACGGCCAGAAAGCCCTTCTCATCCGTCAGATCGTCGCCAATAAAGACCGGCGTACGTCCGGCAAAAGGGGGCTGCTGCATAAAGTCGCTGATTGCGGCGCCTTTATCGATACCTGCCGGTTTAATCTCTACCACACATTTCCCCGGCTGAAGCGCCAGTCCGGGAAAACGTTTCACTGACTGTTCAGCCAGTCGCATCACATCCTGCTCATGCTGCATCGCCTGGCGGTAGTGAAGAGCGAAAGCCATGCCTTTTACCTCCAGCTGGGTGCCAGGCCAGGATGCCATAGCATTCTGCAATTCCGCCCTGAGCGATTGCTCCACCTCGACCGGCAGGCTGATGCGTTGCAGATTACCCTCTGCATCACGGCGCTCTGCACCATGTACGCCCGCAGCCGGGCCGTGCCAGGGAGCGGCCAGCGCATCAAGTTGTTCTATAGGTCTGCCGGAGACCAGCGCCAGCGCGCCCTGCGAGAGTGCAGAGAGCTGCTGCAGTTGCGCGATGACCTGCTCAGGAATAAATACCGCTTCGGGACGGGACTGAATCGCTGCCAGCGTGCCGTCGACATCAAAAAAGAAGGCGTACTGCCCGCTGCTTAATGTCGGGTACCTGGCATGGGTGTCTGCCGCTTGGGTCACGTTACTTCTCCTGAAAATCGAATTTTAATAAAACATTGAGTTAAAACAAGAATGTCCTGACGCAGTCAGGTCAGCAAGCGGGAAATTCTGATAAAGCGGTGATTGAGGGATAAAACGCGGTAACGGGATAGGTCACTCTCCTCAAACTTGCAAGCGCATTGCTGACAATACTGGCTAACTGAGAACATCTTCACAGTAAGTGTAGTCATTAACAGGGGTTATGCCAGAAAGATGCAGGTTTCATGCCAGCCGCTGCGGTTAAGTCAGCATAAAAGCGCCACACAATTCTGCTGCGCTTCCGATGATAAAGCCGGGCCCGATCCGCTGCTGACTGGAGTCGCACACGTATCGCACCCGGCAGAGTCGGCACTCCTCAAACCTTAAGCTTCTTAAGGTATTCCTAATATTGAAAGCGCATTCTCGTGACACTTTTATTACTCGGGTTCCTGCTCACATGGCGTTTACTCTGAAAAGGCCGCTGATTAGCCGCCTTACGTTGCTGATTCTGGCTGCGGTTTATATCGCGGTTTTCCTTAACATTGTCTATTACCGTCAGGTGCTGGCGGTGATGCCACTGAACGACCTGCACACCACCCTGGTATTTTTATCGATGCCGCTGGTCGCCTTTAGCGTGATCAATATCGTGATTACACTGGCCTCGTTTATCTGGCTGGATCGGCTACTGGCCGCGCTGTTTATTCTGCTCTCCGCGTCGGCACAGTTCTTTATTCATACCTATAACATCGTGATTGATCGCTCGATGATCACCAACATGATGGATACTACTGCCTCGGAATCTTTTGCGCTGATTACGCCAAAGCTACTCGTAACCCTGCTCAGCTCAGGCGTGCTGATGGCGTTGCTGGTGTTCTGGCCGCGACTTAAAAAGCAGCAGTGGCGTGGCGTGCTGGCGCGACTGCTCAGCGTGCTGCTGTCAGCAGCGCTGATTGTGCTGGTCGCCCTGCTCTTCTATAAAGATTACGCCTCGCTGTTCCGCAACAACCGTGAACTGGTAAAGGCGCTTAGCCCCTCTAACAGCATTGCGGCGACGCTCTCCTGGTATAAGCATGAGCAGTTACAGAACGCGCCGCTGATACGCATTGGTGAAGATGCGCATCTGCAGCCCAGCCGCAGCAGTGGCAAACCTAACCTGACTATTCTGGTGCTGGGAGAGACCTCACGCGCGCAAAACTTCTCGCTGGGCGGTTACGGTCGTCTGACCAACCCCTTACTGGCGAAAGATGATGTGATCTATTTTCCGCACACCACCTCGTGCGGGACGGCGACGGCGGTCTCCGTGCCCTGCATGTTCTCCAACATGCCGCGCGCCCACTATGATGATGTGCTGGCCGCGCATCAGGAGGGATTGCTGGATGTTATTCAGCGCGCCGGCATCAGCGTGTTGTGGAATGAGAATGATGGAGGCTGTAAAGGTGCCTGCGATCGGGTTCCGCATCAGGACATGACCAGCCTGAACCTGCCCGGCATGTGTATTGATGGTGAGTGCTACGACGACGTGCTGTTCCACGGTCTGGATGATTACATCAGCCAGTTAAAAGGCAACGCAGTGATTGTGCTGCACACCATTGGCAGTCATGGCCCGACTTACAGCCATCGCTATCCGCCACAGTTTCGTCAGTTTGAACCGACCTGCGACACCAACCAGATCCAGGACTGTTCGCAACAACAGTTGATCAACACCTATGACAACACGCTGGTCAATGTGGATCACATCGTCGATAAAGCCATTAACGTACTGCGTGCACATCAGGACCGCTTTACCACCAGCCTGGTCTATCTGTCTGACCACGGCGAATCGCTGGGTGAAAATGGTGCTTACCTGCATGGCCTGCCCTATGCTATTGCGCCGGACACCCAGAAACATGTGCCGTTGCTGATCTGGCTTTCCGATGATTATCAGAAACGTTATGCGGTTAATCGCGGCTGTCTGAATAAACTGGCGGCGACAGACGATTTTTCACAGGATAATCTGTTTTCAACCATGCTGGGATTAACCGGCACCGCGACCCACGAATATGTGCCTGCGGATGATATTTTGACGTCGTGTCGGAGCCAACCTTAATGAAGATACTGATTGTTGAAGATGATGCCCTGCTGCTGCAGGGTCTGATGCTGGCGCTGGAAGGTGAAGGCTATGTCTGTGATGGCGTTACGCGGGTGCGGGATGCTGAAGCGCATTTCGCCAGCGGCCTGTATAGCCTGGTGGTGCTGGATCTTGGCCTGCCGGATGAAGATGGACTGCATTTTCTGATACGACTGCGGCGGCAGAAGAAGATGACGCCGGTGCTGATCCTGACCGCACGCGACACCATCAGCGAACGCATTGCCGGACTCGACGCAGGCGCGGACGACTATCTGATCAAACCGTTCTCGCTGGATGAGTTGCTGGCGCGTATCCGCGCCCTGATTCGCCGCCACGTCAATCAGGGCGACAGTCATGTCAGAGTGGGTGCGCTGGCGCTGGATATGACCCATCGCCAGATTACGCTCAGCGACGTACTGCTGGATCTGACACCCAAAGAGTTTGCGATTCTGTCACGACTGATGCTCAAGGCCGGGAATCCGGTTCACCGTGAAATTCTCTACCAGGATATCTATAACTGGGAGACCGAGCCTTCTACTAATACCCTGGAAGTGCATATCCATAATCTGCGCGACAAAATCGGCAAAAGCGCTATCCGCACCGTGCGCGGTTTTGGCTATGCGCTGGTGACGCAGGATGGCGTTCGTGAGGCAACATGATAAGACGTTTCGATCATCGCAGTATGCGCTTTCGCCTCATCCTGACCATCGGTCTGATCCTGCTGGTTTTCCAGGTGATCAGCGTGGTCTGGCTATGGCATGAGAGCAAAGAGCAGATTCAGTTTCTGGTGGAAGCGCAGCTGCAGAAGCGCAACATGGACAGTCATGTTAAGCGTGAAGTGCATGAAGCGGTAGCCAGCCTGGCGGTGCCAAGTCTGGTGATGATTACCCTGACGCTGCTGCTCTGCTATCAGGCGGTGAAGTGGATTACCCGGCCGCTTTATCAGCTGCAGCGCGAACTGGAGAGTCGCAGCGAAGAGAATCTTGATCCCGTCGCCTGCCACAGTCAGGTTCAGGAGATCGATGCGGTGACGCAGGCGATAAACCAGCTGGTCGCGCGTCTGAACAGCAGTCTGGAGCGCGAACGGTTGTTCACCGCCGACGTGGCACATGAGCTGCGCACGCCGCTGGCGGGATTGCGGCTCCATCTGGAGTTAATCGAACGTAACAGCAATGTCAAAGTTCAGCCGCTGGTGCAGCGCCTGGATCAGATGACGCACAGTGTGTCGCAGCTGCTGAATCTGGCACGCGCAGGACAGTCTTTTACCTCTGGCACCTATCAGAACGTGGGGCTGATTGAAGATGTGATCCTGCCAATGGAGGCAGAGCTGAGTATCATGCTGGAGGCGCATCAGCAGACGCTGGTGCTCGATCTGCCGCAGGAGCAGTTTGTGCGCGGTGATGCCACGCTGCTGAAGATGTTGCTGCGTAACCTGGTCGAAAACGCCCATCGCTACAGCCCGGATAACAGCACCATCAGTGTGCAGCTGGTGTTAGCTCCTCAGCCGATGCTGGTGGTGGAAGATCAGGGCCCGGGAATTGATGAGAGTAAAAGTGGCGAGCTGAGTAAAGCGTTTATCCGGATGGACAGCCGCTACGGCGGTATCGGACTCGGGCTGAGCATCGTCAGCCGCATCGTCCAGTTACACCGGTTTCAGTTTTTCTTAGAGAACCGCCGCGACCGAAGCGGTTGTCGTGCCGTGGTGAAGTTTTAAGCGCTGAACCAGGCGGAGAGGAACAGAACGACCGTGGCTGCGGCAATCAGCAGTGCAGCATATTCACTCATCGGACGCGGAGCAGTCACAGACAGGGCAACAGGAGCAGTTTTCATAGCATCATCCTCAGTTAAAGCAGGCAGTATCGCGATTGCATATTAAGAAAACCTTAAGCTCGCGACACTGCCGCTAAAAATGTCTGCGCTGCCGGACGCCGCCATCAACCTCGCATTTCTGCCCGCTGACACGCCTGCTGCATCCGCCCGGTGCTCTACACTTAATGGCTACGTTCCGTTACAGGAGTTACGCCATGAGCCAACGCATGCACAAATATGCTTTTCCGGTCAGCAAAGCCCGCAAATACCTTGAACCCGGACCGGTGCTGCTGCTCAGTTCGCAGTACGGAGATCAACATGACATCATGACGCTCGGCTGGCACACGGTGCTGGAGTTTTCTCCGTCACTGGTCGGCTGCATGATTGCCGGTATGAACCACAGCCACGAGCTGATCCGCAACAGCGGTCAGTGCGTGCTGAATATTCCTTCTGCCTCGCTGATTGATGAAGTTGTGGCAATCGGCAACAGCCACGGCGACAGCATTGATAAGTTTGAGGCCTTTGGCCTGACGCCGGAACCCGCTGAGGTGGTTGGCGCGCCGATGATTGCCGAATGTTTTGCCAGCTTTGAGTGTCAGCTTTATGACGATTCGATGGTCGCTAACTACAACCTGTTTATTTTTGAGATTGTTAAAGCACACGTTGCCGAGCAGCCGGAATATCCCACTACCCTGCACTACACTGGCGAAGGCCGGTTCAGCGTGATGAGCGACAAAATTCTGGATAAGAGCGGCGATTTTAAACCGGAGATGCTGATTTAGTTGAAAGCGCTCTTCCGCGCCCCCATTCACCTCTTTCGACCTGACAGGAGTAAATTATTATGGCAATCGAATACGCAGTTATCGCTGGCGGCTGTTTCTGGTGTACCGAAGCGGTATTTAAGGATGTGATCGGCGTAGAGTCGGTAGAAAGCGGTTATACCGGCGGTGCCCGGCCGAATCCGACTTATGAGCAGGTCTGCAGCGGTGCGACCGGTCATGCGGAAGCGATCCGCATTGGCTTCGACCCGGAGAAAGTCAGCTTTGGCGATCTGCTGGATATCAGCTTTGTGACGCATGATCCGACCCAGCTTAACCGTCAGGGTAATGATATTGGCACCCAGTATCGTTCCGCCATTTTCCCGGCCAATGCAGAGCAGGAAGCGGAAGCACGCGCCGCCATTGCCCGCGCTCAGGCTGACCATGATGTGCCGGTGGTGACCACCATTGAGCCGCTGAAAGAGTGGTATCCCGCTGAAGCTTATCATCAGGATTACTGGGAAGGCGCGGGCCAGCGCAACGGCTACTGCATGGCGGTCATTCCACCGAAATTACAGAAGCTGCGGAAAAGTTTCGCTAACAGAGTAAAGAGCTGATTCCGGCATCAGTCGGGGCAGCGTCTGACCAGTAACGAGGGTGAGAACGCCGCCCCGGTTTATTTGCTGCTATAAAACTCACCTGACCGGGCTCATCAGTATGGCGGGATGTGGCCGGTAAAACGGCGGGTTTTATGCCGCAGTAAATCGATTCGTTCAGAGCTTAAGCGAATAGATCAAAAGAGAAAAATAGTGCTTGACCGTTTTCAACCGACTCCCTATAGTACCGCCCCGTTGACCCATCGCGGTCAGCGAAGTAAATCTGGTGAGGTGTCCGAGTGGCTGAAGGAGCACGCCTGGAAAGTGTGTATACGGCAACGTATCGAGGGTTCGAACCCCTCTCTCACCGCCATCTTCAAAGAAGAGCCTGAACTTTTGTTCAGGCTCTTTTTTTTGCATATTTCACTCTGAGAGAGCGTGATAACTCCCGCCGGGGAACGACCACGTGCGCAGCCGCTGCCCCACAATAAGAAAACCCGGCCGGAGCCGGGTTTGGGCGCTACACTTCTACTCAATCAAACGCTAGCTATACGCGTGCAGGGTGCGCTGACACAGCGCAGAACGCACACAATCTTCTTTGCCGAAGCGTACAATGCCAACCATCTCGTCCTCTTCGAAACGCGCCAGCGCGTCTGCGAGACCGGAAGGCACCCCAGCGGGCAAGTCGCACTGGGTAATATCGCCGTTAACAATGACCGTGACGTTTTCGCCCAGTCGGGTCAGGAACATTTTCATCTGCGCGGCGGTGACGTTCTGCGCCTCGTCCAGAATTACCACAGCATTTTCGAAGGTGCGACCACGCATATAGGCGAACGGTGCAATCTCTACCTTGGCAATTTCAGGACGCAGACAATATTGCATAAAGGATGCGCCAAGACGTTTAACCAGAATGTCATAAACCGGGCGGAAATAAGGCGCGAATTTCTCAGAAATATCGCCGGGAAGGAATCCCAGATCCTCATCCGCCTGCAGTACCGGGCGCGTAACGATAATCCTGTCGATATCCTTATTAATCAGGGCCTCAGCCGCTTTTGCGGCACTGATCCAGGTTTTACCGCACCCGGCTTCACCGGTTGCGAAGATCAGCTGTTTTCTCTCTATGGCGTTAAGATAGTGCGCCTGAGCTTCATTACGGGCTTCAATCGGCAACCGGTCACGCGTATCGCGCGCCATGCCAATGGCATCCAGTCCACTCATATGCACCAGCGAAGTGACCGACTCTTCTTCACGCTGACGATGACTTCTTGAGTCACTACGAAGCACTCTTCTTGCTTCACGACGCGCTTTGATCACTGCTTTCTGTCTTCCCATAGTGGCACCTTTCAGTTGGTTTCATTTCCTGCGTCAGGCCGGTGGCCCGTTGCGATAACGTGAACGCTTTAGAGGTTTCAGTTGGCTTCCTTTTGAGCCATGACAGGACAGGATAGTGGGTATGCAGCAGCGCAATAGCGTAGCTGAACACCGGATAAAACAGGATGCGATAAGACAAAAGAGATGGTTGAAGGAAGGAAGAAATAACGAGGCAGAATTGCCCTCGCGGTCAGGCGCAATCTATTTACTGACAGTGACTTTCCATTAAAGACTCGACCCATGCGCGAACTCCAGTGTGATACATCAACACATCCGATTACGCCTGTTTAATAAAGTGCACCATTTTGTTGGGCCTTTGCAATAGTAATTTTACCTGCTGGCAAAAGAATTGCTAATCACCTGTATGCATTTCTTTTAAGGCAAAATGTAAAAGCTTTTAATTACAGCGTATTACCTTATTTTATATACATCAAAAAACCGCTAAAACTCAGTTTAACCTCAGTCAGCAAAGCACGAAAACCGTAAAACGTGGGCGACCAGAACAGGGACGCCCACAGTGGTTGAATTTTAATCAGGCTTCCAGCAATGACTGCGCTAAATAATGGCTGGCGTCTGGTACACCGGGCAAAACAAAAAAGTAACCGCCGCCAAAAGGCCGGATATATTCTTCCAGCGCTTCGCCGTTGAGGCGCCGCTGCACCGTGAGAAAGCCGCGTTCCAGATCGTGCTGATAGCAGACGAACAGCAACCCCATCTCCAGCTGTCCCGATGCAGAGATTCCCGCAGAGTAACTGTAGCCGCGCCGCAGCATCAGGCTGCTTGCCGTCTCTGGCGTGCGGGGGTTGGCAAGACGGATGTGCGCATCCAGTGCAATCACCTCACCGTCCGGATCACGGGCGTAATCCGGAACGTCGCGCTCATGCTGCATCCCCAGCGGCGCGCCACTTAATTTCTCGCGACCAAAGATAGTCTGTTGCTCGCCCAGCGGCGTGCGATCCCACATTTCGACGTGAAAGCGGATTAACCGTACAGCCTGATAGCTGCCATTGCGCGCCCAGACCGGTTCGTCCTGATCGTCGGTCACCCACAGCAGCTGATTCATCAGAGCAGGGTTGTGGGTATCCGGATTGGCGGTGCCATCTTTGAAACCCAGCAGGTTGATCGGGGTCTCCTGCCCCTGACTGCGCGCAGCGTGATCGGAGATAAAGCCTTCGCGCCGCCAGCGTACGCCAAGCAGGTCAGGCGTATGCTTGATGATATCCCGCAGGGCATGAATCACCGTATCCTGGGTGTTGGCACAGAGCTGCAACAGTAGATCGCCATGACACTGACTGGCATCCAGCGAATCATTGGGAAAGCGAGTCATCGGCTGCAATTTTTTCGGTTTGTGCGGCGCCAGACCAAAGCGTTCATCAAACAGTGAATTGCCGACCGACACGGTAATCGTCAGATTATCAGGCGCGATAGTCGCCCCAAGAATGCCGGAATCCATTGGCGGCAACCGCGGATTGGTGACTACCGGTGCCGGACCGCCCGTGGTCAGAAAGGCAATACGCTGGGTCAGCAACCGGAACAGACGCACCAGCTCCGTTTTATCGCTGCTGAGCAGATCAAACGCCACCAGCATCATCGATGCCTGCTGTGGCGTCGTGATACCTGCCTGATGCTGACCATAAAACGGCTGCATCTGCTGTCGGGCCTGCGGCGTAACCGTCCCCGGCGAAAAGCTGTCGGCGGCGGCTGCATGGAACGGACAGCCGCCGCCCAGCGCTGCCGCGCCACCCAGCAGCCCCAGCCCTTTTAGTAACCGACGACGCGCAGGCTGCGCGTCATCTTCCTTGCGACTCATGATTAATCCAGACCCAGGGTGCCACGAAGTAATGAAAGATCTTCCGCCAGTGCGGTGATCGGTCCTTTCAGCGCGTTACGGTCGGCGCTGGTCAGTTTCTCATAGGATTCAAAACCGGTTTGGGTGCGGTACTTACTCAGGATCGCATCCACTTTTTTGAAGTTGGCGTCAACCTTGGCCAGCAACTGCGGATTGGCTTTGCTTACCATGGGTCGCAGCAGCTCAACGATTTTCTGCGCGCCATCAATGTTCGCCTGGAAGTCCCACAGGTCAGTCCGGCTGTAGCGATCTTCTTCACCGGAGATTTTGCTGGAAGCGACCTCTTCAATCAGGCCGGCTGCGCCGCCGACCACTTTGGCTGGCGGGAAGGCCAGTTCGCTGATGCGCACCTGCAAATCTTTCACATCTTTATTCAGCTGCTCAGCGTAGTCCGCCATGCCTTTCGTGCTGTTATCAGCAAACAGCGCTTTCTCCAGACGGTGGAAACCGGTGAACTTAGGATCGGCCGCTTTTTTCTCATAGTCATCTTCACGGGCGTCAATGCTGCCGTCGAGATCGGAGAAGAGCTCAGCAATCGGCTCAATGCGCTCATAATACTGACGGGTCGGAGCAAACAGCGCTTTGGCTTTTTCAACGTCACCCGCTTTAACGGCGTCAGTAAAGGCCTGGGTGTTGCTCACCAGCTGTTTCACCTGATCGGTCACATAGGCTTTGTATTCGGTGATCGGGCCTTCCAGCTGCATACGTGCTGAGGTGGCACTTTTTGCCGCACCCTCACCGGCTTGCACAATCAGCTTGCCTTTTGGATTGCTCAGCAGCCCACAGGTCATCTCATATTCGCCCGCCTCCAGATTGGCGGTCAGTTTCTGACTGAAGCCCGGCGCGATATTCTCACGCTCTTCAACCACCATCACGCCTTTGAGGATCTCCCACTCCAGCGCTTTCTGGCTGTTGTTTTTAATCAGGAACTGGGTCTTACCGGCCTTGACCGTTAAGCTCATCGGCTCGCACTGCTTGTCGGTGACGCTTACGGTAACCTGAGGAACCGCCGCGGCCGCCGTTGCGGAGATTGCCAGCAGAGGAAGCAGCAGTGCCTTGCGGCGGAAACGCATTGTCATCTCTCTTTCCCTATCATGTTGCAGGCGTAAGATGCGCCCGTTAAATGTCAAATTACACAGTGGCCGACGCAGCAGAACGCGCAGGCATAAAGAACAGAATCAGCGCCGGGATCAGGTAGGCAAAGTAAACGGTCACTTCACTGACGCTTGGGGACTCCTGATAACCCAGCACCCCTTCCAGCAGGGTGCCGAACAGCGAATGGGTCGATAAGGTATTGCTGAGATCGAAGGCGACATCCTGAAAGCGATTCCATAAACCCGCTTCGTGGAAGGCGCGGATGGCGCCCGCTGCCAGACCCGCGGCGACAAACAGGATGAATACGCTGGTCCAGCGGAAGAAATGGGCCATGTTAAGACGGATACCGCCCCAGTAGAGCAGCATGCCCAGCACGACCGCGGTTGCCAGACCCAGCACTGCGCCAATCGGCGGCGCATAACCGACATCCTGGGTAAACGCCGCCAGCAGGAAGAACACCGACTCCAGCCCTTCGCGCGCCACGGCAAGAAACACCATCAGCACCAGTGCCAGACCGCCACGACCTGAGCGTTGCAGCGCCTGATCGACCGCCTGTTCAAGCTCGACCCTGATGTTGCGGGCGACTTTGCGCATCCAGAAAACCATTGAGGTGAGGATCACCACCGCAATCAGCGCCACGATGCCCTCAAACAGCTCCTGCTCTTTCTGCGGGAACTCACCGGTGGTGGCATTGATGAACAGACCCAGGCCCAGACAGAGCCCGGCGGCAATAAACACGCCAGCCCACATCGCGGGAAACCATTGGGTGCGCTGGGTGCGTTTGAGATAGCTGGCTATCAGGCTGACTATCAGCGCGGCTTCAAGCCCTTCGCGCAGCATGATGAGAAAAGGAACAAACATCGCCAACCTCTTGAATGTTAAGCAGCGTCAATAAACAGTAAAATAAGGTAAAGTGTAAACGATACCGATTATCATTATCGCTGAGAAAAAAACAAGTTGCCGGTGGAGATAATTTCATCTTTGAGTGGTTTATCTTTGTAACAAAAAAGCCCGCCCCTTTCGGGACGGGCCAGGCGATTAACGCCTCGCTTATTTTGTCTGGAACTCCGCCTCTGCAGCGGCAAAGCGCTGCTGCGCTTCTGCTGATGGCTCACGGCCTATCAGCGTGAACACTACAATGGCGATGCTGGCGAAAATGAAGCCCGGGATGATTTCATACAGTCCCAGCCAGCCGTACTGTTTCCACACCAGCACGGTCAGCGCACCGACGATCATGCCCGCCAGCGCACCGTTGCGGTTCATCCGCTTCCAGCAGACACCAAACAGTACTACCGGACCAAACGCCGCCCCGAAGCCCGCCCAGGCGTAGCTCACCAGGCCCAGCACGCGGTTTTCCGGGTTAGCCGCCAGCGCGATCGCGATCAGCGCCACCAGCAGCACCATCAGACGCCCTACCCATACCAGCTCTTTCTGACTGGCATTTTTACGCAGGAGGCCTTTGTAGAGATCTTCGGTCAGGGCGCTGGAGCAGACCAGCAGCTGACAGCTCAGCGTTGACATCACGGCTGCCAGGATCGCTGACAGCAGAATACCGGCAATCCATGGGTTGAACAGGATACGCGCCAGCTCGATAAAGACCCGCTCCGCATTGGCGTTAACGCCAACCGCCAGCGTCGGGTTGTTCTGGAACCAGGCGATACCGAAGAAGCCCACCGCCACGGCACCGGCCAGACAAAGCACCATCCAGGTCATACCGATACGGCGAGCGGTACGGATTGAACGATGCGAATCTGCCGCCATAAAGCGCGCCAGAATATGGGGCTGCCCGAAGTAGCCCAGGCCCCAGCCGAGCAGGGAGATTACCGCGACAAAGTTCAGTCCCTTCAGCATGTCGAGGTTTTCCAGGCTCTTCGCTTCAATCACCGCCAGCGAATCAGACCAGCCGCCGACCGCGATAATCACAAACACCGGCGTCAGAATCAGCGCAAAAAACATCAGGCTCGCCTGAACGGTATCGGTCCAGCTCACCGCCAGGAAACCACCCACCAGCGTATAGAGAATGGTCGCCGCTGCGCCCGCCCACAGAGCGGTCTGGTAACTCATACCAAAGGTGCTTTCAAACAGACGCGCACCGGCCACCACGCCCGAGGCGCAATAGATGGTAAAGAACACCAGGATGACAATGGCGGAGATCACGCGCAGGATTTTACTGTGATCTTCAAAACGGCTGGTGAAGAAGTCCGGCAGCGTCAGCGCGTTGTTGTGATGCTCGGTCTGAACCCGCAGACGTCCTGCCACAATTTTCCAGTTGAGCCAGGCACCAATAATCAGGCCAATCGCAATCCAGCTTTCAGAGATACCGGAGATGAAGATCGCACCCGGTAAGCCCATCAGCAGCCAGCCGCTCATATCGGATGCACCGGCAGAGAGTGCCGTAACCACGCTACCCAGACTGCGGCCACCGAGGATATAATCATCAAAGTTTTTGGTTGAGCGATAAGCCACAAACCCGATTAATACCATCCCAAGAATATAAACCAAAAAGGTCACCAGCAAAGGTGTACTTACACTCATCTGTCTCTCCACTTATTATTTGATATCCCAGAGAAATCGCCAGCTACCCGCCTGCCGGAACGGGGCAAAGCGGGCCGATTTTCTTCGTCAGGGCGTCACTCATTTCCCAGCGGCGCGGTATCCTGCCGGAAAGGCGTTGTGCGCACAATGGATTTAACACAGGCGTTACAGTGATTTCACTAACCGTTTGTGAAAACGTGCTCATAGGTTGCACTCGCTCACAGTTATCCGGTTGCACCATCGCATTACCTGCCTGAAACCCGCTTTTCATCGGGTCTGCCAGACTGGCGAGGATCTTGCAGCAATATCCGTGCCGCATTGCGGGATTTAACAATCGTCGACGTTAAAAGGGTGTTAACTGGCTCACATTTAACACGGTTGCACAAAGTTGCAACTTAAGTGATAGTGCAGCCAACGCCGTATCGAACCACTATCAAGGAGCTCTGGAGTCATGGCTACAACTACCATGGGTGTAAAACTGGATGACGCGACACGCGAGCGCATCAAACTGGCTGCGCAGCGCATCGATCGCACGCCACACTGGCTGATTAAACAGGCGATCTTTAACTACCTGGGCCAGCTGGAAACCGGCGATACCGTGCCTGAGATCCCGCTTTCTGCCCAGGCGGCCGCGGAGTCCGACGACACCCAGCCAGAGGAGACGCACCAGCCGTTCCTTGATTTTGCAGAGCAGATTTTACCTCAGTCAGTGACCCGTTCAGCGGTGACCGCCGCATGGCGTCGTCCGGAGACTGATGCGGTGCCAATGATGCTGGAACAGGCACGTTTACCGGCGGCGCTGGCAGAGAAAACCCATCAGCTGGCTTACCAGCTTGCCGACAAGCTGCGGCACCAGAAAGGGGCAACCGGACGCGCGGGCATGGTGCAGAGCCTGCTGCAGGAGTTCTCACTCTCCTCCCATGAAGGTGTGGCGCTGATGTGTCTGGCTGAAGCGCTACTGCGTATTCCCGACAAGCCAACGCGCGATGCGCTGATCCGCGACAAGATCAGCAACGGCAACTGGCAGTCACATCTGGGACGCAGCCCGTCACTGTTTGTCAACGCGGCGACCTGGGGCCTGCTGTTCACCGGCCGGCTGGTCTCGACCCACAACGAGTCGAATCTCTCAAGCTCGCTTAACCGCATTATTGGTAAAGGTGGCGAACCGCTGATCCGCAAAGGCGTGGATATGGCGATGCGTCTGATGGGCGAGCAGTTCGTTACCGGTGAAACCATTGCCGAAGCGCTGGCTAACGCCCGCAAGCTGGAAGAGAAAGGCTTCCGCTACTCCTATGACATGCTGGGCGAAGCGGCCCTGACGGCAGGCGATGCCAAAGCCTATCTGCTCTCTTATCAGCAGGCGATCCATGCCATTGGTAAAGCGTCGAATGGTCGCGGCATCTATGAAGGTCCCGGCATCTCTATCAAGCTCTCAGCACTGCATCCCCGCTACAGCCGTGCGCAGTATGAGCGCGTGATGGAAGAGCTCTACCCTATTCTGAAATCGCTGACGCTGCTGGCCCGCTCCTATGACATCGGCATCAACATCGATGCAGAAGAGGCGGACCGGCTGGAACTGTCGCTGGATTTACTGGAGAAACTCTGTTTCGAGCCAGAGCTGGAAGGCTGGAACGGCATCGGTTTTGTGATTCAGGCCTACATGAAACGCTGTCCGTTTGTGATTGATGAGCTGATCGACCTGGCGCAGCGCAGCCGCCGTCGCCTGATGATTCGTCTGGTGAAAGGCGCGTACTGGGACAGCGAAATCAAGCGCGCCCAGATGGAAGGCCTGGAAGGCTATCCGGTCTACACCCGCAAGGTTTACACCGATATCTCTTACCTGGCCTGCGCCCGCAAACTACTGGCCGTGCCAAGCCTGATCTATCCGCAGTTCGCTACCCATAATGCCCACACCCTGGCGGCGATTTATCAGCTGGCGGGCAACAACTACTATCCCGGTCAGTATGAGTTCCAGTGCCTGCACGGCATGGGCGAACCGCTCTATGAGCAGGTGGTCGGCAAAGTGGCGGACGGCAAACTTAACCGCCCCTGCCGTATCTATGCGCCGGTCGGTACCCATGAAACCCTGCTGGCCTATCTGGTGCGCCGCCTGTTAGAAAACGGGGCCAACACCTCCTTTGTTAACCGCATTGCTGACACCTCGCTGCCGATTGATGAACTGGTGGCCGATCCGGTGAGCGCGGTGGAGAAGCTGGGTACCAGCGAAGGTGCCATTGGTCTGCCGCATCCGAAAATCCCCCTGCCGCGCGATCTGTATGGCGATAACCGCGTCAACTCTGCGGGTCTGGATATGGCCAACGAACACCGTCTTGCCTCACTCTCCAGCGCCCTGCTGAGCAGCGCCGCACAGCCCTGCCTGGCCGAGCCGATGATCGACGGTGAAGCGGGTGCCGGCGAGTTGCGCGACATTCTGAACCCGGCAGCGCCTGGCGACCGCGTAGGTCAGGTCCGTGAAGCCACAGAGCAGGAAGTTTCTGTGGCGCTGGATGCCGCGGTGAACAGCGGGCCGATCTGGTTTGCCACACCGCCGCAGGAGCGTGCCGCCATTCTGGAACGCGCCGCACAGATCATGGAAGGCCAAATGCAGCAGCTGCTCGGCATCCTGGTGCGTGAAGCGGGCAAAACCTACAACAACGCCATCGCGGAAGTGCGCGAAGCGGTTGATTTCCTCTATTACTACGCCGGAATGGTGCGTGACGATTTCGACAACGAAACCCATCGTCCGCTGGGCCCGGTGGTCTGCATCAGTCCATGGAACTTCCCGTTGGCGATCTTTACCGGTCAGATTGCGGCTGCACTGGCAGCGGGCAACAGCGTGCTGGCCAAACCGGCCGAGCAGACACCGCTGATTGCCGCACAGGCGGTTCAGATCCTGCTGGATGCGGGTGTGCCGCCAGGCGTGCTGCAACTGCTGCCTGGCCAGGGTGAAACCGTTGGTGCACAGCTGACCGGTGACGTTCGGGTGCGTGGCGTGATGTTTACCGGTTCTACTGCGGTGGCGACACTGCTGCAGCGTAATCTGGCGGGTCGTCTTGACCAGCACGGTCGTCCTGTGCCGCTGATTGCTGAGACCGGCGGCATGAATGCGATGATCGTTGACTCTTCCGCGCTGACTGAGCAGGTGGTGATCGATATCGTCGCCTCTGCCTTCGACAGTGCCGGACAGCGCTGTTCTGCCCTGCGCCTGCTCTGCATTCAGGAAGATGTCGCCGACCATACCCTGAAGATGCTGCGCGGCGCGATGGCGGAGTGCCGCATGGGCAATCCGGAACGCTTTTCGACCGACATCGGCCCGGTCATTGATGCCGAAGCGAAAGCCAATATCGATCGCCATATTCAGGCGATGCGTAATAAAGGCTTCACGGTCTATCAGGCGGTGCAGGAAAACCCGCAGGACAGCAAAGAGTGGAATAGCGGTACCTTTGTTAAACCGACACTGATTGAGCTGAGCCAGGTCAGCGATCTGGATAAAGAGATTTTTGGCCCGGTGCTGCACGTGGTGCGTTTCACCCGCAATAACCTGCCGCAGCTGGTTGAGCAGATCAATGCGTCCGGCTATGGCCTGACGCTGGGCGTACATACCCGCATCGACGAAACGATTGCACAGGTTACGGCGAACGCCCGAGTCGGCAATCTCTACGTCAACCGCAATATGGTGGGCGCGGTGGTCGGCGTACAGCCGTTTGGTGGCGAGGGCTTATCCGGTACCGGTCCGAAAGCCGGCGGTCCGCTCTATCTTTACCGCTTGCTGGCGCATCGTCCGGATAGTGCGCTGCGTCTGACTTTTGATCGTCAGGATGCAGAACGCCCGGCGGACAGCACGCTGCGTCAGTCACTGCTGGCCCCGCATCTGGCACTTAGCAACTGGGCTAAGGATAAGCCTGAACTGGCTGAACTCTGCCAGCACTATGGCGATCTGGCGCAGGCGGGCGTGGTCCGTCTGCTGCCTGGCCCGACAGGCGAGCGCAATACCTTCTCACTGTTGCCGCGTGATCAGGTGCTCTGTCTGGCTGATAACGAGCAGGATGCGTTAATCCAGCTGGCCGCGGTGACCAGCGTCGGCAGTAAAGCACTGTGGCAGGATGATGAGCTGCATCGCACCCTGCTGGCCTCGCTGCCGGATGCAGTTAAAGCTCGCATCACGCTGGCGCGTGACCCGTTAGCGGCAGAGTTTGATGCGGTGATCTATCACGGTGATGCCGATCAGCTGCGTACCCTGTGTGAACAGATTGCCGCACGTGAAGGTGCGATTGTGTCGGTGCAGGGCTTTGCCCGCGGCGAGACCAATCTGCTGCTGGAGCGTCTGCTGATTGAGCGTTCGCTGAGTGTGAATACCGCTGCGGCAGGCGGTAATGCGAGCCTGATGACCATAGGGTAAGGGGCGTTCGCGAGATTGTTCACTGCGCGAACGGGCTGAGGTGCGGTGCTGAAGCTGGCGTTGTTCGCTGCGCGAACGGGCTGAGGTCCGGAGCTGGAGCTGGAGTTGTTCGCTGCGCGAACGGGCTGAGGTCCGGAGCTGGAGCTGGAGTTGTTCGCTGCGCGAACGGGCTATGAGAAGGTTTCGTTCGCCTGGTAAGCCAGGCAGTTTCAGATTCGCCTCTGCAGGCGACCGACAAGGGGGCGCCAGTCGCCGCGCCCCCTTGACCCCGGGCTCCGGCCTGCTTCACCGCCGCTTCGCGGTTCCTTCGCCTCTTCAGGATTTCTCACGGACCAGCGGGACGCGCCATCCCTGGCGCGAACCCGCCTCTTCGCGACATCCCTGTCGCTCGTCCTGAAATCCCTCATCCGCTCAGCGGTTCTGACGGCCTCCCCACCCCCTCGCTGTTATCTTTTCTTTTTATGTTGGGTTCGCTGTCGCTGTGAGTTTGGAAATTGCCTCTGACTTTCGGCTCAGCAGACCGAATGTTATTCCACCCGCCCGCTGTTATCTCTGCTTTTGATGTTGAGTGCTTTATCGCTGTAATTTTTTGGGATTGCCTCTGAATTTTTGCTCAGCAGACCGAATGTTATTCAACCCACCCGCTGTTATCTCTGCTTTTTATGTTGAGTGCTTTATCGCTGTAATTTTTTGGGATTGCCTCTGAATTTTTGCTCAGCAGACCGAATGTTATTCAACCCACCCGCTGTTATCTCTGCTTTTTATGTTGAGTGCTTTATCGCTGTGGTTTTTTGGGATTGCCTCTGACTTTCGGCTCAGCACATAGAATGGCATTCAACCCTACACGCTGCTATCTCATTTTCAGGTCACTAAGAGTGTTGCGGTAAGCTTCCGGAATTGAGACTGGCTTTCGGGTCACCAGACAACGCTGCACTAAAGAAAACACAAAGAAATCACCGGCAGGGGTTTGCCAGAGGCGTCCGCAGCGCTGAGGAACAACCGGAGGCCAGGATGAGCCGACAGGACGTCGGCGAAAGGACGGTACGAGCCAGGGATGGCGAGTCCGGACGGTCCGTCGGCCGCAGGGCGTGACGAGGGCACCCCGCTACGCGGGGCGCGCAGGCAGCCGGACGCCGGGATTGTTAAGGGGCGGGCGTCCGCCCCTTGACGCGTCCGCCTGCACAGGCAACCTGAAACTCCCCATCGCCTGGCGGGCGTAACCCTCTCAGCGCTAACGCGCGGCTAAGTGAACTAAGACGCCCCATCGCCTTGCAGGCGAAACCGCTCAGTGCAAGCCCGCTACAAAGCGAAACCTTATGAATCTTTTCCCGCTTTCAGCGGCCGGAGCCCAGCCAGTCCGGGTGACAAACCCACCGGCAGGGGGTTTCCCAGTGGCGTCCGCAGCGCTGAGGAACAACCGGAGGCCAGGATGAGCCGACAGGACGTCGGCGAAAGGACGGCACGAGCCAGGGATGGCGAGTCCGGACGGTCCGTCGGCCGCAGGGCGTGACGAAGGCACCCCGCACAGCGGGGCGCGCAGGCAGCCGGACGCCGGGATTGTTAAGGGGCGGGCGTCCGCCCCTTGACGCGTCCGCCTGCTCGGGCAACCTGAAACTCCTCATCGCTTGGCGGGCGAAACCCGCTCAGTGCTAACGCGCGGCTAAGTGACATGAAACTCCCCATCGCCTGGCGGGCGAAACCCGCTCAGTGCAAGCCCGCTGCAAAGCGTAACTTCCCCGCTGCTAAGCGTAACTTACCCACCGCTCGCGCCGCCAGGCGCCCTTTTCATTAACGTCGGGAACACAAACAGCGACTGCCCGACTCCGCGATTGGTCAGCGACCAGATGGCCACTGAACAGAGCGAGCAAAGTCCCACGATGGCCACCGGATAGAAACAGGCCCAGAGAAACGAAAACCACGCCTGCTCGAACAGATGATGCCGCTGCGCGAACAGAATCGCAGACATGCCAAAAAACTCGATAAAAATACGGTGGATGACGTAAATCTGCAGCGTATTGCGGCCAACCCAGTTGAGATAGCGCATGCTGAAGTGCTGATTCAGCCAACGACAGGCCGCGATACTGAATAACACCGCCAGTACACACAGGAACAGACTCTTATCCAGACCGAATAGAACATGAATCCCGGCGGCTGCCGCCAGTAGCGCCCAGGGCATCAGATTCTCACGCCGCCATTCACTCAGGCGCAGCATCGTCTGGCTCCAGAATGCCCCTAACAGGAAGAACACAAAATATTGGGCCAGGCTCTGTGGTCCCCAGAACGGGATCACTTTTTCTGCCGCCAGATAATTCAGCAGGATCGCCACCGCCACCAGGGCCAGCTTATATTGACGGAAAACTTTGGCACAGAGGAAATAGAGTCCCAGCCCATACAGATACCACGAGGTACTCATGGCCATAAAGGTCAGCTTGAGAAACTCGAATAGTGAACCCGCATAGGCGGCATTAAGATTCTGCGAAATCCGCTGGCCGGTAATTTCAGTGGAGATACCGATAATTGACCACCACTGAATAAACCCCCACAGAATATAGAGATAAAAAAGATTGGTGATGCGACTGGTAAATACCTGCTTCCATGGCCGGTTCAGAATGCCATTGGTCGCCAGTAATCCCGAGACAAAGAAGAAGGCGGGCATACGCAGCGGCGACAGTACCGTATTAAACTGTATCCATATTTCGGCGGGGATCCATCCGGCAGAGAGATATTTCATCGTCCCTTCAAAGCCGGGTAAAACTGTGTGGTACAGGACCACCAGTAATATGCAGGCGCCCTTCAGGGTATCTACCCACAATATCTGATCTGACTTAGTCTGGTTCATTCAATGACTCCTGCTGTGTAGGTCAGAATGCTGGAAAGTAAAAGCGAGGAAATCAGTATTGCTTTTATGATTATCCGGCAATTATTCGCCATTGAACCGGTGATGAATGTAGCGAAACTCTTAAAAGCCGCTGAGTGGCCCTGTTACCACAGTTATTTACTCAGCAGAACGTTTCCTTACACTTATTAATATCGACGCAACACACTAATTAGCAGTGCCGCAGCCTGTTTAAAGGATAATGTTGCTTCATAATTCAGAAAATATAATTAAGAGAAAGTGGCAACGGGAAAAGCCAATATATCCCCGATGAAAAGAAAAGATTTGTCAGATGTGCCAAAAGGTTTAACAGCAGCAGAATTATTTATGATACTGCGCCTGTTAATAACGTGACCATAGCCATTTGCAGCTTAAAAGATGAGGGTTTTAAACAGGTTAAAACTGCCTTCCTGGGAAGGCAGTGTGGATTACTGATTCAGAAATTTATCAAGGAACTGACGGGTGCGCGGCTGCTGAGGGTTACTGAACAACGCTTTCGCTTCGCCCTGCTCCACAATCCGCCCCTGATCCATAAAAATGGCGCGGTCAGCCACATCGCGGGCAAAGCTCATCTCATGCGTGACGATGACCATGGTGCGTTTCTCTTCGGCCAGCGCGCGAATGGTGCTGAGCACCTCGCCCACCAGCTCCGGATCCAGTGCCGAGGTCGGTTCATCAAACAGGATCACTTCCGGCCGCATCGCCAGCGCACGCGCAATCGCAACGCGCTGTTGCTGCCCGCCCGACAGACGGCGCGGATAGCTCTCTTCTTTGCCGTGCAGCCCGACCTTCTCCAGCAGCGTGCGGGCGCGGGCTACCGCATCCGCTTTCGCTTCGCCTTTGACGATCACCGGCCCTTCAATAATGTTCTCCATCACCGAACGATGCGGAAACAGATTGAAGTTCTGGAAGACAAACCCGACCTGCTGACGCAGACGACGCACCTGCTCTTTCTGCTTACTCTGTGCCAGCGCTGCATCAACGGTAATCTCTCCGACCCGGATGGTGCCGCTATCCGGCACTTCCAGCAGATTGATACTGCGCAGCAGCGTGGTTTTACCTGATCCGCTGGGGCCGATAATGGCCACCACTTCACCGGCGGCCACATCAAGGTCGATGTCGTGCAGCACCGTCTGGCCGTTAAAAGACTTCACCAGCTTTCTGACTTCGATGGCGCTCATTTCGACTCCGAATCCTGACGATTAACATGCTGTTCCAGCCGGTTCTGCAACGCAGATAACACCGTTGCCATCACCCAGTAGATCAGCGAGGCTGCCAGATACATGGTAAAGACTTCCAGCGTGCGTGAGGTGATCAACTGCGCCTGACGGAACAGCTCCGGTACCTGAATGGTCGCCGCCAGCGAGGTATCTTTCACCAGGCTGATAAAGCTGTTGCCCAGCGGGGGCAGCGCGGTGCGAGCTGCCTGGGGCAGGATCACCCGGCGCAGGGTTTGCCAGCGCGTCATGCCGATACTTGCCGCCGCTTCCCACTGCCCGCGCTCAATCGATGAAATCGCGCCGCGCAGTGACTCTGAGGCATAGGCTGCGGTATTCAGGGAAAGACCAATCATCGCGGAGGGGATCGGATCCAGTTCAATGCCAAACTGCGGCAGGCCGTAATAGATCATAAACAGCTGGGCGATCAGCGGCGTGCCACGAAAGATCGAGACATAGATCCGCGCCAGCCAGCGAACCGGCCAGAAGCGCGACAGACGCATCAGCGCCAGAATAAAGCCCAGCAGCAGGCCAAAGAACATGCCGCCGATGCTGAGCTGCAGCGTAAACAGCGCGCCTTTTAATAAAAAAGGTGCTGAATCCAGCACCAGTTGAAGACTTTCCTGCATTATTTCGTCACGTCCGCGCCAAACCATTTCTGAGACAGCTTGCTCAGCGAGCCATCTTTCTGCATGTCAGCAATGGCCTGGTCGATCGCTTTCAGCAGGTCGTCGTTGCCTTTACGTACCGCCACGCCCGATTCCTGACGGGAGAACGCATCACCCGCGACCGCCATGGTATCGCCCGTTTTCTTCACCAGATCCAGCGCGGCCAGACGGTCAACCAGAATGGCATTCAGACGGCCAGAACGCAGATCCTGATATTTCGTCGGGTCATCATCATAGGTACGGATGTCCACGCCCTTCACATTCTCACGCAGCCACTGCTCGTAGTTGGTGCCCAGACCGACGCCCACTTTTTTACCGGCCAGGTCAGCAGGTTTGGTGATGGTGTTCGCATTGGCTTTCATGGTCAGCGCCTGAATGCCGGAGACCGTGTATGGCGTGGAGAAGTCATACTTCTTCTTACGCTCATCAGAGATGGTGACCTGGTTAATGACCACATCGATGCGCTTCGCGTCGAGTGAGGCCAGCATGCCGTCCCACTTGGTCGGTTTCAGGCTCGCCTTGACGCCCATGTGCTGTGCCAGCTGTTCCGCGAATTCCACTTCAAAGCCGGTCAGCTTGCCCTTTTCATCCTGGAAGCTGAATGGCGGATAGGTGCCTTCCAGACCCACCAGCAGCGTGCCGCGCTCTTTAATTTTGTTCAGCAGATTTTCCGCTGCAAAGGTTTTAACGTTGACGCCAGCAATCAGCGCCACGGCCATGACGCCCATCATCATCTGACGACCTGCACGAGAAAAGGACATATTCACCCCATTATTGACAGTATTGTGTGTGTGTTCTTATAAGGGCAGCACGGCTTGTCGCTGCCAGTCCAGTAGGATAACCCACGGAGTATAAACTGTTTTATTCGCTTGTCTCAGACCGAAGGATGATAAGCAAATAACGCCGGTGCGCCACCCGTATGAATAAACAGCAACGGACCTTCACGGCGGAAACGATTCTGGCTGACGCCGTCCAGCAGTCCGGCCATCGCCTTGCCGGTGTAGACCGGGTCCAGCAGGATCCCTTCCAGCCGCGCCAGCAGTTTCACCGCAGCCATGCCTTCATCATTGGGTTCGCCGTAGCGTGGCGCAAAGTAGTCATCCCACAGGGTAATCGGTGCCTTAGCCTGCACTTCCAGCGTCTCCGCCAGCGACTGACGCAGCCGCTCCACCAGCGGCAACTGCGCCTCAACCTGGCGTGAAACGGTGACGCCCACCAGCTCGGTCTCCGGCAGCAGATGCTCCAGACCCACCGCCAGTCCGGCATGGGTACCAGCACTGCCCGAGGCCACGACCACGGCGGCGAAATCGACCACACCCTCGCTCTGATGAGCAATCTCCTGCGCGCACTCTACATAGCCTAGTGCACCCAGCGCATTTGAGCCGCCGACCGGCACGATGTAAGGACGATAACCCTGGGCTTCCAGACGCGTGGCCTGTTCAGCCAGCTGTTCCGCAGGGTTATTCAGCGCATCCACCATAACCACTTCAGCGTCCATCAGATCCAGCAACAGTCGGTTGCCGTTGCTCAGGTAGTTTTCTGCGTGGGTGCCAATCGGGTTTTCCAGCAATGCCACGCACTTCAGGCCAAGCCGGGCCGCGACTGCCGCCGTCTGACGCACATGATTGGACTGGATAGCGCCCGCGGTCAGCAGCACATCGGCGCCTTCACGCAGCGCGTCCGCCGCCAGAAATTCCAGCTTGCGCAGCTTATTGCCGCCCATCGCCACCGGCGTGAAATCATCGCGTTTGATGAAAATATCGCGGCCCAGATAGTCAGAGAGCCGAGGCAGATGTTCTAACGGCGTGGGTGCACCCAGCAGTTCAAGACGTGGGAATTGGTGTAACAGATGTAAAGACAATGCTGCCTCCGTTCGGGCATTCAATTTATCCTTACAGTGTTGCAGAAGATGCGAAAAGGATCACCCTGATTCAGGTGTCAGCAGATGCGGTGAGACAGATGTGTAGTGAAAGTTGCAGGAGAAAGAAGCGCCGTGCTCCCCCTTCCCTTCTACCCGGCTGGCGGGCAAAAGGGGAACGTGCCGCAGGCACGCGGGGGAGCAATCGGTGCAGATCAGGGTTAACCCTGCTGCCAGCCTAAGAACTGATCGTACTTGCGCAGCGCGATGCGGTAATTGTTATTACCGGCATCGGGCAGATCGCTTTCCAGACACTGATGCCAGCTATTTCCCTGAAGCCTGTCGGCCGGGAAATTTCTGGCTTTCAGCATCTCATCCAGACGACGCAGCCGCACCACATATTCACGAATTGTGCTGGGGCTCATCTCTGTCTGTTCAAACAGATACTGTTTAAACGCCATTATGTCGAAGTAATTAGGATGGGTATTACAAAAAATATCACTGCAAAAACGACAAAGCGCGGTCAGTTCGGGCTGAAGTTTCAGCCACAGCTGCTCATCAATCATCTGGTCCATCCGAGCGATGGCCTCTTTATTGATGATCTGGCCACGAAAAACGAGCGCCATTCGATCTAATACCTTGCCACAGTGTGAACAGTTGCTCTGGCTGTGTTTATAGTCTTTAAGATAACGACTTAACGGTCTGGCCTTGGTCTTGGCTCCCATTACTGAGTCCCCGGTTTTTTATAATTTTGAATCGCCAGGAACTGATACTGCTAGCGCGCTCCCGCAAGTCGGGCACGCAGGCGTTTAATCGCCTGACTGTGCAGCTGGCTGACACGGGATTCACCCACATCAAGCACCGCCCCAATCTCTTTCAGGTTCAGTTCTTCCTGGTAGTACAGTGTCAGCACCATCTTTTCACGATCGGGTAACGCTTCGATCGCTTCAATGACGCGCTCACGCAGACTCCCTTCAAGCAACTGATGAAGCGGATTAGCCTCTTCATGGCCTTCCGTCACCAGCTCCGCGCTGTCGCCGTGCTCTTCCCGATACTCGTCGTAGGAGAAAAGTTGACTGTTGTTGGTGTCCAGCAGGATCTGCCGGTACTCCTCCATGGAAACATTCAGCTGCTGCGCCACTTCCTGCTCAGAGGCAGAACGCCCCAGCGACTGTTCCACTCTGTGCATTGCTCCGGCCACCTCGCGTGCATTACGACGCACACTGCGCGGTGCCCAGTCCCGACTACGAAGCTCGTCGAGCATGGCGCCACGAATACGCTGCACGGCATAGGTGGTAAAGGCTGTACCCTGGAGCGCGTCATAACGCTCTACGGCATTTAACAGCCCTATCCCACCCGCCTGCAGCAAGTCGTCAAGCTCAACACTGGCCGGCAGGCGAACCTGCAGACGCAACGCTTCATGGCGCACCAGCGGCACGTAGCGCTGCCAGAGCGAATGCTTGTCCATCACGCCTTCGGCGGTATAGAAATCGTTCACGTTGACTACCCTGCGTTAATGAAGTTATCGGCATGATTATCCAATTCTGTAGCGTTTTCGATTGGCTGAATAGGCGGGGTAAAACGAGGCTATTTCATTTTTGTTACGTCAGAGTGCAGATCCTTCTGCACTCTTCAGTGAAGATTAACGACGGGCACGCAGCCGTTGCCGCGTGGCGGGCGGCACTGCCGCCCACAGGCTGCAGACGCGACCTTCCAGTTCCTGGTACCAGGGCGCCAGATGCTGCTGCGCCTCCTCACCAGGATGCACCAGAATCTCGCCCGATTCACCATCAATGCTAATCAGTCGGTTAATAAACAGCCGCTGCAAATCACTGCGTAAAAACAGGCCGTTATCGATGCTGTTATCTGCCAGTACACCGTCATCCCCTTCCTGCGTGTCGATATGGCAGGCTTCCACCCATGGCCAGTTATGCCGTTCGGTCAGCTCGGTGCCGGTCATCACACAGGCGCCGTAGCGGGCTTTGACACCGGCGCTGAATTCCGCCTGGCTGGCGCGCTGCAGCACCCGGGCTTTGACACGACGCCCGACCTCAGTTCCCGGCATCACCGCCGCCGGGACTTTGTGCTGCGGCGTACTCAGCACCACGATGAACTGAATGCGCTGCGACTGCGGAAAACAGGGATCCGCCTGTGGATTGAAAAGCTGCCAGTAAGCGTCTTCATCATCCTGATGCATCAGCACCAGTTTATAGCCGCGACTGTTAAGCAGATTCTGTGCCGTGGCGGATTGGGGATCGATCATCGCGAAGACCTGGCTGCTGCCCATCACTTTCCACAGGTTGTCGCGCTTCTCGCTATCGCTGCGACGGAAATAGAGGAAGGAGAGATTCTGCTTAAGGTAGTGCTCAAAGCGACGCAGGTAATTTTTACGTTCGTTGTCATGGGAGATGAACAGCAGATCCTCCAGCGGGCTGTTGCTCTCTTCCTGCGCGAACACCGCGCGGATTTTCAGCGTGCGCAGGCCGGTTGACGGACTCAGCAAGGCGCGCGCCGTCAGCTCTTTATCATCAGGGTATTGCAGAGCATAACGCCGGGCGATCTCTTCAAAGGTCAGCCGCTCACCCGGTAACAGGTCATAATTGAAGCGCATAGACACTCCACAAAGTTAAAATCAAAAATGATGTTGTTCTGTGAAGAGTTATCGGCAGTCTGGAGGGGAACTGTAACGGGCTGGGGGGATTGCCTGGGATTGAGAGACAGGCAGCCTGCAAGGTTGTGGTCAGGAAACCAGTTTGAAGGAAGCGGGTGTTAAATTGCGTTGCATTACCTGGAGCTGCTGGCATAAAAATAAGCCAGCACACCAGCTGCAATTCTTTCAGCAATTAGCTAATGCCCGCCCGTAGCTATCAGGGACAAATGGGCGATGCCGATGATGCGAAGCTGCATCGCCTCAGATTATTTAAGCAGGTAAATCAGCGACAAATCGTCATTGACCTTGACCTTATCAATCTCGGCCAGAAACGCCATCACCGATTGTGGCGTATGTTTTGTTATTGAGTGGTAGCTGTAGATGATATTAATAATATCCTCTTCACTGACGGTTCCGACCAACTCAACATTGGCCGCAATCAGTGATTTAAGCAGGAACCATTCTGCCGTCAGAAGATATAAGCTCAGTAACGGGCTGTGATTTTCGTTATTAGGGAAGAAATCATCATAAATGCGGTACTGAATATAGTTATTCATTATCCATGGCCGTTCAGCAAGCCAGGGCATAACCTGCTTCTGCCAGACGTTGTCCAGCCGGATCATTGGCTGACTGACGTCATCGGTTTTGGCCCCTTCGGCCTGAATGTAAATCAGCTTATTAACGTAGTGATTCAGGGTAGGAAAGGCGCGCTTATCCGCCATGGTGCTGAACCAGCTTTGCAATCTCAACAGTAAAGACCATTGCAGGTTATAGTCAGGTTTAACCTGGTCAAGCTGCAGCCTGATTTCACCCTGTGTCAGGTTGTTGAGGACATCAGAAAAATGATGCTCCATCTGGACCAGCCAGTCTTCTTCAGGGCTTACTCTTTCCGCACCCAGCAGAAAGCTGGCCAGCGCGTAAAACCCTTCATCAAGATGAATGCCGCTGAATTTAATGATGTTAAGACACATCAGATTCAGCAATTTCTTTTGCTGATCGAGATCTTTAGCTTTATTGCCATAAGGTTGTTGCCTGATGCTCTCCCCGAACAGCATCGCGTCAGGTGAGGCTAATAATTGCCGGGTCGCCTCCGGACAGGAGAGCGCCAACGTTTTTTGCTGTTCATATTTAAAGGTGTTCGCCGCTCGGGGATAGGTCGCACAGGTGTTGCTCAGTGCGGCAGCACCCAGCCGGGAATGCACTTTGCACAGGCGATTTTCATCCATAAATGCACAGTTGCCAGAAGCATTAAGCTTCATAGTTCCCCAACTGGCAAAGCTTTTGCGGGTGGTGGTGATGTTTTCAACTGCCAGCGTTTTGATTTCAATCAGCGAGGATTTTAAATAGCGATTGACCGTGGGCTTATCCAGGTGGATATCCCAGCCCTTACAGCAGTGATCGCGACACTCACTGCCAATACATTTGAAGGCGCTGACAAAGAGCGGTTCCACGACAGTAATATTTTTCATTATTTACCTGCTCAACAAAGGCATTTAAAAAAGAGTCTTACTGTGAGGATAAAGTAACGCGGGGAGATTGATTGGCAGAGAAACAGGGCAAAAACAGGCTAATCGCAGGCATAAAAAAAACCCCGCCGAAGCGGGGTTTGTCTTTTATAAGTTGGGTGATTAGCCCTGCAGCAGAGACAGAACCTGCTGTGGAACCTGGTTAGCTTTAGCCAACACTGAGTTACCAGCCTGCTGTACGATCTGCGCTTTAGACATGTTTGAAACTTCAGTTGCGTAGTCAGCATCCTGAATACGAGACTGTGCTGCAGACAGGTTAGTGGTGGTGTTGTTCAGGTTAGTCACGGCTGAGTTCAGACGGTTCTGAATCGCACCCAGTGAAGAACGGAACTTATCAACGCTGGCAATCGCTTCGTCCAGCTTTTTCAGTGGATCAGAAGTTGAACCCGAGGTCACGTTAGACAGGCTCATGTTAGCCGTATCCAGTGTGAACGCAGCGGTATCGCCACCAGCAGTCGTTACTGCAGCCTTCGCATCAACTGCAACGTAGAAGTCCTGGTTTGCACCGTTAGCAATGTCAAAACCGTTCGCTTTCAGGCTGTTGGTTTCTGCATCGCTGGCTGATTTCACGTTAACTTTAGCGAACAGGTTGCCGTTGTCATCTTTATACACTTTATCTGCAGTAACAGTGACGTTAGCGGCTGCAACACCCAGGCGAGTCGCCAGGCTATCAGCTGTGCCTTCAGCAACAGTGGCTTTAGATACGTTACTGGTAGAACCGTAAACGCTCTGGAAGTCAGCAGCTGCAGCAGCAGTAGGTGTACCCTGTGGACCATTCACGTTGAAAGTGTTCAGTTTCAGCGTAGAAGAGTCAATTTTCTTCAGGTCGATGGTGATAGTTTCGCCATCGTTAGCGCCAACCTGAATTTTCATTGAGCCATCTTTAGCCAGCACGTTCACGCCGTTGAACTGAGTCTGACCAGATACGCGGTCGATTTCGCTCAGACGGGATTTGATTTCGTCCTGGATTGAAGATTTGTCAGAAGCTGAGTTGGTACCGCTGCTAGCCTGTACAGTCAGTTCACGAACACGCTGTAAGTTGTTGTTGATTTCTGACAGCGCGCCTTCAGTAGTCTGCGCAGCAGAGATACCGTCGTTGGCGTTACGAGCAGCCTGAGTCAGGCCCTTGATGTTAGAGGTGAAACGGTTGGCAATTGCCTGACCAGCAGCGTCATCTTTCGCGCTGTTGATACGTAAACCAGAAGACAGACGCTCCATTGAAGTAGACAGAGCTGACTGGTTCTTGTTGATGTTGTTCTGAGTGATCAGCGAGAGGCTGTTGGTATTAATGACTTGGGCCATGATGAATTTTCCTGTTAATCAAGTCTTTCGGTTAAGGTGTGGGCTTCAACCCGCCGGCTTCAGCGCCGTCAAAGTTGTTATCGTCTGCCGTTTAACAACCTTTAGAATTTTTTTAGTACCAGGCGAATTTTTCTGCTTCAACCTGTCACGTTTTAAGTTATCGCCACCCGCCCGAACTTCTTTAGGCTTAATTCATTAATTTTCTAGCCGCTGAATTACCCTTCTCTATAGTGCTTATTTACCTCATTACCCTAAGGCAAATAACCTTAAACTTTCCTTATTCAAGGCCGATAACCCAGGTATCAATTTTCTGTCGACCTTATAAAGGAATTAATATGGCTAGTATAAGCAACCTCGGTGTGGGTTCCGGCCTGCCACTCAGTACCATGCTTGACAGTTTGACCACCGCTGAAAAAGCTTCACTCAAACCTATTTCTACTCAGCAGACAGCTTATACGGCCAAGCTCAGTGCTTACGCCACCCTGAAAAGTTCACTGACAACTTTCCAGGCTGCTAATACCAAGCTGAACAGTGCTGACCTGTTTACCGCTACGACTGCGGCCAGTAGCTCCACAGCGTTCAGCGCGACCACTTCTGGCAGCACCGTAGCCGGTAAATATGCCATTAACGTCTCGCAGCTGGCACAGGCGCAGGTTCTGACCTCAGGCGTACAGAGTAGTAACACCGCCGCGCTGGGCGACAGCTCCGTGGCCAGCCGCAGCATCGCGATTACCTTAAAAGATGGCACCAGCAAAAGCATCACGCTCTCCAGCGATCAGACCTCGCTGACCGGCATGCGTGACGCCATCAACGGCGCCAATGCCGGCGTCACCGCCAGTATTATTAAGGTGTCAGACGGCAGTTTCCGACTCTCTATGAGCGCCAATAAAACCGGCAGTGATAATGCCGTGGCGACCATTGCCGTCACCGGTGACAGCACGCTGCAGGGGATTGTGGGCTTTGACGCATCCGCCAGCAGCAACGTGATGACCCAGAGCGTCGCTGCGCAGAATGCCAAACTGACGGTCAACAATGTTGCGATTGAAAACAGCAGCAATCAGATTAGCGATGCGCTGGAAGGGATTACTTTAAATCTGACCGCGAAGACAGTTGGCGATGAGACGCTGACGATTACCAAAGACACCTCAAAATCCTCCAGCGCCATCAGCGCCTGGGTGGATGCCTACAATACGTTGCTGGATCAGTTCAATACCCTGACCAAATTCACCAAAGTGGATACCAACAGCGATGCACAGGACTCCAGTAATGGTGCCCTGCTGGGTGACAGTACGTTACGGACGATTGAGACGCAGCTGAAAAGCATGCTCACTAATTCGCAGAGCACATCTACCTTTAAATCACTGAGTCAGATTGGTGTCACCACCGATCCCACCACCGGTTCATTAAAACTGGATTCGACCAAGCTGAACAGCGCACTGGATAAAGATGCTGCAGGTGTGAAAGCGATGATCGTAGGTGACGGTAAAACCGGTATCGCCGCTAAAATCGACAGCAAGCTGACTGACTGGCTGGCTACTAAAGGGATTATTCAGTCCGCCACCGATGGCGTGAGTAAAACACTGAATAGGTTAACCACCCTCTATAACACCACCAGCGATCGTATTGATGCCGATATCGCACGCTATAAAACGCAATTTACTCAGCTGGATATGGCCATCAGTAAACTCAACTCGACCAGCACCTATCTGACGCAGCAGTTCGACACGTCCGATTCGTCTAAAAAATAACAGGAGTGACCATGTACAGCGCTACAGGCACCAAAGCCTATGCAAAAATTGGCGTAGAAAGCGCCGTGATGAGCGCCAGCCAGCAGCAGCTGGTTGTGATGCTGTTCGACGGTGCACTGAGCGCGTTAATCCGCGCCCGCCTGTTTATGCAGGATGGCAATATTGCAGGCAAAGGCAACTCGATCTCCAAAGCGATCAATATTATCGAAGCGGGCCTGAAAGAGGGCCTGACTGAAAACCGTGGTGATGAGCTGGCCGATAATCTGCTGGATCTTTACAACTACATGACGCGTCGCCTGTTGCATGCCAACCTGAACAATGATGTTGCAGCGGTCGAGGAGGTCGAAGGCCTGCTGCGCAACATTGCTGACGCGTGGAAAGAAGTGGTTCAACCTAACCTGATTCAGGACGCCGTTTAATGACTACTGCACCGCATCTGATTACCGTTTACCAACAGTTACTCGATCTCAGCCAGGGAATGCTGCGTCATGCAGCACAAGGCGAATGGGATGAATTGATCAGCAGGGAGATGGAGTATGTCAGTGCGGTGCAGAACTTAGCCCAATCGACAGAAGCCGTGTCGCCGTCGGCACAGACTCAGGAGCAGTTACGTCCGGTGCTGCGCCGTATTCTCGATAACGAATGTGAAGTGAAACGTCTGCTGCAGGCGCGGATGGATGAGCTGGCCTCACTGGTGGGTCAGAACAGCCGCCAGAAATCGGTGATGTCCGCTTATAGCAATCAAGGCGGCGTTGTTATGGTGCCGCACGAAACTCTCTCCTGATCCCCTGCTCTGTCACGCCGCCAGATTTATTTTTCTGCGCGGCGTCTCTTTTTTGCCGCTTACTCCATACTTGATTTTCATCATCCCCTGGAGTGTGGTACATGCAAAACCCAACGTTATTACAGTTTTTCCATTGGTATTACCCGGATGGCAGCAAACTGTGGCCGGAAGTCGCCGATCGTGCGGCCTGGCTCAGCGAAATCGGTATCACTATGGCGTGGTTGCCACCGTGCTACAAAGGGGATTCGGGTGGCTATTCTGTTGGTTACGACAGCTACGATCTGTTTGACCTGGGTGAATTTGATCAGAAAGGCGGTGTTGCCACCAAATATGGCGACAAACAGCAATTACTGGCGGCGACAGAAGCCCTGCGAAGCCACAACGTTGGGGTACTGCTGGATGTGGTGCTGAACCACAAGATGGGTGCTGACGAGAAAGAGGCGATCAGCGTAAACCGCGTCAATCCGGATAACCGCGACGAAATTTACGAAGAGGTGGTCGAGTGCGAAGCCTGGACAAAATTCACCTTCCCGGCACGCGCCGGGGAGTTTTCGAAATTTGTCTGGGACCACAAATGCTTTAGCGGCGTAGACCACATCGAAAATCCGGATGAAAACGGTGTATTCAAAATCATCAATGACTACACCGCCGAAGGCTGGAACGACCAGGTTGATAACGAGCTGGGTAATTTCGACTATCTGATGGGTGCCAACATCGATTTTCGCAACAACGCGGTCAGGGAAGAGCTGAAATACTGGGCGCGCTGGGTGATGGAACAGGTGCCCTGCACCGGCTTTCGTCTTGATGCGGTAAAACATATCCCGGCCTGGTTCTACAAAGAGTGGATCGACCATATTCAGGAGGTTGCTGAGGAGCCGATGTTTATCGTCGCGGAATACTGGTCGTTTGAAACGGAGAAGCTGCAGGAGTATGTGCATCAGGTGGAAGGCAAAACCATGCTGTTTGATGCGCCACTGCACATGAACTTCCACCAGGCTTCAACTGCGGGCAGCGCCTACGATATGAGCCAGATCTTTGCTAACTCGCTGGTGGTCGCTGATCCGTGGCATGCCGTGACGATCGTGGCTAACCACGACACCCAGCCGCTGCAGTCGCTGGAAGCGCCGGTAGAAGCCTGGTTTAAACCACTGGCCTATGCGCTGATCCTGTTACGTGAACAGGGTGTGCCCACCATCTTCTATCCCGACCTGTTTGGGGCGACCTATGAAGATGAAGGCGGCGACGGCGAGAAGCACAAAATTGAGATGCCGGTGATCCCTGAACTGGAAGGATTGATCCGGGCGCGCCAGCAGTATGGCTGGGGCGTGCAGACCGACTATTTTGATCACCCAAATTGCGTGGCCTTCAGCCGCAGCGGCACCGAAACACAGCCAGGCTGTGTGGTGATCATGTCGAACGGCGATGCCGGTGAGAAAAGTGTGCCGATGGGTGAAGGTTTTGCCGGTAAGGTCTGGCGCGATCATCTGGGGAATCGGGAAGAGACCATTACTGCCGACGAGCACGGCACGGCGGTCTTTGTCTGTAACGGTGGCAGTGTCAGCGTCTGGGTGGTTGCAGAATAAGGTCCTTGCAGAAGAAATGACTCAAAACTAAAACCGCCCCGGCAGACAGAAGCGTGAAGTGCGCTCTGCCCGTCGGGGCGGTTTTGTTATGGTCCGGCTGTTATGACTTCGCGTTGTTTTCTGTAATCGGTGTGCGCAGCAGTTGCGGTTCGATGTTCTGAATCACGGCGGCTTTCGGCTGTTTCGCCACCTCTTCCAGCGCCTGCTGACACTCAACGGTCGGACGCGCCACTTTACGCAGAGTCATCCTGTCATAGCTAAGCTCGCCATTCTCCACGACCAGCGGCATCACCCGCACCTGACGCGTTACGTTGACATAATCGCCGCTTAACCGGGTCAGTTTGCCCGGCTTCGCAATCACCCGCATCCACTGACGGCAGTCCAGCGTGCTGCCATCCGCATTGATGATCACACTGGCTATCGCCTTATCGCTGATCAGGCTGCTCTGTGCGCCGACGGTTTGCCAGGTTCCCTGCAGTTCAGCGGGCGCCGGTGTTTGCACCGCATTCTCATAATCGTTGATTTGTGCACAGCCACTCAGTGCCAGCGCGGCAATCAGCATCCACTTTTTCATGTTTAATCCCTAAGATCCCATCAATGGCGGCTACGTTATAATTTTTCCACCGCGTTGCGCAAGGTATCTGGGTGTTCAAACACCACGCAGACCCTGATTGCGCCAGAATTTATCCCGCAGTGAGCTCCACGGTCAGGTTTTTGACCGGAAGTTCAGAGGCTGAACTGATGCAAACTCCGTCCTTTGTCACGCCTGACAAGCGGAAGACAACCCGCTACACTGACGCGCTGCAACAGACTTTCAGGAATATGAATATGAAAACGCCAGAAGCCTACTATGCCCAGGCGCGCGAGATGTTTTTTACCGCGCATCCCGACTTTCAGTCTGCACTTGATGAATTAACGGAGAGCGACGCCCGTGCAGCTAACCTGTCACTGCGACAGCTGCGCGAATGGCATGCCGAACGCATCTATGCGGCCTTTTTGCGGCAGAAGAATCTGGATGGAATGATCTTTTCTATTCAGCTCGCTGAGCCGGATAAAGCGGTGGCGGCTGAAGCTATCGAGACTTATCTCAAATCTCATGCTGAGTCGCTGGGGATGAGCTGGGAAGAGTTTTGCATCAAAAACGAGCTTTAATCAGGGCCGCGCTGAAGTTGTATATTGCAAACACCTCCAACCAGTTCCGGCACTGCAGATAAAATTGTACTAACCGGGGGAAAGTGTATAACTTCGGCGTGCGACTCAGGTCGTGATTGTCCTTTAACGAATAGTGCTGATGCACTGCCTCTGCAGGTGTTGTCTCAATTCCACCTCCAGAGGCGAATTTTTTTATCCGCCCCTACCCTTCACCTTCCGTCGCTTTACCCTTTACTTCAACATAACTCGCTACCGCCAGCAGACGATTAATATGCGTCAGCAGCAGATCCACATCAGACTGCAGAAACTCGGTCGAAGATTGCGAAGCGGTAACAATGGCATCCTGCACCGTTTCTGAAATAGTCAGCGAGTTGTCCTGTTTCGCCTGCACCAGCAGCGCCGCAACCAGCAGGGACTGCGCTTCAAGCTGCGCCGTCAACTCTTTTGCATCGACGTCCATCTTTGCCAGTTTTAGCAGAATATCAATTACCAGTTGTCGCATCGCGGACCTCCTAAAAGTAAGCCGCCATTATGTCGCGATGCGTGCGCATTTTGCTAGTCGAAGATTGAGGTTTATGCGAGATAAAAATTTACACGAAATCAGGCGCGCTGCCTTGCCACTGTTTTTATTTACAGTATTATATGTCAGCGATTTTGCCCTGAATGGATTGCCATCATGTTTGTTGAGTTGATTTATGACAAGCGCAACGTTGCCGGTTTACCGGGTGCTCGCGAGATGATTCGTGAGGAGCTGGAAAAGCGGGTGCATCGGGTGTTCCCTGACATTGAAGTTAAGGTCAAGCCGATGGAACGTAACGCGATTGATACTGATTTGAGTAAGAACGATAAAGCGACGGTTGCGCGGATTGTTGAAGAGATGTTCGACGAAGCGGAAATGTGGCTGGTGGCCGATTAATCCCTTAACGGCCACCACATCAGTTAGCGGGAGATGACTTAGCTCTCCTGCTCGCTGTGATTAACTTCAATCTCGATGTCCTGAATCGCGGCATCCAGATCTTCCAGCAGTTTACCCTGCTTATTAAGCAACGCATCGATTCGGTCGGCGTTGGTCTTGTCTTTATACTCACCCGCATCAAACGCTAACCATTGGCTGGAAAGGGTTTCGGTGTTGGTCTGAGCATAGTGACGCATCTCTTTTAGCTGAGAAGTCACGTCACGCAGATATTCAGTTTTGGTCTTGGTTTCTGTTGAATCGCTCATGCTAAATTTCCTTCTGGTCATCTATCCAAAGTGAGTAGGCTTAGCGGTTCATCAACCGGCCAATCAGCGGGCCTGCATTCAGGTACAAAATGTTGCCCGGATATTTAAAACTAGTCGATAATAGCGAAGCCGCATTAAGAATAATCGGAAGTTATGGTTTATGACCGGATTTCACGGCTGGCACCTCACTCTCAGTGACGACCTCTTTGACTTTTATGACCGTTTTGTCGGCTATGCGATCCGGTATTGCATCCAGCTTGTGCTGTATTGCTGCAACCTGATCGGTCAGCAGCTCCACTCTGTCATCACGCCGCGCCGCAATTAAGCGGTAATCCGCCCGAATCTCCTCGACCCGCTTGTTTGCGGTGTTACTGACGTAGAGAAAAATGATCGTCATCAGGATGCAAATCATCGAACAGCTCAGCAATACGCAGCCGAGAATAACTTTGCGCCGGTAAGACATAGGTGCCTTAGTGCTATTAATCGTGGCCATCACTGCGATCCTCCAGAGTTGAGATAAGCCGATCAATCTCATTACGAAATTTATCGTTCTGATCGGTTTCGGTCATTGCCAGTAAAATCCCTACCGCATTCTTGATTAACCGAAGATCGGTTTCGAGTGTCGAGATACGCCGCAGATTCCTGTCGTGCCGTTCGCGTAATTCATCGTTCTCCTCCCGTATCAGCAGGTTGCTCTCTTTCAGCAACACCACCTGCTCTTTGTAGCTGGTAATAATTTCGCCGCCGGCTCGATTACTGGTAACGATTGACGCAATTCCCGCCAATAACGGTTTCCAGAACAGTGCTGCTGCCCCCCCACCCAGAACTAACGCACCCATACTGGTAATCAGACTACTTTCCATGCCACACCCCTTTGTACGGTAAGGTCTCTGGAACTTACTGCGTGCTGCTTAGCCACGTCCCCCGCATGAAATTTAAGATTGCTTAAATACCAGGCTTAAGTATACTTAAGTCACTCTCAACCAAAAAGTCAAGCTTATGAAAAACGAAACGCTGGGTGACCGCATCCGACTCCGACGTAAATCGCTGCAGTTAACGCAGAAGCAATTGGCGCAACAGGTAAAAGTGTCCCATGTGGCGATTTCGCAATGGGAAAAAGAGGAGACGCTGCCGCGCGGTGAGAACCTGCTGCGGCTCGCCGAAGCGCTGGGCTGCGCACCGGCTTTTCTGATAGATGGGGATGGTCCTGTTTTCAGCGAAAGCGCCTGGAGTGGTCTGCACCAGATCCCACTGCTTGCACAGCGCGACGTGCCGCGATGGCTGAGCGAGGCCGGTTCCGTCCGGCATGAACTGCTGATGCACAACGACATGGCGCTTTCACAGCAGAGCTTTGCCTTCCGGGTGGAAGAACAGGCGATGACGCCCGCGATTCTGCGGAATGATGTGGTGATCATCGATCCCAGGCAGTCACCTCAGCCCGGCGACTGCGTGCTGGCATTGCAGCAGCAGGTCGTGCTGCTACGCACCTGGCGTCAGCGCGGCAGTGATAATGGCGTCATGCAGTTTGAACTGGCACCGGTCAATATCAACTTCCCTGAGCTGCAATCCAGCCGGGACAGCCTGAAGCTGATTGGTACGCTGGTGGAACTGCGACGCTACCGCCAGCCATAAAAAAACCCGCCGTGCGCGGGTTCACTTTTCATCGTACAACAGTGGCTGAGTTTATAGCCGGACAACTACAGGGCATCGGTCAGTTGATCTACCACCACTTTGCCCTGCAGATCGGTCTGCATAATGCGGTAATTGACGGGCCATGAGCGGCGGGTACTGAGTTTATCGAACAGGATTACGCCGCCTTTTTTAACTCCCTGGCTATTTACAATAATCCATTCGGTGACCTCTTCCTGACCACGATTTTTCAGGCTCAGCGAGCGTTGTTCGATTAACTGATCTTCAGCTTCAATCTTTAAATAGTCTCTTAACATAATTTCTATCTCCTGGTAACGCAGGCCACTATATGCCTTTTGCTAATCCGTTCAATCGAATTTATTTATCGATCTGTTTATCGACGGGAATGTGACCTGCCGCAAGCGACATAGCAGGTTTGTCCATTACTGCATCAGGGATTCCCGGTTAGCATGAACCTGCTGTACACACCCAAACATCGAAAAATGACGTGTTCAGTATGAGAGAAACTCCGATTAGCCCGCCGCTGGCGGGCTTTTTTTTCTTCTTTAATCCGCTGCGCATGCGGGATGTCAGTGCTGGTCTAAACTTAAGAGACTGGAATAAAAGGAGAGAGTTATGTTTAAACACAATACGAATGAAGAACGTAAGAAAGAAGGTGATGTCAGCAAAAGCCTGCCCGAAGCCGCGCCAAACGCTGGTAATGCTTACGAGGAAGATGATCATCCCGCCACTGATGCACCGAAAGATCATGGCGAAGTGCCGCGCAAAAATGATGACAGCCAGGATGACAAAAAAGATCCTTACAAGGCAAGCTGATGTGCGAGAGGCGCGCCCGCTGGGCGCGCTGGTCAGCGTTAAGATTTAATGAGATCGGCAAGCTGGTACTGATTTTCAACCAGCCATGCTGGAAAATGTTCGAATGTCACCGGCACTATCTCCATTCTTCGCGGACGGTTCCAGATATCAATATTGTTCTCAACGCAGCGCCGTATATGATCCGGATTGTTAAATTCGGGACAGTTACGTTCGGTATGAGAAATCGAAGACATTTTTTCACTGATGCGCTCATCGCTCATTACCCAGGAAAAATGCCATCCTCCATTCTTAATGGTTTTTGTCCGGAAATTTAGCCACTTCCAGCGCAACCAGTTCTCGCGTATCGGTGTACCACGACGCTTAACATTGCGAAGCAATTCCGGTTGCCCCATAAAAAAGTCTCGCAGCGTTTTACAGGTCACCATTTTCGCCAGGGTGGCACAGCGCGGTGTGCCGTCGTCATTTAAAACCCGGACATTAAATTTAAAATTGAAATATTGCTGATGCAGCGTCGTGCAAAGATGTTGATGACTGAATGCTTTTATCGCCTCGGGTCGGGGAATTTCATCGACGTCTGACACAATAACAATATCATCATCCTGCGCGCCGGCCAGCCCCTGCATAATCTGATTACGTGCAGTGGCTTCATTTTCCCAGGGATCAGTCTCACCCGCATTAACCAGAGAACTATTCGATTTAAAGGCTTCCTGATAAAATCTGGGCGCAATATCGTTAACAATATAAATAATTTTATCGCGGAAACGATCGAACTTCTCAATATCAAAATGAAGCTTTTCCCGGCGTTTTCCGGTAAAGGTATAGCGCGATTCCACAATGACAAACCGATCAACAACATGCTCAAGCGTGTTCAGACGCATCTCAAGCAAGATATCTTCATCGTAGTACAAAAAACAGTCATAAATCATAATATTCAGAGGCACTTAAGTAGTAAGGATTTTCATCAGGACACCTCAACATGCGTAACACAACAGAGGTATAACGCCTTTTGTTGAGGCCGATTTTTAATGAACCTGATGTGTGTGTAATTTACTGCGTAAAACTATCCATGTTTATAATAAACTGGCTAACAAAGGCTGCAGGCAATGATTTTCGGGCATCCACCTCAAAGCAGACTAACGATATGATGAGCAACGGGTATAGAGTGATATTTACCTGACAACGGTTAACACCAGCAGACAGCATGAGTCACCTGATGCGGGCTACTGAGTTCCTGTCCGTTGCTTACATCACAATGCGTTGCGCAGAATGTTACATATAGTCCGTAACGCCAGCAATATTAAGCGCAGATTTTTGATTAAAATGAGCGATACGATCAATATCCGGATATTATTGGTCAACAAAATAACTATGATGGTTTAGTTAATGAAGAAGATCATTATTGCCCTGAGCATAAGTCTGATGGGCGGATGCGTAGATATGGGACGGGTTGGATTACATCCAACAACAAAAACCGCTTATTTCGACGGTCATCCTTTTCAGGTTGAATCCTGCCTTAGCGTAGCGGCACAGGATCAAAGACTCTATCTGGAGCAGGATGAACCTCTGCCGGATGGCACGAAGCGATATAATCTTGAGCAGGATGATGAAACCGTGGCCTGGGTTGAAATTGCAAAGTTCAGCCATCATCAGACCAGTGCGACATTTTACTATGCTCCAAAAGCATCAGATATCAGCACAGCAGTTTCAGGGATGATCGCGCGGTGCAAAACATCACGTTAAATGCCGCGTCGGCATGAATGTGATGCAGGATGGACGACCAGGAGACAGAATAAGTTGTCAGACCAGCCCGAGCACAAGCGCTGGCCTGACAATCTTTCGCACTCTTCTATTCTAAGGCTTTTATCACGCCCGCTTCCGGGCTATGCCATGTTCAGGAGTGTGCAGTCAAAGCTCAGCCTATTTAGCCGGTTCGCAATCATAGGCACCTCGTATGCGGATCTGACTCTGGCTGGTGCGGACGATTTCAGCTCTTAACAGCCCTTTGCCCTCACGGTTCGTCAGCTCCATATCCACCATCCCCGGCGCTTTGCTGTTTTTCACCAGCAGTTTGACGGTCGCGTTGTCGTAATCGCCCTTCTCTTTCGCAAAAGTGACTTTCTGCGTTTTTGCGCGTTCTCCATTCACTGAGAACCAGCCGCTCTTGTCAGGTTTAAGATAGAACGGCCCGCACTGCGTGGCAGCAAAGGCTGGAACCGATAAGCTGATTAACGATGCGATAAGGATAAGTTTTTTTAGCATTGGGCTGGCGTCCTGCTGATAGGTGATGAGGGGTCGGGTCGTCTGCACCGAAGAGTGAGTTCCCTGCTGCACGGCTCGTAATAAAGAGCAGTATAGTCAATGACACCTGCATTATCGCCAGTACAGGGTCATAGACTCAGCAAAGGGATCGGCCTTGATGCTGGCAACCCAATACCCTAATCCACTGCCACGCAGGCGTGCCTTGTTCAGCGGAATCAGCTCACTAAACCTGCATATTCATAATTTCACTTTGAATATTTAGCATATCAGGTTGCTGTGCGTTGAAGCGTGGTTTTACAGAGACATACCGCAAGTCACAAGCTGCCGTCATGGTGGTTTTGAGGTGATTTGCGGTATTTTTTTGTGCTACATGTGTGCTACGGCTAAATCGTCGGCCGCAACGGTTCATAGACAGACACTACCTCGGCCGTCACTTTCCCCAGCACCACAATCCCTTCCATGCCCTCTCCGTCGATCGTCTCTCCGTCCGAAGTGATAATCCCTGTTGTGAATAATTTGCCCAGTTGCGGGTACTCGCCTATCTGGAATGCGATTTTGTCGCCCGGCGCGGGCTTCAGAGATTTGTCAGCCAGCACGAACCCGTCAGGCGTCTCAATCAGGATCATGTTGTTCCGGTGAGGCATCAGCACATCGTTCAGGTCGATGCGCCGTTCTATGTAATCAGACGCTGGTGATGGAAATCCCATAGTTACCTCACGTATCCCATGTTGCGTAACGACCAGGTCTTATTCTCGCTTTCCTCTGTGACCAGTTCGAAGAAGAAGTTCTGGTACCGGCGAATCCACCGGTTGCACTCCGCCAGCGTCCATACGTGATTCACGTCGCCCAGTCGTTTCTGGAATGCCGCAGTAGTGACAATCTGCCGCCCTCTGCTGTCCTGCGTTATCGCTCCAGCGAACGCTGCGTGTATATCGCTCTCTCTCGCCATGATAAATCCTCCTCTAATAAATACTGTATGGATAAACAGTAATGTCGATCGGTTGATTTGATCAAGGCGGAGCGGTGCACAGATTTGTAAAGGGGTTGATGGTGCAGGGTTTTTAGTTGGCGCTTGCGATGGTGAGTGACTAATCTCAAATCACCCACCCCGCAGCCTGTTCAGACAGGAGCGGCTGAGTCATTGCCCGGTCGCCGGGCTTTTTTTGTGCCAGTATCTTCGCTAGATTTTCATAGTAGCGAGGTGTGACATTTATGCATCTGGTGGTATCATCTACTGATATTATGATGTAATTCTCCAACATTAAGCCGAATAATGAAGCTTTAAATATCCTTATTTTGGCAAGAGACATGTTTATTTATGGATAAAAAAAATCACGATATTGAGGTTCTAAGAACTCTTGCTATTGCATTCGTCATACTTGCTCACATTCCGGGCATTCTGGCACCAGACTCCTTTTACTTTAAAGTGATAAGTGTAAGTAAATTCGGCAGCGGTGTTGATTTGTTTTTTTGTGTTTCTGGGTTTCTTATTACAAAAGGCTTGTTGGATAAAAAATTAATTGAATTAGACTTTGACGGCTTTAAAAGTGAAGCAAGGCAATTCTACATAAAAAGAATATGGAGGCTCATGCCTGCAGCCATGTTCTGGATTATAGTTTCGATAATTCTTTCTTTTGCTCTTGAAAAATACCATGCCTTCCTTACGCCATCTGATATGCTTAAGTCAGCATTTTTCTCTATCACTCAGACTCAAAACATGTATTTCCCCATGTGTAGGCAAGAAGGTACGTGTGGGAATCTAGGCATTTACTGGAGCCTTTCATTAGAAAATCAGTTTTATCTCTTATTGCCACTAATACTCTTCTCAATGAATAACAAAAAACTGTGTTTTTTCATGCTTGGGGCTTTCCTGATTCAGTTTTTTATACCGAGGACTTTAAATAGTCAAACCCCTCTCGCGTGGCCCGTCAGAACGGATGCTATTGCGCTGGGTGTTATAATTGCAGTTTTGAACCATAAAAATATCAATTATTTTATTAGAGACTACATCTCCAGTCGAGCATGGGTTGCAGCTCTAACATTCATATCATTAACATTTTTCCTTGCATTTTTCACCAATCCGAATCCTGTAGTATTTTATCAAACCGGATTGACCGCACTGTTATCTGGAATTTTTGTACTATTGGCAAGCTTGAACGTAAATTTCTTTGCTCGTGGTGTATACATTAGGGCCATTTGCGATTATATCGGATCCCGGTCATATTCTATTTATCTTACTCACTTCATCGTGTTGGTCTTAGTGGGAAGATTTTTCTTGTATGATGTAAAGAGCACCACTTGGCTTGAGTCAGTTGCACATGTAGCTCTCTTTCTCTTTGGAAGTTTATTGCTTGCAGAGCTGAGTTATAGATTCATTGAAAACAAGTTCAGATACGGTTGGGTTTCCAACTACAAAAAATAGATGCTACTACTTCTCGCCATGATAAACCCTCCGCTGATAAATACTGCATGGATAAACAGTAATATCGTTCGGTAGTTTTGGTCAAGGTGAAACGGCTCACGGATTTGTAAAGTTGCGGTGATTTCATAATCGCGTAGCAAAGCGTTGCCCTGAAAATTACTGTATATAGACACAGCAAAGGAAGGTTACGTTTTAGCTAACGGCTATCGTTCAGTTTTTTTAGATACATGGGGCTCGTTTTATCAACATGTTCATAAGTAAAAATCTTCTATATGGTAAATCAATGTCATACGCGATTAAACAAGTCAAAAAGCTATACTTTCTAAACCAAATTTCTTGTCATATTAGCTAAGAATGGTAAAATTCATTAAATTTTCTAAAGGTTACGGGAATGTCTAGTCTTTTTTTTAGAAGCCAGATTATTAGGTACGCCATGGTTGGCTTAGCGAATACGGCCGTTACTGCAGTAATTATTTTTACGTTAATGCACTTTGATGTAGGCCTATATGCTGCAAATATATCAGGATATTTAGCTGGCATAATATTTAGTTTTTTAGCCAATTCGATTTTTACGTTTTCAACGCCGATGGCTGCTAATCGCTTTGCTAAATTTTTAATTGCGTGTTTAGCTTGTTGGGTTTTCAACTTAATAGCAATAAAGATATTTCTATCAGCATTTCCTCAAAAAGAATACGCATCTCAGTTAGTGGGGATGTTTATATATACAACCGCTGGTTTTTTAATTAATAAATTGTGGGTTATGAAATGAAATATTTCGGAGTTGAAACAACCGTAAAGGGTAGAACTGATCACAAATCGATTGAAAAATTCAAAAGACCTACGCCATCACTAACTATCATTGTACCATGCTATAATGAAGAGGAGGTTTTTGAGAGGTGCTTATTGGAGATTAATTTAATTCTGGAAAAGCTTATCGATGGAGGTTTAATTAGCAATGACAGTCATATTCTATTTATAGATGATGGAAGCAAAGATAACACATGGAAGTTGATAAGTAATTCAGCAAAGTCTTCATCTAAAGTAAGAGGCCTTAAATTATCCAGAAATAAAGGTCATCAGGTTGCACTTCTTGCTGGCCTGAATGAGTGTGAAAGTGATATAAGCATTAGCATTGACGCAGATCTTCAAGACGACACATCAGTAATTGAAACAATGGTTTTAAATTATTTAAATGGAAGTGATATAGTTTATGGCGTTAGAGATGATCGAGCTTCTGATACATTCTTTAAAAGAAAAACGGCGACACTTTTCTATGGGTTAATGAAGTGGATGGGGGTTGAACAGATCCCTCATCATGCTGATTTTAGGTTGTTAAGCAGAAGAGCTAAAAAAGCTTTAACATCATATAAGGAGCAAAGCCTATATTTGCGTGGTTTGGTTCCATTAGTTGGTTTTTCTTTTTCTGAGGTTTACTATTCACGCTCGGCAAGAGAAGCCGGCGAATCAAAATATCCTTTAAAGAAAATGCTTGGGTTAGCACTCGATGGAATTACTTCGCTAACGATTACCCCACTAAGAGTTATTACTGCTCTTGGTTTTTTAATTAGTGGCATCTCCATAATCTCAGCCATTTATGCCCTAATCCAAAAATTCAATGGTAACACAGTTGAAGGTTGGGCATCGGTCACGATAGCAATATTCTTTTTAGGCGGTGTTCAAATGCTATCTTTAGGTATAATTGGTGAATACGTAGGTAAAATATACATGGAGTCTAAAAACAGACCAAAGTATTTTGTTGACGAAAAGGTGGGTGAGAAAAATGTTTAAAAGAGGGGTTATTTTAAGCGCATGGATTTTCATCCCTATATTTATTGCTCTACAAACATTATATTTCATAAGACATGAGCAAAGTATTTACTATTGGGATTTCAATGGCTACTGGCGCTCATGGGAGAACTTTGTTGCATTGCTGGCACATAAACCAAACGATGCCTTAAATATCGTTGCGCTTTCTGTCATGAGCGATGATTACAATATTTTACCAATAGTAATCCCTGCACTCTTCAGTGACATAAATATCTCCTCTAGGCTGCTATTCATTGAATTGCTTAACTTGTTTTATCTTGTTCCAGTCATATACCTGTTTCATATTCTATGCATTAATCTCACAGAAAAAAATCGCATAGACAATTTATTATGGCATCTGACAACATTATTTATTCCATTATTTTTTGTTTCATTTTGGGCTCCATCACTAAAAGGCTACCCAGACATTTCTGGGTTAACATTTGTTTTGGCGGCTGTAATACTCTCATCAAAAGTAAACTTTTCTAGCAAAATAAGTTTAGCATTACCTGTGTTACTTGGGCTAATTCTTTGGGGGCCTTTCCTGTTCAGGAGATGGTATGCTTTTACGGTCGTTTCACTATACTTCAGCATTCCTTTATTAAATTACTATATTTTCAATGGATTAAAGTTAGAAAAAAATAAAATATTCAACTTGCTAATTAACTTTACCATTTCCGGCCTTTTTTCATGTGGGTTTGTATTGTATTTTCAGCATGAATTGTTTGAGCGAATTGTACATACAGATTATGCAAATATTTATCAGGCATACCAAGCGTCGATAGGAACATCAATAAGGACACTTGTCAATGGCACAGGTGTTTACTTACTACCTTTCTTTGCGCTAGGGTTAATCTCTGCATTTTACTGCAAAGATAAAAAAGAAAAAGGATTGATATACTTCTCTTTATTTAACTTAATCTTCAGCTTTTTCCTTTTTACCAAGACTCAAGCTCCAGGTGTTCAGCATTGCTTGCCTTTTTCTCTTTGGATTCTGATTATATGTACCCTAGGCATAAAATTTATTATGATCCAAATAAGAAACAAAAGAGGTGCATATCTATTCATCGCATTATTCTTAGGAATGCACGGATATATATTTGGAGTATCAGTAAATCATACAACTCGTTTTTATCCTGACTGGTGCAAGGAACTCCTGCCGACAAAGTCCTATCCTTTATTAGTTGATAATTATGACAACTATCTTAATTTGGTTAATGACTTGAGGAAGCTGACTGAAAATGGAAAGAAAGTTACAGTATTTGCCTCCAATAGCGTTCTCAATGATGACATGCTGAATACCATCTCAGGATTATCTTTATCGAAGAGCCTTTCTTATGCATCTCAGGTTGATTTGCGAGACGGGATGAGAATTGATTCATTAATGTCTGATTACTTCGTCGTTACCTCACCTCCGCAAATTCATTTGAAATCCTCGGGTCAACAGGTCATTACAGCTCCAATAGATCAAATACTTAATGGCAAAAGCATTGGCAATGCCATGGTAAAGCTTGAAAAAAACTATACTTTGGCCAATGGCGTGAATGCTGTTATTTATCAAAGAGTACGCCCCTATAAGCCTGAAGAAGTAGACCAATTTTTTAATTTGCTTTTCAAAAGCTATCCTCAATGGAATGGAGTTATAAATAAAGGGCTTCCTTTCACATATCTTTCAACTCAGGTTGACGCCGGAGATCAGTGGGGAAGCTATGGCATATCTTATGATGGTAAGGTAGGGGCTCACCCGGGGGAAAACACACCAACCATTTTTTCTTGGAATCTCCGCGGAGTTAACCGATTGATTATTAAGTCTGTCAATACTAGCTGTCAAAATGCTGATGGGGTTGATGTAAGTATCTCCGCGCCCGGCCATCAAACAAAAACGATTCATGTGGATAATGGTAGGTCTCATGTCTTGCAAGTTGCTGATTTCAAAGGCATCGAAAGTAAGTTGAGCGTGTCTAAACATCTTAACTCTGCGTGCGATTCGATAGAAATTTCGAGTGATTAGAAAGCATATTAGGCTTCGCTTGCCACAAGCGAGGCCTTGAATTTTATCGTAAATTTTTACCAAAGCATTATCTAAAATGCTACATTTAATTTACACATTTTAATGAGTGGTCAATCTTAAATGGATAAACGTATTGGATGGCTTGAAGTTACTAGATTCATAGCGATACTGATGGTTCTGATTATTCATAATGTTGATGAAGGTGTATATAAATCAGGTTTAGAAAATGATAATCAATGGTATGCCTCGCAATTTTTTCACTTGATTGGCAGGCTAGGTGTACCACTTTTCTTTATGATAACCGGATCATTACTAATACCCAGATTAAAAGATGTTAAGGTAATGGATTTTTATTTAAAAAGAATACCACAATTTTGCATGCTTATAATTTTTTATACGTTACTTATTAACGCCTCTCACTCCTTGATAAACAATCAACCGATCAACTTTAGTTCGACAATAAACAAGCTCTCTCATGGCGATACTGGTCCTGCATACCAACTTTGGTTTTTATATAGCATTACTGCCATGTATTTAGCTATGCCGTTTTTATCAAAAATGCTTAATGTGATGAGTGATAATGAAATCCTTATATTTATCATGTTGAGTGTCGTTTTTTTCTATTTGCCAATATCCTCTGATACGCTTTTTTCTTATAGGCTATTTTCAGCACCTTTAAATGTCGATCCTGTTAATGGTTTTATTTCTTATGTAGTAACAGGATATTTTATAAGCCATAGGATGAGTTTAAAATTCAACGCGCCACTTTTATTCCTTTCTATTATAATTATGCTCAGCTTATCTCTGTATACTCAGGGGTACCTTAAAAATTTGAACAAAATGAACGGGGATGGGATAGGATGGTATTCTTCCATATTTATTTTCGCCTGTAGCGTTCCGACATTTTGCATTCTTAATAAATATGGTGATTCAATTTTTAACTTAGCCCCTAAAACATTTACATTGTTAAGCAAAAGCAGCTTTTGTGTTTTTTTGTTGCATTTAATACCAACATGGATAATTTTACAGCATTTGGTTGACCTGAAAATTAATTTAGCTCTAGCAATTGCCATTTCAATTATAGGAAGCTACTTGTTTTGCATAGCTTTTTACCTGGCTTTTTATAAAGTCCCCGTACTCAAAAAATTAGTTTCTTAAAACCGGGGCCTTTCGGCCCCCATATTTAACCAGCGCCACCTATATAATGCGCAGCAAACTCTGTCCGCGATGCTGAGATCGTTCCGTCGCCTAAAGAAAGCGTAATCTTAATGAACAACGCATCTCCTGCCATGACGTTCACTTCGGTATTCATGCATCCGGCAACAGCTGTCGTCGTATACGGCGGGATGACCTGATAACAAACATCCTCATTAGCTACACCCGCCCTCACCCTGACCAGGGTGAGGTAAGCTGTTGCTCCTGCCGTCATGCCTGTTATGTGTATTTTCGTACTGATGCCAACCCGACCAGCAATCCGGCAGTACTTATAACCCATTGTTGCAGCATTGGTGACGTCCAGCGTTTTTTGCGGATCTCGAGTGGTGAAATTAAATCCGATGCGCCCGGCATAGTTACTGACCATGTAACTGTAAAGCGCGTTACCGGTAAGCGTTGCTTCCGAATGGCCCCAGAAAACATCGTTACGTGATGAGTATCCATTCTGGTCGTAGAGGTCAGTAATTACTATACCCTCAGGGTTACTACCGGATCTGAAGAACGCAAAGTTATTATTGTTATAGCATCCAAGAACGAAGTTTGTGCCAGGGCCATCGTTGTAAATACTCGCTTCGAAATTACCACCGACGAATTTAACGCCACGGCATCTGTCCAGGCGCACAGCTCCGACAGTGGGTGAGTCGCCATAAATACTGCAGCCACTGAAAGTCATACCAGCGGTCTGCGCCACCATATTGACGTTATATCTGGTGTTGTGGGCAATGGTCATGCCTACAACTTGTCCGTGAGTAGTATTGGTGCCGCCCTCGGGACATGTGAAACCCTCCGCATTGTCAACAAGCATTCCGCCAATAAACTGGCAGTTCCCGGCTGACGTGCGTGATGCGATCTCACAACCTGATGCTTTAAAATTAATCCAGCCAGTAAATTCGTTCATCAGATTATTGCTGTTGTTATTAGCAATATCCTCACGTCCTACATAGCAATAATAAGCCGAGCAGTTTGTCCAAGAACCTTTATTGCCCCTCGGAGCCTCCCAGGTCCCTACGGTATTCTGATAATAGGCACGGCCGGCAATGCCGGATGCAGTGACATTATCAACACGATAGTTCTGACAGCCACTTTCAAGGATGCCGATCTGCCCTTGTTCAGCAATGGCACCATTACCGATAAGAGACAGTCTTCCCTCAATATTCCAGTCATCGACGTTAACTGCATAGATCATTGCTGCCGTTTTGGAGGTGCTAGTTATGCGGCCGCCTTTGCTGATGAGTCTGGTTCCAGCAAGAATATTGATAGACCCAGAGCTGACATTATAAAAACCCTGCATCATTACAGGCTTGCCGGTAGCTATCGCAAGATTTATAGCGACCCTATCATCGTTGACGCCGTCGGAGACAGCACCAAACATCTCCGGAGTCACAAAATATAACGCGTCTGAAAGAGTCCCGGACGGATTAACTCCTATCAACTGAGAACCTGTAGCTTTTTTTAGTTCCGCCCTGAGCGATGCATCACCCACAGAGATCCACTTTCCAACGCCTATACCTCCTGAGTTCTGAGGTGTAGACCCAGCCGCTACGATCTTTGGCAAATCTCCATCCCACCGATAATATTCGCCATTACTTGTATCGCGCAGAACTTGGTTAGGTAGAGTGATAGTCGCGCCTGCCTGGAACGAATCAAGGGTAACATAGCCAAACTGAGATATAGCATATTGAGCCAGCCACCTTAGACCCTCAATCGTGTAATGCTTACTTCCGAATCGATCAATATATTGCCGCTCTAAAGAGGTCACAAACTCGTCAATTTTCGCGGAATTAAATTTCAGATCGCGAGGTGACTCACTTGGAACAGGCAGCTGAGTGGGTTGAGTGGCCATATTTTTCTCATTAAAAAAGCCAGCGCTAAGGCTGGCTTGCGGTGGATGACGGATGCTTAGGGGTAAATCAAATCGCTATATTCAGCGAGGGTTAGAGCTGTTGTCCCATCGCTATTTGGCTGCTTTTCGCTTATTACCCACTGAGTGGCATTAAGCTCTTCTGTCGTTGCGATCACATAACGCGAAGGAGATTGAACGTCATAGCCGTCAAAGATGTTCAGTGCCATCTGTGGGATAGCCGCGGTGAAACCAAAGGCTGTATCTGGGCGAGGCGATGCAGGATAGCGAGCAGACGAGTTGCCCAGGGAATCAGTAATGACCACATACATCGAGCCGGTGAAGTTGATTCGCTCGCTGGTTTCAAATGAAATCCCACTGCGCGAAATAATATAGCCAGCCTGTTGATTGGTGTCGTAGGTGTCAGGAACTTGAACCATATCGCCCACATTTACCCACTCACCGTCAGATAGCGTGGTGATCGCCATGCTCATTCTGGAATAAAGCAACCGTCGGCACTCTTTCTGGGCACGAAAATCAGCCTGAAAACCATCGCGCACATACATCATCTCCAACTTTTTAGCTTTGACTGGCTGGCCTAACTCGATCTGATTGTTACTAACCCGGTAGCGTATGTAGGCCTGCTTGTTGGTGGTTGGATTGCGGTACTGAACCTCAACGCCGTCATACCCCCCAGGAAGCGTCATGTCATAACTTAGAGAGTATCCCGCATCAACAGTATTGGACCGGTTGAAAACGGTTGCCGGCACAGCTCTTTTCGCATCAAGTGTGAAAGAAAGAACGCTGTCATCCCAGTAAACACTTACCCCAGCCGCATCACATATCGTTTCCATCCTCTGACCGAGCGACACATCCTCATCATCGAATGTGTAGTCAAAATAACCAAGCCTCTGATCTCGAGCATCAAGCTCAGCCTGAATCTGATAAAGGCCATAAATATCGATTGAACTTTCTGGCTGGCCGCCAATAACCAGCCAGTTATGCAGCGCTATATCTGCAAATTTTCTCGACGCCCTGATGGTGTAATCGACCTTCTGCGTGATCAGGTTGTAGGTGATAACGTGGCGGTTGATGAGGGCGTTATACTTCCTGTCCCGCGCGTTGGTTGCGTTCTCAGTCTGCCTGACCGTAACGCGCACGAGAGTGTCATTAGGATAGCTGACGTTATTGCGGGTATTCACGCCGTGGATGGCTTCAACCTTTAGCTTGCTGTTGTCGCCACTATTATCTGTCCGCTGGAATGTCACCGCATATCTTCCATAACCTCCAGCCGGTACCAGCTTATCTGTTCGATAAAAGGTGTCAGATGTGGATTGATGAGGTGTCGTTTGCCGGTATGAGAATCGTTGCGTGGTGCCCGGTATCTGAACGTTGTCGTCGTTCACTTTCCATATCGTGACCTGCCAGTTAGTCTCACTTTTACCGCCCAGCCCTGACTGAGTATGCAGCCAGAGCTGAGAGGACTCTACTGGTGAAAAGAAGGGGCCAATCGCCAATGCCTGATTGTCGTTCAGTATAAACTTGGTTGTATTTATCGTCGCAATTGATATGTATGAGGCGTTTGATCCCTCAATACTATCTATTACGAAGTTATAGAAATAAGTGGGTGCTATAACCGCCCCGTCAGACGTTTCAGTTGCGGAGATGAGGTTGCCAGATAATGTAAAATCCTGGGTTACACTTCCGCTAGCCGTGGGATATGTGGCGTTAACTACAAATGAAACAGCGTGAGGCAAGGTTAAACCCATGAAGTAGTCAAAGCTCGATTGCTTGACGATTTTCATTAGTATCTGTCCGCCGGAGTAGCTTCCGCTTATCACAGTGCTGGCAGTGGCGCTCTCAATTGGGAAATCCTCTGACTCGTTCTTGCCGGGAACCTCCTGCCCGTCAACGTCATCGAACTGATAGCCTTCATTTATCGTGCCGATCACATCACCTGGGTTATATACATTAAACGATGCCCCCGCCATAGAGCCTAGGTTGCTTTCTGAATATCTTACCGAGCTGACGGTGTATCTTCCAATACCAAAGTTCATGAACTCGGTGAGGTATTTGAGGTTGCCTGAATACTCGAACAGAGACTCCTGAATCAGGTCAGGGAAAGCCCTAATCAGACCGTAATTGTCAGGCTTTGCCTCACCATTACGAGCGAGGTTAGACTGACCCTTAAGGCTGTTATTCGATGAAGTTTTGCTTTGCCCGATATTGCCTGTTCCGGGCTGCTTAATGAGCCCACTCATGATTTTCTGAGTAAACTTGATCGGGTTGAAGTGCTCGAGCGGATTAAGGAGGGTTTTAGCAAGATCGCCTGATTTTGGCTGATCGAAGATGATAACCCGGTCTTTTTCTTGCAGGCTGAACCCCATATCATCATCGTCCCGCAGTTCCTGACCGTTAACGCTGATGCGTAGTTCGTTATGAAGATTCTGGCCTGCAAGCCACTCATTGAACGGCACACCCGCAGGGGCTTTAACTCTCTCTTTTGGCAGCCCCGGAACACGCTGAATCTGGACAATTGGCATACTGATAGAACTCCACGCGCGTGAATAGTTTTTGTATTGTTCGGATGCTGTCTGAGCGCACATGCCCACTCTCTCCGCGACTGTGGAAAGCCCGGCCATCAAGAGTAAGCCCGACGTGAACAGGCTGGCTGCCGTACCAGGCAATAAAGATCCCGCTGTCGCTGAAGATATCCGTTTGCCGCCAGTAAACTACTTCTCCCGTAAAGCACGTCAGGAAGTCAGCGCCGGATTCGTAGTCAGGCTTATGATGAATCTCTACGCCCATTACATGGCGGTAATAGAGAACTACCAGCGCCCAGCAATCCATAGCATCAAAGGTGCATGACCTGTCTCGCCATGGAGCCCCCGACACCTTCTCAATGAACTCAGATTTAAGCATTCTGTAACCCCGGGAATTCCTCTGGCGTGTACAGCCTGCCAACGTTGTTGTTGAGCGGGTTTTTAAGCGTCAACGTAACGGTCACATCCTTCTGATCCATGCTCACGTCATTGACGTAGAGCGTCCATGGCTTGAGTGGCGTGTTCATATCAGCCGAATCAAAACGCTGGTATGTGGCCGAGATTGGAGTGATGCGCGCATACCCCCGCCAGAGCTTAAGTTGCTGCTTAAAGTCCTGTGCAAGCCGGCTAAACTTGACGCTGCAATCAATAACAGGAGTGCTGTTCTGCTGGCTTTCGTTTATTTCCATGCGACATGGTGTATAGATTTGGCCGGCAAAGGTTTTGGGGAACACCTGCTTGTCTACCAGCCTGATGTAGCCGAATGTCTGGTTATAGAACGTCAGCGTGTCGAACAGCACCCGGTTGGGCCGCTGGCTTTTGAATTCTCTGAAAGTAGGCATTAAGGCACCCTTGGTAATGATTCCTTATCCCGCCCGTCGGGATAACCAGTGACGACAATGTCCAGCCAGCTACCCCATGGCGGCGGAAGCTCAACCAGGATATCGTCAAATTCGTCATCTGAGTTATTCATTTCTCTGGCAATTACGCTGCCCGTCCAGGTGAACACAGACCCGCTCTGGTTCCATGTTGGATAAGCGGTGAAATGAAGCTCCTGAACCTCCAGCCCGGAATCGCCAGTCCCGGTCGATAGCCTCATGCTGAACCACTGATTACCGTTATCCAGGTAGTTAGGACTACGCAACCACTGGTAAAAGGCACGGTGCTGATGGCGTGTGAATATCCATGTCAGGCTGAATGAGGATTTAAGGTCGTCAGTCAATTTCTGGAAGATTGGCGCACCAACCTGAGGCTGGTCAGTGCGGAACCCCGTATCATTGGTGACGTTTTTATTAGACTTCTGTGCCAGCGGGAGCCAGTCAGGATAATCAATAGCCATTATTCTGTAGCCCTCGCTGATGCGGTTGTGTTGCGGGTGATAGCCTGCCGGATTGGTCCGCCCTGGTTTAGGTCTGCAACGATGACGTCAATAGTTAGACCGCCACCTGTGTTACTGGCCTGAGCATCAACCGTAGCGCTCGTGTAGTTCTGGATATTGATAACCACACCACCTGAGCCGCCAGTTGATGACGTCATGTCTTTGTTGCTAATCACTGAGCCGTTATCACCGGGGATCATGTATTGCTTACCACTGCTGGCCTGATAGATTTCAGGCATGCCGCCCTCACCTACCTGATACATGGAGCCTGCCGATACTGGGCCGCCGTTCTTACGCTTGCCAGCTAATCCGCCTGCCAAAGCCATTCCCGCGATTAAGGCACCGATACCAATGACCGCCGCGCCACCAAATGAGCCGATTGAAGCTGCTGCCGCCGCTGGCAGCCATGCAACTGTGGTAGTCGCAGCTGATGCTGTACTGGCTGCTGTAGTGGTTGCAATCCCTGCTACCGAAGCAGATGTTGTCGCTGCAGTTGCTGAGATTTGCGCGGTTGAACCCATTACGGCCGATTTAACCCATTCAACACCCATCTGGACGAAGGAGTTGATCAGGCTATTCAATGCATTGCTTGCCAGCGAAGACATGGCTTCTTCAGCACTCATGCTGCCCGTAACCATGCCAGTAAATGCATTGGATGCATTACCAGCAATGGAGTCGAATGAAGCCGCGACAGCCTCGTTACCTGCGCTCTGATTGCGCCACATCTGCCACATGGCGGCGGTGCGTTGCTGGTCATACTGCAGGTTAAGAGAGTTTCTGAGAGCAAGGCTTTGCTGCTCGGTGATTACCTTCTGATTCTCGAACTGCTGAATCAGCGCAAGTTTCTGGGCATTCTCATTCGCCAGAGCCTGAACCGGGTCTACGGTTCCTGCGGCTACTTGCTGAGGGGTTACAGCCTGTTCGGAGCGGATTTTTGCCAGATTCGCCTGATGCTCCTGCTCAAGACGCTCTGATGTTTCGTTGTACTGCTCCTGGCTAATCTTTTTAGCTGACAATGCAGTCTGCAGGTCAGCTACATCCTGCTTATAACTGGCATCTGCCTTTGTTTCGGGGAGCAGCTTTTCTGCTGCTGCCTGCGCCCGGATTGCGTTGCCGGTATCCCACTTAGCTGCGGCATATTGCCCAGCAAGCCTGATATCGTTCTGCGTTGCCGCACTACCCAATGACTGTTGAGCAGTGAGGATTGCCTGCTCTCTGCTGAGTTCGCGAGTTGAATCGCCAGCCAGCTCTGACTGCTGCTTCAGATTAGCCAGTTTCTGCGCTATTGACTCAGCCTGAGTCTCAGCTTTCTTACCGGCAGCCAGGCCGTCCTTCGTTTCTTTATTCCTGGCTGCCTCTGCAGCCTGAAGGTCGTATTGCGCCCCAGCTAATTGGCCTGCTGCATTTACCTGATTCTGGTTTCCGCCTTTATCTCCGGCCTCCATGCGGGCTTTAGTGACTGCGCGGAAGCGCTTGTCAGTGATAGCGAGAAGGGTGTTTTCATCCTCCAGATCTTTGTTATATGCATCAGCTTTATCGCTGCGGGGTATTTCCAGACTGGTAGAGTTAAACTTATCCTTTGCGCGACTGGCAAAGTCTATTGCGTGTCCGAATTGATTCATCAGCCCGCTAGCCACGCCAGCAGCGTCACCGTCACGCTTCAGTAAGTCGATTCCCTGAGCGAAAGTGCCATTCATCTGAGCGCGGAGAATGCCCGTTTTACTGACGGTCTGGCTGAGCTTTTCTTGTGCTGATTCGTTCTGCGCCAGCAACTGAGTGTGCTCACTTTGTACATTAGCCAGTTCGGAGAGCGTGACTTTATAAAGAAGGCTTCCCTCTTCAAGAGATCCGAGAGTGCGACGGAGTCGAGACTGCTGAAGCTCGTTAGCCTCAAGCGTGGATTGGGTGTCTTTTAAGGCATCAGCCTGAGCACGGATTGATTTGCTGGCGTTGTCGATTTCAGCAGCAAGCTGAACCTGACTCATGCTTCTCATTTTGGCAATTACGCCATCGAGCTTGTCAGCAAAATCGATGCTTTCCTGCCGCGCCTGCTGCATCTTCTGATAGAAGTAGAAGATACCAGCAGCTGCTATTACGGCCGCTCCAACCGGGCCGCCAATAAGGGCTAGCGCGCCACTAGCAAGAGACTTAATCGTGGTTGTTGCAGTCACTGCCGCGGCTGTTGCTGTTCGCGTTGCGGAAGCCTGCGCAATCTGGGCTTCTGCATATGCGGCAGATCGCTGAATAGCCACTGATTTTACGGCATTAAGGTTTTGCAGGGCAAAGCCCTCTGCCGAAGAACCTTTAGCAACGTTGTACTCAGCCTGAGCAAGTGCAAGCGAAGACAGGGCGGCTTCTTTATCCAGAAGGGCCTTTCTGGCGACTACAGTGGATGCTGTGGCTGTTGCTGCAGTGGATTGCGCTGTAGCAACAGCCTGTGCCCTGGCCGCCAATGCGTCATCCACTCTTGCTTTGGTTGCCATCGCTAAAGCGCCTGTGAACCTACCGCCAAAAATAACTGCGGCGGCAGCAACCACGTTGGCGACCACATCCAGATTCTCACTTAAAGAGATAACGCCCTGGTTAAATATTTTGATTGACGTGCTGACGCTTGAGCTTTCGCCGACAAATTTAGTGATGTTGTTTGTGGCGACAGTGAATGCCTGCCCCATAGTCAGTGCGGTGTTCGCGAATTCCTTCGCAATAGCATCGCTTTGCTTCAACAGGCCATTGACCACTACCTCGGTCGTCAACTTGCCCTGTGCGGCCATGCCACGTAGTTGACCAATAGTCACGCCCAGTGAATCAGCCAAAGCAACAGCCAGGCGACTGCCGTTTTCAGAGATTGAGTTGAATTCTTCGCCACGCAGAACGCCAGACGCCAGCGCCTGAGACAACTGCGTCATGGTGGAGCTGGCTTCTTCCGTTGTTGCACCAGATACGGTAAGACCTTTGTTGATGGTCGTCGTTAGCTTAATCAGGTCGGCCGTGCTGGTCCCAGCGCTCCTTGTTGATCGCTCAAGTCGCCCATAAAGGGTTGCCGTTGCTTCCAGGCTTGACCTTGTATCCTGAGAAATATTGAAGACTCGCTGCGTAACATCAGCAAGTTGCTCATTGGCGCGAACGGAGTTGGCCAGTTTGTTGTTTACCGTGACCCAGGCGTTGCCATATTCGGCAATCTGTTGCACAGAAATGGCAGCAGCCAAAGCAGAGGCAACTTTAGTTAATGATGTAAATGATTTCTCTGTGTTTCCGACTGCTTTCGCAGTGCTATTGAATCCCTGGTCGAGCTTGTTGAGGCGATCATTTACTTGGCGCTGACCCTCGATAAGTCTGGCGACGTTCATTTCTATTTCATAGACGATGTTGCCAACCTGCTGCTCACCTGCCATTGCTTATCTCCGGGCATAAAAAAACCGCCGAAGCGGTTAGTGGCTATTTTATTTTTGCGAGTCTTCGCGCCTTTTTGGCAAGATAATCATCCGCAACCTGATCGTACTCTTCCCGCGTGAATCCCTTCTGGTCAGGGTATTTCGCTGCAAGCATATGCTGGAACTCGGTCATCGTTAATTGCTCGGCTTCTGAGCGTGTCATATTGAAATGATTGCGAGCCGCGCTGACATAGTCAAAGGCGTTAAACTCTGTCGTCGCCTTGCCGCTTTCGTGGCGCTGTAACTGGCGAACCTTTGCTTTACCGATGATGCCATGTGTTATGAGTGACTGAGCTATTAGCAGCAATTCAAAGTCACCCATCAGCCCCATGCGTCGCTTAAATGACCTGCCTTTCGTCCTGGCCGGGCGGAACTCACCGATAAGCGCCGATAAATCACTTTCGCAGCATGCTTCCATCACGGTCATGGCAGCCATAAGCGCCCTCTTGCCGTAACTGCTGTTTCGTATGTGCTCAATTAACCATGCGGGAACATGCCCATACGCTACTGTTGCTCGTTCAACAAGTGGCGTCAGCTCATCGCTATGCAGGTCGGCAAATGCCTGGACAATCTCCTGCGGCTCACCGATTCGACTCATTGCTGCGAATGAAGGACGGAAGAAATACTCATCTTCACCAGCAGTGATGAGGCACTCACCAATCTCTTTATACGGCGTCATGTGATCCCCATAATCATTATCAAGGGCTGAACCCAGCCCTTTGGAATGGTTACGAAGCAGTAACCGTTACAGTTGTGGTACCTGTGAAATTGCCGTCGTTCGACTTGAAGGTGATCGTTGCGGTGCCGGCGGCCACACCAGTAACCAGACCGGTGCTGCTGACGGTTGCTTTCGTAGCATCTGAGGTGGTCCATGTGCCGGACTTGTCAGTTGCATCTGCAGGCAACACAGTGCCGGTCAGCTGGCGAGTTGCACCAACTACGACTGAGGTAGTCGCTGGAGTCACGGTAACGCCTGTAGCAGGAACGCTGTCATCGGTATCTACCACCTGGATGGTATCGGCTGCCGCCACCTTAAACTCGGTGGAGAAGGTGATGATGTCGTTAGTGCCGCCGTCAGAGCTCAATGCGTTGATCAGCATGTACCCTTGGAAGGTGATCGGCCCGAACTCCATGCGAACCCATAGAGTAGGCTGGCGCGCTGCCTGAACCTCAGTGTTGAAATACTTAATCAGGCGACCAACACCATACTGGTCAAGCTTATCGTTGCGGCGCACCTCACCTTCAAATGAGATAGTGAAGTCAGCGTTTGTTACGATGTTCTCAACATAGCCTTTGGTATCATCGGCATCTGACGTCACGCTGTTAGGCGAGAAGTCGAAGCCTTTACTGGTGCCTGCAGCCAGAGCCTTCCACTCTGACTCCTGCGGTACTGCATCGGCGCAACCATCAGCTACTTCGAGCACAATGGCACGGCCAAACAACTTTGTGTTGTCCGTTGGGCAATTTGCTGCCATGGGTAATTCCTCTTTTGATTAACTTTCGCCGTAAGAACAGGCAAATTGCAGGCGCCAGACCATACGCCCCTCTGCGGTGGGGATTGGTGATGGTATGCCACCCATATTGGTGATTTGGCCGACACAGGAGTCGCTGATGGGGTTTTGTTGCACGTAGTCGATGATGGCCTGCACGTCTGCCTCTGACTTTGCATAGTCACCTGCAGACTTGCCGGTGATCAGGTCAACAAGCACGTAATGCTCCGAGCCAATATCTCTATCTACAGGAGTGCCACCATTTGGCCGGAACACGATGAACCGCTGCTTCAGGTTGCCTGTATCAGTCCAGATGAGTGACTGAACCGAATACCCGGAAGTCAGGCCGGCACTGATAAGAAGATTTTTAACGCGCTGATGCATCGGAGGATTCACAGACTCATCTCCTTTTTAATGGTGCGGTCGATGAGGTCGCGGGTATCCATGAAGCCCTTAGTCAGGAACTCCTTCTGAGCTGTCGCCCTGCGGAATGTCTGCGGCACGTTAGGGTCATGCACGTAAACCGCATAGTTAGCCGAGTAGCCAACCCGCCCGGTTAACCTCGTACCTTTGATGTCCAACTCTCGATACTGGCTGTTGATGAGCGTGGAGGTGTCGATAGGCGTGTACAGCGCCACCTGTGATGATCCGATGATTAATGCGCTCTGCAGTGCCCTCACCGCTTTCCTGCCCTGAATGTCTCCAATCAGTGCGTTGAGATTCTGCTGAGCCTGGCGGATGCCGCGGACCTTTACTCCCATATCAGACCCCCGTCAGGATTGCATAATCATCAGTCAGCCGCTCAAAGGTGTCCGCATAGCGAATCGCCTGCATAACCTCATCAGCGCCCGCTGCGATCGGGTCTGGATTGCTCGACGCACCAATCAGGATGTAATCACCGGTATCTGCCAGTGCGTACTCCGTCCATATGGTGTTCTTAACCACCTTCTCGCCGCCTATCGCCCCTAACCGCTTGCTCAGCCCGCCCTGATAGTCGCAGGCAATTACCAGTGGCTCAGACCAGCCAAGAGAATCGCCGTATTCATCCAGCCCCAAAGGCTTCCAGATGGTCGCCTGCGCTGTATATGACCAACTGGCTAAAGATGACATGTCATTCCCTCCAGCTGATTACAGTGGGCTTTCCAGCAGCGATGCGAGCGCAGTTAATCCGCCACTCGCCAGCATCGTTAACGTATCCTGTGGTCTGTTCACCTGTGTTGGTTTTCACCCATACCCGCCTGAATGCCTTGGGCGCTTGTGTTGCAGGTAGCCAGCTCATCGCTTATCACCACACATGCATCCGCCTTTTGCGATCCAGAGACCTGCAAATGCCTGCTGAGTTGGGTCTGGAGGAATCAGAGCGGTTGCGCATCCGTTTTTATCCAGACCACGAAGGAGGCCTAGCGAACCTTTCCACCGATCTGCAAATGAGCCGTATCGGAATGACCTCGACGCGCCAGACGGGGCTGATTGAGAGCTGATATATTTATCGCCCTGCCCCAGCCCCATCAGTCCTAACAGGTACATCTGAATGAGCAATGCGGTCGCCGCCGGATAGTTAGCATCCAGACATTCCTGAATGCTGTTTGCCTGCTCAACCAGCGCCGCGAGAATAAAATCTGGCAGCGTAATACCCTGGATCACCAGATACTCTTTTGCCTGCTCCTGGGTAACCATGAATACCTCTCAGCCCTGCCGGAACAGGGCATAAAAAAACCGCCAGCGCGGCGGTCGTTATTCAGCAGGTGGGAAAAGCTTTTCCAGCTCACCTTCCGGAAGCAACTCTGCCAGCTTGTCAGCGCCCAGGTTGCCTTTGTGCTCAATACCCAGCTCATCCAGACGCTTGGTGATCGCATCTTTGCGGGCCTGCTTGTCTGATGTGGCATTAGGCGTAGCCGGAATCAGCTCAGCCGATGCTTTGCCGGAAAGCTTGCGGACGTGTGATTTAAGTGACGGGTGCAGTTTTTCCAGCTGCACCACAGCACCCTTTTCCACGCCGTGCCACGGCTTAATTACTTCGTATTTCTCAGCCATGATTGCTCCTTATGCGAGGTTCGCGCCGTAGACAACGCCGGACAGGCCTTCGCCATCCTTCTTAATCTGCAAGCCTTCAGCAGACATGATCTGGAAGTTGTAATTGCTCTGCGGCATCGGGCGCGGCAGAGGAACAGTACCAACAGCCATACCAACCAGCGGAGAAATGACGTCCTGACGGCGCTGGTAGCCGAAGAATTCATTACCGGTAAGTGCGAAGGTCGGCGTGATTTCTCTGGCAGGAATGAATTTCGCAATCGCATCCAGCACGGTGCCGTTTACAAAGGCGTTAGAGCCGCTGCCAACTTCGATGGTGTAAGGCTTGGACATGTTCGCCCAAATTTCAGCACTCACCCACAGCTTGTCATATGCAGCCACTTTGTTCCGGCGTGCATTGAGACCAAAGGCACCAGTTGGACCAAAGAAGGCCAGCATCTGAGCCGGGGTAGCTGTGGTCAGATCGATGTTTGCGCCGCCAGCACCACTGCCAAGGTTGATCTTGGATGTGTTGCGATGGTTACGGATGCCCTGACCTTTCATGCCATCGACAGAGATTGCATCGCTACCATTGAGGTAGTAATCAACACGCTTTTTATGGAACTTGCGCAGCTTGGCAGCCTGAGAATCCAGCGCCAGATCGATACCGACAGTGCTCAGGCCAGCGGCATGACGCCAGTTGACGCCATAGCCCGCAGTAAACACCGGGATCGGGTCTCCATCACCATCGTAATCGGTGTGGTCGAAAGAATATGGTGCCTGTCCATCAATGCTGATGGATACGTCATCTGCGATATCGCCTGATACGTTATACATCTTCGCAGTCTTTCCGATCGGAAGAACGGTCTGCACACCCATCAGGTCGTTGATAATTTCCATACCATCTTCCTGATCGCGCATCTGGATAATCTGGCGGTCAATCTCAGCCCAGAACTCGCGGGTAAAGCCGCCGATGGCATTCGCTGCCAGCATGTCATGCGTCATGCGCGTACGAAACGCGTTAACCATCATGTCGTGCTGAGCGTTGAAGATGTCACGGTTCGCCCACAGCTCGTTCCAGTGTCCGCGCAGTCGGCTGTTAGCAGCCAGTGTTTCAGCGGTAAAATACATTCTTATTCTCCTGATTAAGCGCCAGCAGCTGCGGCAACGGTGCCGACGCGCATACGCACGCGGATAAAGTCGGCAGAGCCTGCGGCGATAGTCGATTCATCCTGGCTGTAGCCGATAACCGAATCGGTATCAGATGTCGCTTTGGTGAACTGACCATTCGTGCCGAGTTTGATCGGGTCGTCTTTGCCGTAGGTGCCAGGCACACACAGCAGAGCCAGCTCACGTCCTTCTTCGACGTAGTTACCCACTGCTGAATCGCCAGCCGGAACTGCTTGGGTGATTTTCAGCCCCTGATGGTAAGCGACATCAATGATGTAGAGACGACCAGCCAGCGCGGTAGCCTGCGCAAACTCATTGTCGTCGTTGATGACAGCCGCAGTACCCGGCAGCAGAGCTGCAGCAGTAACGCGGGTTTCGGTCTTGTACAGAGACTGACCGTCGATGTTAACGCGACGATAACGTGCCATTACGCAGCACCTCCGAAGTAAGTGGCCGGATCGGGCGCGCCGGTCACAGGCGGGTTTTTGGCAGTGTTGGTGCCCAGTGGGGCAGCTTCGCCAAGTGATTTGAACATCGCTTCCAGAGCTTCACCTGACAATGCGTTTGCCACGATTTCACCGTGGACTGCAGCGACAGCATCACGCTTGGTTTTCTCTTCAGCGCGGGAGTTAGCGGTCAGGGAGTCGGACAGTGTTTTCTGATTGGCCTGAATGCCTGCCAGCGCTTCGGTAATTGGCTTCAGTGACGCCTCGTTGTTCGCAGCGATTGCGCTGCTGACGATAGTGCCGATCTGTTCCAGTTCTTCTTTGGTTAAAGGCATATCGCCCTCCGTTTGGTGGTTTGCTGCAGGAGCGTCCTGCGGTGTGAAAAGGGATTTAACTTTGTTGGCCACGATTGCGACCCATGACTCCTGGCGCGCTACTTTTGAACCGGTATCGTCAAAGGTGATTTTGCCGCCTTCGGTGATGTAACCGTAAACCTGCGCATCGCCGCCGTTACGGATGACAATCGCCTGTGAATCGGTGAAGTCAGCAATCCACGCGTAATCATCCGGGCCAGTGGCAAATTTATCTCGTGCAGCCTGCTCAAGGCGTCGCTCACGCTCACGGTATGATTCGCCAATCAGCGCGCCGGAATTGCTCTGCAGCGTTTTAGCCTGGTCTGCGTTAACCATCAGGCCAACGCCCTGCTCGGGCTGCGCTGCGCCAACCTCGTGCAGCAGGATGGCGTCATGGTCCATTGCGTTGATCCTGGCGACCCACTCAATACCCTGCGCCTTCTGTTCAGCGCTGGCTTCAAGCTGGTCGAGGAATACGGCAACGCTGGTGTGGATCGGCGGAACGTCTTCGCCACGCTCGATAGCAGCAACACGCTCAAGCAGCTCGCGGCCGCCTTCGCTCTGGTTCGCTACAGTGATATCAACCCACTTCTCCGCATAAACGCGGTTGCCGGACTTCTTAACGTTGCGGTTCCATGCGCCAATGTGACCGGCGTTGATACCTTCAGGAGAAAAGGCAGAGACAAACTGGCCGTCTACAGTCGGATGACCGAGCGGTGCCAGCGTGCCTTCCAGCCCCTGATAATGTGCGTCGATTTCAGATGCCGGATACAGGCCGCCGTTCATCACTACGTTGGCTGGCAGCGTGTAACTTGGCAGCACCAGGTGAGACCGCCCGTTGTAGGTTTCACGGCGAATAGCCTGACTGTTCACCTTAGTGGTGACGTTTACCTGCATAGTCATGGTTATCTCTCGATTAAGCCGCGTGCTTAAGATCGCAGCAGTGATGTGATTTGTTGGTTGCCATGCGCTTGCCCCATGTCTGGGTAAACTCTTTTTTGGCGATATCGATTACAGAAGAATTGAGAGGCACGCCCTTCTCATCAACCAGCACAGTGACCTGAGAGCATTTGCAGTTGATCGCATTGCCGTTGATGCTGTACCAGTCGCGGACATCTTCTGTTGTGTAGAGATTGCCGTGACGTAGTGCGTGCGTCCGGCGCGTTGTGGCGCTCAGGGCAGACAGGTGAAGCAGCATGACGTTCAGGCCCAGATCATCTTTGGCTGAGTCGTGCTCATCCCATCTGGCACGCCGGAGGGCTGTGGTTATTTCCGTTCTGGCAATGCGGTTGGCCCGGCCCTGCTCAATACCTATCTGGTCACGTATGCGCCTGGCGACTTCTTTCGGTTTTTGCCCACGCCCAATGCCATCAGTCAGCACCCGTGAAAGATTCTGCTTCACGTCAGCAGACAGGCCTTTCATCTCTTCAAATGTGCGCGCTCTAACCAGAACCAGACGGTTTTGATATGCATCACTAAGAAGGATTTCCTGAATGCTGCCGCGATATGCCTCATAGGCTGCCGACTGCTGTGCAAGGTTGGCGAACTCCTGCGCCGTGCCGCGCTGATAAGTTGGCGACACGTAATCCTGAAAAAGCCACGGATTGAACTCGCCTCCCTGCAGCAAGATTTCATCAACGAGTGAATCGCCGTTCTGCAACAGCATCGAAAGCATGGTTGGATCTAACTGGAAGGTGTAACGCTGGTTTACTGCTGGCTCTGCAGGGATGCGGTTGAGGAGGTCGATGTATCGCGCGCTGATTTGCTTAAGTCGCCTTCCGTATTCTCGCATCGCGCCGCGTTCAAGGCGGTCAACGCCGGTCGGGTCAAGCTTGTTGCCGGGCAGGATTGCTGGCTTCGGCTTCTTCTTGAATTTCGCCACCTTCCTCATCCTCTGGTAATGGCTCGCCGCCGCCTGGCTCATAACCTGCAGCCACACGAATCTCATCAACCGTAAACACCTGCTCGCCCGAGGCCAGAGATGTCTGGTTGATGTTGCTCATCTTCACCGCGCTATCCAGCTTGTCTGATGAAGACTGCTCGTTCAGCTCATCCCAGACGATGCTGAATTTACTAACTGCCTTGATGATCTGCAGGGCAGTAAGTTTATCGACCATGTCCTCAGCATCGAATGACAGGTCACCGCGGCGTGACTGACAGCGACCATTGAAGTAAATCTGGTCTTCCGTGCTGGCGCGCTCGCCAGACTGATTGCCAACAATGATGCGCGACGGCATGTCTACAGAGGCGCTGAATGTCTTCAGGTTGACGTCATAGGTCGGTGACGGGTCAGAAACCGCATTGACCATTGAGGTGACCTGCGCGCCCTGAGTGATGAGAAGCGTATCGTTACCTCGGTTAATCTCACGGGCTGCTTCGTTGTAGCGCTCCTGCAGCTCATCGACCGTTACGCCATACATCGAAGCCAGATTATTGAAATCAACCTCCTTGTCGAAGTTGATATTCTGCTGCCGGGCAGCGTTCTTAAGGAATGACTCGCCTGAACCACCCTCTACCTTTTCCAGACTGACGCAGGCGTTATAGCCAGGCTCAAGGAAGCCGATAGCATCATCAGACATGTCACCGATAATCAGCACGCGATCGGGATGGATGTTGCGTTGCGCTGTGCTGCCATCAGAAAGTGATTCGGTGTACTGCCACATAGTGATGGTGCCGGAATTGTCTCGGCTTCCAACTTTGAGCGCGCTGGCCCATACAGGTGTAATCTTCTGTAGCGCCTTCCCTTTTACAGCTGGCTGTTCCCATTTCCGGCTGTCTTTGATGTGTAGCAGGATGCCTGCCCAGCGACCAACCAATCGACGCTTATCCGCCTCAGCGAATGCTCGCCAGAAGCGGTGGGTGAATACCTGGTTGCTGGCTTTCTCCCAGGCAGTAAGCTCGCGCGATTCGTCAGACTGCTCTCCTTCGACAACCTGCGGGTTTGTTCTCCAGCAGTTCGATACCAGCTTATTCACCGCACCGTAAGCAATGCCGCCACGACGATAGAGTTTGTGCAGGTCATAAAACGTCAGGTCTTCTTTAAAGCCGTATTCGCACCATGCGCTTTCACGTTTCGCATCCAGTCCCATACCGGGGCTGAATGCCATGGCGCGCGCACGGGCAAGCCTGACGTCATTCAGCGCGTGATTGACGGCTAGTGATAATTTGTCAGTCATGGTTTGTCCGTTAGCGTTTAATCGGCGGGATTTTTGGCCCTTTGGCCGGAGTAAATGAATCGATCTTCCTCAGCATTAGAGTGCGACAGTGTCTTGGGGTGTAATTCAGAGGCTTAACACGTTCGAACCTGATGACTTTTCCGCATGCGCAGCAGCGATATTCTGTCATGGCTACCTCCCTTGCAGGCGCTTTGGCAGCAGCATTCCTGCCATGTGGCCTTTGCGTTTGATATGACCATCTAGCCCGTAGCGTATGCCATCCCAGCAGTGTTCGAATCCGTCAGCCAGTTTTGGCAACACCTCGCCTGTAATGCGATCGGTTTTGTAAGACCACATACGGGCTTCAATTGCGACGTTCTTGCAGCGTGGGTGGATAATGATTTCATCAAAGCCGCGCAGGTGGGCTATGCCATCCTCAACACTTCCCTGCCACTTTTCAGCCGCAGAAATATTGAATCCCTGACGCTTCAGGTAGCTGATTGTTTCCGGTCGGGCTGAATCAGCTTTGATAGGCCACTCCCGAGATCCAGGAATGGCGTCGTAAAGTGCTGGCATGTGGTCCAGCTCAGTTTGCTGACCGTAAGCCTCGTATTCGATGTAGAGCCGGTTATGAAGGATGAATGACCGCGTAAGTGTGTTAGGGTCCTTGGCAAATCCGAAGTCGGCACCGAAGTGAAGGCGCTCCGCCTCTTTCCATAAGGTGTCAGAGAACTCAGCGATACGATACTTACCAGCCAGCACCTGCTTATCTGAGTTTTCGAGGTAAGCACCCTCCCACACCCAGGCATAAGTTGCCTGATCAAGTCTTCTTTGGTCGTTCAGTCGCTCGCCTTCCAGCACGCCGGGAAACCACGGATTATCCGTGTAATTCATCTCGACGGTGACACAGTCTTCGCCAGCCTCTTTGCGAAACCGCTTATCAGTGGCGCTACCGTCGCGCTCCGGGTTCCATGTAACCCAAATCTCTGAACCCTCTTCACGAACAGTTGGGCTGAGTTTCTGCCAGGCTATCTCGCTGACTGATTCAGCCTCGTCCACCCAGCACAGCAAGATGCGCGCCTTCGATTTGATGCTGTCGAGGTTATGTCTGAGGCCTGCGAAGACATACGTCACCGATTTGTCGATGGTGCGAATGTACTTCTCACCAATATCGAAGTTAGAGGCCAGCCACGGCACAGACAGGATCGCCTGTTTTACTTCTTGCATGCTTGATTCTTCGAGTGAATTCATAAACTCACGCGCGCAGAGAATTACGCCACTCTCTCCATTCATCATTGCCTGATAAGCCTTTACGGCTGTCATAAGGGCAAACGTGCGCGTCTTTGCGCTACCGCGGCCACCGTGTGAGCAGCGATAACGCTTACCGCCTGCAGTGAACAGTGGAGCAAGCTTGGCAGGTATCGGGAGTTGAACGGCTTCACTCATGTTTTTGGCTCAACGGGTAAAAGCTGAATCACTGTAGGCTTGGGTGTCATGCTGCCATCAGGGCTGGTGTGCTCCACTTTCTGCCTATTGGTATAAGCATCACCACACTCTTTTGCGGCCTGTTCAATTAGCGTGGCCGCCAGCGCCATGTTTCTCATGCTCTCAGCCTTATTCATCATCCGGTCGAGGGTGCGCAGGCGATAGGCTTTGTTGGCAATAGGTATATCGGCTATTTCGGTCTGGAAACGTGCACGAGTGCTTTCGAACAGGTCTACCCATTTCTGGCTCAACTTAGCCGCCATCGCATTGCCGGGGCTGTATTGAGATACCTGCTGGCGTGATACCTGAACGTTGAATTCAGCCTTTACAAGCTCAATGACTTTTGTAGGCGGCTCGAAGCACGCCAGAGACTGCACGATGAAGGCTTTAACCTCTGTCGATAATGCTGCCACAGGCTACCTCCATGACAATCGGAATAAAGCGTTATGCCAGTCTCATGAGGCAGGTGCCGCACGCTCTGGCTATGTTGATTTTTGCCACCTCAGCCGGTTGGCTGGCAGCGTCGATAATTTCCTGTACGTCAGCGCTGGCACCATATCGGCGAACCACACCAACGAACTCTTCTACATCGTGGCCGCGCATGCAGAGCTTTGGCTGTCCGTCTCGGGTGAACTTAGGTGCGCCGAACTCATCAGTGTCCTGAGCTATGTGGTAAAGCTCATGCTCAACCAGCGCGCAAAACTCTATGTCGCTGCATTCAGCGCAGAAATCTGCTGCCAGGGTGATGATGTAATCCGGCTTATGACCGAACCACTCATACATCTGCTGTTCCATCCTGGCTTTTTGCCAGCCACCTGCTCGCATTGCTACCTCTTCAGCCTGACCGAGTACGGTGCGACCTTTTTTGCTGAAGGCAGACGCAGCCCACATGAATGCAATGTCAGCATCAATCAGGTGTGAGTGGTCGGGATTGTGAAGGCTGCCGTTACCATCAAGGATTTGCTCAGTGACCCACTCGTGGATTCCAGTGGCGGGCATGAGTTTGATGTAGGGAGAGAATTCTTCTACGAATTCAGTTGGAGGGTATGGCCTGCTTAGATTGCTGTCTTGGCTTGCCATATTCACTCCAATAAAAAACCGCCCGGAGGCGGCTATAATTACTTGCTTAGAGCTGATTGAATCGCGTCGGCTAAGGGTTCAAGATATTTTAATGCTTGCTGGAGTTCATAGTTTGCATCTCTATTGTTGCCGCTTGTAGATACAGTAGCCTTAATAATGTCAACTGCCGTTTCTACAGCTTTTACCCTTTGCCTACGTTCCAGCGTATTCACAGAACTAACAGCGGTACCGAAATAACCTTCTAACATCACAACCTCCTTTTCATAAATGGAGGTCATACATTAGCCCTAAGAATATTCTTAGTGAAGCGAAATTTATGGTTCCAGCTTCGCAACGCTTCACAGCGTGGCTAACCGTTATCCCTTGTCTGAGAGATTCATCATCAGGCGCACTCGCAAATGCGCCTTGTGATGGTCATGAAAAAGCCCCCGTGAGGAGGCTTTATAATTTATGACTTGAAGCCACGCTTACCGTGGGCTTTTCTCCATGCTTTAACAGCGGCGACAATCTTCTCGGGGGTTGCGTCTTCGTCTTCGCTGTAATAAATCAGGTCAGAACCTTCTGGGTGCTCACTTACTGATATGAAATTTTCCAGTAACTTATCCTGATAAGATTCGCCGCCCTTTGCGTTACAGATTTCACTCACAAGTTTGGTGAATTCTGCTTCTGTATAGTCTTCAAATTTTGGCTTTACGTTCATAGAGCATCCTCATAGTTGAGGTAATGCTATCTCAAAAAATCACTTCAAACACTGCTCTATGATGTATTGCTGCAATCCGGCTATTTGCTTTCCGGCAACTTCGATTCGCTCTCTGAGGGTGAAATAATCCCGCTGAGCGGTGTCAGTAAGTCTGGCGGTGGCTGCATCATCCATGCCGGAGGAGCCGGTGGTGGATTGCTTCGTGCAGGTGGCGTTGAGCTGCAGCCGGCGCTTGCCAGTAGCAATATCATCATGCAGCTGATCGATAGTGGCTTTAGCATCGGCTAATTCCTTTGTGTATTTCTCATCGAGTGCGGACACATCGCGCTGACGCGCCTGCATATCGGTGATGGTGTCTTTTGCCAGTTTGAGGTTACTGGTTGCTGTGTCACGCTGGGATTTGTAGTCGATGGCATTGCCACGGTAATAGAGCGCGAACGCTACTGAGGTGGCTAAAAGCAGCAGAATCAGAAGAATGAGCGCGGCGAGCACTTTAGCCTTTGAGGTCATCGGCACTCTCCGCCAGGCACATAGTGCGCTCCATATCGCGACGGTTCATTAACCCCCGCCACTTCTGGCCGCCAGCGTAAATCCATCGACGAAGCTCTTCACATGCGCCATCAACGTCACCGGCATTCAGACGCTTTAGCAGCGTCGATTTAGAGAACGCGTTTGTGCCAACGTTATAGGTGAAGCTATAAAGAGCGGCGCGCTGATACTCACCCAGTGGGACTTTTACCAAACCGTCTACGGACTTTTTGACCGGCTGCAGGTCATTCCATAGCAGGCGATCACATTCCCGGTCAGTGTACTTTTTGCCCCTGATGATGTCGGTACCGGTATGACCATCGCAGACTGTCCAGACGCCAGCTACGTCTTTGTAGGGTTCGTATACCCTGCCCTCTACCCCATCCTTTCCGCCGAGGAATACCGTAGCGATAGCCATAGCTCCGCCACCTGCGACAGCAATAAGCTTATTGCGCAGGCTGTTTGACATAGCCATAGGTTAATCCTCGTTGATATCTGGTGCAGTCGGCCAGCGCTGAAGAGCCTTGATTTGGGCCAGCGTTGCTTTGCGTTTGTAGTACCAGTTGATGCCGAGCGTGAACAGCGCGACCATAATACCGGCCAGCACGCCTACAGCACTCCATTCATCGGGACTCAGCCTGGTCAACAGACCATTAGCGATTGTCCCGGCAGATGCGCCGTAAGCTGCGCCTGATGCCAGTTTGCTCATATCGATACTCATATCACCTCCGTGATTACGGGCGGTGCTGTAGGTAGTCAGAAGAAAAGATCGCCCGCTGCCACACAGGGAAAGGTGAGAGTCGAGGTTAATTGGCAGGAGCGAAAAACGAAAAAGGCCCACCGAAGTGAGCTTTTGAAATGAAATTTACTCTTGATTCCAGACTGTCTCATCCAAACTGACGTTTAAATGACCATTAGTGATTTCATAATAAGCACTTCCGCCTACATTAATATCATGATCTTGGTCTTTGCATCCGGAGAAATAGTTTACTACTGCAATGAATTCAATAAAGTTTTCTGTTGCACCTGTAATTTCGAATGACCCATCCACTACTTGATATTGCCTATCACCGCCATACTTTGCCAAAAGGTACTCATCAAAATATGAAGAGTACTCTTCAAACAATGCGGACAGCCCATCAAGATTTGATGGCGAAACATTACCGAGGGGTATCGAATAAGTTTTTGTGCTTTGCATGCTTTAACCTCTTTGATTGAAAGTTTTACATGCTAAGCGACAACAAGTTATGTCAGAAATGTTTTCGAAATCAGAAACGAAAAAGGCCAGCTCTATGGCTGACCTTTGTAATTTGGTTATGTGTGGAGCGAGGCCCACGTGTTACGGCTCAATGTGTGGAGGCATTTGAAGGCCTCCCAGGCAGATGAAAATCGTTAGATACTTAAGAAAAACTGTCGTATAAAAGATGTGCAGCAAACGAAAATCAATCTGATGAGGAAAAAATTATGTTCACAAAGGAAGAAGCATATATTCTCAAGCCAGACGGCAGCCGCTTAGGTCCCTACAAAGCGACTTTTGCAGGTGAGACCGTTATTGTTGATGACAAAATGGCTGACATTGATGATGGCGATCAGGTAATGCGTCTGTTGCCAAGCGGTAAAGAAGAGGTTAAACATATAAATCAATGCACTTTTTTCAACAAAGGCATTGCTGGTTACGGGCCTCACTATCAGCTGAAGGTTAAACCGATTCCGAGCAAAGAGTCTTATACATTGAAGCATCAAACTATTAACGTTGGCAGCAATAGTAATGTTCAGATTGGAGACCATAATCGGATGGAATTCCGCGAGAACATTCAGAACATGATCAATACCATTGAGAAATCATCCGCTTCAGCCGCGGAAAAAGAAGAAGCAAAAGGATTGCTTAAAAAGTTTTTAGAGCACCCACTGGTGACAACCATCGCTGGAGCAGCAGCTGGAGCATTTTTATCATGAAAAAAGCCCCGCCGGTTGGTGAAACCGCGGGGCTCTTTGACTATCACAAATCGAAGGAACTGACTGGGTTAAGTTATCGCGTCAAACAACAGCGCGCAGCTTCAACTGTTAGGAATCATATCCCCAGCCTCGGGAAAAGTAAATAGCCCGCGATAAAATAATGAGCTATTTATGATTGCACTATCTGGTTACCTTATTCAGCGAGGCGTTAGCGTAGGATTCCTCAATCTCAATCTTGCCGATGAGGTTGTCGTAGAAGGGCTTTACCGACTTCTTCCAGGTATCGAGCGATATCGAGTCAGTTATTCCCTCAACTGTGCGATGCACATCAGTTGACAGTATGCGCACATAACCCCGGCCACAGCATCGCTTACAGTCACCCATCACCGGCACACCCTGCTCTTCAGTCAGCTTGCGGTCAACCGCCCGACCTCTCCCGCTGCAGTCACGACACGCTGATGATACGACCCCCTTCCCGTTGCAGGTCTTGCAGAGAACACGTACAACCTCTCTCACGTTTCTGGTTGAGCCTCCTGATAGCGGTGACTTCATGTTGAACACATCAGCCTCAATGAACCCTTTGGACAGGCAGCATTCGCAGGGTTTGACGCTGGCAGCGCTGCGGCAATAATCCATGTAGGCATAAGTTGCGAGAGTTTGCATAACGGCTGGCTTAATATCAGTGTCTAGCTTGCGTAAGGCGGCAACCTTATCGCAGGTACTCAGTGCATGTTCAGTTAATAACGATACGGCGCGTCGGGCGTCGTTAGCGCTCACTCCAACTTTACCCATGAATGCAGCATAACCAAGCGGCGCCCGGCTCTGAGTCATTCCCATGGCAGCCATGTAGTCAGTACCTGATAGTGCATCTGAAGCTGTTGCAGGCGGCATACCCGCAAAACTTGCTGTTTTTGGGAAGTGATATTTTACTGTCGCTTCAAGGCTCATGGTGTTTCGTTCCTTTGTTTGATCAGCTCTCTGGTTTTCTGCCGGTAGTGCGCAGCCAGCTCCTGCAGCTCTTCCCGCGTCCACTTTTTCTGCTCATGCGGACCCATAAGGCGATCGAAAGCAGCCTTACCGATTTTCTTAATCAAGTTTGGCGTGTAGTTTTCGATGTTGCCGGAAAGGTGTTGGTTGCAGGGTACGCACTGCTTATGGCAATTGGTTTCTTCGTAACGAGTAGCCGGTGAAGCGCCGCGAGTTCGATAGTGCCCAGCGTCATATTTTCCTTCGTGGAATCGTCCGCAGCTGATGCACGGATCGGCGGCATCGCGAGTGCGGATATATTCGTTGAAGGCTGACTGAGTTTGTTTATGGAAGTGACTGAGTGGCTTTACTGCTAACTTGCGGATTTTGGTATGGCGCTTTTCCTGCTGAGCTTCGTCTTTTCGTCGTCGTTCTGCTTCCTGTATCGCCTTATGCTGGTCCTTCTCTCTTTTCGCCAGTGCTATTACGGTTCCGCATTCTGGTGAGCACCACGTTTGATTTGAGAAGCCCGGGTGAAACCATTCGCGGCAATCAGGGTTCTTACATCTTCGCCTGACTTTCCTCATCGCCCCCTCCGTGCATTCTGATGTTGTCGTCTTGCATCCAGCCGGCGCAGCAGCGGACGCAGGCATATGTCTCGTCCGTAGCCAGCGGTATGCCACAGCCAGCGCAGTTGATAGCAGGTATATCGCCATGCGGCATGAATTGGCAGATAGTCGAGGTGCTCGTAATACCAGATATCCTCTTCGCAGATTTCACAGCTAACTCCGAACCGGTGTTTATCTTCACTGGTCAGCACAGTACTGCAGCTACAACAACGCTTACGCCCAGCATTTGTTCTCATAAGTTTTGTCTCTTCGTGGTTCGCGATTACCTTCTGGCAACAGCGCGCTAACCAGCCATAAGCGGGGATCGGCGGCGAGTGTCTTTTGGGTGTGAATGTTGCGGGCGTTGTAACGGGAAATGAGTTCATTTGCAGTGTCTGTATCTACAGGGTCATGGGTGAACCATGTTTTCTTCATTGCTTTTCCTTTTGTGAAGGCCACGATCGCCCTGACTGACCATCAACACACCATTGACCACGACGTGATACCGGCAGTTAAAGTCGCGGGCATATTTCCTGACTGTTGTGCGAGTAGATTTGATCGCCCGGCCAACTGCTGTTTGGTTTCCTCGGGTCTCAATGAGCAGCTGAGGAATGGAAGTAACCTGTGGTGTCATGCTGTACTCCCGAATCTCCCTGCCCACTCAGCCGCGCGCGCTGACTCGTCGCTAAACCTGACGTTCTGCTCGGCACCGAAGGCATGGATTAAGGTGATTAAATCTCGCATCTCACTGACGCGCATTTTGCTTGTTGACTGGCCCAGCACTACAAAGCCGCCATTAATACCCGGCACCGTCTCTTGACCTTTCAGGCTGGCGCTGAAGATGTGTTTCCAGCTCTCTGCGTCGAGTTTCTTCCCGTACCAGACCACCTGGCTTGATACGTCATGCAGGCAGGCCCAAAGCATGCGATTCTGCGCAAGGCTTCTGGTGTCCTCCTGGATGGTTACCTGCAGAGGTTTGTCGGGATTGGCGGGGAGTTGCTGGATGGCGCTGATGCAATTCTGTCGGATGTTGCTGTCACGCAACAGGTAGCGTTGAGTCTCCATCACGTTTTTCTCGCTTTAATGCGTCGCACAGCACCTTGCGCATCACCGCCTGGTAGCAGGTGAAGTCATGGAACTTGCGTCCGTGGTTAATTACTTCCTGCAGGAGTGATTCGAACTCATCATCTGGCAGGATATAAGTGGATTTCTTAAGAGGGATTACGTTGCTCACTTGCGGCTCCTTGAGCCCTGCTGCTCAAATTCAGCATCGACAATCAGGTCATGTGCTTCACGCGCCAGCATGTCGATAGCGTTCAGGTGCGCCCGAAACTGCTCCGGCTTCAGGTCTCGCTTCTTAGCCAGGTCGATGATTGCCAGCTGCAGGTTGCGCGCCTGCCGCATCAGCGGTGGTGTTATTACCAGTTGAGTTACCTGTGTCATGCGGCGCTCTCCCTGCCTTCAAGCCAGAAGAAAAACGCCCGGTCTACCACGGCATCCTGATAGCCAAGATGTGATCGGGTCAGGTTGTGTTTATCGCCGTGCACGCTGCGATACAGGCGCTCAAAGCGGATGCGGTTCATCTCAGTCATGGCGTCCACCTTTCAGCCCATAGCGGCGGCGGATATCAGCGAGATGATCCAGTGCCTTCTCATTGCCGGTCGGAATGTGCAATTGAGGAATCTGCTTGCGTGGCGGCGGGATTACTTCGCCAGCCTCAATGCGGCGGGACATCTTGCGCAGCTCATCGCCCAAGCGCTTGCGACACTCTGTATCCGTCAGGTTGAATGAGCGCATCTGGTTGTAGACCGCTGTCACCATGTGGAAACAGGCCGGGCTTTCCCAGGGGAACTCCTCGCTGCTGTCGTAAATGCCACGGTCCCGGCAGTACAGGCGGAACATGTCGTACAGTTCCTCATCGGCTGGCAGCCCGACTGCGCGATGTTCGCCCTGCTTGCACCACTCGATAAACTGGCCGGGTGATGGCAGGAACGGTGAGCCACTGGCGCGGGCCAGCTTCATGCCTGCTGACAGCTGCTGCTTGTTGTGAATACCGTTCTCGGCAAACGCGGCGATCCACTGGCGTTTTGCTGCGGCTTCGTCGTTCGGGTTACGCCACGCAGTGCTGACCGATGCCGGAAACACCTGCTTCAGGTTCGAAAATAAAGCGTCGACCAGTCGCTCAACGTCTTCATGCACTCCACGCTCAACCGGGCGCGGCCCATCTCCTGCAATGCGAGCCAGTGCGCCTGCATCACGGTTCTGAATTGCTGATACGAGATTTCTCATAGGAATTCATTCTCCCAAGCTTCGCGGCTGTTCCAGTGCTGAGCGGGTTGCTGAGGCACTGACTGCCGGTTACGCCCTGGCTGGCTCATCTGCGCCCGGAGTGTGTCCCACTTGGCGCGGAGTTTTGCAGGGCTGAGGATATTGGTCTGCCAGAAGTGATCGGCGTTGGCCCACTTGAAGGTTTCACAGATGTCGTGATGCGTGACATCCAGCGCTCCTCTCAGAAGGCGGACTTCGTTAGCCCAGGCAGGCCAGTTTGGGGCTTTTGCAGTTGGAGTAATAATCTTCACCCTGCTGAACATCCACTCGGCTGCCTTCAGGTCGTCAGCAGTTCCCCACTTGTCACCTTTCGGTGAATGGGTTGCTGCTTCAGGACGGATGACAGGGAGGTTACTCAGGGGTGTGTCGGAGGATTCGCCAGAATTCTCTGACGTATGTTTAATGTCTTTCTTGTCTTTTGTAATAGTGTCTTTTGTGTGTCCCTGTTTTGGTGACACCTCTGTCACTGTTTTGGTGACACTTTTTGTCACTGATTTGGTGACAGTGACACCATCTTGGTGACACTCAGGAATTTTCCACTCAGTGAGGTTCTTATTCGGACCAATTAGCATGCCTTCCCTGACCAGAACACCCATCTGAATTAACTCGTTTTTTGCCTTGTTTACCTTCTGCCTTGGCAGCCTGGTAATCTGGCTAATCTGGCTGTCAGCAATGCGATCCATCTTTTTGTTGAAGCCGTATGTCTTCCGGCAAACAGCATGCGCAACCTTCGCCTGATTCCTGGTCAGGTTGGCCCCTATCAGCTCTTCGTACAGCTCGTTTGCCAGACGCGTGTATCCATCGTCTGTATCTGCCACACGTTGCTCCACGGCCCTGAGAGCGGGCCTGATTGGTGATACGTTGTCATGCGCAAGATTCATCGCCGCCCCCGTCAGAAGGAATGCCTGAGCGATAATCAGCGAGAATCCGCTTTATCTCTTCAGTGGTGCCATGAGAGAGAATCAGGCTGTCGAAACCACCATCCCGATCGAACTCTGCATCAACCAGTAATTCAGCCAGGCGGCGTGCTTTGGTTGCGCTGAACTGAGGAATGGCTGCTGAGCGGGTAAGCTTCGTTTTACCGGCGGCTTTAGCCTTCTGCATTTGCGCCTGTGCAACAGCGTCTGCTTTCGGGCCATGCTCACGTGATAAAGCAATTGCAGTGGTTGGGGCCACTTCGCCCGCCTTCACCATTGCGATCAGGCTCTCGCCACACTCCAGCAGCTGAAGGTGCAGATCCACATCAGCTGGTGAGCGCTTAACCTTTTTGGCAATCTCAGCAGGCGTCCAGCCCTGATTCAGCAGGCGCTGATATGCTGCCGCACGTTCCAGAGGAGACAGAGCTTTACCCTGTGAACTGGTGACCATGAAAGCAATGCGATCAGCTTCGGAACCTGAGAAGTCCTTGCACTCAAGGCGCGGTATTTCGTGTCCGGCTTCTGACGCCATTTTCGCGCCGTAATACCGGTGGTGACCGTCGATAATCTTGATGCCCTGCTCTGTAACCTGAACCGCTAGCGGGGGCACAAACTCACCAGCAATGAAAGCGTCACGGAATTCAGCGACGTGCTCCTGGTCGATCTCACGGACGTTGTAGCCTGGCTCGACGTAAAGCTCAGCCAGTGGCACCAGAAACGTTTTCTTAACCGTTGTTTCCGTGCCGTTTTTCTCTTTTGCCTTGTAAAGCGATAATAAAGAACTCATAATTACTCCTGTACGTTGATCCAGTAAGATTCGTGCATCAGGCCTCGAAACTGTTCCCGCAGTTCGGGGCTTTTTCTTTTCCCATCGCAGCTGCAACCGCTTGCCGGGCAACTTCTGCAATCAGGCTCGTTTCCCACACCTTCTCCAGCAGCACGAAAACCGTCGCCATATCGCGCAGATTTAAACGGCTTACCTTCGATTCATGCCATCCGGCCTCATCAGCCAGAACACGCTGGCCTTTGTGAGTCAGGCGGCTGCGTAATTCTGTTTCTACTTCGTTGATCAACTTGCTATTTCTTGCGTGTTCCATGATTGATAATTTCCGTGTAGGTAAATGATTGCGTGACATTGCGGTGAGCAAGTCACTTGAGTTTTGCTCCGACATTTCGGTGGGAGCGGGGTCAGAGTTTTAAAGAGCGGTGTTGCTTAAGCGGCCGTAGCGCGCTGTGGTGCAAAGACTAAGCTTTCCTTCTTCACCGGCTTGTAATCGGTGAATTTCTTTGTGGCTTCCTCAATTGCCTGGGCCTTACCTGGTGATGCTCGGCGGAATCCATATGCAATTTGGTCGAGGTAGCCAACAGATGTTTTCGCTAGTACGGCAAGGCTGATCCAGTCTTCAGCTGAAGATTCCTTGCGCCAGCGGAGCAGTTCATTACCCATTGGTGCCTCCTGTTTAACTTCAAAGCTGAGTTTAGCGTTATGCTAAATAACTAACAAGCACTATTTAGCAATATGCATATTTATCGCATTGCTAAATAGTGTGAGAATCAGGCCATGGAAAATAAAAGCATCAGAAAAACCAATCTCAATAACCTCCTGAAGAGGCACCTTGAGAACGATGGCAATACAAAGGCTGGATTCGCAGAGCTTTTGGGTATCAGCGCATCCCAATTCAGTCAGTTGCTTGGTGAAAATAGCGTCAGAAATATCGGTGATAAGATGGCGAGGAAAATTGAAGTGGCTCTACAGCTGCCCAATGCCTGGCTTGACTCTATACACGAAGATCAGCCACAGGTTGATGCCAATGTCTCTAACCCCAGAGACTACAAGCCGACTGCGCGCTACCCCGTTTTGAGCAAGGTTCAGGCTGGCGCATGGGATGAAGCCTGTGAACCCTATACGATTAAGGATGTCGATATGTGGCTTGAATCTGACGCACATACGCAGGGAGACGCTTTCTGGTTGCAGGTGGAAGGTGATTCGATGACGGCTCCGATTGGGCTAAGCATCCCAGCAGGAACCTACGTTCTGTTTGATACAGGTCGTGAAGCGGTGAATGGCAGCTTGGTTGTAGCAAAGCTGACTGACGACAATGAAGCCACGTTCAAGAAACTCATCATCGACGGTAGCCAGAAGTACCTAAAGGGGCTGAACCCTCAGTGGCCTATGGTGCCGGTTAACGGGAACTGTAAAGTGCTGGGCGTGGCGATCGAGACAAAAATGCGGCTGGTCTAAGGCTTAGTGACTGAAGAAACCTTTGGATAAATTATGAATGAAGACCACCCAAAAATAGCATTTGTTTATCCGACATTTATCCGCGTTGGCATGTTGGCATCAGGTCCCTTTTTTCCCGACATCGGATGGCAGGTAAGTCAATTTCCGGCAAAGATGATGTTTTATGTTTCAGTTGGGCTGATTCTAAATAGCAAAAGAGCGTATAGCTATGATGTTGATGTGCTTTTTGATGGAAAACCTCTTTCTCCTGAAGATGTGCCATTCGAAGACTCAAGATTAGTTACTACCGCCGTATCTAATCGTGATGACTTTGTGTCAATTTCTATCAATCTCCTTAAAGATATGGTTCTGCCGGGGCCTGGGTTATATACAATTAAAGCACGCCTTTATGCTGGAAAGGCCCAATCATCTGATAAGGAAATGCTGGATGAATGCTTCGGCTACTTTACCCTTGCCGAGGATTGGATGAATAACGAAATGAAAAGAACGGATTAATCATGGTCCGAGCCATTGATATAAATACTAAACAACCAATTGATGAGCAAGATAGCATGCTCCATAATATACCTCTTGGTAATGGCGACGGAGGAGGAGGTAGCATGCTTGATGCGCGAGTTGCGAAGCTTGAATCTGACGTAAGCTACATACAGAGAGACATTGAAAAGCTTCAGAAGGATGTCGCTTCAATCGATTCAAGGCTGGGTGGGATTGAAACTGGAATTACCACAATGAAAACCACCTTCAAGGCAACCGGAATAGTAGTTTCTACAGTATTTGCCTTTTGCGCATACATTTTTGGGAGCTATGTATCTAAAATTTTAGATGCCCTTAACGGCTTGGTGCTCAAATAAATTTTATATCACCTGAACAATGCGTCCTGTTTATCCTTTACCTTCCAGATAGCCCGCCACTGAGCGGGCTTTTATGTACTTACCTTATGAGCAAAAAACTATCACTACTCTTCAAGCGAAAACGACTGAACCTGAAGCCTTGGGAGCCAACACCCCTTGAGAGTCTTCACCGAATCGCTTCTAAATGCGGGCGGGACGAAATCGCAGAGATTCACATCAGATTGCGGTATTTTCAAGCAGAAAGAGCAATGACGCCCGAATGGGATGGCGACACTCAGGACGACATCTGGAAAGCTTGCAATCAACTCCGTCAGATACTCAAGCTGATACCAAAAAGCTAAGAGCCCGCCGCCGAGCGGGCTTTTTTTGCCTGCGATCTTTGTGCCCCCTCCACCCTGCTTACTAAAGTTTCTGCCAGTTTTGACGATGATCTGACTGAGCAAAACCGTTGCTCAAATGCTTCTCTATTGAATTCTTTGTAACGATTAGCCCGCGTCCGGCGGGCTTTTTTTTATGTCTGCAACAAAAAGCCTGCCGCTTACGCTTGTCATACATTTGTCGGCTTCTAACCTTTAGCGCGATGTGAGACGGCTAGTGCTCCTACCACCGGCTGATGAGATGCATGGCCGGCTCGTCAGGCATCTTGTTCACAGCGTTTAGAGGCCGCTTAAGAGTTTCAGCTTCACCGCGATTTGTACCTGCTACCCGCCTCGGGTGCAGGTATTTTTTTTGCTCGTGACAATGCTTACCCGCACTCCCCATGGCAATCTAAGCTTTCATCTCTAATCGAGAGTGCCTGCAAAAGGTGCTATGCGTAACAAATTGTTGAACATCTATTTCCTAATTATCAGATTGTGAGTACTCTCTCTGGCGTCAGCTAATGCTGACAGATGGTTTGCCCCACTTGAACAAATCACGCCCGTGTAACGCGGGTTTTTTTGTGCCCGCAGATCCCCCTCCGTTGAAAAATAAATTCCTTTCTAAATCATTTAGCTAAATCCCACGATTAATTTATTTAGCATTTTGCTATTGCCATTCATTTAGCATAAAGCTAAATTAAATCCCATCAGCATGAAGCACTAACCAACAGGATGTTGGGTCGCTCTTTAACATTGATGGGGTTTGTCTCCGCCGAAATGCGGGGAACCAAAGTGAAGTTGGCTTTGGACTGGCGTGTCGTGGAGCTTAGGCCTAGCAGTACATCGGGCCGACCTATGAAGCGACTTGAAATCCGGAAACGTCACAGGTTCCGGCGCCAGTACCTAAGCCAATTACCGGAGGTACACATGACAATCGTAATGACCATTCTGGCCTCTGATAACGCCAGAAATCGCCGCAGGGCAAAACGTGCAGCTGAGCGTGAGCAGGTTGCAGGAACGCAGCACATCAGTCGCATCGAGAAGGCAGTTATCTCCCCTTCTCTGCGTGACAGGCATGAGAGCACATCACAGTGCTTACCGGAGATAGCTATTTTTGCAGCGAGCTATCGCAACTCAAAAGACATGGTAACGGCGAGGTAAAACACATATGTCCAAATACACTTTCTCAGTGCGAAGGCTTGGGGAAATTGAGAGTCATCAAGTAAAAGCACTGAGTGAAGACGATGCGTGGAAGGCTCTGGCCTTGAAGATCAACATGGACAACATAGACAAGATAATTCTTGTGACTACTGAGGCTGCATAATCCGCAGCCTTTTTTATTGCCGCTGACAAGCCATTGAGCGACGCTGCAAACCTTATTCACTGAATCCGCTACCAGCCTTAGAAAGAGTCGTTTCATCCTTGTGGCCTGCTCAACGCGGGCCATTTTTTTGACCCCAACCTAACCAATAGCAAGGAACCCACGATGAACTATGCCATCGCGGGCGGCACCATCGTGGGCGCTGCTCAGCTAAACGAATCACTGCTCGACACCATTACCCGCCGCCTCCGCACTGGCTGGCGCAACCTTATCAACACTCTGAATCAAAGAGGCCAACCATGAACGCGCCAGCATCAGCACAGCAGTATAAGAAGCAGCAGAGCGAGTTAGAGCGCCAGCGCGAGATGCTGGAGAAGTCGAAGGATTTCACCTTCATCAACCTGATGCTGAGAAGCCTCGGTATGGGAGAGCGGAAATGAGACTGAGCAGAACGGCACGGAATGAGGTGCAGGATATCGCCGACAGCCTTCCTGATAGCGAGCTGGAGCGCATCGGTGCTGAAGTGGATGCTCAGATGCAGCGCCACAAGACAAACCCGTTAATGCCTGCTCTGTGCGCTTTCCTGACGAAGCATTACGACTACCCGGCTATTGAGATGTTTGATGAAGACGACGAGCAGCACGAAGCCGCTGAGGAGTTTTTGCGTGAGGCCATGGTGCGGGTTGCACGGCGTGAAGTGGCGACGGGGATTTACCGGAACAAGCATGGGAATCAGGAGGCGGCGTAATGCAGCCTGGCATCTACTACGACATCAGTAACGAGGACTACCACGGCGGTCCGGGTATCAGCAAATCCCAGTTGGATGATATTGCCATTAATCCGGCCATATTCAAGTGGCGCAAGGAAGCGCCGGAAGATGATGAGAAGAAAGCCGCACTCGATATGGGAACAGCGCTGCACTGCCTGTTGCTGGAGCCTGAAGAGTTCGACAGGCGTTTCATTGTTGCTCCTGAGTTCAACCGCCGCACGACAGCCGGCAAGGAGGATGAAAAGCAGTTCCTGAAAGATTGTGCAAACAGTGGCATGACAGTAATGGATGCTGAGCAGGGACGAAAGCTGAAGCTGATGCGGGCAAGCGCCCTCGCCCATCCTGCAGCCCGGTGGCTGCTTGAAGCTGAAGGTCATCAGGAAGTGTCAATCTACTGGAATGACGAACAGACCGGCGAACTTTGCCGTATCCGGCCAGATAAATTCCTGTCAGGTCAGCCTGTCATCGTCGATGTGAAGAAAGTGGCCGATATGTCCCGCTTCGCCCGCCACGTCGAAGAGTTCCGCTATCACGTTCAGGACGCCTACTACCGCGAAGGCTTCAGCAAGCATTTCGGCGAATATCCGCTTTTCGTTTTCATTGCTGTCAGCGAGTCGATCGACTGCGGCCGCTATCCGGTGCGGGTGTTTCAGCTTGGTGAGGATGACGTGGCGGTAGGTTATGACCTGTTCCGGCGCGACCTTACGGCCTATCACGAATGCATGCTGTCAGGTAACTGGGGCGGCATTGAAGAAATTACACGCCCGGAGTGGGCTAAGAGAAAGGATTACACATGAGCAACGACATCATCACCGCGCCGGTCAATGAGGCCGACACTAAAGCGGCAATCTTCAGCCCGAGCGGCCTGCAGAAGTTACAGGCGTTTGCGGAAGTTATGGCGCAGGGTAAAGCAACTGTACCTGCTCACCTTTCAGGTAAACCTGCTGACTGTCTGGCGATCGCATTACAGGCTGCTCAGTGGGGAATGAATCCTTACGCGGTGGCGCAGAAAACGCATCTGGTTAACGGCACGCTGGGTTATGAGGCGCAGCTGGTAAACGCGGTAATCACCAGCTCAACCGCCGTTCAGGGGCGCTTCAAGTACGAATACGGCGGCGACTGGGAAAAGTTTAAACCGGGTGCGGCCAACGCATCGAATGAGCGCGGACTGTCTGTGCGAGTCGGCGCAGTGCTGAAGGGTGAGACGGAAATCACCTGGGGTGAGCCGCTTTATATGGAATATGTCACCACGCGCAACTCTCCACTCTGGAAGACAGCACCAAAGCAGCAGCTGGCATACCTGGCTGTTAAATACTGGGCGCGCTTGTACTGCCCTGACGTGATTCTCGGTGTCTACACGCCGGACGAGTTTGAGCCGGCGCAGCGTGCGGAACGCGACGTCACACCGGCACGCAGCCGCGCTGACCTGAATAACCTGATTAACAGCAAGCCTGAAACGCAGCAGCCCGAGCGCGAAATTAACCCGGCGACGAACACCAGCACAGCAGTGCGCACGCCGGATGAACTGCTTGCCGATTTCACCATCGCAGCCGCTGAGGCTGAAAACGTTGCGGGGCTTGACCGCTGCTACAAATACGCGGCGCGCATGCTGGCAAGCGAGGCTGAAACGCTGGAAAAGGCCACCGATGTTTATCTGCTTCGTAAAGCAGAAATCGAAGAGGCGCTCAGCAAATAACAGGAGACAACATGGAATCACCTGAATACCGGCGTCGGGGCAATCAGTTAACTCTTGGCCGCCGCTGGTCACCCGATGAGATAGGCCTTCTGAAAGAACTCGCAGCAACCATCCCACCCAAACTTATAGCCAGACAACTTAACCGCTCATACGAATCCGTTCGCCAACGAGCCAGTCGCAGCCGGATACGTTTTCTGGAAGAGCGCAGCAAAGCTAACGGTGGTACTAAGCCAAATTTATGACACAAATATACTGTACATAAACACAGCATTTTACTGGTCTTCATCAGGTGGTGAGAGTAAGGTTGCTGAGTGAATTCACAGCCTAACTCACTCAACCAAAAGAGGATTTACTATGTCTCATACTGATCAAGAATTCGAAGACCTGCAAGACCTCAATACCCTGTATCGTTCTGCGATTCTGGACACCACAGAAGCTGTCGGCTGGGGTATCGAAATCCTGACCAAAGTTGTAGCGGCAAGCAATGCTGGCGCGCTGGGTTCATTCTCTGCGGCCGATCAGTATCAGGCTAAACAGACCCTGATGTATCTGAAAGAGCGGAAAGACAACAACGCTATGTTCCGCAAATCGGGTGACCCAGCGCCACGTACTTTTGCGCAGTACGAACACCCGTAACAGGTAGTCAGTAACTGACTTTTTCAGGCCGATGAAAGTCGGCCTTTTAACCTCACTGAACTTTTGATTTTACCTTTTAAAAGGATGCCAAATATGACTACTGCAACAGACCTGGCGCAACAGGCGATCGATAACATCAAGGCCCTTAAAGCGCTGGCTGAAAAAAATGGGGGAATCCCGGCAGATGTGCAGGCACAGCTGGACGCCTATGCCAAACAGGTCGATAAACTGACAAGACAGTTAGGCAGCGAGCAAGAGACCCGTGAGGGTTATCGCGTCAATATTTTGATTGATGCAGAGGAAATTGGCCTTGCTCTCGAAATCATGAACAAGATCGAGGCTGGCCTGGGCGATAACAGCATTCCTCAAATGCATCCTACTTTACGACGCCAGCTTACCGAAACACTGGGCTATGTTACGAATCGGCAGAAAGAACTGCTTTCTTTCCGTAAAGAAGGTGACTCGGAACCTCGTACGTACGAAGAGTATCGCATGGGAATTTAATCCCTTTAAATTTCTTATAAACAGCCGCCTTCTGGCGGTTTTTTTATAAGTAACCTGCATTAATTTATAGCGATATACTCCCCACAGGAGGACATCGCTATGTCTAATGATGAAAAAAAAGGGACTAAGCCAAGAAAGCCTGGCAATAAGTGGGCACATAGAGCCATGGCAAAAGCAAATGCCGAGAGATTTGAAAACGGCACAGTGCCTTCTTTTGATGCCCTGCGGGTTCCTTATGAACAACGCAAACATCGAGGAAGAACCGCTGACAGCGAGGATAAATCATGAGTCACAACTTAGCAGCACGCAGCAGAGAAGATCGCGACAGGATCAACGTGGATTTAGCCGCGTCAGGAGTCGCATACAAGGAGCGTATGAATCAGCCGGTAATCGCGCATGAAGTGGAGATGCAGCAGCCTGCAGCAATGAGAGAGTATTTCAAAGAGAGATTGCAGCATTACAGGAACGTTGCGCTGCAGTTCCCGCGCGGCACTGACCCGGTTTATTTTAAGGAGGATGGAAAATGAACCCTTGGGGTGTGATTATTGCAGCTTCCATTACAGGATTTATAGCATTTTTAGGGATGCTTATTTCCAAGGAAAATAAAACTTCAGAATTTAGGCAGGCATGGATTGATGGTTTAAGAGAAGACGTAGTGGGGCTAATCGGGGCATGGAAAGGATTCTTAGATTCCAAAGTCAGCTCTTCTGGTTTAGGTGAAGATGCTGGGAAATTAAATTTTGAGAATGCCTTAGAGCTAAGAAAAAGTGCGAACAGAATAAAACTCCGCCTAAATGCAGATAAAGAAAAAAGAACTGTGTCTGAGAGAAAGCTTTACCTAATAATGGATGAAATACTTAACAATCAAGAAATAAGGCCACCAGATGGCACCATGAATGACATTACCGATACCGCAGGCCTAGTACTAAAGGAGGAATGGGAAAGGGTAAAGGCTGGGGAAAAATGGTTTACACGAATTAGATGGTTTTTGATTACTTTCGTAGCACTCATTGCTATCGCGCTGATCGTTTGGCTTGTTATACACATAGCATTGTCTTTGGGGGCAATACACATACCCACTATTTATATACTTTAATTACATAAACCTGCCTCGGCAGGTTTTTTTACGCCCAAATTTCGGAGGTAGAACATGTCTGACGAATTAGACCAGGCCGCTGAGCTTGAAGAGCTGGAGCGCAATATCGCGTTAGCTAACCGCAGGCATCCGGAAATGACATTTACCGGTGCCTGCTATTACTGCGAAGAGGCGGTGACAACGGGATGCTTCTGCGATGAGGATTGCCGCAGCGACCATGAGCGCATTGAGCGCGCTAAGCAGCATCGCAGGGTGGCGTGACGCCGGTAGCAGAGAACGTGCTAAGGGCCGTAGCACGTAAGTGCAGGAGCGAAATTATCAAAGCCATAGACGGCAGGCCCAAGAAAGAACACGACCGCATCATCACGACACTCCTCGATAAACACGCCAAATCAATCACCGCCCTGCCACCGGATACGTTTCCAGCCAAGCTATGGCTGAGCTATTACGTGCGCCAGGTGGATAAGGAAGCGGCCTCTGCAAAATGAACACCACATACGACGAAATCGAACCGGGCGAGCTCTTAACTGACCTCGCCCTTTTTATTGCCCTGATTATTGCGTGGCTCTGGCCGCCTAAGGAGTAGATATGGAAAACGTTGTTCAGCTGATGCCGAGCAAGTGGGTCTCTGAATCGGTGCTAATGACCATCACCGGCATGAAGAAAAACACCATCAAAACGGCTCGTGAAGTGTCGTGGATGGAGGGGCGTGAGTATAAGCACGTTTCGCCCGATGGCGCGCCGCGGGATAACAGCATGTGCTTTTACGACTGGAAGGCGATCGAGAAGTGGATTGATAACCAGCCAGCCGCGATTGCCAGGAAGAAATCTGCTTAAATGCAGATTCATTTCAACAGGAGAAGGCGTATGTCTAGATATCCGACAGGAGTGGCTCCCAACAAGAACCACCTTCGAATCTGGTTCATGTATGAGGGGCAAAGACGGTGGGAGGCGATCGGGGTTCTCGATACACCCAAAAACAGGAAGATGGCTGGCGAGCTGCGTAGCAACATCGTCTACCGCATTAAGACAGGGACGTTTGATTACCGAAATGAGTTTCCTGATTCACCACTATTTAAGAACGAGACTTCATCGTCAAAGTCGGTGGCTATCAGGGATGTGGTGGATTTATGGCTGAAGCTTAAAAAGCCGGATTGGGCCAATAGCTCGTATGTCACGACAGAACGGCGCGTCAGGGTGACACTGGATATCATCGGTAATGGAAGGGATATCCGGTCAATAAGGCAGAAAGATATTCTCAATCTGCGCATCGAACTGCTTAGTGGCAGCTACTTTACCGGCAGGAAGATGAATATAGAAAAGAAAGGCAGGACGGCAACCACGGTTAACTCCAGCATGGCAGACCTGAAAGCCATTTTCGCCTTTGCTCACGGTAACGGATATATAGAGGGAAATCCCATGACGGGCATCAAGCCTCTGAAGAAGTCTAATAAGAGGCCGGACCCGATTACGCGTGAAGAGTACCCTCGCCTCATCGCTGCATGCTCAACACGCCAGACGGCAAACATGTGGGCACTCGCTATCCTGACGGGATTACGTCACGGAGAGATATGCGCGCTGGCATGGGAGGACATCGACCTTGAAGAGAAGAAGCTGACAGTCAGCCGCAACCTCACGCCGCAGGGTTTATTCACACCGCCAAAGACAGAAGCCGGGAACCGTGTCATATGCCTGATAGATGCAGCCGTTGATATTCTGCGTGATCAAAGGGAGATGACCCGAATGTATCCTCAGACCTCATTCACTTTCCATACCAGGGAGTATGGCGAGAGAATTGAGGAGCAGAAGACGTTCGTGTTCAATCCCTGCGTGAACGCAGTAAATGGCCGATCGGGAGCATATTACTCAACAGAGTCACTCGGACAGATATGGACCGGCGCACTTAGGCGTGCAGGCCTTCGCCACCGGAAAGCATATCAGTCACGTCATACGTTCGCATGCTGGGCTCTTTCAGCAGGCGCAAACCCGAACTACGTTGCATCGCAAATGGGTCACTCCGATGCGCAGATGGTGTACCGGGTTTATGGCGCCTGGATGTCAGAGAACAATACTGACCAGCTATCACTCATCAACACGAAAATGAGCGATCTTGTGCTACATACGTGCTCCACTAAAGTGGCAGTATGATAAACCTTAACAGCTTCAGACAGTTACCCGCCTAAACCTGCATATTCATAATTTCGCTATACGCCGACACCAGCTTGTTCCTGACCTGAATACCCATCTGCATTGAGATTGATGATTTCTGCAGATCGACCATCACATCATTAAGCGCGATACCGGGTTTACCCATCTCAAAATCCTGCGCCTGGGTGCGGGCGGTGGTCTGCGTCTCGCTGATCTTATCCAGCGCCGCTTTCATAGTTGCACCGAAATCGATCTGATTAGGGGCTTCACTGCTGCGGTTGCTGGCCTGCAGTGAGGTCGCCTGAAGCTGCTGCAGTACGCCGTCAATTGCCTGAATGGACATGAACGATACCTTATAAAGGAGGATGATATTTTTTCTGTGGGGAAAAGTTAGCACGTTGTCAATGAGACAAAGCCGCTAAATGACATCAAAAACCCTACCTTATCCAGCCATCGAATTTTCCTTATCACCTAATAATGCCTGGCATTGAAGTGGAAATTTTATCTACGCAGGTCAGGGAGTCTGTTTTGCCATCTCAACTTACCCGGTCAATTACGTCAGGCAGGAATCGGTCATGAATGCGAGTACAGCCGCCACAACAGAACAAGAAAAGAAAGGCTTCGGTGACCTGCTCGCTCGCCTGCGCGCAAATCCGCGTATTCCTTTAATCGTCGCTGCCGCCGCCGTTGTGGCGATAGTGATCGCGATGGTGCTCTGGGCGAAGCAGCCCAGCTATAGCGTCCTTTATAACAACCTTACAGATGAAGATGGCGGTGCCATCGTCACGCAGCTGACGCAGATGAACATCCCTTATCGCTTCGCCGAAAATGGCGGCGCGCTGATGGTGCCGGAAGCGAACGTGCATGAGCTGCGTCTGCGTCTGGCTCAGCAGGGTCTGCCGAAAGGCGGCTCGGTGGGTTTTGAGCTGCTGGATAAAGAGAAGTTCGGTATCAGCCAGTTCAGCGAGCAGGTTAACTACCAGCGCGCGCTGGAAGGCGAACTGGCTCGTACCATCGAATCACTCGGCCCGGTTAAAAGCGCCCGTGTTCATCTGGCGATGCCAAAACCAACCTTATTTGTGCGTGAGCAGAAAGCGCCATCCGCTTCTGTCACCTTAACCCTGCAGCCTGGCCGTGCACTGGATGAAGGCCAGATTCAGGCCATCGCCCACATGGTCTCAAGCAGCGTCGCCGGTTTACCGCCGGGCAACGTCACCGTGGTCGATCAGACCGGTCGCCTGCTGACCCGCTCTGACTCCGCCGGTCGCGACCTGAATGATGCACAGCTCAAGTATGCCTCTGAAGTTGAAGCACGCTACCAGCAACGTATCGAAGCGATCCTGAATCCGATTCTCGGTCAGGGCAATGTGCATGCGCAGGTTACCGCGCAGATTAACTTCGACACCGCCGAGCAAACCGACGAGAAATATCAGCCTAACGCTAACCCGTCGAACTCAGCGATTCGTTCGCGTCAGACCAGCACCAGCGACCAGTCAGGCAGCCCTTATCCGGGCGGCGTGCCGGGCGCGCTCTCTAACCAGCCTGCGCCAGCTAACACTGCGCCAGTGACGACGCCGAACAACAATGCCGCCAATGGCCAGAACGCCAATGGTCAGAATGCTAACGGTCAGAACAACGCGGCGAATAACGCTAACCAGACCACCAGCACCGCAGCGGCCAGTGCCGGACCGACCAACTCGCGTCGTGACGACACGGTGAACTACGAGCTGGATCGCACCATTCGTCATACCAAGGTCAACGTTGGCGACGTACAGCGCCTGTCGGTTGCGGTCGTGGTGAACTTCCGTGCAGATGATAAAGGTAAAGCGGTTGCGCTGAACGAACAGCAGCTGAAGCAGATTGAAGATCTGACCCGCGAAGCGATGGGCTACTCCCAGAACCGTGGCGACAGCATCAACGTGGTGAACTCGCAGTTCAACACTACTGAACCAGTGACCACCGATCTGCCCTTCTGGCAACAGCAGTCGTTCTTTGATCAGCTGATGAATGCCGGTAAGTGGCTGTTGATTGCTCTGGTAGCCTTCATCCTCTACCGCAAACTGGTTCGTCCGCATCTGGTTCGCAAGCAGGCCGCAGAGAAAGCCGCCGCGGAAGCCGTTGCTGCCCGTGCGACTGAGCAACCGGAAGAAGAAGCCTTTAATGTGCAGCTCAGCAAAGATGAGCTGGATCAGGAACGTAAGTCTAACAACCGCATGAGCGCAGAAGTGATGAGTCAACGCATCCGCGACATGTCAGAAAACGATCCGCGCGTTGTAGCGCTGGTAATTCGCGAATGGATGAGTAAAGAGCTATGAGTCTGACCGGAACCGAAAAAAGCGCCATCCTGATGATGACCATTGGCGAAGAGCGCGCCGCGGAAGTTTTCAAACACCTGAACCAGCGTGAGGTCCAGCACCTGAGCGGCGCGATGGCCAACATGCGTCAGGTGTCGCATAAACAGCTGACTGAAGTGTTGCGTGAGTTCGAAGCGGATGCTGAGCAGTTCGCGGCGCTGAGCCTGAACTCCAACGAATACCTGCGTTCGGTGCTGACCCGGGCACTGGGCGAAGAGCGCGCCTCCAGCCTGCTGGAGGACATTCTCGAAACGCGCGACACCACCAGCGGCATGGAAACGCTCAACTTTATGGAGCCGCAGGCTGCTGCCGACCTTATTCGCGACGAGCATCCACAGATCATCGCCACCATCCTGGTCCACCTCAAGCGTGCCCAGGCCGCCGATATTGTGGCGCTGTTCGACGAACGTCTGCGTCACGACGTGATGCTGCGTATCGCCACTTTCGGTGGTGTCCAGCCAGCCGCGCTGGCCGAACTGACAGAAGTACTGAACGGCCTGCTGGATGGCACCAACCTCAAGCGTGCGAAGATGGGCGGCGTGAGAACCGCAGCCGAGATCATCAACCTGATGAAAACGCAGCAGGAAGAGGCGGTTATCGAAGCCGTACGCGACTTCGATGGCGAACTGGCGCAGAAAATTATCGACGAGATGTTCCTGTTCGAAAACCTGGTGGCAGTGGACGACCGCAGCATCCAGCGTCTGTTGCAGGAAGTGGAGTCCGAGCAGTTGCTGGTTGCACTGAAAGGTGCCGAACAGCCACTGCGCGAGAAGTTCCTCAAAAACATGTCAGCCCGTGCGGCGGATATCCTGCGCGACGATCTGGCCAACCGTGGCCCGGTGCGTATGTCCGCAGTGGAAAACGAACAGAAAGCGATCCTGCTGGTGGTACGCCGCCTGGCCGAGTCAGGCGAGATGGTGATTGGTGGTGGCGAGGAAACTTATGTCTGATGCATTTTCTGCGCGCCCCTGGCAGCTGTGGCAGCCCACGGATTTAGGCCGTTTCGATGAGCCTGCTGAACCGGAGCTGCAGCCAGAAATTTACGAAGCTGAAGATGGCGTTGATGAGCAGCAACAGCAGCTCGAACGCCTGCAGCAGCAGATGCGCAAAGAGGCACAGGGCCAGGGTTACAACGAAGGCTATCAGCAGGGTGTGACCGAAGGCCAGAAAGCCGGCTACGACGCCGGTTTTCAGCAGGGTCTGGCCGATGCCCAGCAGCAGCAGGCGCCCCTTCAGGCGCGTATGCAGCAGCTGGTAACCGAGTTCCAGAACACGCTTGAATCGCTGGACAGCGTGATTGCGGCCCGTCTGATGCAACTGGCGCTGGAAGCGGCACGTTCGGTGATTGGTCAGGCGACCACGGTGGATGGCACCGCCCTGCTGCGCCAGATTCAGGGGTTACTGCAGCAGGAACCGATGTTCAGCGGCAAACCTCAACTGCGCGTTCACCCGGATGACTTACAACGCATTGAGCAGACCCTGGGGCCGACGCTGGATCTGCACGGCTGGCGGCTGATCGCTGACAGCACCCTGCATCCTGGCGGCTGCAAACTCAGCGCAGAAGATGGCGACCTGGATGCCAGCGTCGCGACGCGCTGGCAGGAACTCTGCCGCCTTGCCGCACCGGGAGAACTGTAATGACCACTCGTCTGAATCGCTGGCTCGGCTCGCTCGATGCCTTTGAGAAACGCATCGCCCAGGTGCAGCCGGTGCGCCGTTATGGCCGCCTGACTCGCGCCACCGGCCTGGTGCTGGAAGCGACCGGCTTACAGCTGCCGCTGGGTGCGACCTGCGTAATCGAACGCAACGATGGCAAAACCATCAGTGAAATTGAAAGCGAAGTGGTGGGATTCAACGGTCAGAAGCTGCTGATGATGCCACTGGAAGAAGTGGACGGCATTTTACCGGGTGCGCGGGTCTATGCGCGCCAGAACGGAGAGAACCCGCAGGCAGGCAAACAGATGATGCTGGGGCCGGAACTGCTGGGCCGCGTACTCGATGGCAGCGGGCGACCGCTGGACGGCCTGCCGTCTCCGGATACCGGCTATCGCGCGCCGCTGAACACCCCGCCGTTTAACCCGCTGCAGCGTACGCCGATCACCGACGTGCTGGATACCGGCGTGCGAGCGATCAACGCCCTGCTGACGGTCGGTCGCGGACAGCGTATGGGCCTGTTCGCCGGTTCGGGCGTGGGTAAAAGCGTGCTGCTTGGCATGATGGCGCGTTACACCAAAGCGGACGTCATCGTAGTCGGTCTGATTGGCGAACGTGGCCGCGAAGTCAAAGATTTTATCGAGAACATTCTCGGCGCTGAAGGCCGCGCCCGTTCGGTGGTGATCGCCGCCCCGGCCGATGTTTCGCCGCTGCTGCGTATGCAGGGTGCCGCTTACGCCACGCGTATCGCAGAAGATTTTCGCGACCGCGGCCAGCATGTGTTGCTGATTATGGATTCCCTGACCCGCTACGCTATGGCGCAGCGTGAGATCGCGCTGGCGATTGGTGAGCCGCCGGCCACCAAAGGCTATCCGCCTTCCGTATTCGCCAAACTGCCTGCCCTGGTTGAGCGTGCCGGTAACGGCATCGACGGAGGCGGCTCGATCACCGCCTTCTATACCGTCCTGACCGAAGGCGACGATCAGCAGGACCCGATCGCCGACTCCGCGCGCGCCATTCTCGACGGCCACATTGTGCTGTCGCGTCGGCTGGGCGAAGCGGGTCACTATCCGGCCATTGATATAGAAGCCTCGATCAGCCGTGCGATGACCTCGCTGATCGATGAGAACCACTATGCGCGAGTGCGCCAGTTTAAGCAGTTGCTCTCCAGCTTCCAGCGTAACCGCGATCTGGTCAGCGTCGGTGCTTATGCCGCGGGCAGTGATCCGATGCTTGATAAAGCGATCACGCTCTATCCGCAGATGGAAGCCTTCCTGCAACAGGGCATCTTTGAGCGCAGTGATTACGACGACGCCAGCCTGCATCTGCATGCGCTGTTTGGCTAGTCACACGAATTAACGCGAGGTAACGGCAATGAAAACTGCAAATGCCATCGATACGCTGCGCGACTTAGCGGAGCAGGATCTCGAACGCGCTGCCATCTATTTAGGCGATATGCGTCGCGGCCAGCATGCCGCGAACGAGCAGCTGACGATGCTGCTCGACTATCAGGACGAATATCGCAACAAGCTCAACGATGACATGTCGTCGGGCATCGCCAGCACCCGCTGGACCAACTATCACCAGTTTATTCAGACGCTGGAAAAAGCGATTGAGCAGCACCGCAACCAGCTTAATAACTGGAATCAGCGGCTGGAACAGGCGCTGATCAACTGGCGTGACAAACAGCAACGGCTTAACGCCTATCAGACGCTGATTACGCGCGCAGCAGAAAATGCATTACGACAGGAAAACCGTCTCGATCAGAAACGGATGGACGAATTTGCCCAACGGGCCGCATCGAGGAGAGGTGAATGATTACGCTGCCAAACATTGCTATGAAAGCGACGGTAAAAACCGACGCAGAACCCTCAGTCTCAACTGACCTTGCTGCGGGTGCCGATGCCCTGCCGCAGGACTTTCTGACCGCACTGGGAAACCAGTTACTCGGCCTGGCTAAACAGCAGGGAAAAGCGGCGCAATCCGCTGACGTCAAAGCAGAAATTGCCGATGACGCCCGCCCGAAAGCCCCGCTAAATGCCCTGATGGCAGCACTGGAAAATCCTGCTGCGCTGACCGCTCTGTTTAAGCCGGAAAATATTAAAGGTGGGTCAAAATCAGCCGATGATAAAGACAAGCCGGACGTTGCACCCTTAAGCGCCAGCGATATGCAGAATATGCAGGCGCTGTTCGCCATGTTACCGGGTGTAGCGGCTGTTACAGCCACCACGTCGACCCCGGTCAGCAGTGAAGCGGGCGAGATGATCGCCCAGACCGATACCGGCCGGAAAAGCCAGAGCTCGCTGATGCAACTGCTGAACAGCGCGCAGCAGAGCCACGCACCGGGCGAAGATGAAAAGTCTGACGCCAGAAGCGACGTACAGAGCAAACCTGCCGTCACCACTGCCGCCAGCCAGAGTAACAACACGGCGCAGAGTGCGACCAGTAGCGGCCTGACGCTCGACAGCAGTTTCCAGCAGGCGCTGAGCAACATGGTTAAGCAGGATGATCAGGCTGCGATTAAAGCCAGCGCCAGCGATAACGCGATCAATGCTACGCCAATCGCCACCGCCAGCAGCCTGCCTGCGCCGGTGACCGCCTCCGCGACCACCAGCACACCGTCAACGCCGATGCTGAACTCACAGCTGGGCAGCGACGAGTGGCAGCAGGCGCTGAGTCAGCAGATTGTGATGTTCAGTCGCAATGGCCAGCAGAACGCGGAATTGCGTTTACATCCGGAAGACCTTGGCGCTATCCAGATCAGCCTGAAACTGGATAACGACCAGGCACAAATTAATCTGGTTTCCAGCCATAGCCACGTCAGAGCAGCACTGGAAGCCGCGATACCGCAGTTGCGCAGCGCGCTGGCAGAGAGCGGTATCAACCTGGGCGAGAGTCAGGTGAGCAGTGACAGTTCCGCGCAGGGCCAGCAATTCCAGCAGCAGCAGGAGGCGCGCCGCGATGGACAGCATGGCCGCTTCTCCCTCACCCAGGACAGTGACACCGACATTACGCTGATCGCCGTTCCCGCCGCCCTTCAGGCTCGCGTTAACGGCAACAGCGCCGTCGACACTTTCGCCTGACAGCAGCAAACGCTGAAGGTAAGCGTAAAACCCGCGTCTTTTCTACCCATTGGTTTGACTTAAGACGCGGATAATCTGTCTCGTGAGCCGAGAGGCTTGCCCATAATTCACAGGAAGTAACTGCACCATGTCTGATAACGCGAAAGCAAAAAAAGGCAGCAAACGTAAACTCTTAATACCAGTGCTGCTCATTTTGACGCTGGCCGCTTGCAGCGTGGCAGGCTATGCAGTCTGGCGAATGATGAATAAACATGAGGGCGATAAGCCTGAGGTGGCGAAAGTTGAACCGCCTCCCGCTCCGGTCTTTTTTGCACTTGATACATTTACGGTTAACCTGGTCAATCCCGACAACGATCCCGACCGCGTGCTTTACGTAGGCTTTACCCTGCGTCTGGCCGATGAGGATACCCGGCGTCGGATGAACGACTATCTGCCTGAGGTGCGCAGCCGTTTGCTGCTGCTGCTCTCGCGTCAGAGCGCTGCAGCGCTGGCGACAGAGCAAGGAAAGCAGGCGCTTGTTGAACAAGTCAAACAGGCGCTGACACCCCCGCTGGTAAAAGGTCAACCTCCGCAGGCTGTAAACGATGTGCTGTTTACTGCCTTCATTTTGAGGTGAATCAATGGGCGATAGCATTCTCTCCCAGGCTGAAATTGACGCCCTTTTAAACGGCGACAGCGGCAGTGCGGAAGAAGAAAAGAAACAAAACGGACCGGAAGGCGATATTCGTCCTTACGATCCGAACACCCAGCGCCGTGTGGTTCGCGAGCGTTTGCAGGCGCTGGAGATTATTAATGAGCGTTTTGCCCGTAGTTTCCGTATGGCGCTGTTTAACCTGCTGCGCCGTAGCCCGGATATCAGCGTCGGGGCGATCAAGATTCAGCCGTATCACGAGTTTGCCCGCAATCTGCCGGTGCCAACCAACCTGAACCTGATCCACCTGAAGCCGCTGCGCGGCACCGCGCTGGTGGTGTTCTCACCGAGCCTGGTGTTTATCGCTGTCGACAACCTGTTTGGTGGCGACGGACGTTTTCCGACCAAAGTCGAAGGCCGTGAGTTTACCCATACCGAGCAGCGCGTTATTCGCCGCATGCTGAAGCTGGCGCTGGATGGTTACAGCGACGCATGGAAGGCCATTTATCCACTGGACGTTGAGTATGTACGTTCAGAGATGCAGGTAAAGTTCACCAACATCACCACTTCACCGAACGACATCGTGGTTAACACGCCGTTCCAGGTGGAGATTGGTAACCTGGTGGGTGAGTTTAATATCTGCATCCCGTTTTCAATGATTGAACCGCTGCGCGAGTTGCTGGTGAACCCACCGCTCGAAAACTCACGTCAGGAAGATAACCACTGGCGCGACAACCTGGTCAAACAGGTGCAGCACTCTGAGCTGGAACTGATCGCGCACTTTGCCGAAACCTCACTGCGTCTGTCACGGATTTTGCAGCTGAAGCCCGGTGATGTGCTGCCGATTGAGAAGCCGGAACGCATTATCGCCCATGTCGATAGCGTCCCGGTCTTAACCAGCCAATATGGCACGATGAATGGTCAGTACGCGCTCCGTGTCGAACACCTGATTAACCCGATTTTGAATTCGCTGAACGAGGAACAGCCCCATGACTGACAGTAATAAACCGTCTGACGATATCTCTGCGGACGATCTGTGGGCTGAAGCGATGAATGAGCAGGTCGGCAGCGCCAGTGCGCCGCAGACCGACGAAGTCTTTAAATCATTCGACAGCGGCAACGTCGCTGGATCGCTGCAGGATATCGATCTGATTATGGATATCCCGGTGAAACTCACCGTGGAACTGGGTCGCACCAAAATGACCATCAAAGAGCTGCTGCGTCTGGCGCAGGGTTCAGTGGTGGCACTGGATGGCCTGGCGGGTGAGCCGCTGGATATCCTGATCAACGGTTACCTGATTGCTCAGGGTGAAGTGGTGGTGGTGAACGACAAATATGGCGTGCGCATCACTGACATCATCACCCCATCTGAACGTATGCGTCGTCTGAGTCGCTAAAGAGTCACATTATGAATAGCCAGAATCAAACGCTGCAACCGGCTGCACCGCACGCTCAGGCGATCTCGACCGGCTCCATGCTGGCCCAGGTCAGCAGCGTGTTAGCCGTGATTATCTTATTGATTCTGGCCTGCGCCTGGCTGGCACGCCGTGTCGGCTTCGCGCCGAAAAAGGTCAGCGGCCAGGAGCTTAAACTCACAGCCAGCGTCTCAGTGGGCCAGCGCGAGCGGGTGGTGATTGTCGATACCGCTGATGCGCGTCTGGTGCTGGGCGTCACTGCACAGCAGATTACCCATCTGCATACTTTGCCGCCGGGTGAACCGGTCTCTGTGACGCCGGTTAACAGTGCGCCACAGGATTTTCGTCAGCTGTTACAGAACCTGGTTAAACGTCCCGGAAAACCACAATGATGCGTCGACTGCTTCCTTTACTGCCACTGTTGTTACTGGCACCGGTTGCCCATGCCCAGCTGCCGGGTCTGGTGAGTCACTCGCTGCCGAATGGCGGTCAGAGCTGGTCACTGCCGGTACAGACGCTGGTCTTTATCACTGCGCTGACCTTTATTCCGGCCGTGCTGCTGATGATGACCAGCTTCACCCGTATCATCATTGTGTTTGGTTTACTGCGTAACGCCCTGGGCACGCCCTCTGCGCCGCCTAACCAGGTGCTGCTCGGACTGTCGCTGTTTCTGACCTTCTTTATTATGGCGCCGACCTTCGACAAGATTTATCAGGATGCTTATCTGCCGTTCAGCCAGGACAAGATCAGCATGGAAGTGGCGATTGATAAAGGTGCCCAGCCGCTGCGCGAGTTTATGCTGCGTCAGACCCGTGAAGCGGATTTAGCCCTGTTTGCCCGTCTGGCGAATACCGCCCCGATTGCCGGTCCTGAAGCGGTGCCAATGCGTATTCTGCTGCCCGCCTATGTTACCAGCGAGCTGAAGACGGCTTTCCAGATTGGCTTTACCGTCTTTATCCCGTTCCTGATCATCGACCTGGTGGTTGCCAGCGTGCTGATGGCGCTGGGGATGATGATGGTCCCGCCAGCGTCCATCGCGCTGCCGTTTAAACTGATGCTGTTTGTTCTGGTCGATGGCTGGCAACTGCTGGTCGGTTCACTGGCGCAAAGCTTCTACTCCTGATCCCCCTTTTCTTACCGGAGCAACACATGACACCCGAATCAGTAATGGTAATGGGACAGGAAGCGATGCGCGTCGCCCTGATGCTGGCCGCCCCGCTGCTGCTGGCCGCACTGGTCAGCGGTTTGCTGATCAGCCTGATCCAGGCCGCGACCCAGGTCAACGAACAGACCTTATCCTTTATTCCTAAGATTCTGGCGGTTGCCACCACCGGTATCATTGCCGGCCCGTGGATGCTGAATCTGCTGCTGGACTATATCCGCACCGTCTTTACCAACCTGCCTTACATCATCGGCTGATGATTACTCTCGACAGCAGCCAGCTGGTTCAGTGGGTCAGCCAGTTCTTCTGGCCTCTGGTGCGCATCATGGCGCTATTCGCCACCGCACCGATCCTCAATGAACGATCCGTCAGCAAACGTGTCAAAATCGGTCTGGCGGTAATGATCACCTGGCTGCTGATGCCGCTGTTACCTGCGGTCAATGTCACCCTGTTTTCCCCTGAAGGCTTCCTGCTGCTGATTCAGCAGATGCTGATTGGTATTGCACTCGGCTTCACCATGCAGTTCGCTTTTGCTGCCGTGCGCCTTGCCGGGGAAGTGATTGGTCTGCAGATGGGCATCTCGTTCGCCACCTTTTTCGATCCTGGCAGCCGTCTTAACATGCCGGTGCTGGCCCGTTTTCTCGACATGCTGGCGATGTTGCTGTTCCTGACCTTTAACGGACACCTGTGGCTGATCTCGCTGCTGGCGGACAGTTTTCATACGCTGCCGATTGGCGGTCAGCCGCTAAATGCCAATGCGTTTATGGCGCTGGTGAAATCTGGCGGATTAATTTTCCTTAATGGCATGATGTTAGCGCTGCCCTTAATCGTTTTGTTACTCATGGTAAATCTGGTACTGGGTTTGTTAAACCGTGTTTCACCACAGTTATCAATCTTCGCAATTGGCTTCCCGATTACCTTATCAGTCGGAATTTTAACCATCAGCTTGCTGATGCCTCTGCTAGCCCCGTTCTGTGAGCATTTGTTCGGTGAAGTATTTGATTTACTCGCCGTGTTCCTGACAGAACTATCCCGTCCCTGAACATTAAGTTTCTAACTATCTTTGCATAACGATACTTAAGTATCGCAAAACCATCCGTGCATTTTCCGAACCATGTTTTCCAGAATGCAACTAAGGAAATTCTGATAAACGTGCGGAGAGTCTGAAAATAATTCTTATTAAACCGGGCTTCGCGTATTTTAGTGGGGTGGTTCACAGGAGCGGTCAGACTGTGAATGTGCAGGCAAAATCGACAAGACACTGAATTTACAAGAAAAAAATCTTTAAGTGATTTTTCTTGTTAAAAAATGTTTTTTCCGGCATTGTCAACGCACGCTGAGACATCACACTTTCGTAAAACAAATGTTTTTGAGAATTGTCCTATCAGAAAACTCCGCGTTTTCAAGGATAGTGACCTGGCTCCCAAAAAAATGAGTCTTACTTAACCTCCGACATTTCACTGGCATTCCCCGCCATGGCCGGAGAATGTGTGACGTCATGGCAGCACAAATTTTTTGCAGAACGGGTCAGGGATGAAGACTTTTACGGGCGTTTGCCTGTTGCCAAACTGCACGAGCAGAATAAAAAAGTACCTAAGAAATCTCTCTCGTACCGCAACGCGTATTCATCGTTGATTTAAACGGATAACAAATTGGTGAGGGTCGCTATTATGCCAACTATTATTATGGATTCCTGCAACTACACACGCCTGGGATTATCAGACTACATGTCTTTAAAAGGAGTTAAGAAGAAGAATATCTCTTCTGTCTCCGATATTGAGCAACTACAGCAAAAATGTGAGCAATTAAATCCTGGTGTCGTCTTTATTAATGAAGATTGTTTCATTCATGAATCCGATTCCAGTGAACGTATCCGCAGCATTATTACGCAGCATCCTGATACGCTGTTCTTTATATTCATGGCGATTAGCAATATCCATTTTGAGGAATATCTCTACGTTCGTAAGAACCTGATTATTACATCAAAATCGATGAAGACATCGACCCTGGATTCCTTACTCAGCACCTATTTGCAGAAGAAGCTTAACCAGTCTGCGCGTATCTCTTCGGGCATGGATGTACATCCATTAACGCTGAGCCAGACTGAGTCAAACATGCTGAAGATGTGGATGTCAGGTCATGATACCATCCAGATCTCAGATAAAATGCAAATTAAGGCCAAAACGGTATCGTCACACAAAGGTAATATTAAACGCAAAATCAAAACCCATAATAAGCAGGTTATTTATCATGTGGTGCGTTTAACGGATAATGTGACTTCAGGTATTTACGTTAATATCCGCTGATCATAACATCTGAAGAACCGGCCTCTCTGGCCGGTTTTTTTTTGCCCGGAATTGCGATCCAGATCTCACTCTTACCGCTAAGCCTTTACGCTCTTTTGCCGATGTTATGCCTTATAACAACAGCCTCAAGAGAGCAAGGATATGAACACTGCACGAGATAATAATGGACAAAAAAGCGCAGGCATCTGGCAGAATCTCCGCCTGGTGCCGCTGTTTAGCCTGATCTTCGGCGGCATTTTGCTGCTGTTCGCACTCTGTATTGGTGTCGCCAGTTACTTTCTGATTTCCGGCAATCACTCCCTCGATGATGCCACGGACGAAATTCAGGTTCGTATGGGCCTCTCTAACAGTTCAAACCACCTGCGTACTGCGCGCCTGACCATTATTCAGGCCGGTGCCGCCGCGCGTATTGGTGAAATGGACGAGTTTCGCGCCAATATTGCCGCCGCCGAAAAACGGATCCAGCAGGCAAAAGATGGCTTCGCGATTTATCAGGCACGTGAAGTTAAGACGCCCGCGGATATGGAACTGGATGCCACGCTGCAGGCTCGCTTCAACGATTACATTAACAAAGGCCTGATACCGATGATTGAATCCGGTAAACAGGGCAGCTTTGAGGGCATCATTGCTCAGGAGACCGATGTAACCCGCAAGCTGGATGACGACTATAACGCGGTGTTGCTGAAGGCGATCAAGATCCGAACTGATCGCGCCAATGCCATTACCGCCCAGGCCGATCAACAGTCGCGCATCGGCTTTATCTCCATGGCCGTAGCATTCAGTGCCGCCCTGGTGCTGGTGCTGTTGACCTTTGTCTTCCTGCGCCGCGTGGTAATTAGTCCGCTGCGTCAGTCGGTGCTGCGTATCGAACGCATTGCGCAGGGTGATCTGACCTCCGCTCCCCTGCCCCATGGCCGGAGCGAGATTGGTACGCTCATCCATAACCTGCAACTGATGCAGCAGGCGCTGGTGACCACCGTTGGTACGGTGCGTGAAGGCGCCGTCGCGATTTATCAGGGCTCCAGCGAAATTTCAGCCGGCAACACCGATCTCTCTTCACGCACCGAGCAGCAGGCTGCGGCACTGGAGCAGACCGCAGCCAGCATGGAACAGCTTACCGCTACGGTGAAGCAGAACGCCGAGAATGCGCATCACGCCAGCCAGCTGGCCGCGGATGCCTCGGGTAAAGCGCGCAGCGGTGGCGAGCTGGTGAACAGCGTCGTGAAAACCATGACCAATATTTCCGGCAGCTCGAAAAAAATCGCTGAGATCACCAACGTCATTAACAGTATTGCGTTTCAGACCAACATCCTGGCGCTGAATGCGGCGGTAGAAGCGGCGCGTGCCGGTGAGCAGGGTCGTGGCTTTGCGGTGGTGGCCAGCGAAGTGCGTAATCTGGCCCAGCGCAGTGCGCAGGCGGCTAAAGAGATTGAATCGCTGATTGCTGAGTCCGTCACGCTGATCAATGACGGTTCGCATCAGGTTGGCGCAGCCGGTAGCACCATGGGTGAGATTGTTGAAGCCGTACGACGCGTTACCGATATTATGTCGGAGATCGCGGCGGCGTCGGACGAGCAGAGCCGCGGTATTCAGCAGGTGAGCCAGGCGGTCACCGAAATGGATAACGTCACTCAGCAGAACGCCTCACTGGTGGAAGAAGCCTCCGCTGCAGCGGCCTCGCTGGAAGATCAGGCGGGTAAACTGACGCAGGCGGTCGCGGCATTCCGCCTGCAGGACGCCCCTGCAACCGCAGGTGTGGCTGCACGCGTCTCTTCACCCTTAAAGACACCGGCTCTGGCACCCCGTCCGGCGCTGGCGGGCGGCAGCGATAACTGGGAAACCTTCTGAGGTCATAGCAGTTAAACGTCAGCGGCTGATGTCAGCCGCGTAATCTCCGACAGCAAAAAGCCGCCTTTCCGGCAAACGGAAAGGCGGCTTTTTTATTGCGCGTCAGGCTCAGGCTTCGTGGTAAGGCTCCACGAAAATGCCATCCGGCTGGTGGGTCTCGTTAAAAAACCAGATGCCCAGCGGATAATCTTCCAGCGCCACCAGGAACATGGTGCCTTCATTAAACGGCTCCATAGCCAGAATGGTGCCAACACGACGCGGGCCGCCATCGGTTTTGACGCTGACGCGGTCATTTACCTTCATTTCGGTTCTCCAGATTATTGACTGATTACAGTCTAAACGAAGAACCGTGGTGATGCAGCGCGTTAGCGACGGGCAATGACCCAGACGGCGTGGATGATACCGGGGATATAACCACAGAGTGTCAGCAGGATGTTCAGCCAGAAGGCGCTGCCAAAACCGACCTGCATAAACACGCCCAGTGGTGGCAGCAGAATAGCGATAATAATTCGTAAGATGTCCATAACCATTCCTTTAGGTATTGATAAAAATCAGCTTTATCGCTAACTATAGCTGATTCTGCTCTGTTTAGTCGAAAAGTCAGGTAAATCTGAGTAAGGAGGAACTTTTGCAATTCCTTAACATTTCACCGCAAGACTTCTTACGCGTCAGACCTTTAAACTCTTCTCACTGCACCACCCCATAGGTGCAGCCAACCTGAAAGTAACAAGGATTTTGCCCGCGCAGCGCGGGCTTTTTTTTGCCTGCGATCTTTCCGCTCCCGCCTTTCTGCCCTGCGTTCTATACTGATTACTCTGTTTGCTCTCAGGAGTCAGAAAATGACAGACGAAAAACAGCACGGCGATGCTCAGCCATCCGATCTGCAGATTGATGTCGAAGGTTTACTGGCGGCGATTCAGGCCAGAACGTCGGGAGAGGTACGGGAGTATATGGAGCAGGATCAGACGCCACGGCTGGAAGTAGAAGGCCGGGTTTTCCACTCCTATAGCGAACTGGCAGAGGCGTTTGAAATTGATATTTGTGATTATCGCGCCTATGAAGCGAACCGCTGAAATCGATTTCAAAAAAAACCCGGCGGGAAGGCCGGGTAAAAAATCAATTCGTTACACCAGGGAATTCTTAACACCCCTGCAGATTACCCTTTCCCGACTCCGAAACAAGCATCAGATATGCACGTTTCTGCAACCGATCGGGTAATTATGGAGCGACTGTTACCAAAAACACCGCGCCCGCCAGTCACTTAGCCCTGCACACTTCTTGCATACCCACTTTTACTGCGGTTTCGTTTTAAGAATTATCCTGGATTTCCAGCCAGCGTGGCAGGAAAAAAAGTGTGAGCCATATTCAACTATAATATTGAAAAATCGCCGCTTTAGCCGCGAATGTGATGAAAGGAGCCTGTAAATGCCCGATCTCCACCAGCCGTTAATGATAATTACCGATCTGGATGGTTCGTTACTCGACCATCATACCTATCGCTGGGATGCGGCCACCGAATGGCTCACCACGCTAAAGCAGTACGCTGTTCCGCTGGTGATCTGTTCCAGTAAAACGGCAGCCGAGATTATTCCGCTGCAAAAAAGGCTTGGCATCAGCGGTTCACCGTTTATTGCTGAAAACGGTGCCGTGGTGCAAACGCATGATCAGCAGCGTATCCGCCTGCCCGATAACACCCTGACCTATGACGCTATCTGCCAGCGGCTGGCTGCCTTGAAAACAGCGTACCGTTTTACCGGCTTTCATGACTTCTCTGATCCGGAAGTGGCCGCAATGACCGGCCTGAGTGAGGCGGATGCAGAACTGTCGCGTCAGCGCGATGCGTCAGAAGTGATTGTCTGGCGCGACAGTGACGAGGCGTTTGAGCAGTTCCATGATGCGTTGCGTGCACAGGGCCTGGCGCTGACCCAGGGCGGGCGTTTCTGGCATGTAATGCCTGCGGGCAGCGGCAAAGGCGAAGCCCTGCGCTGGCTGCTGGCGCATTCACCCGGTGAGGCACGCGTCACTATTGGACTGGGTGACGGCCCTAACGATGCGCCGATGCTGGATGCGGTTGATTATGCGGTCGTGATTAAGGGCTACAGTAAAACACCGGTGACACTCAGCCGATCCGATCAGCAGCAGATCTATCACACGGCTCACCATGGCCCTGAGGGCTGGCGTGAAGGACTGGACTATTTTTTGACTCAACCTCAATGAGCTGCCCACGGGCATTAAAAGGATGATGCGATGAGTGACTTTTATCAGAATGGCGTAATCACCAACTTTCACAACCTCACCCACCGTAGCGTGGAGTCGCTGGAAAAAGAGATGGTACGCTTTGCCCGCAAACGCAAAATGGGGCTGATCCTGCCATCGCTGTTTTCCGAACTTGAAGGCCCGGCGCTGACGAAAATCGTCGATGAACTGGCTAAAGTGCCCTATCTGGATGAAATTGTGATTGGGCTGGATCGTGCCGACCGCGACCAGTTCCTGTTTGCCCGCGAGTTTTTCTCCCGTCTGCCGCAACGGCATCGCATTCTGTGGAACGATGGCCCGCGTCTGAAGGCGATTGATGCCGAGCTGGATAAAGAGGGTTTATCACCCACTAATCCCGGCAAAGGTCGCAACGTCTGGTTCTGCACCGGCTATACGCTGGCGTCAGACCGTACCAGCTGTGTGGCACTGCATGACTGCGATATCGTCACCTATGAGCGCGGAATGCTGGCACGCCTGCTCTACCCGGTAGCGAACCCGGCGTTTCAGTATGAATTCTGTAAGGGGTTCTATGCGCGCGTCGCGGATGGCAAGCTTAATGGCCGCGTGGGACGTCTGCTGGTCGGGCCGCTGCTGCGCTCGCTGCAGAAAGTTTATGGCCATTCAGAATACCTGGAATATCTGTCGAGCTTCCGCTATCCGCTCTCCGGGGAGTTCGCCATGCGGACGCATGTGCTGAACGGGATTAAAATCCCCGGCGACTGGGGGCTGGAGATTGGCGTGCTGTCAGAGATTTACCGTAATTACACCACCCGCCAGTCGTGCCAGGTTGAGATCGCCGATAACTACGATCACAAGCATCAGCCGCTGGCTGAAGATGACGGCACCGGCGGCCTGAAGCGCATGAGCAGCGATATCGTCCAGTCACTGCTGCGTAAGCTCGCCACCATGGGTGTGCCGCTGACCAGCGACTCGTTCCGGGTGCTGAAGGCAACCTATTATCGTAATGCGCTGGATATGATGGAGACCTATAACCACGAGGCGGCGATGAACGGGCTGAAGTTTGATCAGCATGTGGAAGAGGCAGCGGTAGAGATGTTTACCCAGTCGATTCTGGAAGCGGGTCAGGCGTTTATTGAGCGTCCTAACGATAAGCCGTTTATACCGAGCTGGAGTCGCGTCCAGTCAGCCTTCCCGGATGTGCTGCAGCGGATCTATCAGGCGGTTGAAGAAGATAACGACGGTAACGTCTGAAAACAGGGCGGCACAGGGAGTGTGCCGGGCCAGAAAAAGCAGAAACCGGGCCTGGCGGGTCGCAGAACCCACAGGCCTGATACTGTCAGCCCGCGAGTTGCTGCGCAGGATTCAGAGCGCAGAGTTCATCGCTGCGAAAGGCTTCGCTGCGCACGGCATAGCCATCATACCAGCGACACTCCACCATGCCACTCGCGTAGCCGGTCACCACCATCGTCTGCCCTTCTTCCTTATGCTGTACTTCTTCACTGATTGCGAAAACCATGATGCGCTCCTTTTATTAACCTGAGTGTTATTAACCTGAGTGATTATTTTCTTTATAGCAGGCGAATAACGTTCCTGCCTGTTAAGGCACGCAAAAAAAGGGCAAATTCGGAATTAATCAGCTGGATATGCGGAAAATAAAAAAAGCGGATAAAAAAACTTATCCGCTTTGATGAAGTATTGACGCTGACGTCAGATTTTACAGCCTTCGCAATCGGCTTCGTCGCCGAGATCATCCGGCACTTCGCTGGCTTTTTTCTCTGCTTTCGCTTCAGCCTGCTCCAGTTGTGCGTCGATATCAAATTCAAACATGTCGTCGTTCATCGTCCTTCTCCTGACCGTAAATCACAGTGCGCTTTATACCGATTTTCCGCGCACTCTGGCAATAAGGTTGACCACTAACAGCACGATCGACCCAATGATAAAGCCGAGCACCAGGTTGGCGCCGTTGCTAAGCAGCATGGCGATCCAGCCGCTGAAGCCACTGCTGACTTCCTCGATCAGATGATGCAGCGGTGCGATGCCGTGCACCACAATACCGCCGCCGACCAGGAACATGGCGATGGTGCCGACCACCGAGAGGATCTTCATCAGCCAGGGCGCGGCAGTCAGCAGCACGCTACCCAACCCCTGCGCAAGGCGTGAAGGTTTTTCACGCAGCCAGAATCCAAAGTCATCAATTTTGACGATAGCCGCCACGATGCCGTAAACGCCTACCGTAACCAGAATAGCGATGCCCGCCAGGATAATCACCTGGTTGAGCAGCGGTGATTCCGACACGATGCCTAAGGTAATCGCAACAATTTCGGCTGACAGAATGAAATCGGTGCGCACCGCGCCTTTGATCTTCTTCTTCTCAAACTCTGCCGCATTCTGATTCGCCAGCGAATCGAGTCGCTGCTGACGCGCTTCCGGTGATTTGCTCTGCTTGTCATGCTGCAGACTGTGCATCACCTTCTCCACGCCTTCGTAGCAGAGATAGGCACCGCCAATCATCAGCAGCGGCGTAATCAGCCAGGGCGCAAACGCGGAGATAATCAGCGCCAGTGGCACCAGGATCAGTTTGTTAAGAAACGATCCTTTGGCAACGCCCCATACTACCGGCAGCTCACGGTTGGCTTTTACGCCGCTGACCTGCTGAGCATTCAGCGACAGATCGTCGCCCAGTACGCCAGCGGTCTTTTTCGCCGCCACTTTCCCCATGACGGAAATATCGTCCAGAAGTGTTGCAATATCATCAAGTAAAGTCAGTAAACTGGTTCCCGCCAAAATCTTATCCTTAGTCTGGTTCGTTATGTTGACAACATGGGCAGCGCTCAATTTCCGTAACGGTCATCTCGGCGATGCCCTCACAATCCCACTCTACCCGCACCGTCTCGCCTGCTGCTCCTTCAGCATGCAGATATTTGCTGACCGGGCTTTCGGTCATGCCGGTAATCTCCTCCGTGGCGACAAGCCTGTCACCGCAGTAAACCCGCGCGGTCGCTTTGGTATTCACCATCCGCTCGTCACGAATCTGGTAAAGGCGTTTTACCGTCAGTTTTATGCTGCTCATTTCAGGCTCCTGGCCACGGAGAAAGCGCAGATCTAACCAATTATGTCTGTGATTAGCAATCGGCGTTGTAATGATGAATGCCCTGATGGTCGACTTCGGCACTCTCCGGCATCGCCAGCAGCCACTCCTCCAGCCGCTCCAGCAGGTCCTGATCCGTCAGGCGCAGTTTGCCACGTAGCGCACACTCCCAGATGATCAGCACTTTCCAGCCGCTCTCCTGCAGCTGGCGCACATAACGCCGGTCACGTTCAACGTTGCTGTTGATTTTGCCGGTCCAGAATTCTGTGCGCGTCGCCGGCAGTTTAAACAGATAGCAGTGATGACGATGCCAGAAGCAGCCATGAACAAAAATAATTGCCTGATGTTCTGTCAGAACGAAATCGGGCCGTCCCGGCAGGTTTTTATCCTGCACGCGGAAGCTGAATCCCCGATCTTTCAGCAGCAGCGCAATACGTTGCTCAATGGCCGTATCCTGAGCGCGAATGGCACGCATATTTTTGCTGCGTATTTCGCTGGAGTGAACATCAGCCATAACCTCTCCTTTTTTGCTGGTACTTCAACTTTAGTCTGCGCCACGAAAAGCGAAAGCCGCCGCCCGACGACTTCACACCGTGTGCCGCAAAAACAGAACATTCCGGGGGCTGACACAGGGCACATCCAGGCAATTTCCTCACAGCGTCTGGAGTGATAGCATAGGCACCTTACTGTTAAGGAAAAACGCATGCATCCCGCCGCCCTCGCTGAACCACTCTCTGCTGCACTTTCATCTGCTGATGCGTCTGAACTCTTTCAGCAGGTGCTGGCAATCTATTCGGTTCGTGATCTCACGGCCCGCCTGCAGCAGGCAGGATTTTCCTGCTGGACGCCGGCACTCCTGAACCGGATTCGTCAGGGTAAAACCGCCCTTCCACCGTAGTGTGAAGCGGAACTGTCGCTGTTACAGGGGCTGCTGCCGTCCCGTCCCGCCCATTATGATAATCCTGAATTTCGTTTTATCGATCTCTTTGCCGGTATTGGCGGCATTCGTAAGGGGTTCGAGGCGATCGGCGGCAAGTGCGTGTTCACCAGTGAATGGAATAAAGAGGCGGTCCGCACTTACAAAGCCAACCACTACAGCGATCCGCTGGAGCATCACTTCAATACCGATATCCGCCAGGTCACCCAGCCGGAAGGTCTGACCGACGATGAAGCGATATACCGCGCGATTGACGCGGCGATCCCCGATCATCAGGTGCTGCTGGCCGGTTTTCCCTGCCAGCCCTTTTCGCTGGCGGGCGTCAGCAAGAAAAATGCGCTGGGCCGTGCACATGGCTTTGAGTGTCAGGTGCAGGGCACGCTGTTTTTCGATGTGGCCCGTATCCTTGCTGCCAAGAAGCCGCCGTTCTTTGTGCTGAAGAATGTGAAAAACCTCAAGAGTCACGACAAGGGCCGCACCTTCGCCATTATCATGCAGACGCTGGATGAGCTGGGGTATGACGTTGCGGATGCGGGTGCCAGCAGCCCGGATGCCAAAGTGATCGATGCGCGTCACTTCCTGCCGCAGCATCGCGAACGCATTGTGCTGGTGGGTATTCGCCGTGACCTGAAAAAGCAGGATTTTACGCTGCGCGATATCCGCCGTTTCTACCCGGCGCAGGTACCCAGCCTGCAGAGCCTGCTGGAGAGCGCGCCGGACGACAAATATATCCTGTCACCGGTCCTGTGGCGCTACCTCTACCAGTATGCGAAAAAACATAAAGCCAAAGGCAATGGCTTTGGCCTCAATGATCCGCGTAATCCTGACTGCTGTGTGCGTACGCTGTCAGCGCGGTTTTTTAAACACAATTTAATGAAACTAACATGCTCTCAATATCTTTCTGAAAAATATAGTTTTTTGATAATTTCATTTCAAATTTTTATATGCGCAAAATATCAAAACGAAGTCAATTACGTTGAAATGAACATTTACACATACTAATATTAGCATGTATAATTTTCACCCACAGCGCCATGTTTAATTAAGATATATGGCTGAATATCAAATATTGATGCTATGAAAGGTAATTTATGGCTAATGTACAGAAGGCATTTAGGCCTAAAGCTAGAATCATGGAGCTTTTAGGCGAACAACTAATAAAAAACCATACTCTAGCTTTATTTGAGTTAATAAAAAACTCATATGATGCAGATGCTTCATACGTTAAGTTATCGCTAAATAACATCAATACTGAAAATGCTAGTATTGAAGTAGTTGACGATGGCATTGGTATGGATTTAAAGACAGTTCTTGACATTTGGATGGAACCTGCACATGGTCATAAATCTATTTTTAGAGAGCGGGGGCAGCGAACTGCAAAAGGTCGTTTGCCTGTTGGTGAAAAAGGTGTTGGTCGATTTGCAGTGCATCGTTTAGGCAAAAAAATATTAATGTCTACTCGTGCTATTGATGAGGAAGTTGTCACGGTAGAAATTGATTGGGATAAGTTTTCCAAGTCAGAGTATTTAGATGAAGCTTATATTTCAATTGAAACAAGCCCTCCAGAAATAAAAAAATCAAAAAAAACAGGAACGAAAATAGTCATAAGTGATCTTAAACAAGAATGGAAGAGAGGTGATGTACGGCGTCTATATCGTGCAGTTTCTTCAATGACCTCAGCCAACTTATTTAAAAAGGAAAATAATAACGATAGCTTTATTGTTGAATTTAACCTCAATCCCGAATCGAAGTGGCTTGATGATCTTTTTGATCCTGAATTGGTAATCTCACAAGCACTCTTTGAGTTTAATTTCAAAGTTGATGATAATGGGTTAACTTATTCCTATAATTTCAATCCTTACCCAGCATTAATTGCCGACTATAGTGGTTTGATTGAGCCTAGAACTGTAGAGGTACATCTTGATAACCCAGAGTTTTTTAGATTCTCACCTACAATAAATGAAAAATCCAGAAAGAAAAAAAACAGAGATGAAAGATTTTCTCTTATTGAATGTGGTATAGGTCCTATAGAAGGAAAAATACTAGGTTTTGACCTAGACAGAGTTTTATATAATAGATATTTAAAAGACGAAACAGGTGGACTCAGCGAGTATCTCAAAGCCCAGGGAGGGTTAAAAGTCTATCGAGATAATCTTCGCGTTTATAACTATGGAGAGCCCGGCGATGATTGGTTAGGGCTAGACCATCGAAGAATTCAAAATCCCACAAAAAGAATGGGAAACCAGCAATTATTAGGTGAGATACATCTTGAACTTGATAAAAGTTTGGCATTAAAAGAAAAAACAAACCGTGAAGGGTTCGTAGAGAATAATGCTTATAATGAATTCATACATGCATTATTATCTGTAATGGCGCAGTTTGAAGCAGAAAGAAATAAAGATAAAAGAATTTTAAAAAAAGCTATTGAAACAAAGCCCGGTGGTGATTTTCGAGGTTCTGATAAAAGGAAGAGTACTGAGGAACTCTTAGATGAACTAAAGCAGGAAGTTATTTCTGATAAAAACACTTCTCCAAAAGTCGAAACTTTGGTAAGCCAAGTTATTGTATCCTTCAAAGAAACTCGAGATGCTATGCTTTCCTCAGCTGGTGCTGGCTTAGGCTTAACAACAGTATTTCATGAGTTAGAACGTGGGATTCGCAATCTCCATATGGCGATAATGGAAGGTGTTGATAACAAGCGATTAGAGAGCATCTCAGAAGAATTAGTATCATTGCTGCAAGGCGCAATGTACATGGTAAGCAAAAAAGAAAAAGAAAAAATTTCCGCCTCCAAACTTTTAACCCAGTGTGTTAACACTCAATTACGACGTTTTAAAAGACATAATATTAAGTTTCTACCAGGATTTAATAACAGCGCAAATCTTGACTTCGATATTACTGGCGTTAGAAGGATGTTTACGAGCGCGATTGTTAATATAATCGATAATGCTATTTATTGGATGGATAGTGATTCTGAAGATGAGCGTTATCTTTGGATTGGGTTAAGTTCAGAGTTTGAAGGGCCTGCGATAATAATTGCAGATAACGGCCCAGGATTTATAGATAGTGGTGATGAATTAATTCAGCCATTCTTTACCCGAAAACCGGCAGGAATGGGTATTGGCCTATATTATGCTGATATGGTGATGAAGGCACACTCCGGAAGATTGTTGTTTCCGGAAACTCACACTATTGAATTACCTAAAGTAACAAATGGTGCCTGTTTGGCTCTCGTTTTTAATAAGGACAGCAAATAATGTTTTTCAAATCAATTTCATTAATAATTGATGATAAAGAAAGCGATGGGAACTTCATTAGTGCTTATCTTAATAAAAATTTTATTCCGAGCATATTTTACTGTTATGACTCTAGTAAAGAATGGGATGATTCCCACGAAAAAATTTCTGGAGTGAGAACAATTTTTCAAGATCTATCTTTAATATCCACTTCAAGCCCCAACGCAACCGATTTTGATGCTGCAACTGACACCATACAAAATTTATTAGATGTTAATAATGGACCGTGGCTACTAATAACATGGTCAACCTGGGCTGAAAGTGAGAGTGATTCTGACTTTCCTAAAGATTTATTCAATCATTTACAAAATGAATTACCGGTTGCATTACGCCCATTTGATTACATTACAATAAATAAATCTATTTTTACTCCTGGTAACGATCATAATCCTGTTTCAGAACCAACTAATGAATCTTTGACTGAACTTCATCATTTAATTGAAGTAAAGCTTTCTGAAAGGCATGGTTTAAAGTATCTAATTGGGTGGGAACAAGCGGCTAAAAAAGCCGTATATTCAGCTTTAACAGAACTTACAACTATTGCAAATGGTCATATTGAAAGCAATAAAGTACTGCACAAAATACTCGATAATATTGCTTCATCAGCAACGGGTAAAAGTACCTGCCCTATTGCTTTAAATTCTGGGGCTAGTGAAACTTTAAGCGATATTATTAAGGATAAAATTGAGAATCAGATACCAAATAACGTTGATGATTTTACTAAAGTGATACAAAACGCTCAAGAAAATCGCGATTTAGATATGAGTGGGCTTAGTAAATGGAAAGAGGCAATTAATAAGGCTATTCACTTTGATACTTCTGAAAAAATTAACAGAACTCATAAACCAGGTATGCTTTATGATGTTGATTCTAGAGTTTTAAACTCACAAATTAGCTCGTTCCCGGAAACGTTTAATTCAACGGAACAACTATCAAAATTTAAAAGAAAGAACTTTTTTGAATTCCTTACTGAAGAGTCTTCAGTTAAACGTGAGGTGAGTACTCGATCACATTTAATTTTCCTAGACATTACGCCCCCATGCGATCATGCTAACAATAAAGCCGAGTGGAATAAATATATTGTTGGGCTTCTATTAAATGAACAAGACTCTAAATTCTGTAAATTTATACAAACTACTCGGGATGAAACAGGAAATATCCGGAAGAGAGATGAATTCGGAAGTAGACTTATAAATGACAACCTAATTTTATTGCCCAAATTTTCAAATGGCTCTTCTATTACACCTGTATTTAGGATTGTGCTAAATGCTAAACTCGTTTTTTCAATACCTACAAACAAAACTCAAACATGCCTGAATAGCATGCAGACTTTGAGAATTAGAGAAAATATGCTTGCAGACATTAGAAGCTGGTTTATTAAGCAAGCAACTAGGCCAGGAGTAGTTGAACTTAGAGATTAATATTAATAGTAAGCCCACTCCTTACGGCCTGGGCTTTGTTAATTTATTTATTTACAACTTTAATTATTAACGGATAGAGCATTTCTGCTATTGCCGAAAACATAGGCACGATAACTGAATTCCCGAATTGTTTATATGCTTGAGTATCAGAGACAGGTATTTTGAATTTTTCCTCTAACGGTTTTTCGAATCCCATTATCCTTGCGCATTCTCTTGGAGTTAGACGCCTTGGCCTTTTATGCATATTATGAATGTCATTAAAATCTAACTCACCTATTTCCTTGTTCCAACCACGATCAATTAATATTTCCGAACCATCTTTATAGTAACGTGCGGAAAGAGCTCTAGTAATACTGCTGGGATTCTCAGGATCAACAAGACCAAACCCAAAACCATTCCCTTTAGCACGATGCTTTTCTGCATAGCGGTATAAATAGCTCCAGAGTGTTTTAGATAAAATATATTTATCATTTTCTTTTTCATCCAACAATTCTTTTATTGTTGGTTTGTTAACGGGGAAGTAGTTAAAAATATTGCTTAAAGTAAAATCATGTGCAATATTTAAATCCTTTCTAAATCCAACAATTACGATTCGCTCGCGATGATGAGGGAGGAAGTTTTTACCATCAATAACTTTTGGATCTTTCTCATTCAAATATTTCTCGTCACTAATTTCATACCCTAAGTCATTTAATGTTTTTAAAATAACTTGAAATGTTTTTCCACTGTCGTGACTCTTTAAGTTTTTAACATTTTCAAGTACAAATATAGCTGGTTTCTTCACATATAAAATTCTGGCAATATCAAAAAACAATGTGCCTTGAGTATCACACTCGAATCCATGTTTTTTTCCTAATGAGTTTTTTTTACTTACGCCTGCTAAGCTAAATGGTTGACATGGAAATCCAGCCAGAAGAACATGGTGATCAGGGATTAATTTTTCAATATTACTATATGCCTGCTCTTCCGGGAGGTTAGTTCTATTACTTAAAGTCACTTCTCTTATATCACGATTAAAAATATGCTTTTCGGGGTTGCAATACCAGTTTGCTTTGTAAGTTTTTACAGCATACTTATTCCACTCGCTAGTAAAAACACATTCACCTCCAATGCTATCAAAGCCACTGCGCAATCCACCAATACCTGCGAACAAGTCTATAAACTTAAATTCATATCTATGATGGCTTGGGGGTGGTTGTGGTAGCATTGATTTAAGAGCATTCAGCTCACAAAATGACAGTAATTTTTGTGTGCATTTACCATTTAACCATCGATTAAGTGTTTCCCTGGACCATTCTTTTTTAGAAGCAGCTCGTAAGGTTTGAGCTACATCATTCTGACTATAGACTTCAAGCAAAGATTTAACAAAATCAAGCTGTTCTCGCATATTTTCATAGTATGTATCTTCATTAGCGCTGGCTGAACCAGCATATAAACTATTGATATTTAACATCTTTACGCCTTGCTGGGTAAAATGAGTGACACCCTGATGCTAAGTTAATCATAATATTCTAGAAATGTAAAATACACGACGTATAAATATTGAAAATATTATATTTTATTAACGAAAAAAATTTATTATATTAAAGAACAAAGACTTTAGGTAATTCAAGCCTCTCTAGGTCCTTAAAAATATAGTCTTAAGTTATGGCAATTAATACTTAATTAGATAGCTCCCCAATAAGTTAAACCTATATGCTTTAAACTTGTAACTTACAATTAGTATAACCACACATAAAATAAATTAAATTTATAGCTTCGCATACATAAAGAATGTTTATGCTTTTGTTTTTTATTAAGAGGATTAAAATCTCATTGTTATCGTTTGTAAAAACATAGATAATATAATAAAATTAACCTTCCGAGGCAAAAAATGTACGTTTTAGATAACAATGGCATCGTACTTAATTCAGAATGCATGATTGGTGAGGAAGATGGAATTTTCGGTTTAATTTTAGAATCACAAGGACCTATCACAAGGAATAAAGATTATAACATTTCACTCGAGTACATAATCGAACGACTAATCCAGGCTGACATAAGCCATATTAAAGTATATTTAGCTTCAACCCCAGCAAGAAAAAACATAAAATCCGTTTCTTTGCGAAAAATACATTCAAGTGATTTATTTTCTTTGATCGATAGTAGTCCTTCTGAAATAAGACAAGAGTTAGGTAGATGCCAAGCCTATTTCAGTAAAGTTGGTAAAAAAGAAAACCCTTCTGGAAACAGAACTAAACGAATAATGATTACTGTGTCGGGTATCAACAGCATTGACTTTTGGGAATCAATTATATTAGGCGATAATAAAACTCTTTTTGAATCGACTGAAGATGAAATGGTGTTAATTAAAAGAGTTAGTAAGCTAGTTAAAATGCCTTTAGCTGTTCCTAAAGGCTCAATAATGCCAAAAAGTAAGAATATACATCAGACAGTCTACTTCCGCGATCCCTCTGTTAAGGCTTGGATATTACAGCAAAGTAATGGAATTTGTGAACTTTGTGGTAATAATTCGCCCTTCAAAATTAGCGGAATTCCATATCTGGAAGTTCATCATGTAATACCTCTCTCAATTTTAGGTCCTGATACCATTTACAATTGCGTTGCATTATGCCCAAACTGCCACAAAAATTTGCATTATGGTGATAATGCTCAGGAGCTTTCCGAGAGCTTATATTTAAATATAAAAAGATTGATAAAGTAACCCTTTGTTAATTCAATTGGTTACATTATATCTTTAGATAAAACTCTTCATTAAGTACGACACTTCCGTTCGGGCTGAGAATTAGATAATGAGATAATCATTTTGAAATAGTATAAAACTCATACTTTAATAATTACAACCTTCAAAAAACTCTAGTTTTGATAACAAATTAACTTTTTATATAGAAATTTTATAATATTTTCATACGATAGTTAAAAGTCTAACTTAATTTCCCTCCCTTTAATTTTGTGTCATTATAGGAACTCAACTTAAGTAATGGATTTTTGACTATTTAATAATAGTTGTGTCTATAGTGAGATTGACTAATAATGAAGATCGCTAAAAAATCATGATCGATCGCGGCTGGGACAGTGCGCTGGGCGAAGCGGAGTTTCAGGATGCCGGTAACATGGCGCGTCGGCCACGCCGTCTTTCCCCGCGCGAGTGCGCCCGCCTGATGGGCTTTGATGTGCCAGGCCGCGAGCCGTTCCGCATTCCGGTTTCGGATACCCAGGCTTATAAGCAGTTTGGTAACTCGGTGGTAGTGCCTGTGTTTGCAGCGGTGGCTCAGCTGTTACTGCCACATATCCGTCAGCTGAAGTCGTAAGCACCGTGAAATAAAAAAACCCGTCTGGCGACGGGTTTCAGGCTGATGAAGAACTCACATCAGGCGAGTCTCACAGCAACAAATAAGCTTAACTCGCAGGGAACACGGTCAGAATAGGAAAGCGTCCCGCGCCAGGGACAAAAACGCCGGGAGCGTTTTTGAACAACGCAAAGCGTTGGCCCAGATATGGGCGCACCTCAGGGATGAGGTGCGTAATCGCGCGGGCCGAGCATGTCATGGATGACGGCTTTTGCGTCTTTCCGATCTGACCGTGTTCCCTTCGCAGGCACAGTCTCACAGCGAAAAGGTCCAGCCTTTCTCCAAAGTAAAAACCCGTCTGGCGACGGGTTTCTGTTTTATTTCTTCTTCTTGCTCTGCTTCTTCAGCAGCAGCCGAATCTGCTTCAGCTCTGTTGCACTTAGTGCATCGGTCTTCACGTCAGCGGCACTGGATCCCTCAGTCCCCTCTTCAGTGATGTCCTGATTATCAATCGCCGGATGTGGATGCGTTTCCAGACTGGCCTGCAAACGTTGCACAATCTCCTGGCTCATCGAAATCTGATTTTCCAGCGCCAGCTGTTTAATCGTTTCTTTCAGCTCAGGATCAATTTTAATTGTTAAATTAACAGTTTCAGTCATCGGGCAGCTCCTTTTTGTTATTGCTACACGCTACCGGATGACCGTTTCGATTAATACACTGTCACAAAAATTTAATATTCGGTTTGCAAAGGTGTGAAGTCCCGCAGCACACCCTCATCCATTCCCACCAGATTGCCCTGCAGCTCGGCATAAAGCTTAGCCATATAGCGTACCAGGAAATCTGCGTTATGCTCAGCCAGCATGCGGCCGGTTTCAGTGTGCATGGTTTCCGGCAGACGCAGCAGCTTCTTCTGGAAATGATCCAGCGTCCACTTAACATCATTCAGCTCGCGATCTTTACCCAGCGGGTCCTGGCTGTCGAATAATGGCCGATTCAGCGCACCAGCGGTGTAGAAGACCCGCGCCAGCCCGATCGCGCCCAGCGACTCCAGCCGGTCAGCATCCTGTACAATTTTAGCTTCCAGCGTCTGAGGCGGTATGCCGGCGCTGAAACTGTGGGTTTTAACGGCATGCATCACGGCATCAATCTTTTCAGCCGGGAAATCGAGAAAGTCCTGCTGCAGAATGCGCTGGGTTTCCGTCGCGGCATAGGTAGAGGCGAGATGACGTTCCGGATGGTTCTTCGGCAGATTCACCACATCGTGAAAATAGCAGGCGGTCAGCACCACCAGCGGATCAGCGGGCGTGCCGTTCATGATTCGCTGTGCGCTCATCCATACACGCCGCAGATGGGCGATATCGTGCGCGCCGTCGTCGTGGATCCAGTTCGCCTGAAACCAGCTTTCATAGCGAGATTGCCAGAGTGTAAGTGACATAATCTATCTCCCTGTAGTGATCGACAGCAGTTTTTCTGTCGCGATCAGTGCGCAAACGGCAAGCCATCATAGCGACTGGCTAATGACACTTTTTTTACAGTGCAGTTGAAAAGAGCAGCGCTGCCAGCGATTCCGGGCAGAAAAATGAGATCTGGATCATCTGTATAGCATCTCTGTTACACAATAACCGCAATTTCGGCTGTTTTCAGTCTTTCCTCAGTGAATTGCTGCTAAGAAAATTAGTTTAACAGGCGTAATGTTTGGTTCGATCTTAACCAATTTCCTGCCCCACGCTCAGCGTTTTTTTGTCACGCGATTAAGTGTAAAACTGCACGTTATGACAGGTGAAAAAGTCTGAAAAGGTTCCTATTTTTACGGTTATAACGTACTGTATCCGGGCTATTCGTCGCTTTTTGCCAGTTGCGTGATAAGCTTTGGTGCGCTTTTTGCATTTTGCTGGTTTTTAACTACTAAAGTGACAATTATACAGTGACAGTCAGCCGACAAATTATTAAGCAAAATGATTTAAAGCTTTTATGATAACTATCAGATGTGAAGCAAATGGACTTTTACAGCAGTAACCGGGTTCTACTAATAAAAAGAGGTAATCCATGAAAGAACGGCCGATTCTTTTTTCCGAACAGCGTGTTCGTGCCCTGTTGGTTGGCCAGCAAACGCAAACCCGGCGCATTATGAAAACTCAGGCTTTCGGTCCGGGACAGGATCATCACGAGGGCGTACACGCTTTCGATGTGAGTGCTAATCATCTGCATGGTTATAAAATGATGTCGATGACGGACATCAGCTATCAGTGTCCTTACGGTAAACCGGGTGACGTGCTCTGGGTGCGTGAAACCTGGCGTGGCCCGATGGTACCCGAGCAGTATCTGGCCGATTATGAACGCGACCCGACGCCCTTCCGCCAGCCAGAGTATTGCCAGTATCGTGCAGACAGCAACGAGCTGGGCCAGCATGCACTGAGCACGCCGGAAGCAGAACAGTTTGGATGGCAAACCGCCATTCATATGCCGCGCTGGGCCAGCCGCATCAATCTGGAGATTACCGGCGTGCGCGCCGAGAAAATTCAGGACATCAGTGAAGATGACATTATGGCGGAAGGCGTACAGACCGATTCGCACTTCCTCAACAACTTCTTCACCATGAACGTCAATTCTGAATCGCCCAAAGAGGCGTACCGCAAAGCCTGGGAAAAACAGTATGGTGCGACCAGCTGGGAAGTGAATCCCTGGGTGTGGGTGATTGAATTTCATCGTATTGAGCGCAACTGACGCCCCGGCCCCACGCTTTGCGGGCTGAATCACAGACAACGACCGTGCTAACGGGTTGAATAGACGGCCCTTAGCCCTGTCGCCAGATGAACAGTGCCAGCATGGTGTTTTCGATGCTGGCATTTTTATGTCTGCCGCGTCAGGATAGCGAAATAGTCCAGTTCTGTGCGGGAGTTGCGATGTTTAAATGGCCCTGGAAAACGCATAACGACGCCACCCTGGCCGCGCTGCCATGGCAGCATGGGCTGGCGCAGCCGATATTCAGCCAGCTGGATGAGGCTGAACAGCAGGCGCTGGTTGAGCTGGCGCAGCGCTTTCTGCAGCAGAAAAAGCTGGTGCCGCTCGACGGTGTTCAACTGGATGAATTGCGCAGTGTGCGGATCGCCCTGCTGTTCTGCCTGCCGGTGCTGAAACTGGGCCTGGAGTGGCTGGACGGTTTCCACGATGTGCTGATCTATCCCGAGCCGTTCGAGGTCGACGATCAGTGGCAGGATGACGATGGGCTGGTTCACAGCGCGCCTGCGGTTCACGCCGGACAGAGCTGGACGCAGGGGCCGGTCGTACTGAACTGGCTCGATATTCAGGACTCGTTCGATCTCTCCGGCTTTAATCTGGTGATCCACGAAGTTGCGCACAAGCTGGATGCCCGCGGCAGCGGTTACACCAGCGGTATTCCGGTCATGTCGCTGCGTGACGTCGCACTCTGGGAGAAGGATTTGCGTGCCGCGATGGCGGAGATTGAGAGTGAAGTTGAACTGGTGGGTGAGCAGGCCGCCACGATCGATCCCTACGCCGCCAGCGATCCCGCTGAGTGCTTCGCCGTGCTCTCTGAATATTTCTTTACGGCTCCGGTTCTGCTGGCCGAACGCTTTCCCGCCATGTATCAGCATCTGCGCCAGTTTTACCAGCAGGATCCCCTGGCCAGAATCGCCGCTGACACTGCGCAAACTGCTTAAATCACGATCGCTTTGCGTTAAAGCTAGCCAGTTGAATGATAATGTATTTTTTGCTGTTGACACCTTAGAGCGACGCCGTTAATATTCGCCTCGTTCACACGATTCCTCTGTAGTTCAGTCGGTAGAACGGCGGACTGTTAATCCGTATGTCACTGGTTCGAGTCCAGTCAGAGGAGCCAGATTAGAAAAGCCCGCTCAGGGAAACCTGAGCGGGCTTTTTGCTTTTCAGCGGCCCCAATTTTCTCTACCTGTCTGACTGTTCATCTCAATTCGTCTGCGGCTGCTATTACAGAGACCACCGTTAAGTCTGGATCAACGCAGGCTGTCTGGCGCAACCCTGTCATGGTGTAATGACAAGCTGGCTTTAAATAAAAAACCAGCCGGGCAATATTTGCGCCAGCTGGCTCATACTATTGACGAATTATTAATCAGGAATGGTCAGTACCTGACCCGGTGCAATTTTATCCGGGCTGCTGAGAAGGTTTTTATTCGCCTCAAAGATTTTCATGTATTGGGATGCATCATTGTAAAACTGCTTGGCGATGGCGCTGAGCGTGTCGCCTGATTTAACCGTATATGTACGATTACTCCCTGCGGCGGTGACAGACTTATCTTCAACATTTTTATCCACAGCATGTAACAACTCATCGCCTATATTTTTAATATTATCCAGAATGCTCATATTTACTCCCCTATCGTTTCTGATATGTTTAGTTTGATAAAGAAAACAGGATTGCCAGACAAACACTACGCGGCGTACGATACACCCGCTTTTAATTCATGGATTAAACCACTGCTAAACGTTGCTGTAATTAATATAAAAACAGAGGATATTAATGATGGGTATATTGTCATGGGTTGTATTCGGATTACTTGCCGGCATTATCGCCAGATGTATTATGCCAGGTAAAGAACATATGGGCATTTTCATGACCATTATTCTGGGTATTATCGGTGCGCTGATTGGCGGTGTAGTCAGTACCGCTCTGGGTTTTGGCAAGGTCAATGGCTTCAATATTTACAGCATTGCTATTGCCACCGTGGGTTCAATTATTGTGCTGTTTGTCATTCATAAAATCAGAGCGTGTGAACAGTCTTAACAGATTAAGATAAAGAGGATAACAGAATGAGTTTACTGGAAACAGTACTGGCCATGTGCGGCCTGAATAATCAGACCAGTCAGGAAGTGAAAGGTGTGCTGGAGTGGGTTGAGCAGCAAGGCGGTTTACATACTATCGTGAGTCATCTGCAGAGCGGCGAGTACAGTGAGGTGGTTAACTCCTGGCTGGGTGATGAGCAGAACGTGGCGCTGAGCAGCGACCTGGTGCAGAAGATGATTAACTCTGAGGCGATTGAGCAGCTGGCTGCGCGGATGGGCATCAACACCAGCGATGCACTGAATCTGCTGGCGAAATATCTGCCGCAGCTGGTGGATAAAGCGTCAACGGCGGGCGTCGTGGATAAAAAAGCCGATCTTACCGGACTGGTGAGTCAGTTAATGCACTAAGCATGATGCTAGTGAAAGATAAAAGCCTGCTGCGAAAGTATGGGCTTTTATCTTTTGTGTTTGGGAGAATTGAATAAAGTTGTTAAACACATAGACTAAACAAAATCCTGCCGTAATATGAAGCAAAACCCTAAGAATTAATTTTGTTTATAAACCTGCACTGTAAATGAATATCGCACGCGGCAAGCATTTTCAGGAAATGGGAGTGGATTGTATACAGAATAAAGACGAACTTATTATCAAAAGCAAGTGGGTTTAAGAAGCAGTTATCATCCGCGCAGCATAATTAAAAGTTATGACTGTCTAGAAAACTGTTTATAATAAGAGGAGAGCATTAGTGACTACAATTAAAAAATCCCGACGCAAGGGCCGTGATCTCTTGTGATGCGAAAAATTACCATTTACAACCTGTTTTTTAATCAGTTTCACTAATTAACCTATTGAAAAATCTTATGCAGAGCGAGAGGCATTATTGTAACACCTCATATTTTAGGCCTATGTTTATACTTTTAAGTATATCAGAAACCTGCTTCAGGAAATAAACAGCCTGTTCTGGAAGATCATATTTAAAATACACCTCAATTATTTTTAGCGATTTTCCTTTTGATTCAGGAAAAGCATCATATATTTCACCACTCTCGATAAAGGCCACATAGGAATTTATTTTTTCCTGTAGTGTGTATAAATGCTCTTCAATTGGCTCATCCCATACAAGATGGTCTGAAATTGCCAAGCTTACGGTATCCTGGCTATCGTTCGGTATACCAATAGAGTCAATCTTTTTTACATCTTGTATAGGCATATTTAATCCTGCTTTTTTTATCCGGTCTAATAATTTCAACTTTTGTTGGTGGTATTTGAGATCCACCTTCAAAACCGGGCTTACCTGCTCCTACCACTATAGCACCACTTTTTTAACCTCAGGAGAACCCACTTTCTGATTAGGGGTTAATGGTGCACCAGCTGAGCTTTTACATTCAATGCATGCAATATTATCATTTTTATCTTTACTGAGGATATCGATTCTAACACTGGTTCCACTCTCAGGTTTTACTGTTATCTCCCGGGCTGAAGCCGACTTGTCAGCACTGTGGTCCTGGTAGACGTTATCTTCAAATATTTTTCCCTGTTCATAATTTTGGCGCACCTGAGTCGGGGCATTAGGTGATGCGGCATTAGACTTCACACCATTTGTGAAAGTAAAGTAGCCATTATTATTCGAATAAACAGCATTTCCAGTCGAATCCGTTTTGCCAGTGTAAGAGTATATGCCACCTTTAGGACCAACAATACTTCCTGTAGAGTTAGCAGCATAACCCGACGGTAACTTTGCAGAATCTGCTGAAATTGCTTTCAAATCCCCTTTACTTATACCTCCGACAGAAGCTCTTTCTCCATTCTCAGTAAGTAGGCCTATTTTATGTAATGGATTGACGTCGATGATTTGTATTGGGCGATTGCCGTGTAGACTCTGTATTTCATCTTCATCATTTCCTAGCGTATTATTCTCAACAGCATTCTTCCCGGCAACCGCCCCCTGAATGCCACCTTCAACAGAACCAGAAGCCACTCCCGTCGACAATTGCGCAGCCAGCTGGCCGAGTGCGCTGACAACCTGCTTTTGTTCCTGCGTCAGTTCGCTGGCCTGCTGGCCGGGATACATTGAACTGAGGATAACTCTGGCCACCCAGCTCGTCCGTCACGGCTGCGATAGAATAGCTGCCGATCAGGCCTGATTTTTTCCTCGCGCTGAAGCACTTCAGGAAGAAGGGATAAGTGAAATACAGCTCGGAAAAAAAATAATCCGTTTTACAGAGGCGCCTCGCAGTTTATTACCTGGCTTTCAGCGAGTTTATGCGGCAGAAGGTGTATATTTAAACAGGTTAAATCGGAACAGGAAGCACTTAACGAGACATTTTTAGCGCGGCTGAAGCGGGCGGCAACCCGCAGCAGCCGCTGACCACAACTAACTATACGGGAGTTAATTATGGCTGACATGCATCATAAGTCAGGAACCCGCACGGCCACAACCGCCGCGCATTATTATAAAGTTGGATACCGGCCTAATAGAGGCCAGCCGAACCCGCTGCCACAGCTGACCATTAAAGGCCGCTGGCTGGAGCCGCTGGGCTTTACCACTGGCCAGCGAATCGAGGTGATCACCGAGCCGGGTCAGTTGATTATTCGCATCGCTCCCGCCATGGAGGGAAACGCATGAACATCACCTTTACCCCTGAGCCGATCCCGGAATTGATACTGGCAGGCGGCGCGTTGGTTGTATTAGGATTTACCAGCAGCACCCCGTTACAACTGACGCTTCAGCAGCACACTCTGGATCACTACACCCACCGATGCGGCCACCTGAGTATAACTGTGTGAGATCAGCCAGAACCGGCAAGATATAGGAGCGGATTGGATATGGCAGAACGGTGAGGTGATTATTTGCAGCGACTGACTTACAGAGTCCGACATTGCCAGCGCTGAATCACTGGTAGTGATCGCCGCATCCGGTGTACTCCGGTTGCAGCAGCGGGAAGTGATGATTTTAGGGCTTAGATGCAGTAACCCCGGCCATTCGTCGGGGTTACTAATTTTAGTACCTTAGGCCTGATCTAACAGTCACCACCATTTTGGATAATTATTAAACGCTGCATAGATTGCAGACTTTGCATCGTCCGTTAACTTTTCTCTGCCTTTTGATACTGTAGTATATCCATGCAGATCTTCTTTAGCGCATGACCATTCAAGCCATCCTAAAACTGGATTTAAAATCAACTCAAAACATCCATTCATATCTTTAAGATGAGCTATATCACCATTCCGCACATTGGCGATAAATTCATCAAAGCATTGACATTCAATCCATGTATTAGAACTGACATTCAAGCTATAACTAAATTTATCCACTTGAATTTCCAGGTTAAATTTTAATGATGGAATATGTTCATCAAGTTCTATTACGTCCAACATGATATTGATCGGACTTGTAATTTCTATATCCACTTAATTTGCTCCTAGATAACGAGCGTGAATGACTGTTGGCAACTCACCAGCAGCGCGCGGAGGTTTGATTTCCAGTTGCCAGCCATCGACAGTTATACGCCCATATGACATACCGTCCTTAGTCGCGGTATCTAACGCAGCTTGAAAACTTCTGAGTTCTGTCTGACTGGCAAGTCTGACTGCTTCTGGCGTATTTGTTAAGGCTTTAGATGCAGCATATTCTGCCATGTGTTCTGTAGCATTCCCATGTACCCACACTTTTTGACCGTTAGGCAGTGTCATTTCAAAAGATTTCGGTATGACAGAACCAGGATAAACAGGTTGGGTTCCTTTTATAGAATCAAATACAGTACCAGTTTTACCTATATCAGCAGCAATAGACTCAGCCTTAACAACAAATCCAACAGGAAATTTCTTCCCGGGCAGGAACAGCCCCGCCAACATTCCACCTGTTGCTTCCAGTGCAAGCTGGTTACCTTGAGCAGCTTCTTTCACCTGCCCAGCAACAGCTCCCCAGGTTTCACTCTTCATCAGAGCTTTCAGCGTATCTGCCGCAGCCTGATTTTTACCCGCCAGATCGCTCAATGCCTGGGTACAGTAGCTATCACCCATTGCGCAGGAGGTAAGCGCCATTGCTGCATCAGCACCGTAATCTGCCCCACCTAATACCGCATCACCAGTATCCGCCGCCGCACCGATAATGCTGTTAACGATAGCAGAGAGTGTACCTTCGCCAAGCTTGTTCCTGACCTGATCCTTCATATTTCCAGCAATCTGCTTAACAGACTCCCGAGCTTTGTCACCGGAAAGCGAGTTATTATCCACCTCTATCTTGCCCGCAAACGCACCGCTACCCACCCCAGCGCTGCCATCAACCGCACCGCCCGCTGCTGCGCCTGCCAGGGTTACAATGTTGGCAATCAGCATCTTGTCATCGGCTGACAGTTCCGAAGCATCCTTGCCGTATAGCAGGTGGCTGAGCGCGTCGTTATAGCTGAGCATTCCTGCAGTCAGTCCACCCGCTGCGCCTCCAATGGCGCTGCCACCCTGCGCTTTAGCAATCAGCCCTGACGCCAGCGTGTGCAACAGCACGCGCATAGGTTCGTTACCCTGCGATACCTGCTTGACCATCTGCGCCAGCAATGGAGCGGCGCCTGCCGCCACCGCGCCGCTGACGTTACCGCCCGCCAGCCCGGCAAACAGCCCGCTGATAGCCTGTGCCGCAATCTGCAGTTCTGACCCGATACCGTACTTCTCTTCAACATTCTGATCGATTTTATCGAGTGCTTTTTTCTGATCCGCTTCTGAAAGCTTATTGAACGCAGCATCGTTTTTAAGCTTGTTTCTCTCCTGCTCCTTCTCCTGCTTCTTCAACGCATCAAAGGTCTGCTGAATCGCCTGCTGTCCGAGTACGGCCATTTCGCGCTGGATGGCAAGGCTGCCTTCTGCTTTTTGCACATCAAACTTATCTTTCAGCACATTCTCCGCCGCGGCGGTGTCGCGGCTGATTTGGGACACATCCTGCTTCTGCGCATCCGGATTGCGGATCTCAATCGTTCCCGGTGAGATGGCGCTGTAGGTGGTTGAACTGGCGCGGTCTTTCGTCTGCTGCAGCGTGCCCATGGGCAGCGAGTTATCGCCCGACTGCTGGGACTGACCAGATTTTGATGTGTCGTTCCCTGAACTGTCAGATGTATGAGTGGTGTTTTTTCCCATGCTGCCGCTGACAGCTGCGCTGAAGCCGCTGCCGCCCGCATTGGCGTGGTTTTCAATATCCGTCCAGCCCAGCGTCCCGGTGCTGAGGTGATTTTTGTCCGGCGTTGCAGATGAGGCGATGATCGCGCCATCAAGCTGGGTATGGTTGCCGACGTAAATGTTGTAGCCGCCATCACCCGCGCTGATCCCGCTCTGCTGCTGTACAGAATCAAAATCATTGTAAATTTTGCTGCCGCTCATGCTGGCACTGCCCTGCACCGGTACGCCCGCACAGATAGGCGGTATGCAGATACTGGCGCTGAAGCCTGATGAGCTCTGATGGCTGTCGTAGCTTGCACGATCCTGCTGGCTGGCAATTTCCAGGTTACGGCCCGCGTTGAGGTCAACGTGATTGCCGTTGAGGTTTGCTCCGTTCAGCTTGACGTCCTGACCCGCTTTGACCGTCAGATCGCCCGCTGCGGACACTTCGCTGTTGTGATGAGTAATGCTGCTGCCATTTCCGTTTGCACTGTTCTGGCTGGCAGCCAGCTCAAGGGATAAGCCGTTCTGGCTGCCGCCCAGGCCGAAGCCAACACCGACGCCGTATTTGCTGCCACCGCTGCTTGACTGCTGGCTGCTGCTGTCCTCGGCGCTGTTCAGGGCGATATCGCGCCCCGCATTCAGCGAGACGTTATCACCGCTGATTTTTACGCCTTCGCCTGTGATGTCCTGCTTAGCCGTGACTGCTACGTCGCCGCCCGCCTTAAGCACACTGCCGCTCTGCTGCGTGCTTTTCTGTTCCACGGACTGATGGCTGCTACCCACAGTGGCGCTCACCGTGACTTTGACGGCTGCGGTGTTCTGGTTGTAAGCCGACAGCGCGGTCATGGCCGCCTGCGCGGCATAAATGGCCTGCAGGCGCGGATCATCACTCTCTTTGTGCGACTGAGCCACCTTGTCCGCCGCCTGCGCCATGCTCACGCCGTAGCCGGAGACCTGCGCGGTGATGCCATACTGCGAGGATTTGCTGCTGCTGCTGCCTTCGTGCGTGTCTTTTGACGGATCGAGGTGGATGTTCTCACCGTTGACGCTCAGCGAATTGCCTGCATAAACGTCAGCCCCCTGCAGGTTAACGTCTTTGCCTGCATTAATCGAAACGTTACCCAGCGTACTGACGATACCGCTGCGTACGGTGTTCTGCTGCGTGCCCGTGCTGGCGTTTTTCCAGCTGTTATGACCCACGCCAACCGTTCCGCTGTAACCATCGCCGCCCAGATCGCCTATAGCGTGGTCAGACCCGGAGGTCGATGCCTGCTGGCGGTCTTCGCCTGCTACGACGCTGATCTTACCCTGCTCCGCGTTAAGCGAGACGCCGGTGGTGCCGGTCAGGGTTGAACCGCTGATTGCGATATCACCTTTATGGCTGGTGACATCAATACTGCCGGCGGTTATCGCAGAAGTGTGTTGCGCGAGCATGCTGCTGTCACCGCTCATCTGGTTGTTTTTCGAGCCGTAATTAGTCCCTGCCGAACCATTGTTTGGCGACCCGCCGCCGCTACGTGCCAGCGCACCAATTGAAGCTGATGTTGTTGCCGACCAGCTCTTACTGCTACTGCTGCTGGCAGCCTTCTGGCTGTCAGAGGCTGTGGTGATGTCAATATTACGGGTAGCGTCCAGTGAGGCTCTGGCACCGGCGTTCAGGCTGCTGCCCTCAACCAGAATGTTGCCGGTGTGGGTATCTGAATCGCCGCGGGCCTTCAGTAGCAGATTTCCGGTGGTATTGAGCGTGCTGCCGCTCTGATAGATGCTCTCGCTGTTCTGGCTGACTTTACTGCCTGAACGGCCATAGGTCAGTCCCGGCGCCGGAGAATCCAGCGAACTGGCGCCCAACTCATTGCCAGTCTGCTTCATCTGCTCGTACACCGAACTGGTGTTGTTCATGATGTCACGCAGATTGCGCACGGTGTCCAGTGGCGTTAAGTTCAGACTCAGACCAAACCCGCTGCTTTTCGACGCCTGCTTCGCGGTTTCGCGCACCAGGTCCTGCCCGGACACGATGGCGATGTTTTTCGCCGTCACGCTGATCTCGCCATTCTGGCCGCCCGCAATAACGTCGCTTCCCTTGATCAGCGCGTTGTTACCCGCCGTCATGCTGACCACACCGTTACCTGCACCCACCAGACTTCGCGCATCGCTCTGCGTGACCTGGTCGCCGTGACGTTCGCTTTTAGCAGTCTGCTTACCGTAACTGAGACCGAGTCCGCCACCCATCAGGCCGCTTTTCTTCTTCTCTTTCAGGCTGTAGGTAGATTGAGTATTGGTGGCGGTAACAATATTCAGGTCATTGCCTGCACTCAGTGCGACGCCTTTGTCACCGGCCACAGACGAGCCCTGAACGGTCAGGTCGTTTCCGGCAATGACAGACACGGTGTTGCCGCTCAGTTGTGAAGCCTTTTCACGGGTGTCGCTGTTTTCCTGAATGGTGTGAGTAGTGGTCTTTTTCAGGAAACCTTTCTTGGTTTTGGTCTCTTCACGGTAGGCATAATCACTCTCCGTCGCAGTGGTGATATTGACGTCTTGTCCAGCCTGCAGCGCCAGATCCTTATTGGCTGTGACTGTTGCGGCCTGGCTTGTGATGTCATTGCCCGCCAGTAGCCTGGTACTCCCACCACTGGCAATTTCAGTGCCCTGCTGGCGTACCGACTCATTAATCTCAACCTTCTTGCCGGATTTGTAGCTATTACCAGAACCGGTTTCAGCCGCCAGCAGATTGACATCACGCCCCGCCTGTAAGGTCACGTCTTTGTCTGCAGCAATGCCTGCCGCCTGGCTATTGAGATCGCGTCCGGCCTGAAGTACTAAATCGCCGCCACTGGTCAGCGTCGTGCGATCCAGACCGGTTGAATGGGTTTCACGTTTGCCCTTCACATCATTCTGGCTGGTCGTCGCGCTGTTGAGATTAAGATCGTTACCGGCTGCCATCGCCGCGTTTTTACCTGCGCTGATGTTGCTGGCGGTAACCGTCAGATCGTGGCCCGCCTGCATCGCCATATTGCCGCCTGCGGCGATCTGGCTGCCGACCGTGGTGACGGTGGTTATGCTGGTTGGGTCAACTTTTTGCCAGCGGTTTCCGAAGCCGGATTGCGCGCTGCCAGTGACGTTCTGGTTCCCGGTGATAGCAATATCATTCCAGGCGTTCAGCAGCAGATCGCCACCCGCTTTGAGGTTAGCGCCGGTGACGGCAATATCGTTGCCCGCCTTGAGGCTCAGTGAATCCAGTGACGTGATGCTCGCCGTTGGCCCGCTCAGAGTTTCGGTATAGGATTTGCTGGCGCCGCGGCCGTTACCAGCATTCAGTGACCACTCTTTGGTGGCGGTGAGGTTATTTATATCGCCGTTCACGCTCTCAAGCGCCACTGTTTTACCGCTGATGGTGGAGCCGACGTTGTTGATATCACCGAGCGCGCTCAGCTGCAAATTGCCACCGGCCTGTATCAGGCCTGCGCTGAGGTTGTCGATTTGGTTATCGCTTTCCAGTGCCAGATCGTTTCTGGCAACGATGCTGCTGCCGCTGTTGGTGAGGTTGCCCGCCTTCAGCGAGACATTATTACCAGCAATCACGCTGCCATTTTGCAGGCTGACATCCTTCGGCGAGAGATAGAGCTTCGGCACCATCACCGTCTCGCCGTTAACCGTGCTGGCTTCCCACCAGAGCACGCTTTTATCCAGCGTGGCCAACTGGTCGGCGGTTAGGGATACGCCAAACTGCAAGCCCAGCGACTGCTGCGCCGCCGCCGCGTTGTCCATCAGATAGCGCATCTGATCGAGCTCGGATCCAATGCCGTTCAGGTATCGGCTGCCGGTCTGGTTGAGCACCACGTTGCTGACGTAACGGGTATCAAACGCCGCGTCGCCGAGGAAACGGTAATCGTGGTCAGGTTTCAGGTTCAGGCGATCCAACAGATAGGACGAGCCGAGGAAGGTGTTGAGGTCGGTATACTGCGTGCGCGTCTCCTGCGGCGCGTTGCCGGGTCGTTTGCCTAACAGCGCGTTCAGCTCGCCGAACAGGCTTTGATCGAGCTGTCCAAGTCCGTTGAGTTTTGGATTAGTAATAATTAAGTAAGGATTTTTTTCGTCTTCAGAAAATGTAAAATAACCATTATTCACTTGGGGGATTGGATAAGAATTGATGTTAACCGAAGAGCGTTGAACAGGAGTTGCATCTCGAGTCAATAAGGAATAATAATTCTTTTCCAACTGACTTTTATTATCAATAGTAGATAAATCGATATTATTTTTTACATGTTCCTTTAAGGTTGATTTATTATATTCGGGTTTTTCAAAGCTGATGTCATCATTGATTTTTTCCAATACAAAATTCAATTCATTTATCCATGAAGGACTACCTACTTTAAACCTATCAAATGTAATTAGATCAATGCCTTGTACTGCATCAGTAATTAGTGACTGTTGCATTGGAGCAATGGTTGGCCGTTGCAACGTAAGAGAGATAATTCCTCTAACCTCTGAAGCATCACTATTATTGAAAACTGTATTGAAATTTGTATTGAGCATACCACTCGCATCGATAACGCCACGAATTGATGCTCCCTTCTCAGTGCGATAAATATCAGTTGCGGTAAAATAAATAAATCTCTCAAATTCTTCCTTGCGACCTTTGTATCTTTCTCTACCATAATCAATATCATCTGTTATAAAGGTCATGTCACTTGGTGTGAGCATATTTATGTAATCGTAAACACTCCCCTGATTTAAAGGTGTATACTTTCTCCATACAGTCTGCACCCCTGTTAGATAAGATTGATTATTAAGAGATGAACCTTTTAGTATTAAGTCATGCCCTGCAAGAATATAGCTTCCAAGATTGTCTAATGTATTTACTTGGCCATAAATATCATGTGCAGCACTGATCCTACCAGCCTGACCAGTAACCCTTGTAGTTGAAGTTGAACGTGAAAAAATAGCTTCTTTATCTTTATTTAGATTGACTGGCACAGGTATAATTGTGTAGTAATCTGAATTCACTCCATCTTGAAAGAAATATTTAATCTCGCCTTTATTAAAAATTTCCACAGGCAATGCGTAAAGCCCGGGTGAAGCACGATATCCTAAAGGACCGGACGAAGAAAAAGAAGAATAGTCATTAGCTATGTATTCTGTAGAAACACTACCAACAGTAATAGATTCCCATTCATTCAGCAAATGTCCCGTATTAATCGTGATATCGCCGTTCTGCGTTTCGATGGTGCCGGAGTTATTAACTACCTCGCCGTTGGCGTTCCCCGCCGCGTCGCCCTGAAGCCACATACTGCCGCCTGCCAGCATATCGGCACGCTGGTTACGAATACTGTTGGCAAAAAGAGAGAGATTGCCGGCCGCATAGAGCAGCGCGTTATTGACGATGCTGCCCGGTGCGCTGAGGGTCAGATTGCCCAACGTACCCGTAAAACCATCAACAGTGATATCGCTGCGGCTGGCTAAGTTGATGTTACCGCCGCCCTGCAGACTGCCATTCCCGTTCATGGCGATGCGGTTGCCGCTTAACGTACTGTCACCCGAACCGGTAGTGAGCTGACCATTATTAGTGAGATCGCCGCCTGCACTCAGCGTCAGCGCCCCACCCTGCATCGTGCCCTGGTTGTCTATCGCGCCATTACTGCTGACGGAGAGTCGCCCGCCCGCAGCCAGCACATCGCGACCGGTAAAACCATTCGCGATCTCCAGCGTGGCATCACCCAGCGCCACCACCTGACCGGTCTGATCAAAGCCATTGCTGTGAACCAGCAAATTGCCGCCACTGAACAGGCGACCACTGCTTTGCTGATTGACCTGAGCGCCCATCACACTCAGCCGGTTGTTACCCAGCAGCGTGCCGCTGTTGTTTACCTGCTGATAATTAACCTCAAGGTTGCCGCCCTGGGCCGTGCCCTGGTTGCTGAAGCCATTGCCGGTCAGCGTGCCCTGGGCGTCGGCCAGCAGCGTACCGTTGTTGCTGGCATTGGTGGCATTGAGAATCAGCTGCGACGCCTGTAACCAGCTGTTGTTATTCAGCTGCGGCGTGTTCAATGTCTGCGCGCCACCCGAGAGCCACCGGCCATCGTTTTGCGTTAAACCGGTTATTGTCGCGACACCGTTGCCATTGCCCTGAATCAGGCCATAGTTGAACAGTTCAGGTCCGGTCAGCGTCAGGGCGTTTTGCGTAATAATGGCGCCATTGCCGCCATTGGTGATGCGCCCCCCGGTATTGACCAGCAGGCTGTTATCACCCTGTAAGCGCCCGTTGTTATCAACCGCGCCCGTGGTGATCTGCAGGTCGCCGCCCTGCACGCGTCCGGCATTATTAAGCAAGGAGGACTGAAGCGTCAGCCTGCCTGCGCTGAGCAGCGTTTTATCCTGCTGCTGAGTCAGTGCACCGTTAAGGCCAACAGCCAGCGCCTCCACACCGGTCACTGCGCCGTTATTGTTTAACGTGTCGCCCCGTAGCGTCAGGTTTCTGGCAATCCATTCGCCCTGATTGGTCAGCGTCAGTGCCTGCAGTGCCGCTGTGCCATTCGCTGAAATCTTACTGCCAGCGCCCGCATCAAGGCGATCCGCCAGAATCAGTTGCAGCGCATCCGCACTCTGGATCGCGCCATTATTGTTCAGTTGCCGGGCATTCAGCAGGATCTGCTGTCCCTGCCAGCTGCCGTTATTCACAACGTCCCCGCCGTTGATGTTCAGCGTGCCCTGCGTCAGCAGCGATCCGCCCTGATTATTGATCAGCTGACGTGATGGCGCGGCCAGCGCCCTGAGCAGCATTCGCCCGGCCACCTGTGGCGCAGCGGCAAACGTTAATGCCTGCAGACCAATCAGGCTGCCCTGATTAATGACGCTGGCGGGTGAAATGGTCAGGGTTTTGCCCTGCACCGATCCGCTGTTATTCAGCGCGGCACCGTTCAGCACCATCGCCCCTTCACTGAGCAGTGAGCCGCTGTTGTTAAGCGTGTTCGCCGTAACCTGTGCGGTGTTCTGACTCATCAACGAGCCGGTGTTATGCAGTTCATTGCTGATGCTGGCGTTCAGATCTTTGCTGCCCAGCAGCGAACCCTGATGCAGCCAGTTGTCAGCGTTAACCGTTGCCTGCTCGCCCTGCAGCGTCCCCTGGGTGTTGAGCTGACCCGCGTTAAGCGTCAGTGTTCCGCCGCTCAGCGTTTTGCCACCGGCAGATTGCGTGATGTTATCAGCCTGAGCAGTCAGCGCCGTGTTGCCCTGTAACAGACCGTCGTTGTTCAGGCTGGTGCCCTGCACCCCCAGGCGGTCCGCCATTATTTTGCCGCTGTTGCGCAGCGTGGTGGCATTCAGGTCGCTATTGCCCTGGCTGATCAGCGTGCCGCTGTTGATCAGATCGCTGGCGATGTTACCGCGCAAAGCGCTGATGCCATTGATGCTGCCGCGATTGTCGAGAGAATCCAGCGTGACGTCGAGTTGCTGGCCCTGCCAGCTGCCATCATTGACCACGCTACCGCCCTTGACGATCAGTCGATCGCCGCTCAGCAGCTGCCCATTATTGTGGTTGAGGGTCTGAGCAAATCCGAGATCCAGTAGCGTGTCGCCCTGAAGCAGCCCGCTGTTTTCCAGCGTATTACCGCTGGCGCTGAGTTGCCGGGCCGCAATCTGGCCGCTGTTACTGAGCGTTTGTGCCTGCAGGTCGGCCTGCTGGCCAGTCACGATCTGTCCCGTGCTGCTGTTATTCAGCGTATCGGCAATCTGAAGGTCGAGGTCATCGCTCAGCAGGCGTCCGCTGTTGTTGAGACGGTTGCCGTTGACCAAAAGCTTACCGTTAACCTGCAGCAGCCCGTCGTTATCCAGTTGATCTAACGTCAGCGTCAGCGGTCCTCCGGCGATTAACTGGCCGCCATGGAGGTTGTGGAGTTGCTGATGATCCAGCGTTAAGGTGCTGTTGCCCTGCAGCAGACCGCCGTTACTGAGCACTGGCGCATGCAGGCTGAGGTTATCTGCCGCCAGTGTGCCTTTGTTATCGATCTCCCCAGCCTGTAAATTCATCTGCTGCTGGCTGATCAGGCTTCCGCTGTTATCCAGCACACCCCCGACCTGGGCTGTCAGTGCCTTTCCGGCGCGAACAGTGCCACTGTTCTGCAACGCCTTCGCGTTTAACGCCATCTGATCGGCCTGCATTGCGCCGCGGTTATTCAGTGAAGTGATGTTGCCGTTCAGGGTGCCGTCACTCAGCAACTGTCCGCCCTGCTGATTATCCAGCTGGTCGCCTTCCAGCGTAATCTGCTGATTGCCCTGAATCAGGCCACTGTTAATCAGGTCGCCCCGCAGCGTCAGCGCCTGGGCAATCAGCCAGCCGCTGTTGTCAGTGTGATTCGCTTTCAGCGCGATGCTCTGTTGTCCCAGAATCTTGCCGCTATTGACCAGCGTGTCGCTTTGCAGGTCGGCGTCGGCTTCACTGAGGGCATTGCCGCTGTTCTGCCAGCGGTCAGCATTCAGTGTCAGCTGTTTGCCCTGCATCAGTCCGCTGTTGTCCAGCGTCTGCTGTTGCACATTCAGCTGGCCTGCGCTGAGCAGCGTGCCGCTGTTGGTTAACCCGCTGCCCTGCAACGATACTGCCTCGTCGCCCTGGAGCGTTCCGCTGTTATTGATCTGGCTGACATCGCTATTCAGCGTTGCGGCGGCGATGATGCCCTGATTAGTCAGTACATCGCCGTGCAGCTGGAGTGGATCACTGGCCAGCAGTTTGCCACCCAGCTGATTATCCAGATGCCCGTACCGGGCGCTGAGGCTGGCAGCGTTGATTTCCCCGCTGTTGTTCAGCTGGTCGCCACTGACAACCAGTGTTTTGCCGCTGGTGATCAATCCGCTGTTATTAAGCTGTGGCAAATCGAGCGCAAAATCGTTGTCGGAGCTGATCGTACCCGCAGCAAGGTTATCCAGCTGTCCGGCATGTAAAGAGAGCTGATTAGAGCCCTGAAGCAGGCCGCCGTTACTGATTTGCCCGGCGGTCAGCGTCTGATTCGGTGCGGTTAACGAGCCCATGTTACGCAGTTGTGCACTGTTCAGGATGAGTGCGTTCTGACTGCTGATGGCCCCCTGATTTTCCAGCCTGCCACGAGCGGTCAGTTGCGCGTCACCGCGTGCAGTGATGGAGCCGTTTTGTTGCAGCGTATCGCTGTTAATCACGGCATCGCCATGACTCATCATCTCGCCACTGTTATTCAGGGTCGGGGCATCGATTTGCAGACGCTGACTGACCAGATTGCCGCTGTTGCTGAAGGTGTCCGCAACACTGAATAGTGCGTTGCCCTGTGCGGAGAAGATCCCGTCCTGATTCAGACGATTAGCCGTGATCGTGGCATCACCCGTACTGATCAGTTTGCCGCTGTTATCAAGAGTGCCGCTTTGAATGTTCAGGCTGCTGCCACTGATTTCATCGCGGTTAGTCAGCTGTCCGCTAACAGCCAAAGTATTTTTACCCTGAGCCAGCAGCTTACCGTTCTGTTGCAGAGTATTAGTGCGAACCTGCACGTCACCATTACTGGCCAGGCTGCCACTATTAGTGATCTGTGCAGCCTGAATATCGAGTGTTTTTGCGGCGGCGAGCTGACCGGCATTGTCCAGCTGAGAGGTGGCAGAGAGCTGCAGCGTGTCTACCGCACTACCGCTGCTGCTGTTATCAACATTCAGGTTAGCACCGCTGAGACGTACATTCTGGCCTGCTTTAACGCTGCTGCCTTTAAGCGTGATATTGCCCTGACTGTTGAGATCCAGCGAGGCGTCGCTGCCCAGCGAGGCCCCATTTAAGGCGATATCCTGCTGCGCTGTCAGCGCGACGTTGCCCCCGGCTTTATGTTCGCCTTGCAGGGTGATGCTGCTGCCTTTTGCAGTCAGGGTGCCGCTGGTCAGGCTATTGTTGATGCTTAAGCGACCCTGCGCATCCAGCACCATATCGCCCTGACGGGCATTAAGATTGCCGAGATTGACGCCAACGCCGTTTTCGCTGGAAACCAGATGGATACGGTTGGCGTACATGCCGCCCAGCGCGCCGGTATCTACGGCGACCGATGGCGCAGCACCTTCGCCCGCGATGGGTGTCACGCTGCCATCAGCACCGACCCGGTTTGCGCCCAGCGTCACATTAAGATCTTTGGCATGGATGCCTGCGTTGATTTCGGTTGCGCGTGCGATGATCGAGACAGCATCAGCCTGGCTGCCATCCAGTCCTTTACCCTCAATGCTGATTGCGCCTTTCGTCACTTCCAGCGATTGCAGATTGCCCTGCGCATCAAGCTGCGGTTTACCGGTGGTCAGCGTAACGTTGGGCGTATTGATAAAGCCGCAGCCGTTACAGGTAATGCCATAAGGGTTAGCGACCATCACGTTGGCCGCTTTGCCCGCTACTTCGGTATAGCCCTGCAGCTGTGAACGGTTGGCACCCACCACCTCATTAATAATGGCCCGGGCTTCCTGCCCAGCTTTGAGGTTCGGGTTGTTCTGGACAAGTCCACCCAGCTGGGTCTGCGTCAACCGGCCGGTTGCGTTGTTCAGGATCAGCCCTTCCTGGCCCACGTTGTAATTCTGATACTGGTTATGCGACAGGCCCGCCGCATTCGGCGTCGCGATATTAATGACCGGCACGCCATTCCCGGCAGCATCGACTTTTGTTCCTGGTGTGACGGGCGCTATCGCCGCAGAAAAGGCGGGCAGCAGTGGCTGAAACGCGATCAGCGAACAGATGAGATAGCTCAGCAGACGACGCGGCAGTGAAAGCTTTATTTGATCATCCATAATCGGGGCCTTTTTTTAAAAAACGAGTCCAACACGCGCGTAAACGCTGAGGCGATCGGGCGCAAGATAATTGGGGTAGCTGACAGGGATACCCAGCGACAGCTGAGTGGAGACATGCGCGTTACGGGTGCCAAGTCCCAGCGAACTGCCCCACAACGTGCCTGCTGCGTAGCGATCCTGTTTGTCGCTCTGGAGCCACCCGCCGTCCAGTGCCAGGGTGGTGCTGACCTCGCCGATTGCAGGCAGGGTAAACAGCGAGTAATTCAGTTCGTTACGCAGATAGCCGCCAACATCGCCGGAAAGGTATTGCTCCTTGTAGCCGCGAACCGAGTTCTCGCCACCAATCGTCAGGCGTTCGCTGCCATAAAGGCGATCCGGCGACCACTGAGCGTAAAAACTGCTGAGCCACCACATTTTCTGAGTGACAGGCCGCTGATAGCTGCTGCTGACGCTCCATTTACGGAATTCAGCTTTCGGAAAATCGTCGCTTTTACCCTTGTCGCTTTCCGCATCAAACCACGCCATCCCGCGGCTCAGCATCGGGTTCAGGGTGGCCACCCCACCTGCAATTTTTTGCGTATGGTTAAAACCGATCTGCAGACTGGTCAGTTTGCGGCTACTGCTTTCAAGCAGGGTCTCATTCAGCCAGTTATGGCTGACGTAATGGTTCAGACCAAGCTGAAGGCCGGTTTTGATTTGCCCGTTGCGGAACAGCACCCACGAGCCGCTGAGGCGGTTAGAGATGTTGTCGCCGTTGCTATACCAGTCGAAACTATTGGCGTTAAAGCGGCTGTGATAGTTGCTCCAGCTATAGCTGTAATCCAGCAGCCCATAGCCATAAGGCACGCTGACGCCCGCCTGGAAATTTTGCGCATCGCGCCAGTCGCTGAAAGCGCTGCTGCGACCACCGCTGACAAACCAGCGATCGGCAACACCCAGCAGGTCATTACCCACCAGCGAGCCGGAAAGCTGACCAATGCCGGTGCTTCGCTGGCCGCTATTGTCCATATTCAGCCCCAGCGTCAGAGGAAACTCGGGTGTGCTGGTCAGGTTGACAATGGAATAGCCCGGCTGAGTCGATGGGATGATTTCAATCTGAACCGGCGTAGTACGAAGCCGGTTTATCTGCTCCATACCCTGTTCAATGTCACGTAAATTTAAAATACGACCTGCACGGGTCGGGAACGCCATGTTCAGCTGACGTGCACTGGCACCCTGCAAATGAATCGCCTCAAGCTTTCCTTCCAGTACGGTGATATTTAACGTCCCGTGGGAAAGGTTCTGTTCTGTCAGGAAGGCCCGGCTGGTGATATAGCCGCGCTGGACATACCACTCTGAAATGGCGCGTACCAGCTGATTAATACGGTCCAGACTCAGGCACTGATTGATATAGGGAGCGACAAGTCTCTTCTGTGTATCAGGCGTGATTAAGCTCGCCTGTTGCAGTGAAATCTGGTTGATTTCAAAACAGGGGCCGCTGGCTGGCGCCGATTCGGTTTTTTGCAGCTCAACCTGATGCGCCTGTGTTAATGCGTCACGCTGCTGCTGATCCTGCTGCAACCGCTGCTGCTGCTGGTTTTGAATAACGTCAAGATCACCCGGCGTGACCGGTGCAGCCATGACATTGCTGATAAACAAACTGGCTCCGAAAACCAGCCACTTCCCTGTTTCAGGCATTTTCATCGAAGGATTAACAACGCTTATTGTAAGTTTTGTGTAAGTACAGGCGTGCAGATTACCACCTTAACAATCGGAAGTTCCTTATTGACTTAAAATAATGATATGGTTTTACAAAAACTAAAATTAGCGGTGATAAAACGTTTTATAAGCCAAATTTGTAATGACTTAGCCACTTTCTATGTGCGGAGCTCATTTACGAGTGTTAAGGGAATGGATGTTAAGACGTGCGCTAATGAATATAGATCCGTGCCGGATTACTCATTCATATAACGGCGCTGGTGTTTTAAGTGGGATAAAAAATAATGATGTTGCTGTTTTTCGTGGTGAAGCCTGCTGGCTGAAATGACTCGCGCACTACAGATGCAAAAAGGCCCGCAACGTAGCGGGCCTTTAACCAGACAACATACAACAACCATTATTTTTCATGGTAGCGATGCACTGCCGGATAATATTCCAGTCCATACAGCTGGCTCAGCGGCAGCAGCAGTTCCACGTTAATATCATGCACACGGTCACTCGCCACAGGGCCGCTCAGCAGCTGTTCAAACCAGGCTATCAGTTTCTGTTTCATCTCAGGCTCTCCGCATCAGTTGATGCCCTGAGTAAACCCGCTTACACGCCCGATCAGAACCAAAAATTTCTGCGCTGCTTATGCCGGAAATGGCATAAGCAGCCCGCATCTGTTTAGCCAGTGCCATATGCCAGCGGCTCAAAACGGTTACTGCCTTATCAGCGTCACCCAGTTCGCGCCTTTACCAGCCGGGGCTTCAGCAACCCGTTTGAGTTCACCGCTGGCGGAATCGATAGCGTAACTGCCAATCACCGCGCTCTTCTCCCCGCTGACGATCAACCATTTACCCTGCGCATCAATCGCAATACTGCGGGGCTGTTTTTCAACCGGCCAGCTGCCGATCAGCTTTAGTTCACCCGACTGTTTATCAACCCGGTAGCCGCTGACGGTGCCGGAGGTGCGCTCGGTGACATAGATAAAATGTCCGTCAGGCGTGATTTTGATGTCTGCTGCCCAGATACGCGGCGTGGGATCGCTGTAGCCCGCCGGGCGCTGCTCGCCATGCTGCAGGTTATATTTCTTCGCCACCGCATTCGGCCAGGTTTTCAGCTCCGTCAGCGACCCATCCGCCGCGCGACGGAACTGCGTAATGGTGCCGCTCATCTCCGCGAGGTTATAGAGGAAGCGATTGTCGGGCGAAATCACCGAATGTCGTGCGCCGCTGTTCTTCTCGCCCTGAACAAAACCGGTTCCCAGCGGCGTTATCGCGCCGTTATCGGCAAAGGCATATTGCAGCACGCGATCTGCGCCAAGGTTGCCGACGTAGAGGGAATGATTGCTGACGTCGGTGATCACCGAGTGGGCATGCGGCCCGGTTTTCACCTCGCCCGTGACCTGGGGTGTCACAACTCCTTTGTCATCAATCCGGTTGCTGGTGACGATATCGCTGTCATAGGAGGCAGCCAGCAGATAGCGCCCACTTTTGTCGGTGGTGATCCACGGAAAGCTGGCTGCAACCGGCGTCACCGCCAGTTTCTGCAAGTCACCGTGCGGACCCGAGACGCGCCAGCTGATGATCGAATAAGGCGGACTCCGCAGCGCACCATAGAGCCGTTTACCATCCGGGCTGGCCGCCAGCGGCATAATCTTTTTACCGGCAGGCGTATCGCCACGCCATTGCAGGCTGCCATTCGCCTCGCTGAGCTGATAGCGGGAAACGGTGCCGGATTCAGCATTGGAGACATAGACAAAGGTTGTCGCCCATAACGGGGCGCTACACAGCAGCGGCAGGAGTGCCAGCGCCGTTTTCAGACGGATCATAGGGTCACCTTGATAAGTAGTGTCTGCATCATTGCGCAGCAGGCATTACGCTAACCCTGTCTGAGAAGGCTGGCTTTGTGCAACTGTCTGAAATTCGGTTCGAAAGTCTGGAGATGTGACGGAGATGTTATTTTTAATGGTGCTGAAAGAGGTAAGACGCCTTTCCCCACGGCGGGTGAAAGGCGTTAACAACGCGCTAACCGGTTTTCGCGATCATTTTTCGATAGCGGTTGAGCCACTTGCCGCTGTTAAGTCGCCACCAGAAGAAGATGCCACGCACCGTCCAGTCGAGGAACATTCCCAGCCAGACACCGGTCACGCCCATCCCCAGTTCAATACCGAGCAGGTAGCCGACCACCACGCGGGCGCCCCACATGCTGAACATCGACACATACATGGTGTAACGCGCATCGCGTGCGCCCTTGAGACCGGCAGGTAGCACCCAGGAAGCGGCCCATAACGGCATAAACAGCGCGTTAAGCCAGATCAGCTGCTTCGTCACGTTAATTACTTCCGGGTCGCTGGTATAAAACCGTGCCAGCAACCCGGCCAGCGGCACCGTCAGCAGGGCCATCGCGGTCAGGCAGACCGTCGCCAGCCAGAAGACGTGCCGCACCTGGCGTTCCGCCTGGAACACCTGATTCCTGCCCAGACGGGTACCGGTGATAATCGTTGAAGCCGAACCCAGCGCATTGCCTGGCAGGTTGATCAGTGAGGCGATAGAAAAAGCGATAAAATTACCGGCAATCTCGCTGGTGCCCATTCCGGCAACAAACACCTGTGTGAGCAGTTTACCGCCGTTGAACAGCACCGACTCGATACTGGCAGGCACGCCTATACCTAAAACTTCCATCAGAATGCTGCTGTTCCAGCGCCGGAAATAGCTCGACAGCGTGATTTTCAGTGAGGCGTTAAAGCCGATCATCAGCACGTAAATCACCGCGATCGCCCCGATATAGCGGGTGATGGTCAGTCCGAGCCCGGCACCGATAAACCCTAAACCGTCCCACGAGAAACAGCCATAAATCAGCACGCTACTGATGATGATGTTGAGGATGTTCATGCCGCCGTTAATCAGCATCGGAATTTTGGTATTACCTGCACCGCGCAGCGCCCCGCTGCCAATCAGGGTGATGGCGGCGGCCGGATAGCTCCAGGCGGAAGTCTGCAGATAGCTCAGCGCCAGCGCTTTGACTTTTGGATCGGCGGCACCGGCAATCGCATCGACAATCAGATGGCCCCAGAACTCAATGGCGATGACCAGCACAAAGGCGAGTATCGTCATCATGGCCAGCGACTGACGCGTGGCGGCACGGGCGCGCTTGCCGTTGCGTTTTGCCAGGCTGAACGCCACCACCACCGTGGTACCGAGATCAATGGCAGCAAAGAACGAGATGATCACCATGTTGAAGCTGTCGGCCAGGCCGACGCCCGCCATCGCCTCTTTTCCCAGCCAACTGACCAGGAAGGTGCTCAGTACGCCCATCAATAGCACACAGGCGTTCTCGAAAAAGATAGGCACTGCTAATGGCGATATCTCACGCCAGTAGAGCGTGCGATACGAACGGCGTTTCGGGTACCACGCCGTGCGCTTGATCGCCTGCATCACTGCTACGCCGGGATTTTGCAAAGGATTACCAAATCAGAAGAGACTGGACAGGAGTTCTAATGATGATAGTGGGCAGAGAAATATGCAAAGTCTTTCCGGTGCAAATTAATCATGGTTACAAACTTTTTAATGCCGCCACGGCACAATCTGCCTCACTGCCCCGCCCGCTGTAGCAAACCTGATTATTTCCCTGACGTTATGATCGGTTGGCCATGCTTTGCTGCTGGCGGTTTTTCCGCCATCTCCTCATCGGTAACGCATTCAAACGTGGCGAACCACCCCTTCTGATAGTAAAGATTTTCTTACTGGATTTCAGTGCAGCGGATCCTCACTTAAAACAGCACTGCTCAGAATTCGCGCTTCGCTGGCGCAAAAAAACGGCGATCACAGATTCTTCACCAATCTCCGCAACAAACCCGCTAAGCTTGGGGCAAATTGCGGAAAAAAAATGGAAGGAGAAACCATGCCGACACTACGGAAAAACCTGACCAGCCAGCAGGCGCTGGATGAACTTGAACGCCTGTACGATGGCGCCGTCGATGCGCTGCGCGAGGCGATTAAAGCCTTTACCGAAAACGGCACGCTGCCCGATGCCACCGCGCGGGCGCAGGGACTATTTGTTTACCCGGAGCTGCGCATCACCTGGCGCGGCGACGGTCCGCAGCAGAACCGTACGCGTGCCTGGGGACGTTTCACCCACACCGGCAGTTACAGCACCACCATCACCCGCCCGGCGTTGCTGCGCCACTATATTTCGGAACAGCTTCAGATGCTGGAGAAGGAGTATCAGCTGGAGATCGACGTGGGGCCCTCCAGTCAGGAGATCCCCTATCCTTACGTGATCGACGGTTCCGACCTGTCACTGGATCGCACCATGAGCGCCGGTATTGCGCGCCACTTCCCGACCACCGAGCTGTCACAGATTGGCGATGAGACCGCCGATGGCCTGTTCCACGCCGATGCAAAATCCCCTCTGTCGCACTTCGACGCGCTGCGAACCGACTTCTCGCTGGCCCGCCTGCGCCACTACACTGGCACCAGCGTAGAGCACTTCCAGCCGTTTGTGCTGTTCACCAACTACACCCGTTATGTTGATGAGTTTGTGCGCTGGGCGATCGAGCAGGTGCGCGATCCCAGTACCCCTTACGACAGCCTGGCCTGCGCGGGCGATGTGGTGCTGACCGCCGACACCGCTGACAGTGAATCGATGCTCTCGGATCTGGCGTGGAAGAAGCACCAGATGCCCGCCTGGCATCTCACCTCGCCGAATCGTCGCGGTATTACGCTGATTAATATTGGTGTTGGCCCGTCGAATGCCAAAACCATCTGCGATCATCTGGCGGTGATGCGTCCACATGCGTGGCTGATGATTGGTCACTGTGGCGGTCTGCGCGAGAGCCAGCGGATTGGTGATTATGTGCTGGCCCATGCCTATCTGCGCGACGATCACGTGCTGGACAGCGTGCTGCCGCCTGATATCCCGGTACCCAGCATTGCCGAAGTGCAGCGCGCGCTGTATGACGCCACCAAATCAGTGAGCGGCATGCCAGGCGAAGAGGTGAAGCAGCGGTTGCGTACCGGCACCGTGGTGACCACGGACGACCGCAACTGGGAACTGCGCTACTCCGCTTCGGCACTGCGCTTTAACCTGAGCCGTGCGGTGGCGGTCGATATGGAAAGCGCCACTATTGCCGCACAGGGTTATCGTTTCCGGGTGCCATATGGCACGCTGCTGTGCGTTTCAGACAAGCCGTTGCACGGTGAGATTAAGCTGCCCGGTCAGGCGAACCGTTTCTATGAAGGGGCGATTTCGGAGCATCTGCAGATTGGTATTCACGCTGTTGAGCTGCTGCGCGCCGAGGGCGATAAGCTGCATTCGCGTAAGTTGCGTACCTTTAATGAGCCGCCTTTCAGGTAAGCGTTAGCCGGCTGATGCGAGGAATAAGGCCGGTACTGCTGACAGGCAGTACCGGCCTCTTGCTTTGGAATTTACCCAATGCGCATGTCAGCGCCGGGATAATTTATACTTTAAAGGTCTCTACAATCAGCCTGAGAGACTGCGCTTGCTCAGAGAGAGACTGAGAAGCACTTGATGATTCTTCTACCAGAGCAGAGTTATTTTGCGTCACCCCATCCATCTGGCTGACTGCAATACTCACCTGAGAAATCCCCTGCATCTGTTCAGCCGACGACAGCGCAATAGCATCCATGGATTCAGCCAGTTCATCCACTAAATGCACGACTTTGAGAATACTCAAACCCGTATCACTGGCAACAGTGACGCCGCATTCAACCTGTCCGACAGCCTGCTCTATTAACGCTTTAATATCTTTTGCGGCAGTCGCACTACGTTGTGCAAGCGTTCTGACTTCAGACGCGACGACAGCGAAGCCCCTTCCCGTCTCTCCCGCTCGTGCCGCTTCAACGGCTGCGTTCAGGGCAAGAATATTAGTCTGGAATGCGATGCTTTCGATGACGGCGGTGATATCTCTGACTTTAGACGCGCTTTTTGAAATATCACTCATCGTATCTGACATTCGTTTGACGTCCGTTTCCCCTCGTTTTGCAATCGAGGCGGTATCTCTCGCTGAGTTGGCTGTGTCCCTGGCAGTTTTGCTGTTATTTTGTACCGTAGCGGTGAGCTGTTCCATACTCGCAGCCGTTTCCTGCAAGGCAGCGGCCTGCTGTTCAGTGCGGGATGCAAGCTCATTGTTTCCTTCAGAAATCTCATTCGCAGAAAGGGCGACTGAAGAAGAGCCTGATTTAATCTCTGAAACGATATCCCGTAACCGAACCTGCATGCTGTTTAAAGAGGCCATGAGACTGAGAGTGTCATTTTTCTTCAAGCTAACCGGTGTGGTCAGATCCCCATTAGTGATCGCATTAGCAAGTTTCCGCGCTGTACTCGGTTCATCGCCAAGCTCGCTCATGAGTTTACGAATAAGATAGATGCTGGTGCCCGTGCCGAACAAAATAGCCGCAACTAAAAGCGTCACCAGGATGATGTAGGCTCTTTCGGTATTTTTCGCGTTTTGAATAACTGAGTCATCCGACTGCTTTGCCAGGATTTCACTCATCAGGGTAAGACCTTCAAGCAGCGGAACCTGAGCGGGTCTGACTTTTTCCAACAGATACTTAACGGTGATATCACTTTTTTTAGCCAGTGCCAGCGGAACAGTGTTACTGAAGGCATCCAGAGCATTTTTCTCGCTGTCACTGATCTTCGCAAAGGCTTTATATTCTTCCGTATCGCCAGACTGGCTGATCATCGTATTCAGTTGATCCCTGCTGGCTGCAAATTTAGCCTTCAGTTTAACCAGACGATCAGACTGCTCCTGGATAAGAGCCTGATCTGAAAAGAGTGATAAATTCCTGACGGTTATCGCCATATCACGCTGCGCCAGGGTAAGTTCATTGATTAATTTTGTTTTTTTCATATCACCCTGAACAACTGACTCAAGCGTGCTTTTAGCCTGATATAAAGAGTGAATAGCGACAACGATACATATGGAGAAAAAGATGATTAACGTGCCAAATCCGGAACCGAGGCGCGTAGAGATTTTCATTAAAATTCCTTGAAGGGGGGCGGCGATATAGATCTATCGGCATCTCTTTTTTTAACTTCAATGAATATTTATCACATAAATAATATTAACCAGAATTAATGGCACCGCTGCAAAGCATCACAAAAACTCATAAATTTGTCAGGCTTTGATGCTTTCCAGTTCAACCAGAAATCGTTTTTTTGTGCGTTATAAACAATCAGAACCCTTATGCATACCGTTGTCTTAACTTATTACTGCGTTACGCTACACTGGTTTGCATGTCATAAAAATTTCATTTAACCCTTGCAGGCGCGGCTTTTAAGGCTGCTACAACCTGGATGCTTTTCGCATGCAAAAAACACCGAAATAAAAACCAGGAATACATAAATTATAATTATAAATAACGTCAGGAACTTCTGTACATCACTTTAAACGCGGGCCGGTTCTGTGACGTCTCGCAGGATATGAATGCTTTATTAGTTCGAAGAATATGGCAGAACAGATCGGCATAAGGATGCTTCAGCCCGGCCGCAGCAATCCAGCCTTCAGGCAGAAAACGCCCTGAGTGCGTTGATGAGCGTGCCCGTCTGCACGATAGCCCTGGTCTGATATGCATCACGAATAAACTCTCCATCATCAGCCCTTGATACGAACGGATAGCCCGGGCAATCGCAGAGAGAAATAGGTTTGCCTGACCCACGCATCAGCTGCAGTAACAGATGAAATTAAAAACCGTAACATAACTGAAGCATATTGCAGACGAAATATAAAAACATACACAGCAACAAAAAACATCATTATTGAGCTTGTCACTCCATAATTGCTGTGCAATATAAATAACAGCAGACTGTAGAAGCTATTTCTTAAAATTAGTGCCACATACTGGCAATGTATTCCCGCCTTTCACATAAAATAAAATAAAGGACGCATAAAGAAACCCCAAAATGGAGGAAGACTGACAAGAAGTATTTGAGGAAAATTAACATACCTTTGGCAGCGCAGATAATAAATTTAATTACTCACTTAAAGAGGATTTATTGTGAAAGTTAAAAATATGACTGTGTTAGCGAGTATGGTTTTATTCTACTCCGCTCAGGGTATGGCCAGGCAATTTGATATCAGTGCAGCAAACATTGACGTCAATACCTCTAAGTTTTCCTTCATTCTTACTGGTGCGGGAGGTGCCGGCGGCGCAGGTGGCGCGGGGGGTGCAGGAGGCGCGTTAGGCGGGCAAGGTGGTGCCGGAGGTGTTGGAGGCGCCGGAGGTGCTGGCGGAAGTGATGGTAATGGCGCCGCTAACGCCAGCCAGAATGGTAATAATTCCAATAATGATAACGGCAGTAAAAACGGCAACGGTTCTGATCAGGGTAATAACAGTAATAACGGCACCGGGAATGCTAACGGGAGTGGTGACGGTAACGGAAATGATGCAGGCAACGGCGGTGGTAATGGAGGAGGTGATGGTGGCGGTGATGGCGGCGGTGATGGCGGCGGAGACTGATAGTCTGGCGTCCATTAACTAAAAAGCTCCTGTTTGTAACCGTTATAGCAGGAGCATTATCACTGTTAGCACAGGAACAGCACATGAAACTTACCAGAAGTTACCCATTATTTTTAGCCACCGTACTGACAGTGGCATGTCCGTTTTACTCGCTGGCTCAGACTGCCAGCGACATGAATACTTCATCTTCAAATACCTCCCTCCAGCCCTCAGCAGGCAAAGACGGACAACAAGGCAATGGTGAAAACGGAGGCGCGGGAGGCAAAGGAGGCGTTCCGGGAGAAGGTACTAACGGAGGAAAAGGAGGTAATGGCGGCAATGGCGGCAATGGCGGCAATAGTGGCAATAGTGGCAATAGTGGGAGTGCCGATAATCCCGATACATCAAGTAAAGGTGGTGCAGGCGGTGCGGGTGGCGCAGGCGGTGCGGGTGGCACAGGTGGTGCGGGCGGCGCAGGCGGTGCGGGCGGTGCGGGTGGTAACGGAGGGACCGGTGGAGAAAGTTTTCTGAAAAGGATTTTCAAATGAAAACAATCACTTTGTTAGCTTCGCTAATCATCATTCCGTATGCGCATGCTGAGTACAAAACGGATATGTTGAGTACACACCATAATGTCATTCTCATTGATGCCGCTGCAGGTTCTGATGGCGGACCGGGTCAGAACGGCGGTGCCGGGGCCAATGGCGGTCCGGGTGAAAATGGAGGACGAGGGGGAAACGGAGGTATCGGAGGAAATGGAGGGTCAGGAGGAAACGGTGGTGCCGGAGCCAATGGCGGTGATGGCGGAAATGGCGGCCTGGGAGGAAGCGGCGGAAATGGCGGGAACGGAGGTGCTGGACAGAATGGCCAGGCCGGAGGCAATGGCGGGAATGGAGGAAACGGCAGTATGGGGGGAGATGGCGGAAACGGTGGAAATGGAGGGGATGGCAGCAATGGTAGTGCTGGTGGCGCAGGGGGGAACGGAGGGAATGGTGGCAGCACGGGAGGTGACGGCGGTGCGGGAGGTAACGGTGGTGACGGGGGAGATGGCGGCGACTAAATTCAACCACGCCTTAATATCTCTTCTCTCCTGGCAGCCGGCTTATAAAACAGGCCAGAACAGCAATTATCACGGGTTAATTCACAGCTAAAACAGGCATTTTAATAACTCTGATTTAGCGTAAGAAAACTTTCCGTCAGCTCCGTCAGCTCAACATTAAAATCAGCTTACCTGAACTAACTAAAACGCTCAGAGATCCTGTCAACGCTAACTATGTATGAAACCCCTCTTGTTTTGCCATCAGGGAAAGTCAGCTTAGAGCTGGCGTAAAGTGGAGCCCCGGATTTTTGATAGCCATGATGTGAGAAATAATGGAATTAAATACACCGCTGAAATGGAGTAACAAGTAACAACAAACGCCACAAGTGAAATGCTTTTATAATTTAAACGCACAAACGAGAACAGCCGTGAATAACGACAACTCCGCCATATGCGCTCTATTGCAATGTTTCGCAGTGTATCAGACACCGCCTGCCCCATAGACTGGCGGACGATGCCCGCTCAGTGTTAACGCGCGGCTAAGTGATCTGAAACTCCCATACGTCTGGCGGGCGTAACCCTCTCAGCGCTAACGCGCGGCTAAGTGAACTAAGACGCCCCATCGCCTGGGCAGGCGTAACCTGCTCATAGCCAGCCCGCTGCACAGCGAAATCCGCCCGCTGCTAAGCGCCCCCCCCCTGCCGCCAGGCAACAACTAAGCACTCAACCATCCCAGCTTAATCACAAACAGAATCGACAGGATCACCAGCGCCGCATTCACCTCTTTCGCACGTCCGCTCAGCAACTTCACCAGCGTCCAGGTAATAAAACCAAACGCGATGCCGTTGGCGATCGAATAGGTCAGCGGCATGGTCAGCGCGGTCACGGTGACCGGCGCGGCGGTGGTGATATCTTTCCAGTCAATCTCTGCCAGGCCCGAGGCCATCAGCACCGCTACAAACAGCAACGCAGGCGCGGTGGCATAAACCGGAACACTGGAGGCCAGCGGCGAGAAAAACAGGGCCAGCAGGAACAGCACGGCGACCACAATCGCGGTCAGGCCGGTACGGCCACCGGCACTCACGCCCGCCGCCGATTCCACATAACTGGTAGTGGTCGAGGTGCCGAGCAGTGAACCAAACAGCGCAGCCGCACTGTCAGCAATCAGCGCACGGCCCATCTTCGGCACGTTACCCTGCTCATCCGCCAGACCGGCGCGTTTGGTCACACCCAGCAGCGTGCCCGTGTTATCAAACACATCAACAAACAGGAAGGCAAAAATCACGCTGATCAGGCCGACGTTAAACGCGCCGGCAATATCCAGCTGCATAAAGGTCGGTGCAATCGACGGCGGTGCAGAGAAGACCCCGGCAAAGGGCGACAGACCAATGCCCATGGAGATAAAGGTCACCAGCAGAATACCGATCAGCACTGCGCCCGTCACCCGACGCGCTTCCAGTACCACGATAACCACAAAGCCAAGCATCGCCAGCAGCGGACCCGGTTTAGTCAGGTCGCCAATGCCCACCAGCGTCGCCGGGTTATCGACCACGATACCCGCCCCTTCCAGCGCAATCAGCGCCAGAAAAAGCCCGATACCGGCACCAATCCCGGCGCGCAGCGGCAGCGGAATACTGGCAATAATCCATTCACGAATCTTAAATAGCGACATCGCGAAGAAAATCACCGCCGAGAGAAACACCGCGCCCAGCGCAATCTGCCACGTGTAGCCCATGTGCAGCACAACGGTGTAGGTGAAAAAGGCGTTCAGTCCCATACCCGGAGCCAGCGCAATCGGATAGTTGGCGATCAGCCCCATCAGCACGCAGCCAATCGCCGCCGCCAGACAGGTGGCGACAAATACCGCGCCCTTGTCCATGCCGGTTGCGCCCAGAATGCTTGGGTTCACAAACAGAATATAAGCCATCGCCAGGAAGGTGGTGATCCCGGCGATAATCTCAGTACGAACCGTCGTGTTATGCGCTTTGAGTTTGAATAGTTTTTCTAACATCATCATCTCTCGATACAGGAGACATCAGTCTCACTTGCCAAAGGGGTTTGCATGCTGATTATTCTGTTTCCGGGACACTGATGCCGGCCGCTGCATACTTGCGTGCCAGAATCGCCTGAAATCCCTGACTTACCCACTGCCCAAAGCAATTGCCATGCCATCTACCGACGCAATCGATTACCTGGCAGAGCCGGGTACGGCTAAGAGAATTCCGAACCAAAACGAGGCGCGATTATGGTGCAATGCACCGATGCCGCGCAATCGTTTTCCTGCGGCAAACGGCGAGCCCCGAAAAACTCTGCGCCAGCGCACGCTTCCGCACTCTCACAGGCGAAGCTGGTCACGTTTCAGCACGCTGCCTCAGCAAGCTTTTTTGGCCTGTGTAGACTCCTGAATTAACTCTTTCGTAACATTGAGGCCGCGCAATGAAGCCAGCAATTTTGGTGGTGGATGATGATCCTGCAGTCTGCGACGTCTTGCAGGATGCGTTAAGTGAACATCTGTTAACGGTCTACCGCTGTCATCAGGGACGCGAGGCGCTATCGATGCTCAGCGAACACCCGGAAATCTCGCTGGTGATGCTGGATATGATGCTGCCCGATACCAACGGGCTACTGGTATTGCAGCAGCTTCAGCGTCAGCGACCCGAAGTGCTGGTGATTATGCTGACCGGTATGGGTTCTGAAGCGGAGATGGTGGTGGGCCTTGAGATGGGCGCAGATGATTACATCGCCAAACCCTTTAATCCACGCGTGGTAGTAGCGAGAACCCGGGCGGCCCTGCGTCGCAGCGGACGCATAGCGCAGGCCGACCCTGAACAGGAGGGCTGGCGTTTTGGCGGCTGGCAACTGGATGATGGCCGCTGCCAGCTGTTTAATCCGCAGCGCGAGCTGGTGCCGCTGACCCAGGGGGAATATAGCCTGTTACGCGCGCTGGTTCGCCACGCCCGAAAAGTGCTGACCCGCGATCAGTTGCTGGAGCTGACCCATAGCGAAAGTCTCGACGTGTTTGACCGCACCATCGATGTGCTGATCATGCGGCTGCGCCGTAAAATCGAAACCAACCCGCACCAGCCCGACCTGATCCGCACCATTCGCGGACTGGGTTATGTCTTTTCGGCCGATGTGGTGAAACCCGATTCGACAACGCGTGCCAGTCAGATTGCCTGATTAGGCCTGACGCGCGCAGGATAGCCAGTGCGCGTAATCATTACACAGCAGCCAGCGCGGCGCTTCATCCTCCTCCAGTGGGTTGAAACGAGCCAGCGGCGTCAGAAACACATTGTCGTTTTCGTCATCGTTGGGCATCGACACCTCGCCCACCAGCACGTCGCCGAAGCCACTTTCACCCCAGAAACTGTGCCAGATGCCCGCCTCCAGCGTCACGCTTTCACCCGGTGAGAGCCGTAGCTGTGAACCGGCGGCATGGGTCTGGCGCAGGCCATCCAGCGAAACCGCCACCAGCGAGTCAGCCAGCCCGTCACCGTTGCGGTTATGCAGTTCGACAATCAGATTTCCGCCGCCGCGATTAATGATGTCTTCCATCTTGTGCGGATGGTAGTGCATCGGCGTCTGCTGCCCTTCCCGCACGTGCATTATTTTCTCGGCGTAGGGTTTATGCCACGGCTGCCCGCCTGGTGAACCGTTGCGCAGAGTAAACAGCGTCAGCCCGGTCTGCAGAAAATCAGCTGCGCCAAAACTGGTGAGATCCCAGCCCAGCCGCAACGCCAGAATCTCCTGCGCGACCTCACGATCCTGAGCCCGCCACTGGCTCACATCGAAATCGGCCCACGGCGGCAGATGCACATCCTGCTGTCGGAAAAACTCGCGCGTATGTTGCAGGTAATAATTAACCTCTGAACGTTGCATGGTGGCCTCCTGAGAGCGGCACCCTAAAAGTGCCGCCCTAAAGCTTATTTCACCGTCCAGCCCTGATAGCTGCCGATATTATTACGATCGATCAGTTTCACCGGGATCAGCACCGGCTTATCGGGTGCCGGTTTGCCCTGCAGAATGTCATAACCAATCTCGACCGCTTTGGCGGCCATGACCTGTGGATCCTGCGCAGGCGTCGCGACGAACAGTGAATTCTTGCGCTTGAGCGCCTCTTCACCGTCCGGCGAGCCATCAACGCCAACGATAAAGAACTCACTGCGCTGCGCCTGTTTCGCCGCTAAGTCTGCACCAATCGCTGTCGGGTCGTTGATGGCAAACACCGCATCAATTTTTGGATTGGCAGAAAGCAGACCGGTCATGACTTCCAGTCCGCCTTCACGACTGCCTTTGGCGTTCTGGTTGTAAGAGAGCAGCTTGATGTCAGGATGGGTTTTCAGTTCGGTCATGCAGCCTTCAACGCGGTTCTGCACCGCAGAGACCGGTGGTCCGTTGATGATCACCACGTTACCTTTGTTCTTCAGGCGGTCAGCAATATATTTACAGGCCATTGCGCCCGCCTCGGTGTTATCGGAGGTGATGGTCGCATTCGCGCCATCGGCCGCCACGTCGACCGCCACCACGACGATACCGGCATCACGCGCCCGCTTCACCGCCGGAGCGATCCCTTTGGAGTCGGCGGCGTTGAGAATAATCATGTCGACTTTGGCCGCAATAAAGTTATCAATCTGGCCCACCTGCTGACCGAGATCGTAGCCGCTGGAGACCAGCGTCACATTCACCTTATCGCCCGCCAGCTGACGTGCCTTCATCTCAGCGCCTTTGGTGATCTGCACGAAGAAGGGGTTTGCCAGATCGCCGACCGTTACGCCGATAGATTTGAGTTCTTTTGCCTGAGCCAGGCCGGTACTGAACAGCGTCGCCGCCAGCAGCCCGGTTACAATCGGATTAAAACGCATAGACCTTCTCCTGCTGTTTTCAAGGTGCCAACCACTTAATGGCGTTTTTTAGGTTGCGGAGGTGAAATAGCACATCCGCCCTTATAAGACTCAACTCACATGATGACGGGTACGGTATTTGTCGATCAGGACCGCGATGATGATGACCGCACCCTTGATTACCAGCTGCCAGAAATAGGAGACCCCCATCAGCGTCATGCCGTTATTCAGCGTGGCGATAATCAGTGCGCCAATCAGGGTGCCGGTGATGGTGCCGATGCCGCCGACAAAGCTGGTGCCGCCGAGGATCACCGCCGCAATCGCATCCAGCTCATAGCCCACCCCAAGGTTGCCGTTGGCGCTGTAAAGCCGCGAGGCGCTCATCAGACCGCCCAGCCCCGACAGCAGGCCGCTCATGCCGTAGACAAACAGCAGCACCATTCCGACCTTGATCCCGGTGAGACGCGCCGCCTGGATATTGCCGCCGACCGCGTAGATATGTACGCCCAGCGTGGTGCGGCGCAGGATGAACCAGCAGATGGCGATCACCGCAAAGGCAATCACAATCAGCCACGGCACTGGCCCGAGATAGCCGTTGCCGATCCACTCAAAGTTAATATCGGAGTTGATTACTGTGGTGCCATCCGCCAGCAGGTAAGCGGCTCCGCGCAGCGCGGTGTAGGTGCCAAGCGTGACGATAAAGGGCGGCAACCCGGCCCAGGCGACCAGGATGCCGTTGAATAGCCCCATCACCAGGCCTGCGCCCAGCGCCATCGGAATGGTCATGGAAGCCAGCATCGGATCCAGTGATGCCACCAGCGCCACCACCGCGGTGGTCCCCAGCATTGACCCCACCGACAGGTCGATGCCGCCGGTGAGGATCACAAAGGTCATGCCCGCCGCCAGCACGATATTAATCGACGCCTGACGGGTGATATTGAGCAGGTTTGCTTCGGTAAAGAAGTTCGGCGTGACGAAACCAAATACTGCCACGATCAGGATCAGAATCGGCAGGATACCCACCGTTTGCAGCAGATCGCCCATCAGGGCGCGTTTCAGCGTCGGTGCTTTGGTGCGGGCCAGTTGTGTCATGGTGGTCTCCTTAGATTTCGCCTGCTGACGCGCTGTGCGCACCGGTTGCCAGCGTCATAATATTTTCCTGACTGATGTGGCTGCCCTCCAGCTCACCGACGATGGTGCCTTCGTGCATCACGTAAACGCGGTCGCTCATCCCGACCACTTCCGGCAGTTCGCTGGAGATCATCAGAATCGCCACACCCTGCCGCGCCATCTCCTGCATCATCCGGTAGATCTCGCTTTTCGCCCCGACATCGACGCCGCGCGTCGGTTCATCGAGGATCAGGATGCGCGGACCAATCGCCACCCAGCGTGAAATCAGCAGCTTCTGCTGGTTACCGCCCGACAGACCGCCTGCCCGGACCTGAGCGTGAGGAACGCGAATATTGAGTGCAGCGATCGCCTCACTGGCGATGGTCTGCCCTTTGCGGCGGTTCAGCATCCCGTAACTGGCGTCACGTTCCAGCGTCGCCATCACGATGTTCTCCTGCGCCGCCATCTCCAGAAACAGTCCCTGCTCTTTGCGGTTTTCGGTGAGGAAACCGATGCCGCGTGCAATCGCATCGCGCGGTGAATGGATGGTGACCTTCTCGCCATCGATCCAGATCTCGCCCTCTTTCGGCTTGTGCACGCCAAAAATCAGCTGTGCCAGTTCGCTGCGGCCTGCGCCCACCAGCCCGGCCAGGCCGACAATCTCTCCGGCCCGCACTTCAAGACTGCTGGGATGCACTTTGCCGCCGTCGGTAAGGTGATTGACCGCCAGCCGGATATCACCCAGCGGGATAGCACGGTCTTTGTTAAACAGGTCGCTGAGCGGCCGTCCGACCATCATCCGCACCAGTTCGCTGGCGTTAAGCTGGTCACGGGTCAGGCTGCCCACATACTCCCCGTCGCGCAGCACGCTGACGCGGTCGGACAGCTCATATACCTCCGCCATGCGGTGGCTGATATAGATGATCGCCATGCCTTCGCTGCGCAGCCGTTTGATCAGCGCGAACAGCTGTTCGGTTTCGCGGTTGGAGAGCGCGGCGGTCGGCTCATCCATAACCAGAATGCGGCTGTTGCGCTGCAGCGCGCGGGCGATCTCCACCTGCTGCTGCTCGGCGATGCTCAGACGGCTGACCAGATCCCAGGCGCTGAACTGCGCGCCGAGCCGGTCAATGACCCGCTGCGCCTCTTCGGCCATCTGCCGCCGCCTGACCAGCCCGCCGGGCGCGATTTCGCTGCCGAGAAAAATGTTCTCCGCCACCGTCAGGTTGGGTGCCAGGTTGATCTCCTGATAAATCAGGGTGATCCCGGCGGCCAGTGCCTCTTTCGGCCCTTTCAGCGCCCAGGGCTTGCCTTCAATTAAAATTTCCCCGCTGCTGGCGGTATAGGCACCGGCCAGAATCTTCATCAGTGTGCTTTTACCCGCGCCGTTCTCCCCCATCAGCGCGTGGACCTCACCGGGGTAAACCGTGAGATCGACGCCCTTCAGGGCATAAAAGCTGCCGAAGCGCCGGGTAATTCCCCGCATTTCCAGTATCGGTGTGGCTGTCATCGCCTCGCTCCTGCGGACTGTGGATAGCCGTCAGTAAAGCAACGCCAGATAAACGGAAAATGTCAGCGGCCGTTCATATTTGTCATAAACGCCCGCCTGCACGCTCCTATACTCGGCCCATCGTTGCAGTGAATAAGAGGTCGTGGGATGCAGCGCACTTATCCGTGGCAGGCCGGGGCACGTGGACGCCTGTTGCTGTTCAATCTGCTGGTGGTGTCGGTCACGCTGATGGTCAGCGTGGTGGCGATCTTCGGCTTTCGTCATGCCGGGGCGATTCAGGAGCAGGCGCAGGCACAGACCCTGGCCGACATGAACGGCAGCCTGGCGCTGGCGCGGGATACCGCCAACGTGGCGACAGCGGCAGTGCGGCTGTCACAGGTGGTGGGCGCGCTGGAGTATCAGAGCGAATCACAGCGGCTGCAGCAGAATCAGCAGGCGTTGCAGCAGTCGCTGAGCCTGCTGGCCAGTGCGCCGCTGGCGGCACGTCAGCCGGAGCGCATCGCCCGGATCCGCGCCCGCAGCCTGATGCTGGAACAGACGATTAACAGCCTGCTGCTGACCGGCCACCAGCGTCATCTGCAGCGCAACAACATGCTGAGCGACCTGTGGCAGACGCAGATTCTGCTCAGCCATATCGACCAGCTGGTGCAGCGGGAACAGCGGACGCTGCCGGATGCCGCACTGCGGGAGCAAACCGAACGGCTGATCACCATCGCGATCCGCACACCCTCGCCCATCGCCGTCATCGAACAGCTCCAGCAGGTGATGGCGCAGTGGCGCAACGTGCCGCTGACGGGCGTGACTGGCGAAAATGTGCAGCGACTGCTGGCCACCCAGCAGCGCCTCCTGCCGCTGGCGGAGGCGCTGGAACAGAGCGACCTGGCGATCGCCTATGCCACCTACCGGATTAAAGCGCTGGTGGCGATGCTGAATGAAGATATCAGCGCCTCGGTGCAGCAGGTCGCGCTGCAAAGCGAGGCGCGTACCCTGGCGACCCACCGTGAGCTGGATTCCATCATCGGCTTTATCGCGCTGTTTGCGCTGCTGGCGCTGGCAATTACCGGCTATGCCGGTATCTACATCTACCGCAATCTCGGGTCGAGCCTGACGGCGATTGCCGGGGCCATGACGCGGCTGGCGCAGGGCGAGCAGAACGTCAGCGTGCCAGGGCTGCAACGCCGCGACGAGCTGGGCGAGCTGGCGCGGGCCTTTAACGTCTTTGCGCGTAATACCGCCTCTCTGGCTCACACCTCACGGCTGCTGAAAGAGAAGAGCAACCAGCTGGAATCCACCTTTCTGGCGATGCGCGACGGCTTTGCGCTGTTTGATAACAACGGGCAGCTGGTGGTGTGGAACGCCCAGTATGCGGAACTGCTCGGCATCGCGCCGCATGAACTGCATCGCGGCGTTCCCTGGCAGCAACTGCTGGCGCCGCTGGCGGTGGATCTGCACGATCCCGGTGAGCCGCAGGAGATCCGGCTGGACGATGGTCGTACGCTTGAGCTGCGCTTCAGCCCAATCCCGCGGCGCGGCATGGTCAATACCGTGCTGGACCGGACCTCGCGTAAAACGCTGGAGGAGGCGCTGCAGCACAGCCAGAAGATGAAGGCGGTCGGCCAGCTGACCGGCGGACTGGCGCACGACTTCAACAATCTGCTGGCGGTGATTATCGGCAGTCTGGCGCTGACCGAAGGCCAGCTGACGCCCGGCCCGCTGGCCAGCCGGATTGAGCGGGCGCGGCAGGCGGCCGACCGCGCTGCACAGCTGACCCAGCGGCTGCTGGCGTTCTCACGCAAGCAGGCTCTCTATCCCCGTGCGGTGTCGGTGGTGACGCTGGTGGATAACCTGCAGGGGCTGCTGCAGCACTCGCTGCTGCCCGGTCAGCAGCTGATTATTGATGCGCAGCGTCCCGGCTGGCCCGCCTGGATTGATGCCAGCCAGCTGGAAAATGCGCTGATGAATCTGGTGGTGAATGCCCGCGATGCGATGCATCAGCAAAGCGGTGAAATCCGGCTGCGCATCTGGAATCAGCGTCGTCTGGAGGGGGATGAAAAGCGTGACAGGGTCACAATCGAGGTGATAGACCACGGCTGCGGCATGTCGGCCGGGGTTCGTGAGCAGGTGTTTGAGCCTTTTTTCACTACCAAGGCTACCGGCAGCGGCAGCGGGCTGGGCCTGTCGATGGTTTATGGTTTTGTACGGCAGTCAGGCGGCCAGATCGAACTGGAAACCGCGCCAGGCCAGGGCACAACGGTGCGGCTGCTGTTGCCACGCGCGCCGGAAGCTGCCGTCGCGGCAGTGATCACCCCGCCATCGCCTGTGCACATTGAGACGGACATTGCGGCGGCCAGTAACCGGCTGGTGCTGGTGCTGGATGATGAACCGGCGGTGCGCCAGACGCTCTGTGAGCATCTGCATCAGCTGGGCTATCTGACGCTGGAGTGTGGTGACGGTGAAGAGGCGCTGGCGCTGCTGCGCCAGACACCTGATATCGACCTGCTGATCAGCGACCTGATGCTGCCCGGCGAGATTAACGGTGCGGAGGTGATCCGCCAGGCGCAGCAGAACTGGCCGCAGCTGGCGACGCTGCTCATCAGCGGTCAGGACCTGCGCCACCAGCCGGTGACGCTGCCGCTGTGCGAACGGCTGGCGAAGCCCTGGCAGCAGGCACAGCTGGTGCAGGCGTTACAGCGCGCCTGGCAGCGCAGCGAACGGCTTAATCGCGCCCAGCAGGCTGCCACAACGGTACCGGCTTCCCACTGATGTAGCGCTTGCGCAGGCGGCTGGAGATCACATCCATCACCATCACTACCACCACCAGAATCAGCGTCAGGAACATCACCACATCCCAGTTCCACAGGCGCATATTCTCAGCGTAAACCAGACCGACTCCCCCGGCGCCGACAAAGCCCAGCACCGCCGCTGAGCGGGTATTGGACTCTATCTGGTAAAGGCTCAGCGCCAGAAACTGCGGGAATGACTGGGTGAAGATGCCGAAGCGGTGTTTCTGCAGGCTGTTGGCGCCGACGGCGCCCAGTCCGCGACCCGGTGAACGCTCCACCGCTTCGTGCCCTTCGGCGTAGAGTTTGCCGAGCAGACCGACATCCTGCAGGATAATCGCCAGCACCCCGGCCAGCGGCCCCATGCCGACCGCCCGGACGAAGATCAGCCCCCAGATCGCCATGTCGATGCCGCGCAGCAGATCGAACAGACGGCGCATCAGAAACGCCAGCGGTTTCGCGGTTCGGCTGTGCATCACGTTGCGCGCCGCCAGAAACGACAGCGGCAGCGCCAGCAGCGAGGCAGTCAGCGTGCCGGCAAAGACAATCCCTAAGGTGATGCCGACCTGCGACAGATAGTAGCCAAACGGCCAGTTCAGGAAGTCGTGCCAGACAAACATCCGCAGGAAATAGCGCCCCAGCTGCTGGCAGCCCATCAGCAAACGCGACCACTCCAGACCAAACACCGAAAAGAAAAAGAGGTAATAGAGCAGCACCGCCAGTGTCATCAGCGCCAGGCGACGCAGATAGCGCGGCTGTGCGGCGAAGAGTTCACGATGCTGCTGCTTCATTAGCGCGATATCGGGAACGGTGCTTATCATGTCCTGTCTCCTGTCACACGGCGACGAAGCTGGCCGGAGAGCGTATCCAGCAGCGACACCACAATCAGGATCAGCAGCAGCGTAATACTGACCTGATCGTAGCGGTCCAGTTTGATGTTGGTCATCAGCTCCTGGCCGATGCCGCCTGCGCCGACCAGCCCAAGGATGGTTGAGGAGCGGAAGTTAATTTCCAGTCGCATAAAGCTGTAGGAGAGAAAGACCGGCTTAACCTGTGGCCAGAAAGCGAAGCGCATCCGCTGCAGTTTGCTGGCTCCGCAGGCCGCCAGGCCGCGTACCGGCTTATCTGACGCCGATTCAATCGCCTCGTAAAACAGCTTGGTCAGGCTGCCCACGGTGTGCAGCGCCAGCGCCAGAAAACCGGGGATCGCCCCGATGCCAAAGGCCATCACAAACATCACCGCCCACGCCAGCTCCGGCATGGTGCGCAGGAAGGCGACAAAGGCGCGAATCGTCATCCGCACGCTGACCGGCGTCTGAGTATTGTCGGCGGCGAAAAAGGCCAGCACCGCGGCCAGTGCCACCGCCACCAGCGTCGAAGCCAGCGCCAGTTGTAGTGTTTCCCAGATCAGCGGCAGCTGGATCGGCAGGCGATAGCCCCAGTAAGCCAGCGAGCCTTCGGTTTTGCCGTCGGCAAACAGCAGCGGCAGATGCAGCACCGGCAGGATTTCGTGCAGGTAGTCAAAGAAGTGCGGCAGCGACTGCCAGACGGTAAGCAGATTAAATTCTGCCACCCTGCCCGCCGCCAGGTAGAGTGCCACCAGCAGCAGTGACCAGAGCAGCGTGTCTCGTTTCTGCTGGCGGCGGATGCGTTGGTAGTAGTGTTCGAATTCGGTCAAAGGGGATCTCCGGCGCTAAAGCAGCGGGACGCAGGCGAGTTTGCCGCGTCCCGCTTTCCCCGCCTGAGCGGAGAAGGTAAGGAGTGGCTGGATTTAGCCGCGGCTGCCTTTCATCAGGTCGCGCTTCATATCGATGATGTTCTGATAATCGGCGACCGTCGCCTGACCGATATGCTGCTCGCCGCCCACCGCTTTCACGAAGCAGGCGTGATCTTCCTTATCCAGCTTTTTAATTGCCGACACCACTTTCGCTTTAAAGTCAGCGGGCAGCTTGTTGCTGACCAGCACCGGACCGTTGGGGATCAGCGGTGACTGCCAGATAATGCGGATCTGCTTCATCAGATCAGGATGGTCCATGCGGATCAGACGGCCAAACGCGCCAGAGGTATAGCCGCTGTTGTAGTCACCGACCAGTGAGGTCCAGGTCACTGCGCCATCAAACTGGTTATTCAGCACGCCCAGAATGTCCTGCTCATGGCCGCCGGAGAAGGTCACGCTGGAGAAGGTGTTGTTATATTTGTCATCCACTGAGCCGCCGAACATCTTCTTAAACGCCTGGTTCGGCATCAGGAAGCCGGACGTCGAGTCGGGATCGGCCATACCGAAAGATTTCCCTTTCAGGTCTTCCAGTTTTTTGTACGGGCTGTCCGCTTTGACGATCACCACCGAGTGGTAGCCGCGTGACTGATCTTTGTCATCCACCACAATGCCAACCACATCCACCGCTTTCGGGTCCTGAATGTAGACCGACGCAAACGAGGCTGGCGACATGCTCAGCACCATATCAATCTTGCCACCCAGCAGACCCTGAATCACGCCAGAGTAGTCGGAGGCGTTGCGCATCTGGGTATCCACACCCAGCTCTTTATCAAAGAAGGTCTTCACACACTGATTATCGCCAATCTGCTGGGTGGCGTTCTGACCGCCCAGAATCCCCAGATTAAGCTGTTTCGGCGCATCCGCTGCGCTGACACCAAACGCCATTACACTGGTCAGGAGTGCTAAAGAAGTCAGTTTCATTCGGGGTTGTTCTCTTGCTGTGGAAGTTAATGGATTTGGTTAAGTTCATCGCCGTACAGCTGGTGCAGCAGGCTGTCGGTCAGTCCTGAAGGATGGCCGTCAAACAGCACCACGCCGCGCTGAATGCCAATCACCCTGGTGCAGTAGCTTTTCACCAGCTCAATCGAGTGCAGGTTGACCATCACGCTGATGCCCTGCTCGCTGACCTGACGCAGCACATCCATGATGCGCTTGGTATTTTTGGGATCGAGTGACGCCACCGGCTCATCGGCCAGCAGGATTTTGGGGTTCTGCATCAGGGCACGGCAGATCGCCACACGCTGCATCTGCCCGCCAGAGAGGTTTTCCGCCCGCTGCAGCGCCTGCGGCAGCATGTTCATCCACTGCAGCAGTTCGATGGCGTGCGCCCGGTCATTGTCGGAGAAGATTTTAAAGAAGGATTTCAGCGTGCCGGTCTGGCTCAGACGGCCCAGCAGCACGTTGGTCAGCACGTCGAGGCGTGGCACCAGACAGAAATCCTGAAAGATCATGCCGCACTGGCTGCGCCATTCGCGCAGCTGGCGGCTGTTGAGCGTAACCACGTTACGATCCGCTTCGCCATGATGCAGACTGATAATCGCGCCGGAAGTCGCTTCAATCGTGCCGTTGAGCATGTGCAGCAGGGTCGATTTACCCGCGCCAGAGCGGCCAATCACCGCCACCAGCTCACCGGCGTGCAGGTCGAAACTGACCTGATGCAGCACCTGAGTGTCGCCGTAGGCTTTGCTCAGTTTCTGCACCGACAACACTTTTTGTCCGCTGAGGCTGGCCGGTGGCAGGTCGTTGTCGACCACCGTTTTCAGAAGTGCCTGTGCCATGGTTTCTCCGTCATCGCTGATTGCGTTCTGCGGGTTATTAAGGCGTGACGCGATGAACACGAGATGACAGTCAGATGATCAAACCGTGACAGGCCAGTGCGCGCCGCACAGCAATGTCTGGCCGTCACGGGCAGCCAGCACGCCGTCCGGCAACGGGTTCTCAGCTAACCAGTTATCCATCTCATGACTGAGATGGGTGAGCCAGGTCTGACGCGGCTGGAGCATCTCTGCTATCGCCAGCGCCTGGGTCACATCATTATGGTTTCGCGGTTCTGCTTGCGGCGGATCGTTGCAGTCAATCACCAGCTGGTCCAGCGGCTGACCGCGCAGGAAGTCGGCGGTGTCGGGTGGCAATCCGCAGGTATCACACAGCCAGGCGAGCCGGGTGCCGTGCCAGTCGAACAGATAGCCATGCGTCAGTTTCGAGTGTTGCAACGGCAGCGGCGTGACCTGCAGTTCTCCAAAGGCGTGCGCTACAAACGGCGTTAAGGCGGGACGGAAATCGAGCAGGCCAGGGTGTTTGTAGAGATCGTCACAGCCTCGCGGATCGGGTGGCCCCCAGACCGGAACCGGCGCACCCACTCCCCAGCGCAGCGCAAACAGCCCCTGCACATGATCCATGTGGTAGTGGGTCAGCAGAATGCGCGTCAGCGTGCCGGGCGGGAAGCGCGACGCCAGCAGCGGCAAGCCGGCATCCAGCAGGATGCGCTCGCGACCAAACTCAATCAGCGCGCTGCAGGGCGCACGCGCATAGCCACTGTTGAGCTGCGCACGCTGACAGGCGCGACAGGCGCAGCCCGGCAGTGGTGCGGCAGTGACCCCGCCAGTACCCAGAAAAGTGAGTTTCATTGATGCGCCTTCGGTGGCGGATGTCGATGCCGGACTGTCTCCGCCGGTGCCAGGATAAGAGAGTTTCATTGATGCGCCTCCAGTATCTGACGCAGCAGGCACACGGTATCCGCCAGCGCGCCGTCGTTGTTGAGGATAATGCAGCCATCGGGCTGCGGCTGTGCGGCGCGCGCCAGCCGCCGGGCGATCTCCGCCTCATCTTCCCGTCCGCGCTGGCGCAGCCGCGCTGCCAGCACGGCGGGTGTGACCTGCAGACAGACCGGCAGCAGCTGCGAGCCGAAACGGGCCTGCGCCTGCGCCAGATGCAGCCGCGAACCATTCACCACCACATTCTGCCCGCGCAGCAGCCACTGCTCCGTCTCACAGCCAATGCCATAGCTGAAACCGTGCGCCTGCCAGCTCACCGCGAACAGTCCCAGCGCGACGCGACGGGCAAACTCCGCTTCGGTGAGCGCCACATGGTTTTCACCGCCCGCATCGGCGGCGCGGGTAATGTAGCGATGGGCGATCAGCAGCCGTGGCGGAGGTGCCGCCCGCAGCGCATCCAGCAGGCTGTCTTTACCCGAGCCCGAGGGACCGGTGAGCCAGATCAGCCGCGCCATCAGTACACCTGCCGGCCTTTGCTCCAGACGTGCCGCACATGCGGGTAGCCGTGTGCGGTGTGCGCCAGCACCAGATCGGCGCGGCAGCCTTCGGCGATTACCCCGCGATCTTCGAGCCCTAAGGCGCGCGCCGGGTTACAGGTGACCAGTGCGATCGCCTGCGCCATGCCGAGGCTGTTGCGCTCATCATCTGCCAGCCGGAACGCCGCATCCAGCAGGCTCGCCGGATAGTAATCGGAGGAGAGAATATTCAGCAGGCCGTGTGACGCCAGCTCCCAGGCGGCGACGTTGCCGGAGTGCGAGCCGCCACGCACGATGTTTGGCGCGCCCATCAGCACCTGCATATTGCGATAACGCGAGGCGCGTGCCGCCTCCAGCGTGGTAGGAAACTCCGCGATGCGGCTGCCTGCCGCATGGGACTCCTCCACGTGTGCCGCGGTGGCATCATCATGGCTGGCAATGGCGATGCCATGTTCCCGGCAGAGTCCGGCAATCGCCTGACGATTGGGCTGTGACCACGCTGCTGCCAGGGTGAGCTGGTCATGCTCGAACTGATCCATCTCCGCGTCGTTGAGCTGATATTTGCCCTGATAATATTCGCGATACTTCGTCAGCGACGCATACTGGCGCTGGCCCGGCGAATGGTCCATCAGCGACACCAGCGCCAGCTCTGGCGTGCCCATCAGCGCTTCAAACAGCGGCGCAGTGGTGGGATGCGGCAGTTCACAGCGCAGATGCAGCAGATGCTCGGCCCGGTTCAGTCCTTTGCGGTTGCTGTCGCGGATGGCGTCGATCATCTTGCTGAGGTTATCCAGCCGGTGCCCGCCGTCGCGCACATCCCCGACGCCAATCGCATCCAGCACCGTGGTAATGCCGCTGGAGACCATCAGCGCATCGTGGCTGCTCATCGCCGAGTGTGCCGGCCAGTCCACTTTCGGACGCGGCGTGAAAAACTTGTCGAGGTTATCGGTGTGCAGCTCCACCAGACCCGGCATCAGCCAGGCGCCCTCGCCATCCAGCGCGCCCGGCTGCTGGCTGGTGGTTTCGCTGAAGCTGCTGATGCGCTCGTCGCGAAACTCCAGCGATCCGGTTACCACTTCGTTTTCCAGCACCAGTCTGACGTTATTGATGATCATGCCTGCGCTCCTGTCTCGATTGGGTGCATCAGGTGCAGCCGGTCCGCTACCCGCTCGCGCACCGCCCGATCGTGAAAAATACCGACGATGGCGGCACCACGGGCGCGCGCCTGTTCAATTAGGCTCACCACCGCCTCGCTGTTGACACTGTCGAGCGAGGCGGTGGGTTCATCCAGCAGCAGCACCGGATAGTCGGCGATAAAGCCGCGAGCGATATTGACGCGCTGCTGCTCTCCGCCAGAGAAAGTGGACGGGGCCAGCGACCAGAGACGCTGCGGCACGTTGAGCCGGGTCAGCAGTTCGGCGGCACGTGCTTCACATAAGGCGCGCTCGACGCCGCGCTCCAGCAGCGGCTGCATCACAATCTCCAGCGTCGGCACGCGCGGGATCACCCGCAGAAACTGGCTGACCCAGCCCAGCGTGTCGCGGCGCAGGGCGATAATCTGGCGCGCCGATGCCTGCGCCATGTCTATCCACTCGCCCTGATGCGCGACCCGAATGTGGCCGCTGTCGGGCTGATAGTTGCCGTAAAGCGCGCGCAGCAGTGTGGATTTACCGCTGCCGGAGTGACCGTGCAGCACCACGCATTCGCCCTCGCCTGCCGTCAGGCTGGCGTTGTGCAGCACCGGCAGCGCCGCGCCGTTCTGGTTATGCAGCACAAAGGTTTTACACAAATTCTCTACCCGCAGGCGCGGAGTGATAGTTGTCATTTAATTGAGCACCGAAGAGACCAGCAGTTGAGTGTAAGGATGATGAGGATCGTCCAGCACGCGGTCAGTCAGACCGCTCTCCACCACCCGCCCCTGCTTCATCACCAGCAGGCGATGCGCCAGCAGTCGCGCCACGCCGAGATCGTGGGTGACAATCACCACCGCCAGATTCAGTTCGCGCACCAGCGTCCGCAGCAGATCCAGCAGTCGCGCCTGCACCGACACATCCAGCCCGCCGGTCGGCTCATCCATAAACATCAACTGCGGCTGCGTCACCAGGTTCCGGGCGATCTGCAGACGCTGCTGCATACCGCCGGAAAAGGTGGTGGGCAGATCGTCGATGCGACCGGCGTCAATCTCCACCGCCTGCAGCCAGCGGCTCGCCTCGGCGCGGATATCGCCATAGTGGCGCTGTCCGGTCGCCATCAGCCGTTCGCCGATATTGCCGCCCGCGCTGACCTGCGAACGCAGCCCGTCCATCGGATGCTGATGCACCACGCCCCATTCGGTGCGCAGCAGGCGACGGCGATCGCTTTCACTCATCTGATAGAGGTCGCGATTCTGATAGAGAATGCTGCCCTGCTGCGGCGTCAGACGCGCCGACAGGCTCTGCAGCAGCGTGGTTTTACCGGAGCCGGACTCGCCGACAATGCCCAGCACTTCACCGGGCCAGAGATCAAAACTGACCTGCTCAAACCCTTTGCCCGGCGCATAAAGGTGGGTGAGCTGGTTCACCGCAAGCAGCGGCTGTTCACTGTGCATGTTGCTGTTCCTGCTGCTGATGGCAAAAGTCGGTGTCGGAGCAGACAAACATCCGCGTTCCCTGATCGTCCATTACCACCTCATCGAGATAGCTGTGGCGCGAGCCGCACAGCGCGCAGGGTTCATCCCACTGCTGCACGGTGAACGGATGATCGTCGAAGTCCAGGCTTTCCACACGGGTGTAAGGCGGCAAGGCGTAGATGCGCTTTTCACGCCCGGCACCAAACAGCTGCAGCGCGGGCATCATGTGCATCTTCGGGTTGTCGAATTTGGGAATGGGCGATGGATCCATCACATAGCGATCGTTGACCCGGACCGGATAGGCGTAAGTCGTCGCGATGTGGCCGTAGCGGGCGATATCTTCATACAGCTTCACCTGCATGATGCCGTACTCCTCCAGCGCATGCATGGTGCGGGTTTCGGTTTCGCGCGGCTCGATAAAGCGCAGCGGCTCCGGAATCGGCACCTGGAAAATCAGGATCTGATCCTCTTCCAGCGGCGTTTCCGGGATGCGGTGCCGGGTCTGGATCAGGGTGGCATCGGCGGTGCGCTCGGTGGTGGCAGCATTGCTGACCCGCTTAAAGAACTGGCGGATCGACACCGCATTGGTAGTGTCATCTGCGCCCTGATCGATCACTTTCAGCACATCCTGATCGCCAATCACGCTGGCGGTGATCTGGATGCCGCCGGTGCCCCAGCCGTAGGGCATCGGCATCTCACGTCCGGCGAACGGCACCTGATAGCCAGGGATCGCCACCGCTTTCAGGATGGCGCGGCGGATGGTGCGCTTGGTCTGCTCGTCGAGATAGCCGTTGTTATAGCCGGTGAGTTCAGCCATGGTTGCGCTCCTGATAATCGTGCTGCAGCTGTTTCAGCAGTTCCAGTTCCGCCTGGAAATCGACGTAGTGCGGCAGCTTGAGATGCGAGACAAAGCCTGCGGCTTCAACGTTGTCGGCGTGCGACAGCACAAACTCTTCGTCCTGCGCCGGGCTGGTAACACGCTCATGCTGTTCGCGGCTTTGCAGCGCCCGGTCCACCAGCGCCATCGCCATCGCTTTACGTTCGGCGCGGCCAAACACCAGCCCATAGCCCCGGGTAAAGTGCGGCGCCGTGTCGTCGCTGTGGGCAACGCCGTTGACCATTTCACACTCCGTCAGTAGCAGCTCACCGATCTCCAGCTCAAAACCCAGCTCTTCGGGACAGATACTGACGCTGAGAGTGCCGGTGCGGATCTCGCCGGCAAACGGATGGGTGCGGCCATAGCCGCGCTGGGTCGAGTAGCCGAGCGCCAGCAGAAAGCCTTCGTCGCCACGCACCAGCTGTTGCAGGCGGGCGGCGCGTGAGGCGGGAAAGCTCATCGGCTCGCGGGTGATATCGACAGGCTCGCTGCCGTCATCCATCTCAGCGGCGGCCAGCCCTTCATCGCTCATCATGCTGAACATATGCGGGCACTGGTCAGGTACCGAACGATCGTCACGCGGCGCGGCGGGCGTTTCGCCATTGGCCAGCAGGGTGAAGTCGAGCAGACGGTGGCTGTAGTCGTAAGTTGGCCCCAATACCTGGCCGCCCGGCAGATCTTTATAGACCGCCGAGATGCGGCGTTCGATGCGCATCGCACCGGTCGCCAGCGGCGTGCTCTCCGCCAGGCGTGGCAGCGTGGTGCGATAGGCGCGAAGCAGAAAGATCGCCTCGACCAGATCGCCGCTGGCCTGTTTAATCGCCAGCGCCGCCAGTTCGGGATCGTAAATCCCGCCTTCGGTCATCACCCGATCCACCGCCAGTCCCAGCTGCTGCGCCACCTGATCGCAGCCGAGTTCGGCTACCGCCCGATCGCCGCGCCGCAGATCGGCCTGCAACTGGTGGGCATTTGAAATGGCTTTTTCGCCCCCTTTCACCGCGACATACATCAGCACACCTCCACAACAGTGGTGCGCGGCACGGCCATAATCGCTTCGCCACAGGTGAAGATCAGGTCCACGCCCTGTGGAAACGGATGTGGACGAGTGCGCAGATATTCCAGCACGCTTTCGGGCAGCTGTGGCGCGATGGCGCGGGTTTCGCGCAGGCCAGGGCCGGAGAGGCGCAGCGTCAGGCCGCCATTCAGTGACGGCACTTCGATAATAAGCGTGGTGCTTTTTTCCGGTGACATGTTGTCACCCGCTGCGAACTGCGTCGGATCGGGCTGCGCCGCCGCATGGCTCAGGGCGAATGGTGCATCCTGCTGCGTGGTGATCGGCGCACCGGTATGGAAGCGCAGATTGTTGCGCAGCTGTTCGTTGTCAATTTCCGCATCCAGCCAGACCGGGCTTTCCTGATCGACCAGCGTCAGCAGCAGCGCCGTGGCCGCCGGTGACAGTGCGCCCCAGCCCTGTTGCAGCGGCAGCGAGACCATCACGCCCGGTTCGCTCATCGCTTTCAGAATGCGGCGAAACGCGCGCTGCGCATCCGCCACCGGATGGTTAAAACTTGCCAGTAAAGTCATCAGTTATCTCCGCGAACCAGCGTAAAGAAATCCACTTTGCTGCTGGCGATCTCGCGGGCGCGCAGCTGTCGCTGCTCATCGCGCCACGCCGCCAGCGGGGTAATAATCTTCTCTTCCAGCAGTTGCCGGGTTTCCGGCTGCTGTAAAAGCGCATCCAGCAGGGCGCAGCGCTCGGCATGGGCTTTGTCGCGCCCTAACAGGTAGCTGTAACCCAGAGTGCCGTCGCTGAGCTGCACCACCGCGCGCGTCACCGTGGCATCGCCCATCACAAAGCGTTGGCCGGTGGCCCCCATCCGCGCCTGCAACCGCGTCAGCCCGATCTCTGCCGGACGGATCAGGGTATAGGCGGGCTGGAGGTTAAGCGCCTGCCAGTGCGTCTCAAGCAAGGCGGCGCTGCTGTGCGCCAGCACCGACAGCCAGCGCTGGCGATCCGTTTGCTGTTCCATTAGTGCTCCAGAGTCAGTTCAATCATGTCACCGCGCGTCAGGCTGACGGAGTATTCCGCCACCGCGCCATCACTGGTTTTGTTCAGGGTCCGCACGCAGAGCAGTGGGGAATGCAGCGCGATGTCGAGCTGCCGACACTCTTTGGCCTGCGCCCGGCGGGTGCTGATGCGGGTCTGGGTGCGTACCAGCTGCTTTCCGGTGTGCTCAACCAAGAAGTCGTGCAGCGATCCGCTGTTAAATTGCTGAAGTTGTGGCCACCAGCTGAGGTCGGCGAGGAAATGGTTAATCAGGCAGAGCGGCACGCCGTTGGCGCGACGCAGGGTGCGCAGATGAATGACGTTGTCGCCCTCTTTCACGCCCAGCGCATTGGCAACGTCGTTGCTGGCCGGACGCAGCACCGCCAGCAGCCGTTCGCTGGTGGGATGACTGCCCTGCTCCAGCAGGTTCTGGCTGAATCGCGCCTGGGCATGCAGCGGATAGTCATAAGGGCGCATCAAAACCAGGATGCCGACGCCGTGACGGCGCTGCAGCAGCCCTTTGTGCACCAGCTCATCCACCGCCCGACGCAGCGTGTGGCGATTCACCTCATAGTGATCGGCCAGCTGTTGCTCGGAAGGAAGATAGTCGCCGCAGCGGTAGCGCTCTTTGAGCGCCTGCTCCAGTTGTGCGGCAACAGCCTGATAGACAGTGGTCGGATGTCTGGATAACTCCATCACGATGAAATCCTCACGGGTTACAGAGTGGGAACGCAGTGAAAAGACGCTGCGGGATGGTGTTAGCTTGAGGGGATCAGATGACAGAACCGTGACGCGGGGGTGAAGGAGAGGTGAATGTGGTGGCTGAAAAATGAGGAGTGCTTGTCAGGGTGAGTGACTGGCAGGAAACCGCCGGGCATGGGGTGATAGCCCCCGCTTCAGCGGTCATTTTCTCTGCCGGGCCGGGAGTCAATCAATCAAAAGAACGTCATTCCCTGATAAAGCTGAGCAAGGCAGGCTCTGATACGGCTCTCAAGATCGCCATCATGGATCTCAAGCCTGTGGCCATCGGGGTCCAGAAAGTAGAAGGAGTTCCCCTCGCTTTTATTGCGCTTCCACTCTGTCACACCCGCCGCTCTCAATCGCTCAACGAACGCATCAAATTCGTCACCAGGAATAGTGAATGCATAGTGTGTGTAATCATTTCCAGCAGAGACGGTATCCACAGAGAGACAGAGCCAGAGTTCACCCAGCGAAAGATAAGCGCCGTGATCCCATGCCGCTTTGGGGGTGAATCCAAGGGTCTCCGTATAAAAATTCAGGCTACTGGCCAGGTTGCTAACTGCGAGGGTGAGGTGATTGAGTCCGGTCAGCATGTAAAACTCTTTATCAGAATGCAGAAGAATTTAATTTACAGGAATCAGATTTCTTTGCACACAAACAGAATTAACAACCGTTTATATATCTGCTGAATCTCTGCCGGGCCCATCCCGGAAAGAGGAAACAGGAGCCGGCAATACAGCCGGGGCCGGCGCGCGATGAGCAGATAATGAAGCCCGGGCTTGCACGAAAGGAACGACAGGCTTGATGGTGTACACTGGAACGAACTAACGTTGCGCTTAGGAGAGAGTATGTACGGACCGGATCCCGCTAATCCCCATCCAATGGAAGGTTTCCCACAGGTTTGTTTTATCAAAAATACGGTGAAAAACCCCAACATCATAATCGGGGATTTTACTTATTATGATGATCCTGAAGACTCAGAAAACTTCGAGCGCAATGTCCTTTATCACTTCCCCTTTATTGGTGACAAACTGATCATTGGTAAATTCTGCGCGATAGCCAGAGGCGTTCAGTTCATCATGAACGGGGCAAACCATAACATGGCGGGTTTCTCCACTTTTCCGTTTTACATTTTCGGAAACGGATGGGAAACAGCCCAGCCTCAGGCCGGCGATCTGCCCTATAAAGGCGATACGGTGATTGGTAATGATGTATGGATGGGTTATCAGGCGCTGATTATGCCAGGCGTTAAAATCGGCAACGGCGCAATAATCTCGTCACGTTCTGTTGTGACGTCGGATGTCCCGGCCTATTCGATTGTGGGTGGCAACCCGGCCAGAGTTATCAGGCAGCGTTTTACCGATGAAACCATATCCCGACTAGAGAAGCTGGCCTGGTGGGACTGGCCGGTAGAAAAGATTACCCAAAACTTACCGGCAATTATCTCCGCAGACCTTGAAGCACTGCCAGATGAATAGCCGGGCAGAAGTGGAATAAACACTGTCCGCTGCTGACATAGGGCGGCGATCATCCGACACGGGTTCGCATAATTTCGCGCAGATTGATGTATCAATGTGTCTGCTTTACCACTGGAGCGCAGGTTAAAACAGGAGTCGTTATGCTCTACATCTTTAGTGGCCTTCCGGGTTGCGGAAAAAGCACTATCGCTAAAATGTTATCTGAAAAATTAAAAGCGGTGTATTTACGCGTCGATACGATCGAACAGGCTCTGCGTAATAGTTCAGCAGCTTTCAGGGATATTGGCCCTGAAGGCTATTTCATCCTTTATGAGCTTGCGCGGGACAATCTCAGACTGGGATTACCTGTTATCACTGACTCGGTGAATGACCTTAACCTGGTACGTGATAGTTTTCGTGATATCGCACTATCATCAGGTGTTCCCTTTCTGGAGATAGAAATCCTCTGTTCTGATCCAGAACAGCATCGTGCCCGTGTAGAGAACAGAATCTCAGATATCCCTGGCTTAAAAGTGCCTGACTGGCACGCCGTTGTGGATCGTGTTTATGAACCGTGGAGCAGAGAGCATCTGCAATTAGATACCGCGGAATTATCGCCTGCTGAGTGCGTTGATATCATCCTCCAGAAGAGCATTTAGCCCTGACCGCGTTTAGCCCGCACCCTTAACGGCAATAAATGTTTTAACCTGAGGCTGCATGTTGCCCTACCCTCAGGGATTAAAACCGGTAAAACAGAAGTAGCCACGCTATTCCCTCAGCTTAAGCGGCAATATCAGCACGTTCTGGAGAGGATTAATGAGGTAACCAGGCTCAGGTACTCAATGAGAGAAAACGGACGTAATTCCTGAACAGTTGATCATGTCCCAAAGGCTTTTTCAAAAACTGAAAAAGAGTAGAAGTCGCAGATAATTGAATCAAAAAGCATCCCGGCTGGCAAAATTCTGATGCCCTTTTGATGGTATTCCATCATTCCCTCTCAAATTAACATTGTAATTTTCCACTATTTTTTAAGTTAATCTGAATATTCAAAACCTTAAAAAATAAATAAACCATCTGATTCAACATCATAATTTTAAATTGTCATTTTATTTTTACTGAAGCCTGCCTTCTTAAATTTATGCGCGATTTTTGCACTGCCGTTGGTTAATAACCGTGAGTAATCTCTGGCTGCTCCAGGCCGATAATCGTAAGACATCTTACCTGGAGCTTTACTGCCATGCTGAAAAATACACGTCTCACCACGATCCTGACGTTATCCGGACTGTTTCTGTTTTTTGTCTTTCTTGCTTCTTCATTGCTGAGTGTGATCTATCTGAATCGCAGTGCGGAGTCTCTCAAAAATCTCAACCATGAAGTTTCTGCAACCCTTGGCGTCGCTGACACGACGAACTGGATACGTGCCGCTCGCACCACACTGCTGGCCGCTGTTCCTTATGCTGACGGCAGCAATCCAGAGGCGTTTAATGCCGCGCTGGCCCAGGCCAGATTTTACTATGATGGCGGCTTGCGCTTTATGCAGGCCTATCAGGCTGCACCAAAAATGGCCGGTGAAGCGGAACTGTCACGGGAGCTGGCCGCACGCTACAACGATTACACTCAGCAAGGCGTTGGTGCCCTTTTCACCGCGCTGCAGAAAAGGGATGTACCCGCTTTTCTGATGCTTGCTGGTACAAAAGTCGTGGCACTTGATGAGGCTTACCGCGTTCCGCTGGACAAGGTTATTGCCATACATAAACAGTCAGCCGTAAACATCACCCAACAGGCCGATACCGATACGCACATTGCTTATGTTGCTGCGGGTGTGTCGGTCATACTCTTTATCCTGGCTTCAGTCATTGTGGCGGTGGTACTGAAAAATGTGCTGATCAAGCCCCTGCGTCGTGCTGGCGAAGTAACGGCAGCCATTGGTGCCGGCGATCTGACATCGGAGTTCCACAATCTCCGCAACGATGAAATGGGCAGGCTTCTGCAGGGGCTTGAAAATATGCAGCTTGGCCTGAAAACGATGGTCAGTGAAATCGTCAATGGCGTAAGCGAAGTGGCTCGCGTTACCACGCAGATAAGCGACGGCAACCACAGTCTTTCCAGCCGCACGGAGCAACAGGCGGCAGCGCTCGAAGAGACCGCGGCGAGCATGGAGGAGCTCTCGTCTACTGTCTCACTCAACGCCGGTAATGCCTCAGTCGCCAGCGACGCGGCCTCTGCGGCTTCCGGAACCGCTTCGGAATGCGGCGCGGCAATGCGGGAAGTGGTGCGCACGATGGCAGACATCAAAACCAGCGCAATGGCCATCAGTGAAATTACCTCCGTAATAAACAGCATTGCCTTTCAGACAAACATTCTGGCACTGAACGCAGCGGTAGAAGCAGCACGTGCAGGCGACCAGGGTCGCGGTTTTGCTGTGGTTGCTAACGAAGTTCGCACGCTTGCACAACGCAGCACACAGTCTGCGCGGGAAATTGAAAAGTTAATTGCTGAATCCAATCTGAACGTCGGTCTGGGTGAGCAGAAAGTGGCTCAGGTTTCGCTGACAACAGAAAAAATTATCAGCGATGTGACCGGCGTGACCTCGCTGCTGGGAGAGATTGCGGCGGCGTCTTCTGAACAGAGTAAGGGAATAAATCAGATCGGCACGGCTGTAACCGAAATGGACAGTGTGACTCAACAGAACGCCACGCTGGTTCAGGCTTCTGCTGCTGCTACGGGTGTACTGGAGGAACAGGTTAAATCGTTAAGTGCGATTACCAGCCGGTTCAGGTTGCAGACTGGTGCGGTCGTGACAGACTTACGCTCCCCGGCCATACTGTCTGTTCAGGTAAAAGAAAAAGTTTCAAGCGATCCGTGGGTGAGCTTTTAACTGAGTCAGGCTGATGTCTGCAGCTTCTTCTGCAGACATCGGGCCTACCAGAAGATGGCCAAAACAATTATGTCCGCTTCAGACACCATGCGGACAAAGACACCATCGCCTGCCCTGAAAGAACAACGGAGCGACAGCCATCAGGATGCACACACCCTCTCAAACTGCCGCTCCCAGCTTGCCCCTATTCTGCCGTCCCTATTCCCACCTTCTCACGCCCGGTATCCGTCAGTGACGCTCTCACCTGCGGCAGGCTTTCCGGGTAATTCTGCTGAATAAACTCAATCATTTTTTCACGCACGTAACAGCGTAAATCAAAGGCGATCGGGGAGTTCTGCGCGGTCATCAGCATCCTGATGGTCATGGTTTTCTCGGTGGTGTCGGTCACCTGTAGCACAGACGTTTCCTGATCCCAAAGCTTGGTTTCGCTCAGCACCTTTTCAAAATGCTTGCGCAGCGGCTCCAGCGGCATGGAGTAATCCACGTAAAGGAACACCGAGCCTAAGATCTGGGCGTTATTGCGCGTCCAGTTCTGAAACGGGTTTTCGGTAAAGTAGGTGATCGGCAACACCAGCCGACGCAAATCCCAGATGCGCACCACCACATAGGTCAGGTTGATCTCCTCAATCCAGCCCCACTCTTTTTCTACCACTACCGCATCATCAATTTTAATAGGCTGGGTAAAGGCGATCTGAATACCGGCGAAAAGATTGACCAGCGACTTTTGCAGCGCAAAACCAATAATGATACCGGCAACACCCGCACCGGCCAGAATGGTGGTGCCGAATTTCCGGACGCCAGGGAAGCTGAGCAGAATCAGCGAAACACAGAACAGAACCAGGATGACAATAACCACTTTTTTGACATAGATAATCTGCGTGCGAATTTTACGCGCACGAAGGTTATTGGAAATATTAATGTCATAGCGGATATAAAGCATATCCTGCGCCACATTGGTCAGCCGGATTAAGACCGAGCAAAATGACATAATAATAAAGACATTGATAATATTGGTGATTAAAGAGAGAGATTCCGGTTGGAAATCGATGTAATTAACGCCGACATTAATCATTAATAACGGAATAAAAAAGAACATCGAGCCGCTAAGATGCTTCTCAAGGGATTTAAACAGTTTTCTGTCACGAATCTGCCAGTAGCGGATGAACCGGAGCAGGATAAGGCGGGCCAGAAATCCCAGCACAAAAGAGAGCGAGACGAGTAATACAACAGGCACCCATGACGGGAAACCAGATAACTCACCGAATAACAATGGCATTATTTTCCCTTATAGTAAGCTGACAACCTCAGGCTGTCAGATAAGTGACAAACTCAGTAACCGTTGTCTTCACGGCTATCCGTTCGTAACACAATCAGCGCACATGAGTATGAACCATCGCGGCGAAGTTAACAGGAAATGCACGGTGATGCGTCCAGAGAGGCTGTCGCGCGCCAGCCTTATGGCTACTGATACAGAGGCCGAATGTTGGCCCTCATGTCACCGTCCAGCCAGCTAACCCCATTAAAATATCTGATACAACACGGACACTTTTTCACTCCCCATTATTTAGGCTGCCCTGGCCATCCGGCAACAAAAACGTTGCCAGAATCACTAAGCGTAACGCTTTGCGTGACGTTTTTGTGCAATCTGCTAATTTTTAAGCTGTTCCCCTGCTGCTGAGAAAAACAACAATATGATTAACACCCTTAAACTTTCCTCTGATTTTCGTCGCAGTTTCCTGCGTGAAGTCCTGGTGCCGCTGGTCGCTATCTTATTGCTGACGTTTGTAGGTGCAGGCGCTGCGCTCTTTGTTGGTACCTCACTCACCAATACGGAGGCCCGCCATCAGCAGCAACGGATGATTGAAGCCTCTTTTTCACAGAGTCTGAATGAGCATCTGCGCCAGCTGCATAGCCTGTCGCGCTGGGGACCCTTTGAGCAGCATCTGGCAGAGGGCAACAGCAGCAGGTGGCTGGATGAGAACATTGGGCTGTGGCTGTATGAGATGTTCGGCCATCAGCTGATTCTGGTGCTGGACCAGCAAAATCAGATCGTCAGAGTCTGGCGCGAAGGCCAGCCGGTCTCCGCCCCTGAAAATGACCCGCTGATTGGTGAGGTGCTGCAAAGTCCGCTGGTCAACGATCCGGCGCGCCACGATAACGCGGATTATGCCCGTGTGACAAACCGTGCCGCCGCGCTGGCAGTGGGTAACATCCAGCGGGATGATAATGCCCTGCCGCGTTTCCGGCTGGTGAGCCTGAAATTTCTTGATGACGGCTATCTGGCGGGTCTGGCGGAACGCAATCAGCTGCAGGGGCTGCACTTCTCCGACGGCACGCCACAGCCGGGAACCGGTGCACGCTATTTGTTGATCGCGCAGGCGGGCGAGGCGGTTGGCTATCTGAACTGGATCCCCTCCCGTCCCGGTGCGCAGATGCTGCGCACCATCGGGCCATCTACCGGGCTGGCGGTACTGGCGATATCCCTGCTCTGCCTTTATATGGTGCGGCGACTCTGGAACTCCTCGGTGAACCTCTCGCAATCCATGCTCAGGCTCGGCGCGTCGGAGGCTCAGGCACAGCATCTGGCGTTTCATGATGTGCTGACCGGCCTGCCGAACCGCGCACTGGTCGAAGACCGCTTAACCCAGGCGCTGGCTCTGGCGACGCGCCACGATCAGCGGGTGGCGCTGCTGCTCATCGACCTCGACCGCTTTAAAACCATCAACGACACTCACGGTCATCATGCCGGAGATGAACTGATCATCGCGGTCGCACAGCGCCTGAGCCGTATCGTGCGGGCCAGCGATACGGTAGGACGCATCGGCGGTGATGAATTTATCGTGGTGATGCCAGATGTCGATAATATCGGCCAGGTGCATAGCCTGGCACAGCGCATTATCGACGAACTGAGTGAGCCTTTTACGCTGTTTGGCAGCGATGTCTGGAGTGGTGCCAGTATCGGACTGGCGCTGGCACCCAAAGATGGGGTTGATCGGCTGGAACTGATGCGCAAAGCGGATATTGCGCTGTATGAGGCCAAAAGCGGCGGGCGCGGCACGTATCGTCAGTTTGAACGGGCGATGGATGAGTCGGTGCGGACCCGACAGACCATCGCTGCCGACCTGCGTACGGCGCTGCATACCCATCAGGGGCTGGAGGTGTGGTATCAGCCGCTGATGGATATTGGCGGTCAGCAGATGGTGGGCATCGAAGCGCTGCTGCGCTGGCACCATCCAGCCCGCGGCCTGATTGCGCCCGGTGAATTTATCGCGATTGCCGAAGAGACCGGCCTGATTATTCCGCTGGGCGAATGGGTGCTGGCTGAAGCCTGCGTCACTCAGCAACGTTTTCCCGAGCTGCTGGTGGCGGTCAACGTCTCGCCGGTGCAGTTCCGCTCTACCGGCTTTGTTGAGCGGGTGATGGCGATTGTCAGCCAGAACGGCGGCGATCCGAAGCGCCTGGAACTGGAGATCACCGAAGGGGTGTTAATCGAAGATGAACGTGAAGCACGCGCCATTATTGTGGAGCTGCGTGACGCGGGCTTCCGGATTGCGCTGGATGACTTTGGCACCGGTTACTCCAGCCTGAACTATCTCAGCAACTTTCCGGTGGATAAAATCAAAATCGATCGCTCATTCACCCAGTCGCTGGGCGTGGCGGAAAATTCAGTGGCGATTGTTGAATCGGTGGTGAAACTGGGTCATGCCATGGGTCTGATGGTGACAGCAGAAGGCGTCGAGACGCCAGGACAGATGTCTGCGCTGGCAGATGCAGGCTGTAATCAGTTGCAGGGCTATCTGTTCAGTCAGGCAGTGCCCGCCGATCAGCTCGCGGCGCTGATGAAAACGATTGCGCCAGACAATGCGCAGCATGAGTGATACTGATGTGGAAAGCCTGAGCGCAGCTCTGTGCTCAGGCTTTCTGGCTGCGTGATGCATCTGAGATCAGAAGATCAACATCACCCTTCACCCGTTGTTGCGGGAAATTAAACCCCCAGGCTATCCAGCAGCGCGGCAGAATGGGCGACCGCGCCAAAGATGCCGCCCTGCATATGGATCATGCTCAGCGCCGCCTCATGATGATGCTGCTCGGTCGCAGCACAGCAATCAGACAGCACCAGGCACTCAAAGCCGCGATCGTTGGCTTCGCGCAGCGTGGTGTGGACGCAGACGTCGGTGGTAATGCCGGTGAGGATCAGATTACGGATGCCGCGACTGCGCAATATCAGCTCCAGATCGGTGGCATAAAACGATCCCTTACCCGGCTTATCAATCACCACCTCACCCGGCAGCGGTGCCAGCTCCGGGATAATCTCCCAGCCCGGTTCACCGCGCACCAGAATACGGCCGCACGGTCCCTCATCCCCGATCCCGGCGTTCATCCGTCGCGAGCGCCAGCGTTTGTTGGCGGGCAAATCACTGAGATCGGGCCGGTGCCCTTCGCGGGTATGAATAACCGGAAACTGCCGGGCACGCATCGCCGCCAGCACCTGCTGCAACGGTGCGATGGGCGCGCGGGTCAGACTCACGTCATAGCCCATGCTGTCGACATAGCCGCCCACGCCGCAGAAGTCGGTCTGCATATCAATCACGATCAGCGCGGTGTCAGCCGGTGTAAAAGTGCCGTCAAACGGCCAGGCGTAGGGGGTTGAATTAACGCTATAGTCGGACATTGCTGTTCTCCATTACCGGGCGCGGCATGCGCATTTTGCTGATCACGCTGTAGCTGATGGTGGCGGTCACCAGACCAATAACCGCTTCACCAAATTGAGGGAAAGCGACGTGGGCGATCACCGCACACAGGCTGCCAATCGCCCAGGCGGCAAACGCAGTACCACGAAAACGCTGCGCCGGACGCTGTTCGCTGATGCGCGCCATAAAAATTAAATCCACGATCATCACCGCACCAAACGGCGGCACCACAATGCCGAGCAGGCTGAGCCACTCCAGGAAGTAAGACCAGACGCCCGCCAGCGCCAGCACGCCGCCAATGGCACCCAGGATCAGCGTCCAGAGCCGCATTTTACTGCTGAACAGATGACTGAAGCCCACCGCCCCGTTATAGAGGCAGTGTGTGCAGACCGATCCGAGATTGATAAAGACAAACAGGCAGGCCACTACCGACAAAAAGGCGCTGTGCCCCATCAGCATCGGCAGGAAGTTACCGCCATTGGTCAGCGGATCAACCGCGGCGCCCACGGCCACAATCACTACACCAAACAGATAGGAGATAACATTGGCGACCGGGAAGGCAGAGAACGCGGCGATCACCGCCGAACGGCCATTCTTCGACCAGCGGGTAAAGTCAGCGGTCATGGTGCCGGAGTCAGCAAAACCGGCCACCACCATGGTGACGGCGGTGCCCATACTCATTGCACCGGCTACGCTGGCGCTGCCCTTCCACTGCGTCACCACGGAGAAGTCGTGCTGTTTGCTAATCAGCCACAGCGCCACCATTCCCAGCACCACAAACAGCGGCGCGGCGATCATCCCCAGCACCGACAGCGCCCGCACGCCCAGGAACGTGATGCCGGTATAGAGGATCATGGCAAAGGCCGTCACCGCCAGCGCATTCCAGCCAAAGGTCTGATTAATGACCGTGCCGGTAAGGCCGGTCTGGAAGGCATACCAGCCGATCACCACCGTCGAGAGAAAACCCGAGACCAGGATGTAGCCTTTGCTGCCAAAGGTGCGTCTGGCCTGCAGGGCGAAATTCATTCCGCTGTTACCGGCGTACCAGCTCAGCGCGCCGACATAGGCGAACAGCACCAGGTTTCCCAGCAGAATGGCGATCAGCGCAGGCCAGAACCCCAGATGCCAGGTAATGATGCCACCAAACAGCGCATTGGTGAGGATCATCGGAAATCCAAACCAGACGGCCGAGACGGAGCGGGTAGAATGACGGTGCGACAGCGGTACCGGCTCATGTTCAAACTCCTGCTCCAGCGCAGGCGTAGTAGACGTTTTCATTGGGCGATTCCGGGTTGAAGGTGATTCCACGGCTGAATGCGCTCGAAAGCGGCACTGGCAGCCAGCACTAAGGCATCATCAAGATGACGTCCGACAATCTGCAGACCGACGGGCAAGCCGCTGGCGGTAAAACCGGCGGGCACGGACGCGGCGGGCTGACCGGTGAAGTTGAACGGGTAGCAGAACGAGAGCCAGTGATCGCTGCGGACCATGCGGCCATCAATGATCTCCGGTCCCTGCATCCCCAGCGGAAACGGCGGTACCGCCAGCGTCGGGGTAATCAGCAGGTCAAAGCGCTGCATAAAGCGCCACAGGCAGTTGCTGACCGCTTTTCGGGTGGTGATGGCATCGGTGAAGTTTTCCGCCCGCCATTCGCGCTGCAGCATGGCGACCAGATGCGGCGACATCTCGCTGCCCTGCTCCGCCAGCATCCGGCGCATACCGGTGAGATCGCTCTCCATCGCCACCAGCGCGCCAAAGGCCGCCGACGGATCAGGGAAGCCCGGATCGGCCAGTTCCAGTTCAGCACCGATTTCAGCGGCAAAACGCTGCACCGCCGCGCTGACCACTGCCCGCACTTCCGGGTCAACGGCCACATAGCCAAAATCCGCGCTGAAGGCGATGCGCCGTTTGCCTGGCAGATGGTGTGGCGCACCCAGCCAGTCGACATCGCTGCAGGGAATCGAGTGGCGATCGCGCATATCCGGTCCGGCCATCAGCGACATCATCAGCGCGGCATCGCGCACGCTGCGCGTCATCGGACCGATGTGCTCCAGTGACTCCCAGCTCGACACGCCGGGGTAGCGTTCATCACGACAGCCGGGCCAGAGCGGCACCCGGCCCATCGACGCCTTGAAGCCGAAAATACCGCAGTGCGCCGCCGGAATGCGTACCGACCCGCCGCCGTCGCTGCCCAGTGCAATCGGGCAGAGCCGCGCCGCCACCGCCGCACCCGAACCAGCGCTGGACCCTCCTGGCGTCATGCTCAAATCCCAGGGATTCCGTGGCGACGGAAACAGCGGATTGTGCCCGACCCCGCTGTAGCCAAACTCCGGTGCGGTGGTTTTGCCAAGCAGAATGGCGTCGGCGGCCAGCAACCGTTCCACCGTAATGTCATCATCTTCCGGCACGAAATCTTTGTACGCCACCGAACCGGAGGTGGTTCTGACGTTTGCGGTGCAGATTAAATCCTTCACCGCCAGCGGTACGCCCGCCAGCGCGCCCAGTGTTTCTCCGCGTGCCCGTCGGGCATCCACGGCTCTGGCCTGTGCCAGCGCCAGTTCAGGCGTCGGAGTACAAAAAGCCTGTATCGCCGGTTCCCGCTGTTCCATCCGGGCCAGCGCCGCCACGGTCAGCTCGCACGCCGACACGTCCCCGCTGCGAATCAGAGCGGCCATCGTGGTGGCATCTTCGTCTAATAAGGAGTCAAACATGGGTTACCTCGCCAAAAGTGTACCTGTCAGCTAGTGCATGAAGCGTGCCAGTTAGCGGTGAATCAACCGGTCTGAGGTGGGGATGCCAGATGGAATACGGGCTGGGATACAAGATCGAATTCTTATGATGCCAGGTGCAGGCGACTGTTTATTTTTCCAGCACGATGATGGCGCAGGGCTGCGCGATAAGGGGGCGTAATAGCTGAATGGTTTGCGGGCTGGTTTACAAAACGATGTCGGTAATCAGCAACAGCGGCCGATATGCTGGAATGAATAACCACATTTTTACCAGGGATGTTTGACCGGTCTGAGCAGGCACTGAAAAATCACGGCTTAAAGATTCACATGCAGCCTGCAGGGATGATAAGTGCGCATTGAGGAAGATATTTATCTCGAAAACTACGAAATCAGACGAAAAAGATTCATTTATGATCGTCAGGTTTATCACAGCTACGTGTTTGTTGTCGGTAATGAGACTTACACCGTCATCGTTGGCGACCGGATAGATGAACAGACCTTTAACCGTATCGGATACCGGATGCCACCCGGTATCGCCTTTCCGGTTAACGGGCTGGCTGAAGTCTGTTTTGACGTGTTCGATGGTCTGGAGTGCCTGGGCGATTTCCGCCATATCAGCTTTGCAGGATTAGGCAGTGCTGTCGTTTTCAAAAGCGTACTCCTGGCGTTAATGGCACACCATGAAAGCTTCTTTATAGGCGGTTTTGTTTTCCAGGCTGCATCAGGAGAGATCGTTGACCGCAATCGCCCGACACCCCTTGAGGAGATCTACGATGCTTTGCTTGGGTTAAAAAATGAACTACGCTACAATCGCCGGACAGGGTTGCCAAAGAAAGCGCCGCAACCTTTAATCCCGGACTGTTTCCGGGCTTATAAAGTAGTGACTACAGGGAGAGCTTGCTATGTCGTTTTACAATAAACACGATGAAACAACCCCTTTGGCTCCGGTCGAAACCAGGTATAAGGAGTTAAGGGCACTATTGATTGCTGAATGGCTGGCCAGACCCGATCTGCCCGCCATTAAAGCCCAGTTAGCTCAGAGGAAAAAACGCTCGTCGTCTGCCCTGTTACGCCGCAAGTTGAAAGAGCTGAATGCGCGCGAAATGCAGAAAGCTAAGATCAGCGCTTAACGCTTAAAGGCCCGATAACGGGCCTTTCGTATTTTTATCAGCTTCTGGCTCACTCGCAGACGGCTTTCCGCCACCCGCAACTCACCTCTACTCCGGAAAATCCGTCTCCACCGACGTCTGTTTCCACGCTTCGATCTCAGCCAGCCGCTCTTTAAGCTTACTGGTCACGGCATCATGGCCCCAGGCGCCCATCACCAGATGGCGTGGCGGGTTGTCATGCTCAGTGATGGCGATCATTGCCGTGGCGGCCCGCGCCGGATCGCCCTTCTGCGTGCCGCTGTATTCGGCGGTGGCTTTCATCCGTGCGGCTGCAGTCTCTGCATAGTCTGGCAGCGTGCTCGGCGTCTGATGCAGGGAGCGTCCCGCCCAGTCGGTGCGGAACGGACCTGGCTCGACACAGGTAACGCGAATGCCCAGCGGTCCCGCTTCCAGCGCCAGCGAATCTGACCAGCCTTCCACCGCATGTTTGCTGGCAGAGTAGTAGCCTGAACTGGCAAAGCCAATTAAGCCTGCCACCGAGGTAATGTTGATGACGTGGCCGCTGCGCGCCTTTCTCATCGCGGGCAGCACGGCGCGGGTCAGGGCAAACAGGCCAAAGACGTTGGCATCAAACTGCGCGCGGATTTCGCTTTCCACACCCTCTTCCACCGAGCTCTGATAGCCGTAACCGGCGTTGTTGACCAGCACATCAATGGTGCCGAACGTGTCGAGTGCCGTTTTGACGGCCTGGTCGATGCTCGCCTGGTGGGTCACATCCAGCGCTACTGCAAGCGCGTTGTCGTGTCCCTCAACCAGATCGGCAATGGAAGAGGTATCACGTGCCGTCACGACGACCTTAAAACCACGCGCGATGGTCTGCTGCGCCAGTTCACGACCAAATCCGGTCGAACATCCCGATATTAACCAGACAGGGCTGGAGTGAGCAGTCATGGTAAGACTCCCGTTGATGATGATGAAGTGACTGGAGACCCGGACGCGAGTGCATCCGGGATTTAAGGTTAGCGAGGCGCGACCGCCCCACTTAGCCCTTAATGCTTTTTATTGAACAGCTGGCTGGCGGTGTCGCTGATGATCTGTGCCGCACCGCGATCGCCTTTCACCATCGACGCCATAAAGGCTTTCGCCTGTTTAAAGGTGATGTGCGGCGGTAACGGGGCAACTTCCGGATCGGTTTTCACCTCCAGCAATACCGGGCGATCGGCGCTGAGCGCACGCTGCCATGCCGCCGCCAGATCGTCAGGATTATCGACAAAAATACCGACCATTCCCAGCGACTGCGCAAACTCGGCATACTTCACATCCGGCAGTTGCTGCGAGGCGTCAAAGCGGGGATTCCCCTCCATGACCCGCTGCTCCCAGGTGACCTGATTGAGATCCTGGTTGTTGAACACGCAGACGATCAGGCGTGGATCGGCCCACTGCTGCCAGTATTTCTGGATGGTGATCAGCTCCGCCATGTTGTTCATCTGCATCGCACCGTCACCCACCAGCGCCACCACCGGTTTGTCGGGGTGGGCAAATTTTGCGGCAATCGCATAAGGCACCGCCGCGCCCATACAGGCCAGACCGCCGGAAAGCGAGGCGCGCTGACCCTGCTTAACCCGATAGTCGCGGGCGAACCAGTTGGCACAGGAACCAGAGTCCGAGGTGACAATGGCGTTATCCGGCAGTTGTGGCGACATCTCCCACACCACCCGCTGCGGGTTGACCGGATTAGCGGGTGCCATGGCGCGCTCTTCCATCAGCGTCCACCAGTCGCGCACCTGAAGCGCGATATCTTCCTGCCAGCTGCGATCCTCTTTGTGCTCCAGCAGCGGCAGCAGGGCGCGCAGGGTTTCAGCCGCATCGCCATGAAGATTCACTTCGCTGGGATAGCGCAGGCCGAGCATGGCGGGATCGATGTCTATCTGCACCGCACGCGCCTTGCCCTCTTCCGGCAGGAACTCCGTCCACGGGAAGCCGCTGCCGATCATCAGCAGGGTGTCGCAGTTCTGCATTAAATCGGATGAGGGCTTCGTGCCCAGCAGGCCAATCGAACCGGTCACAAACGGCGCATCGTCCGGCAGCACATCTTTGCCCAGCAGCGCTTTTGCCACGCCCGCACCCAGCACATTGGCGACCTGTACCACCTCGACGGCGGCGTTACGTGCGCCTGCGCCAATCAGAATCGCCACTTTTTTGCCGGCGTTCAGCACCTCAGCGGCGCGTTGCAGATCCGCTTCATAAGGGATCACTTTGGGACGCTGATAGCCGCTGCCGGAATGGGTAAAACCGTGCAGATGCTGCGGCGGCTGCCACTCTTCATCCTGAATATCTTTAGGGATGATGATCACCGCCACGCCGTTTTGCGCTTTGGCGATGCGCACGCCCCGGTCGAGCAGATGGCGCACCTGGGTCGAAGTCGAGGCTTCCTGAACGAAGTTGGCAACGTCCGAGAAGATGCGATCCAGGTTCATCTCCTGCTGATAACTGGAACCGCGCGCGGTCGCTTCCGCCTGTCCGGCAATCGCCAGCACCGGGGCATGATCCATTTTGGCGTCATAGAGTCCCGTCAGCAGATGGGTCGCGCCGGGCCCGCCGGTAGAGAGGCAGACGCCCAGCTCACCGGTGAATTTGGCGTGTCCGGCCGCCATAAAGGCCGCCATCTCTTCGTGGCGTACCTGAATAAATTCGATGCCGTCGCCTTTGGCGTTAGCACGCTGAATGGCGCCCAGCACCCCATTGATGCCATCTCCCGGATAGCCATAGATGCGTGTGACGCCCCACTCTTTCAGGCGCTGGACAAAAAAATCACTGGTTTTCATGCTCATCGTCGCGTTTCCCCTTGTAGTCCATGCAGACTTAAAGCGTAGTAGACGATGGGCAATCGCCGTTAATTGTTCGCCATTGCCGGGTATCGCTGACGCAAATCACTGAATATTTGTTCCATATCCGCCGTTTCGCCTATCTCTGCCACTACCCGGAATACCTGGGTTTTCAGGAAGTGACGCCAGCTCACCGGCGCGCTTGCCAGAAAGGCGGTCAGTAACTGATAACGCTGTGGCGTCCAGAGCGTTTCGAAGCGACTCCGTGCTTCGCCGTGCTCAAAATGGTGCGCAGCCTGCTGCGGCATTGTGGCGCGCAGGCGCTCCGTTGCTGCCCGATCCACGTGGTGATCAACTACCACCACGCCATACTGCGTCCTGGCTGCCGCGACGCTGAGATAACCGCAGCGCACATCCTGCATCACCGCGTCGGCATCGCGCTGTGTTGGCAGGCCATAACCGCCCGCGCCGGGTCCGCGCACTTCGACCACGTCACCCGGCAGGCAGTGGATCACATCAGTGTTACCGTGATTGATGACCTCACCGTCACGCCGGGTACGGAAGTAAGAGAGCGCCCCACTCTGGCCGCCGACGACGCCCGCCGAGGCAAACACCGATCGGTTACGGTTGCGCGCGGTAATGGTGGTATTGGGCGAGAAAATCTCAAATGCCATTTCGGTGGCTAAACCGCCGCGATAGCGACCGGCTCCGGCGCTGTCCTGAGCCAGTCCGTAGCGATGAAAGCGGATCGGCACTTCCGCTTCGTTGATCTCAATCGGGGTGTTTTTCAGAAAGGCTGAAAGACCGCCGGAGCCGTCAGGCCCATCGTGACGCGGCGTGCCGCCCGCGCCGCCGCCCACCGGACCCAGCGAGGCGACCACACTGCGATTCTGCGTCTGGGTACGAATGTTCATGATTGAGTTGCCGCCCGGTGAATTCGCGGGCAAACGCTCCGGCATCGCCAGCGAGAAGACGCCGATAGTGGCAATCTGCGACAGTGCACAGGTCAGGGAGCGCATCCCTACCGCTGCGGGCGCTTCACAGTTCATGACCGTGCCAGGCGGCAGGATTGCCCTAGTGGGTCGCAGCGTACCGGCGTTAAGCAGCAGTGAACGGTCCAGCGTAGAGAGCGCATAGTTAACACCCACCAGCGCCAGCGGATGCCGCTCACGTCCGCCAGTCGGCATATTCAGCGACGAGGCCAGCTGCGGATCGCTGCCGGTGTAGTCCAGCTCCAGTTGATCGCCCTGCACCCGCAGAGTAATGGCGATACGGCAGGGATAACCGCCCTCGCCATCTTCATCGGCGTAGTCGGCATAGAAGTATTCCCCGTCGGGAATGGTTTTGATAATGCTGCGCGCCTGCGCTTCGGCGTAATCGAGAATGCCCTCAATGCCCTGCAAAAAATCGGCGATGCCAAAGCGGGCAATAATGTCATGGATTTTACGCTCGCCGACGTTCACCGACGCCAGCTGGGCTTTGAAATCGCCCCAGTTCTGATCCGGCACCCGCACATTGAGCCGCATGATGCTGGCGACCTCTTCGTTGAGCTGACCCTGCCGCATGATCTTCAGCGGCGGGATGCGAATCCCCTCCTGCACGATATCGGTCAGCGAGCGCGACAGCGAGGCAGGCACCGCGCCGCCGACGTCGGTGTTATGAATGTGGCCCACCACGAAGCAGACAATTTCACCCTGGTGGAACACCGGTTTCCAGATATGGATATCGGGCGAGTGGGTCGCCACGTTGCCGGCGTAGGCGTCGTTCGTAATGCAGATGTCGCCGTCAGCGTACTCTTCAATCAGTGCCAGCACCGGCGCATAGTCGATGCCGCTGTACCAGGGGGCGCCGAAGCTGCGCGGCGAGGCAAACGCCAGGCCGCTGCGGCTGACAATCTGGCAGGAGAAATCTTCCGTCTCTTTAACAAAGGTGGAGTGCGCTGTGCGCATCAGCGTAAAGGCCATCGCATCGGCAGCGGCGGCGCAGTAGTTCGCCAGGATCTGTAAGTTACGTCCATCAATCGCCATGTTATGCCTCGTTCGCCGTGATCAGCAGATTACCGAATGAATCGACCGTGACGCCCATGCCGGGCGGCACGCAGGTGGTGCAGTCATCCTGGGCGATGATGACCGGGCCACTGAGCTGATGTCCGGCACGCAGCACTGAACGCAGCACTAAATCAACCTGATGCCAGCCGCCGTCGATCCACGCCCTGGTCTGTTTCAGTACCGGCACCGGTTCCGTGGCCGGAGCCAGTGGGTTAATCACCGGTTTCGGCGTCGGTGATGCAATCACCAGCCGCAGGTTGATCAACTGCACCGGCGCCTGCGGGTCACAGTGACCAAACAGCTGCTGGTGCTGGCGATCAAAGGCGTCATGCAGCGCAGTGAAATCCGCCTGCGCCAGCCAGTTCGCCTCCAGCGGTACGTCGATCTCAAACGACTGACCGCGATAGCGCATATCCGCGCTGAACTGCAGGCTGTAAGGCATATCGCTGCCGTGCTCCTGGGCCAGCCAGCCACAGGCGCGCTGCTGTAATGCTTCGGCTTCACTGGCCAGGGTGTCGGCCAGGGCGGGTGTCAGATCGCCGTAGAGCGTGCGGATAAAGTCGTTACGAATGTCCGCCACCAGCCCGCCCAGCGCGGACAGCACGCCCGGCGTCGGCGGCACAATCACCCCTTTCATATTCAGTTCGCGGGCCAGAAAGCAGCCCATCATCGGACCCGCTCCGCCAAAGGCGAGGAACCAGAATTCACGCGGATCGAGACCAAAGCGCGACAACAGCCCGCTGGTGTCGCTGTACATGCTGGAGATCGCCAGCTGGATGGCGGTCTCTGCCGTTTCCTGCAACGTGACGCCAAGCGCATCCGCCAGCGGCTGCCAGGCCGCGCAGGCGGCGTCCACATCAACAGTGACGGCGTTATAACCCAGCGCGCCATGGCCCATCATGCCGCAGGCGGCGAACGCATCGGTGGCGGTGGGTTGCGTGCCGCCGCGCTGGAAGCAGACCGGGCCAGGCAGCGATCCGGCACTGTCCGGGCCCATCTGCAGCACACCCTGACCATCGATCCACGCCAGCGAGCCGCCGCCCTGACCCACCGAGGTGACGGCGACAGAAGGAATAAAGATTGGGAAATCCCCGATAATTTCGCCGTTGCCCTGCGCCACTTTGCCGTCGATGATCACCGCCACGTCGGCGCTGGTGCCGCCGATATCCAGGCTGAGGATTTTGTCAAAACCGCAGGCGCTGGCGAGATAGCTGGCACCAATCACCCCGGATGCGGTGCCGGAGAGCACCATCTGCACGCATTCGCGTTTCGCCTGATCGACGCCCATCACCCCGCCGTTGGATTTGGTGATGCGTGGCGGCGGCCTGACGCCGAGCCGTTGCAGCGCCTGCTCAAAGGATTCCAGGTAGTGGATCACCATCGGCTGCACGTAGGCATTAATGGTGGCGGTAATGGTGCGTTCATATTCACGGATGATCGGCCAGATGTCAGCGGAACAGGAGGTCAGCAGCTCGGGTGCCACCTCGTCGATAATCGCCTTCACCGCCGCTTCATTGTGCCGGTTGCGATAGCTGTGCAGCAGCGACACCACAATGCCCTGACAGCCTGCCGCGCGTGCCTGAGCGATTGCGTCGAGCACGCTCTGGCGATCAGGCGCGTGCAGCACGTTGCCGTGCGCGTCACTGCGTTCACGGATGGCAAACACCCGATCGCGGGTGATCAGCGGAGCAGGACGCCGGGAGAAAAGATCGTGAATATGCGGGATTTTAAGCCGGGCCAGCTCCAGGACATCGCAGAAGCCCTCCGTGGCGAACAGTGCCAGCCGCACGCCACGCCGCTGGATCACCGCATTAATGCCTACCGTGGTGCCGTGGGTGAAGTAGCCAATCTCAGCGGGGTCAATACCCTGATGCTGCTGAAACTGCGCCAGCCCGGTAACGATTTCGCTGCCTGGCTGATCCGGTCGTGACAGGACTTTCAGGGTGTGAATCTGGTTCGTTTGCTGATCGAGCACGGCGAAATCGGTAAAGGATCCGCCAATATCCACGCCAACGCGGTATCGCATATCGGGGTAACTCCAGTGTCAGGAAGGGGGAAATTCCATCAGTGCCTCGGGATGCTGCACCACACGCCAGCCGAGCCGCTGATAGACCTGATGGGCATCCTGGGTTGAGAGCATCCAGCGATGCACCGTTTGCAGCTCCGGGTGTTCACGAACGCAGGTTGCCAGCCAGCTGCCCAGCCCGTGACCGCGCCAGTTTTCATCAATCATTACGTCACACAGCCAGCCAAACCGGGTGTAGTCAGTAATCAGTCGGGCAAAGCCAATCTGGCTCTGCTGGTGATAGAGGCCAAACGGCAGCGAACCGGCAATCGCCCGCACGGTTTTGGCCAGCGGCTGGCCTTTGGCCCAGTAGGATTTCTCCACCAGCTGGATGTGGATCCACGCCAGGTCGAGCCGCTGGCGGCTGGTGGAGACAGTGAACGCCTCGCGCTGCCACTGCTGGTCAGCAATCTGCAATGAGTCCATGACAACTCCTTGTATCGGTTGAAAACAGTGTAAAAGGGTTCGCCCAACGGTTGAGGCTGTAGCGCGCCACAGAACCGGCTGTTGCGACTGAATTTTGCGTCATGAAGAAATTTTATGCTGAGGGGGCGTCTGGCACATTAACGGGAGAAGTGAAGCGGATGGGCGAACAAAAGTGCGGCTGGGGTGAATCGCGAAAGAGTAAGCAGAAACAAGGCAGGTGACGGCCCTCTCTCCACCGGTAGACATGGCGAGGGCGACGCCTGGCCGCCCGCTACACGCCGAACTCCACCGAATTGTGCTTGCCGATCAGCGATCGCAACGGCACGCTGCTTTTCATGATCGGGGATTTGATCACGATATAGCTGAAGTACTTATCGATGCCGATCTGAGCGTCGAGCATCTTCTCAATCACTTCCTGGTAATGTTCAATGCTGCGGGTAATAAAGCGCAGCAAATAGTCATAGCCGCCGGTAATCAGATGGCACTCCATCAGCTCATCGACGTCGCGCATCGCACTTTCAAATTTCATAAAGTCTTCGCGGCGATGGCCTGACAGAGTGACTTCGGTAAAGACCGTCACCGAATCGGTAATGCGGGTGAGATTAATGTGCGCTTCATAACCGGTGATAAAACCGGCCTGTTCCAGACGTTTGACCCGTTGCAGACAGGGACTGGGCGAAAGGCCTACGGCGTCGGCGAGGTTAACGTTGCTGATACGGCCATCTTTCTGGAGTTGCACCAGGATGTTGATGTCGATGCGGTCGAGTTTCATTAAGCCGTTCATAGCACCCCCCTCATTGTCAGAGCCTGTCCCGCCAGGCGTCATTGTTGCAGGCAGTCTGGAGACGGACAGCGCGGAACAACCGGCGCGTACATGGCGTACGTGAGGATTGTAAGCACTGACCAGTTTCAGACTGACAAATGAAATAGCCTGATGGGATAGACGCTTAATTAAATGTGCAGAACCTCCCGAAGGTATATCACGCTTTACCGTAAACGCGCCAGCGCTTCGCAGTGGTTATACCAGCGGGAGATTTTCAAATTACTTTAACAATATCAATGAGGAATCGCACTTTACCCCAACCGGCCTGTGGCGCGGGCCAGCGCAATATCGAAGATATGCAGCGCCTCTTCCAGCTGTGAGTCGGTAGTGACCAGCGGCGCCAGGAAACGGATGGTGTTGCGATGCAGGCCGCATTTGATCAGCAGCAATCCTTCCTGGCAGGCGCTGTCGAGGATCCTCTGGGTTAAGGCCGCATCCGGGCGACCGGTTTCGAAATCGAGGATCTCCACCGCCTGCATAAAGCCCACGCCGCGGACGTCACCGATGCAGGCATATTTATCCGCCAGTTGCCGCAGTCGTGCATTGAGTTGCTCACCAAGCTGGCAGGAGCGCTGCAACAGGTTTTCCTGCTCAAACAGATCGAGTACCGCCAGCGCCGCCGCACAGGCCAGTGCGTTGCCGCCATAAGTACCGCCTAACCCGCCAGGCGTCGGTGCATCCATGATCTCCGCACGCCCCAACACACCGGAAATCGGCAGACCACCGCCCAGGCTTTTCGCCAGCGTGACTAAATCGGGTTTGATACCCAGTTGCTGGAAGGCGAACATCGTGCCGGTACGCCCGAAGCCGGACTGTATTTCATCACAAATCAGCAGAATACCGTGCTGGCTGGTGATGCGACGCAGCGCCTGCATAAATGCCGGGCCAGCGGGCAGGAAGCCGCCGTCACCCTGAACCGGCTCAATGATAATCGCCGCGACCCGCTCCGGCAGGATCTGCACCGCAAACAGCTGATCCAGCGCTTTCAGGCAGTCCGCTTCAGTAATACCGTGCAGCGGGTTCGGGAAGGGCAGACGGTAGATATCGCCGGGGAACGGGCCAAAATTCTGTTTGTAAGGCGCGGACATGCCGGTCAGGGTGATACCCAGCAGGGTGCGGCCATGAAACGCACCATCAAAAGCGATAATGCCAGAGCGCTGGGTGTGTGAGCGGGCAATCTTCACCGCATTTTCCACCGCTTCGGCGCCGCTGGTAAAGAAGACGCTTTTGTACGCCTCATCGCCGCCCACCAGTTTGTTCAGCCGCTGCGCCAGCTCGATGTAGCCCGGATAGGCCACCACCTGAAAGCAGGCATGAGACACCAGACCGAGCTGGCGGGTCACCGCATTGACCACCGCCGGGTGATTGTGGCCGACATTCAGCACCCCGATGCCGCCGACAAAGTCGAGATAGCGATTGCCCTCCACGTCCCACACTTCACTGCCTCTGGCGCGTTCGATCACCAGCGGATGGGCGGTAACTACGCCGCGCGGCACGTTCTGCTCGCGTGCATCCAGTAACAGGCTGTTATCGGAGTATGCTTGCTGCTCTGCCATGACATTCTGCATTTTAAACCCTCATCCACGTAACGTTCGGTTGGCTCAAGTATCGCAACCCGCTGGTTTGTCACGCTGCCGTAATTCCTCAGACAGCGGCATTTCCTGTCAAAATCCTGCGGCATTCAGCAGGGAAATTTCTCTGCCAGCGCCTGACGAATCAGCGTGACAAAAACGTTAACGCCATGCGGGATCAGCGCATCGTTGAAGTCGTATGCAGCATGATGCAGCGGCTTGCAGGGTGCCGACCCCAGCCACAGATAGGCACCGGGCCGCGCCTGCAGCATAAAAGCAAAATCTTCTGAGGTAAGTGCGGGCTGGGGCGCGGCCTCAGCCTTAATGCCCGCCTGCGTCAGCGCCTGCAGGCAAAACTGCGCTTCAGCATTACTGTTCAGGGTCGCCGGGTAGTAGCGCAGATAGCTGACCTCTGCGTGCAAACCGTGGGCGGCGGTGATGTGCTCCGCCATCTGACGCAGTCGTGCTTCAATCGTCGCCTGCGCTGCAGGGCTGAAAGTGCGCACCGTGCCGGTGATGTTCGCCTCCGCCGGGATCATGTTGTGCGAAAAGCCGCCCTGCATCCGGGTGACGGTGAGCAGCGCCGTTTCGCACGGATCCAGGGCGCGTGAGACCAGAGTATTCAGCTGCACCACCAGCTCGCTGGTCGCCAGCAGAGTATCGCGCGTCAGATGCGGCTGCGCGGCATGACCGCCTCCGCCCAGTACCCGGATATCAAAACGATCAGCCGCCGCCATGATCGCGCCAGGGCGGGTCTGTACCTGGCCGAGCGGCAGTTCCGGCCAGTTGTGGATGGCGTAGACCGCCTCGCAGGGAAAGCGGCTGAAGAGGCCATCGTCAATCATCGCCTTTGCGCCCGCCAGCCCCTCTTCGGCGGGCTGGAAGATAAAGCAGACGCTGCCATCAAAGCTGACGTCGCGCGCCAGTTTTTCTGCGGCTCCCAGCAGCATCACGGTGTGACCGTCGTGGCCGCAGGCGTGGCTCACCTGCTCCAGGCGGCTTTGCCAGTCGGTGCCGCTCTGATCCTGCATCGGCAGCGCATCCATATCAGCCCGCAGGCCAATCATGCGTTCACTGCTGCCCTTTTTCAGTATCCCGACCACGCCGGTTTTACCGATGCCGCGATGCACCTCAATGCCCAGCTGTTGCAGAAAGTTCGCCACGATGTCGCTGGTGCGCTGCTCCTGAAAGCCCAGTTCCGGGTGCGCATGCAGGTCGCGGCGCAATGCCACCAGATGTTCCATCTTAATATCCTCGCGAACGGTCAATCTCACCATGCAGCGGCTCGCCACGCTGATGGCGCCGCAGATTTTCCAGCAGTGCCGCAATGGCGCTCTCATTCTGCGTCTGGCTGGCGATGTGGGGTGTGAGCCAGATGGCGGGATGGTGCCAGAAGGGATGACCCGGCGGTAACGGCTCCGGGTCGGTCACATCGATCACGGCGGCACGGAGCTGACCGCTCTCCAGCGCCTGCAGCAGATCGTCCTGATTCAGCTGGGGGCCGCGCCCGGCCTGCACCAGCGCCGCGCCCTGTGGTAGCTGATTAAACAGGGTGCGGTTAAGCAAACCCTGTGTGGTGTCAGTCAGCGGCAGCAGGCAGACCAGAATCTCGCTGTGCGCCAGAAACGCCCCGAGCTGATCGTCACCGTGCCAGCAGCGGACGCCGGGAATCTGGCGCGGTGTGCGGCTCCAGCCAGCGCAGTCAAAGCCCAGCGCCACCAGCTGTTGCAATGCGGCCTGGCCCAGTTCGCCCAGCCCCATGACGCCTACCCGACGCTGCGCGGCAGGTAATACCGCGTGTGTCAGCCACTGCTGCTGGCGTTGCTGATGAAAATAGCGCGGCATGTCGCGATGCAGGCCGAGTACCGCGAAGGTGACATACTCCACCATACCCTGGGTCAGGCCTGGCTCGATCATCCTGATCACCGGCAGGTCGGGCGGCAGCGCGCCAAGGTCAAACTGATCGGCCCCGGCACCCACGGAGAACAGCAGTTTCAGCCGGGGGAAGAGCGCGGTGATGTCAGCCGGTGGCTGCCAGGCAACCAGCGCCTCAACCTGCTCTGGCTCGCCGGTCTCAGGCCAGATATGCAGCTGAATGTCAGGCGCATGCGCTGCCAGCCAGCGCTGCCAGATCCGGCCACGTTCCGGCTCCGATTTATAGACGATATGCATCAGGCCATCGCCTGCGTCATCAGTCCAAATGCCTGCATACCCTGCGGCGTCCAGGGCGTGCCGCGCACCATAGTCGCAGGCGCATCGACCTGAGGGATGCCGAGGCTCTGTAGCCAGGCGGCCATCGGCAGCGCGGCATCGGTGTCGATGCGGAGAAACTCCCCCTGCAGCGTCTGCATCAATGTGGCGACCAGTGCCTGCGCTACCGCGAAGTCTCCCGCGATGATCGGGCCTATCGCCCAGCCGTGACCAAAGCGGCGCAGGCTGGCGAAGCCCTGAATTTGCTGATGATCATCCTGCAACAGCACCGTCTGGCAGTCGCGCAGCAGGTGGTCGAACAGTGCCGGACGATGCATGCCGTGCGCCTGCTGATCCAGCGTCACCAGTGTGGCGTGATCGGCCAGTGTTGCCGGACGCAGCTGCAGTCCCGCCGGGATCACGACGTCTGGAAGGGTGGTCACAGCGTGGGTCTGGTGCTGGCGAATTTCACCGCAACTGACAAACCCGAGTTTTTCATACAAACCTTTGCCCATTTCGGTGGCGTGCAGACGCACGTTACAGTCAGACAGTTTTTCCAGTTGCGCCAGCATCAGCTGTTTGCCAAGGCCACGCCCCTGCTGCTGGTTATCGACGATCACCAGCCCCAGCGTGGCGGCGCGCTCGCCCCAGCGCCAGAGCACCGCACTCGCAATCAGCTTGCCCTGCTCTTCAATCACCGTACCCTCGCCCAGCTGCAGCGCCAGCTGCCAGTCTTCACGTCGATGGGGCCATTTCAGTGCCTGCGTTAAGGTGAAACAGGGGTCGATATCGTCCGGCGTCATTGCGCGTATTTTCAGGCTCATTGCAGGTCTCCTTACATCATGCCTGGCGTTTCAAGTCCGCTGCCGTCAACCAGACGGCTGTAGCGATAAGGGGTGGGATCAACGACTGGCGTGGCTTCGGTCGCCAGATCGGCTGCCAGTCGTCCGGCACCTGGTCCGATACCAAAGCCGTGGGCGCTGTAGCCCGCCGAGAGCACCAGCCCCGGCAATTTCGCCACGGTGGAGATCACCGGAATCGCGTCCGGGGTACTGTCAATCATGCCGCCCCACGACTGCGCCAGCCGCAGGTTCGCCAGCGCCGGATATTCACGCCGCATCGCCGCCAGTCCCTCTTCCACGATCGTTGCATCGGCTGCCGGATCGAGAATGCGCATGCGCTCAAACGGCGACTCGCGGTCAAATGCCCAGCCACCCATCGCTTCCGGACCATTGAAGAACGGCGACAGGCCAAGATTCAGGGTGAGATTCTTGCGGCGGCTTTTAAAGGTCGGATAGAACTGGCGGGCATAGCGCAGCCCCTGCGCGCCCGGTTCCAGACGCCCGCGACCCGAGACGGAGACGGTGTAACTGCCGTCCATCTGTGGCCGACAGGCAAAGCCAGGTGTGTAGAGTGGCATGGCAATCGCCTGCTCAATGGGCTGCGTGCGGAAGGCGGTACCAATCACGTTGCCCAGCGGCAGATCGATACCGTGACGACGGCAAAACATGGAGGTCCAGGCCCCGGCGGCACAGATCACCCGGCTGGTTTTGATCAGGCCGCGCTCGGTCCAGACGCCGCTGACCTGTCCGGCGGCGATATCCAGCCCGCGCACCGCGCATTGCTGAAACAGCAGCGCCCCTTTTTTCAGCGCGCCCGCCACCAGCCCGGGCGCGGCCAGCCGTGGTTCGGCGTGACCGTCGGTAGGCGCTGAGAGACCGCCCCGCCAGCTTGTGGTGCTGCCGGGCGTCATCGCTTTGGCCTGCTCCGCCGTGAGGATCGAACTGCGCACGCCATAGCCTTTTGCCATCTGGATCCACTTATCCCAGGCCGCGATGTCCGACTCTTCCTGCGTGGCGTAGACCAGCCCGCTGCGGCGGAAACCCAGCTCTTCGCCGGTTTCATCGTTAAGCTCACCCCAGCGTTGCAGCGCATAAATAATCAGCGGCAATTCACGTTCATCACGGTTCTGCTGGCGACACCAGCCCCAGTTACGGCTCGACTGCTCCGCCCCTACCAGGCCTTTTTCGATTAGCACGACCTTCAGTCCCTGCTTCGCCAGCTCCCAGGTGGCGGCGGCTCCGGCGATACCGGCGCCAATCACCACTACATCGGCGGAATCGGGAAAATTCGCACTGTCCTGTACATAACGAATCGGTGCAGGCATAACAAGACTACCTCTGTTGTCAGTATCTGATCAGCGCAGAGCGATATCACCGCTGTGCCTTGACCCGTGCCGCCCGCGCATTACATCAGTGCTGTGCAGGCGGATTAATCAGGGTGCCAGTTGCTTCAGGCAACTCACTCTGCTTTTAAAATCTCTTCATGCTCATCCAGCCAGCCCTGACGCAGCTCCGGCACCGCGCGTTTCAGCCGCTCGAAATACAACTCGCTGGTCGGCTTGTCGTAGTCGCTGCGCGCCAGCTGGGTGACGATGCGACCGCTCTTCATCACCACGATTTCATCACACACCGCGCGTACCGCATGCATGTCGTGGCTGATGAAGATCACCGAGAGTCCCAGTTCGCGGCGCAGTTCGCTGATTAAGTCGAGGACGGCGGCGGCAACCACCGTATCCAGCGCCGAGGTCACTTCATCACACAGAATCAGATCCGGCTCAGCCGCCAGCGCGCGCGCCAGATTAACGCGCTGCTTCTGCCCGCCGGAGAGCGCCCAGGGACGCCGCCACAGCACGCTGCGCGGAAGCTGCACCAGATCCAGCAGCTGATAAAGCCGCTGCTGTCGGGCCGCACCGCTCAGACCGTGAAACAGCGTCAGCGGACGTGACAGGATGCGCTCAACGCTGTGGGCCGGGTTCAGCGCGGTGTCTGCCATCTGGAATACATACTGAATGCGGCGCAGCTCGTTGTCAGGCCGTTTTTGCATATCGCCCGAGATGTAGTGGCCGTTAAACAGAATATGGCCGTGGCTTGGAGCGTTGAGTCCGGCAATGGCATGCGCCAGAGTGGTTTTGCCTGAGCCTGACTCACCAATGATGCCAATCGCCTGCCCTTTCCACAGCCTGAGATTGATATCTTCCAGAATGCGTATTTTCGGATAGCCGTCGCTGCCGCGCGGGCCATAACCTGCGCTGAGGTCGCGCACCTCAAGCAGCGGCTGAATATCGGCGGCAACCGGGCACCAGTTGCTGGGCCGCTCTTTCTGCCGCGCCGCCTCCATCAGTAAACGGGTGTACTCCGCCTGCGGTGCGCCGATCAGATGCGCGGTGCTGCCATACTCCGCCATTCTGCCGCGCAGCAGCACCAGTATCCGGTCTGCCATCTGCGCCACCACGGCTAAATCGTGACTGACGTAAATCGCCGTGACGCCGCGCTGCACCACCACGCGGCGAAACGCCTTCAGCACTTCCACCTGCGTGGTCACATCCAGCGCGGTAGTAGGTTCATCAAGGATTACCACGTCAGGATCGCCAATCAGCGCCATCGCCGTCATCAGACGCTGTAACTGACCACCCGACACCTGGTGCGGGAAGCGGTCGCCAATGGTCTCGGGGTTGGGCAGCGCCAGTTCGCGGAACAGCTCAATCGCTTTGGCTTTTGCCGCTTTGCGGGTCAGGGTGCCGTGGATAACCACCGGCTCAATCACCTGGTCGAGGATCTTCATGCCCGGATTAAACGACGCTGCCGCGCTCTGGGCGATATAGGCGACTTTGTTGCCACGGAAAGCGCGCAACTGCCCCGGCGTCAGGCTGTTAACGTCGGTGCCGGCAACGTGAATGTTGCCGTCGGCGATGCGGCAGCCGCTGCGGGCGTAACCCATCAGCGCCATCGCGATAGTGGTTTTACCTGAGCCGGATTCGCCAATCAGCGCCAGCACTTCGCCCTTCTGCACGGTAAAGTGAATATCGGAAACCAGGTCGATCTCTTCGCCGCGATCGGTCTGCGCAGTGACGCGCAGTTTATCCACCGAAATTACCGGCATGGCGGTATGTGGTGTCACGTTCATGCTCCCTCCTTCGCCAGCGTCATCGGACGCATCGCCTGCAGGCTGTCAATAAACAGGTTGGCACCAATGGTCAGGCTGGCAATCGCCAGCGCGGGCATCAGCACCGCAGGCGAGCCGTCAAACAGCCCCTGCATATTTTCACGCACCAGCGTGCCCCAGTCGGCGTAGGGCGGCTGAACACCCAGACCGAGGAAGCTCAGGCCGCTCAGCAGCAGCACGATGTAGACAAAGCGCAGACCAAAGTCAGTCAGCATCGGGTGCACCATATTGGGCAGGATATCGTGAATGGCGATATACCAGCGGCTTTCGCCCCGCAGCCGTGACGCCCGGACGTAGTCCATGCTGCGCAGCGAGCTGGCCATGGCAAACGCGATACGAAATGCGCCCGGCCAGTAGGTGAAGACCGCCGTGAGGATCAGCATCGGCAGTGAGGAGCCAAATACCGCAACTATCATCAGCGACAGCACTTTGCCCGGCAGTACCAGCAGCGCGTCGTTGACGCGGCCCAGTACCTCCTCCAGCCAGCGCCCCGCCACCGCTGCCAGCAGCGCCAGCAGCGTGCCGATCAGGCTGGCCAGCAGCGCCGCACTTAGCGCCAGACCGATAGAGAACTTCGCGCCGTAGAGAATGCGGCTCAGCATGTCGCGCCCAAGGTAGTCGGTGCCCAGCAGGTTATCAGACGTCAGGCCGCCCATCAGCGGGCCGCCGCCGATGTCATCAATGCTGTGCGGGGCCAGCGGGGTGCCGAATACTGCCATCAGCAGCCAGAACAGCGACATGATCAGACCCAGCCGTCCCGACCAGGAAAGCGACTGTAAGAAACGCCAGGGCAACGAGAGAATATTCATGCGCTTCTCCATTTCGGGTTAAAGGCGATAGTCAGAATGTCTGCCGCCAGCAGCAGGACCAGGTAGCAGGCGGCGAACAGCATCACGCAGAGCTGCACCACCGGCAGGTCGCGGTTACTGACCGCATCCACCAGCTGGCTGGCGAGACCGGGATAGCTGAAGATAGTTTCGATGATGATCACCCCGCCAAACAGATAGGAGAGGCTGAGTGAAATGGCATTGGCGATGGGGCCGACCGCGTTAGGCAGTGCGTGACGCAGCACCGCTCTCAGCGGTGAAACCCCTTTCAGCAGCGCCATCTCCAGATAAGGACTGTCGAGCTGGTTGATAATGGCTGCCCGCGTCATACGCGCCATCTGCGCCACCAGCACGCAGCAGAGCGTCAGCACCGGCAGCGCATAGGCTTTGAGGTAACTCAGCAGGTCGCTATCCGGGCTGCCAAACGACATCGCCGAGACCCAGTGCAGCTTGACGGCGAAAATCAGTACCGCCACCGTCGCCACCAGAAACTCCGGCACGGCAACCGTCGCCATGGTGCCGATGACCAGCGCCCGATCGAGTCGGGAACCGCGATTCATCGCCGCAATAATGCCGATAATCAGCGCCAGCGGCACGCAGATCAGCGTGGTGATACCCGCCAGTTCAAAGGTGGCGGGAATGCGCTGCGCCACCAGCTGCGAGACCGGCAAATGGCTGGCAAACGAGGTGCCAAAGTCGCCCTGCACCATGCCTGTCAGCCAGTGGAAGTAGCGCATCAGCAAAGGCTGATCGAGACCCAGCTGCTGCCGTAACGCCGCCACCGTTTCCGGCGTGGCGTTCTGGCCGAGGATCATCTGCGCTGCGTCGCCCGGCAGCAGGCTGGTGATGAAAAACACCACCGCCGAGACGATAAGCAAAGTCAGGATGCCGGCACCAATTCGCCGGGCAATCAGGAACAGCATGTATCGGTTCATCGGCGTACTCCTTCCTCAAATAACGTATCAGGCGCTCAGCCACGCAAATTCATGGAAGCGATAGCCCATCATCATGCCCGACGGCCAGGCCTCCACCCCTTTGACCTTTTTGTTGTAGCCATCTGTGGAGCTGATAAAGGTCGGGATAAGGGTGCCGCAGTGGTCATAAATCAACTTCTGCATGTCGCCATACATCTGCTTGCGTTTCGCCTGATCGCGCTCACCGCGTGCCGCGACCACCAGTTGATCAAACTGAGGATTTTTCCAGCCCGATTCGTTATTCGGTGCGGTAGAGAGATAAAACTGTGAGAAGAGCATGTCGAGCGTCGGACGCGGGTTTATCGAGCCATATCCCACCGGATCTTTCATCCAGTGCGAAGACCAGTAACCGTCATACGGCACACGTCGCACTTTGATGTTCAGCCCTGCCCCGCGCGCCATCTGCTGGATCATCTGACCGCCTTCATTTGCCCCTTCGATATTCGGCGTGGTGATAATCTCCACCGTGGAGCCGGCCATGCCCGCTTTTTTGATGTGGAACTTCGCTTTTTCAATGTCCAGCGCACGCGGTTTGAGATCGGCGTTATAGAGCGGATGCCACGGCGGCACCGGGGTGTCATTACTGACGTCGCCGTAACCCTGCAGCACCGTTTTCACCAGCATTTCACGTGGCTGCAGATATTTCATCGCCAGCACGAAATCTTCATTGTTACCCGGCTTCACATCGGTGCGGATAATCAGGTTGGTGTACATGCCCGATTTACTCTCCAGCACGCCAAATTCGCTGCTGGCTTTGATGCGTTTGCAGTCGGCAGCGGTCAGCGTGGAGACCATCTGCAGATCGCCTGACATCAGGGCATTAACGCGCGCGGCGCCGTCAGTGACGCCAATCAGTTCTACCTCATCCAGATGCGGCAGACCAGGCTTGTAGTAGTTGGGATTTTTGGTACCAATAGTGCGCACACCCGGCATAAAGGCTTTGCAGATAAACGGACCGGTGCCGATGCCTTTGCTGAAATCTTTGGTGCCGTCCGGTACGATCAGAAACGGCGGCGTCGCCAGCATATAAGGGACGTCGAAGTTAGCGCTGCTCAGCTCCAGCTGCACCTCATTATCATTGACCGCGCTGAAGGTATTGAACTGATCGGCGAGCTTAAAGGCGATAGAGGCGATGGCCGGATCTTTGTGACGGCTGAGCGAGTAAATGACATCTTTGGCAGTCAGCGGTTTGCCATCATGGAAAGTGACCCCCTTACGCAGTTTGATATGCCAGGTAATGCCGTCGCTGGATTCCAGCGATTCGGCCAGCGCCGGTTGCGCCATCAGGTTTTTATCCAGCTCGGTCAGGCCGCTGTAGAACATGAACTGGCGGGTGTAATCCGCACTGTTGTTACTTTTGGCCGGATCCAGTGTATCGGTGGCCGAGGCATTCGACATCGCCGCCCGCAGTTTACCGCCCCTGACCGGCTTGTCGTCCGCCAGTGCCGCCCCTGAAAAAGTGATCAGGCCGCTGCTCATCACCGCACCGGCTGAGAGCATTTTCATCAGGCTGCGGCGTGACAATGAGCCTTCGGTGATCATGCGCGTCAGTGCCGGATTTACCGCATCAGCGTCGTTATTATCAAATTTACTCATCTCTGTACCCTCAATAGTCAGGCGAACCGGGGATCATGTTCTGGCGGTGCTGATAACCTGGCGGTCAGCACCCGACGGGACGTTATGAAAGGCGATCCTTTGCTTTGTAATAGAGTCCTGCGAGCGGTAAAAACCATGGCTTGCCGTGATAACCAGGCAGCGCGGGCCATGTGTCGCGCTGCCAGGGATTTTCAGTGCGCTTTTCAGCCAGCAGACTGGCCATGACGCGTCCCATCCACACCGACATCTGGGTGCCGTGGCCGCTGTAGCCCAGCGAGTAGAAGAGGCCATCCTGTTCACCCGCGTGCGGCAGACGGTCGGCGGTCATGTCGACCATACCGCCCCAGCAGTAATCCACCTGCGACTGGCCGAGCTGTGGCAGCATCTGCGTCATCGCCCGGCGCAGGATCTCACCGCTACGCGAGTCCGACGTCGGGTTGCTGACGGCAAACCGCGCCCGCCCGCCAAACACCAAACGGCGATCGGCCGTGGTACGGAAGTAGTTGCCGATATTCAGTGAGGTGACGTAGGTGCGATCGTTTGGCAGCACCTGGCGCAGCAGCGCCGGGTCGAGCGCCTCCGTCACCACGATAAAGCTGCCGACCGGCACAATGCGGCGCTGAAACCAGGGAAAAGGGCCGACGTTGGAGCAGCCGGTCGCCATCAGCACTTTGTCCGCCACAATGGTGCCCTGCGCGGTCTCTACCCGATGCTGATAACCCTTCAGGCGTGCTAACTTCGTCACGGCGTGGTGCGGGAAAATCTTCGCGCCGCTGCGGGCGGCGGCCTCAGCCAGCCCGACGCCGAACTTGCCCATGTGCATCTGACCGCCACGTTTCTGCAGCAGGCCGCCGTGGAAGTCATCGCTGGCGATCTCGTCACGCACTGCGGTTTTGTCGAGCAGTTCGATCTCCGGGTCAACGGTGCGCCGCATCAGCTCATACGCTTCCTGCAGCCCGGCCACATGCGACGCTTTGCTGGCGAGCTTGAGTTTGCCGCACAGCCGGAAGTCGCAGTCGATCGCTTCATCCTGGATCAGTTGCTGGACATAGCTCACCGCCTCATCAAACGCCCGGTAGAAGCGGCTGGCCTGCTCCAGACCCTGGCTCGCCACCAGCGAGGCGAAGTTCTGCGCCACACCGGTGTTGCAGTGGCCGCCGTTGCGCGCCGAGGCCTGACTCATCACGTCACCACTCTCCAGCAGCACAACGTTGATGCCGCTGCGCGCCAGATTCAGGGCCGCTGAGATGCCGGTGAAGCCACCGCCAATCACCACCACGTCCGCCTGTGCGGGCAGCGGTTCGCGTGCGGCGCCGGTAAAGGCCGGAGCGGTGGCCTGCCAGAACGATTCCAGTTTCATGGGGTGTTCCTCAGAGTCCGACGACGCCAGGCAGGCCGCCGATATCGTTGATTTCGGTGTACTGGTAATACGGATTCGCCGGTTCATGACCGCGATTGACCCAGACTTTGTTTTTGATGCCGAGATCGTGGGCAGTCATCAGGTCATAGCGGAAGCTGGAGGAGACGTGCAGGATCTCCTCCGGGCCGCAGCTGAGCTTATCCAGCATGTACTCGAAGCCCTTCATCTGTGGTTTGTAGGCTCCCGTCTCTTCTGCCGTGATAGCCATATAGATTGGCGCGCCCAGACGCGGTTCGTGATGAGGGATCAGGTCTTTCATCGAGTTGGTCAGCAGCACCAGCGGAAACTCCTTAGCCACCTTTGCCAGCCCGGCGGGCACGTCGGGATGCGGACCCCAGCTGGCGCAGTCGGTGTAGATAAAGTCGCTGTCGGCTTTGTCCCAGCGGACGCCCCACTTTTTGCAGGTGCGCTGCAGGGCATTACTCACCACGTCGTAATAGGGTTTCCATGCGCCGAGCACCTCATCCAGCCGGTAGCTGGAAAAGTCGGTGGTAAAGGCGAGCATTGCGTCCGGGTCGACGCGGTCGCTGAAACAGCGCTGTGCGGCACCCGCCATATCGAAGCGAATCAGCGTGCCGTAACAGTCAAACGTGATGAATTTCGGTTTAAACAGTGCCATGTAACACCCTCGTCATTGTCAGTTGCGCTTAGAAATCGATGAGTACACTCTTCTGGCGCTGGCAGGCCTGAAACGCCTGGCGGCCTAAATCTTTACCAATGCCGGAGCCGAGAAAGCCACCGGTCGGAATGATGAAGTCGCCGGAGCGCCCATAGCGGTTGATCCAGACGGTGCCCGCGTCGATGGCGCGCATTGCCCGCAGCGCGCGCGGCAGACTCAGGGTGTGAACACCGGCGCAGAGGCCATAGGTGTCATGGGCGGCCATCGCCAGTCCCTGCTCTTCATCATCAAACGTCTGCACCGTCAGCACCGGACCAAAAATCTCCTGCTGGACCGCCGGGTTATCCTGCGCCACGTGACTCAGCAGCGTGGGCTGCCAGAACCAGCCGTCGTCGGTGTCGGCAAAACGCTCACCGCCCACCAGTACTTCTGCGCCCTGCGCTTTTGCCGCTTCAATAACCGAGCAGACTTTGTTGCCCTGTCGTTCATCGATCAGCGGCGCGTAGCGGCTGTCCTCCTGCCAGGTGACGCCCGGTTTAACCTCCCGGCAGAGCTGAGCCAGCCGCTCCACCAGCGGATCGGCAATGTTGCGCTGCACAATAAGACGGGTGCCCGCCACGCAGGCCTGACCGCCGTTGGCGGTGAAGCCGCGCAGAATCCGCTGGGCCAGCACCTCAAGGTCACCCGCGTCATCAAACACCAGTTGCGGACTTTTGCCGCCCAGTTCCAGCGTCACCGGCTTCATGCCGTGCTGCGCGGCATCGCTCATAATGCGCGCGCCGGTCAGCGTCGAGCCGGTAAACGAGACTTTGCGCACCAGCGGATGTTTTACCAGCGCGCTGCCGGTCACCGCGCCACTGCCCTGTACAATGTTCAGCACGCCCGCCGGTAAGCCCGCCTGAATGGCCAGTTCGGCCATGCGCACGGTAGAAAACGGGGTCAGTTCAGAGGGTTTAAGCACCACCGCATTGCCCGCCGCCAGCGCCGGTCCGCATTTCCACGACGCCATCGACAGCGGGAAATTCCACGGGGTAATCGCGGCGATAACGCCATAAGGTTCGGCAATCAGCATACCCAGGCTGCTGTCGCGGGTGGGAAAGAGATCCCCGCTGTATTTGTCAGCGCATTCGGCATAGAAGCGAATCGCTTCGGCGGTAAAAGGAATTTCGTGCAGCACCACGTCATTGATCGGCCGGGTGGAGCCCAGCGCTTCCAGCTGTGCCAGCAGCGCGTCCTGCTCAATCAGATCGGCCCAGCGGCGCAGTACCCGTCCGCGTTCGCGCGGCGGACAACCGGACCAGCCGCTGCTTTTCAGCGCCTGATGCGCCACAGTCACGGCACGATCAACATCCTGCAGCGTAGCGTCCTGCAGCGTGGCATAAACCCTGCCATCCGAGGGACGTTTAACCTCAAAGGATGCGCCCTGGCTCTGGCAGTGCTGGCCGCCAATATAATGGCCAGTCGGGAGAGAAACTTTTTCCGGGTCGAAACTTAACATGGAAGAATTCCTTATTTGTTACACCCATCAGTTGCTGGTTTATTAGCGTTTAAAACTGCCGGTTTCTGCGCTGTTAATAAGCTAATGCAGAAAGTATGCCAGCCGGGCAAAAAATAAAAATGCGTTTAAAACAGTGCAAAAAAATTTTCTGCCGTATTGGCGGGGGATTTTTTGCGGAATTGCCGAACAATTAAACAGATGATTTACTTCACAAAATTTATGCGCCCTGCTGGTGCAACCTGCACGGAAATTGCACCAAAGCGGATATTTCGGGTCAGGCGGCTCATTCCGGTTCACATGATCCGCCGATTTAACGACCCGCTTCACATCCCTGATAAATTCTTTGATTTTTCAGAACAATTATTTGACGCCGGTAAGTTTTTACGGAGACTCAGGCAAAAAAAAGCCAGCCGGATTATCCGGCTGGCTTTTTTCATTTTTAGTTACAGACTGCCAATGTGAAATGTTTTCTGTTCCAGATATTCATCAATTCCGTAGCGGGAACCTTCCCGGCCAATACCGGAGAGTTTCACGCCGCCAAACGGCGCGACCTCCAGGGAAATAGCGCCGGTATTAAAGCCGACCATGCCAAACTCCAGCGCCTCCGCTACCCGCCATGCGCGCCGGATGTTCTCAGTAAAGAAATAGGCACCCAGGCCGTAGGGCGTGTCATTTGCCATCGCGATTGCCTCCTCTTCATCATCGAAGATAAACAGCGGCGCGACCGGACCAAACGTCTCTTCATGGGCTATGCGCATGGTGGCGGTGACCTCACCGAGCACCGTGGGCTGCACAAAGGTCCCGTTGCCCTGGCTGATGCCGCCGGTCAGCAGCGTTGCACCCTGACTGAGCGCATCATCGATATGACCGTTCACTTTCTCCACCGCGCGGCTGTTGATCAAAGGACCAATAGTGCTGTCGGGCGCAAAACCATCGCCCACTTTCAGGGTGGCGACCGCCTCCAGCAACCGGGCGGTGAAACGCGGATAGATACTTCGCTGCACCAGGATGCGGTTAGCGCAGACGCAGGTTTGTCCGGCGTTGCGGAACTTGCTGAGCATGACCCCCGCGACGGCAATCTCAATATCGGCATCATCAAACACGATCAGGGGCGCGTTGCCACCCAGCTCCAGACTCAGGCGCTTGATGCTGTCGGCGCTCTGTTGCATCAGCAACTGTCCGATGCGGGTTGAACCGGTAAAGGAGATTTTACGTACCGTGCGGCTTTCAGTCAGCGTCGCGCCAATCTCCGTGGGCAGGCCGGTCAGCACCTGCAGCACGCCGGACGGGAAGCCCGCGCGCTCTGCCAGTACCGCCAGTGCCAGCGCCGACAGCGGTGTTAACTCGGAAGGCTTAACAATAATCGGGCATCCGGCGGCCAGCGCGGGCGCCACCTTGCGGGTGATCATGGCAATCGGGAAGTTCCACGGCGTGATCGCGGCGGCAACGCCTACCGGCTGTTTCAGCACCAGGATGCGCCGGTCCTCGCTGGGTGCGGGAATGGTGTCGCCATAGATGCGGCGTGCCTCTTCCGCGAACCATTTCACGAAGCTGGCTCCATAGAGCACTTCGCCTCTGGCTTCCGCCAGCGGTTTGCCCTGCTCGGCGGTCATGATAATCGCCAGGTCGTCAGCGTGTTCAATAATCAGTTGATGCCACTTTTCCAGCAGCGCGGCACGGCTGGCATTGGTGGTTTTGCCCCAGCTGATGCGCACCGTTTCCGCATAAGCTATCGCCTGCCCGGTTTCTGCCCGACCCAGTGCCGGAATCGTCGCCAGGGTTTCGCCCGTGGCGGGATCGGTAACCGGCAGCGTGGCGCCCTGATGCGCATCCTGCCAGCGTCCATTAAACAGCGCCTGCTGGCGCAGCAGATCGCTATCGTTAAGTTGTAGTCGCGACATATCATCCCCTTGTGGTCAGCTGATTCCACTTTATCGCGCCGGGTCAGCGCAGGATGTTGTTGTGCGGGGTGAGAAAGGTCGATAGAGGAGATTTTCGCGGTGATTTGAAATTTTATGCCGTGCGGAAACAGGCGCGCATCCGGGTGGATGCGCCGTGTGCTTAAATCTGGAAGTCGATAACCGGTTCGTCGTCATTGCTGTAGGAGAGCGCCTGACGCTTGATCTCTTCCAGCGACAGGTTGGCGTTGCAGAGTTCCAGGAACTGCCAGACGTAGTTGCGTTGCAGCTGGCCGCGTTTGAGGCCGAGCCATACGGTGCTGGCATCGAACAGATGCGTGGCATCGAGGCGCACCAGCTCTTCACTCTCTTCAGTTTCACACGCCTGATCGGCCAGTATCCCCACGCCTAAACCGAGTTTGACGTAGGTTTTCACCACATCGGAGTCCTGAGCGCTGAGCACGATATCTGGTTTTAAACCGGCCGTCTGGAACGCACGGTCCACCCGCGAACGTCCGGTGATACCCTGCCGGTAGGTAATCAATGGATAGCGGCTGAGCGTGCTCAGTGAAACCGGCTGGTTCTGCACCAGTTCATGCCCTTTCGGCACCAGTAAGGCGTGATGCCAGCTGAACCAGGGAAACGCCGCCAGGCTGCTGTTGTTGACCAGTAATTCACTGGCGATGCCAATGTCCGCCTCACCCGCCAGCAGCATGGTGACAATTTCCTGTGGCGACCCCTGATTGAGTTCAAGCCGGACGTTGGGATAGAGCTGACGAAACGCTTTGATGACTTTCGGCAGGCTGTAGCGCGCCTGAGTATGGGTAGTGGCTATGGTCAGGATGCCACTGGTTTCATTGGTAAAGACATCGGCCAGACGTCGCACTTTGCCCGCTTCATCCAGGATACGCTCAGCGATGGTCAGCAGCGCTTTGCCCGGCTCGGTCATCCCCAGCAGGCGCTTGCCGCGACGGATAAAGATCTCAACCCCGAGTTCATCTTCCAGGTCACGAATGTGCCGACTTACTCCCGACTGGGAGGTAAACAGCGTGTTAGCGACTTCCGTTAAGTTAAACTCACAGCGGGCCGCCTCACGGATGATTTTAAGCTGCTGGAAATTCACGGTATTTACCTCCCTTTACATAATCTGATTATCTGATGGTAAGAACTATTATTGATAACCGGAAATACTAAAAAATTCGGATTTATGACTTTAGGGAATAACGGGGTGAGTTTTGGGGGTGCAGAGAGGTTTGAGATGGGCGGCCGGACTTCAGAATTTGACTGAAACCCGGCCAGGGGGAGAGGCTATTTTACAGAAGGCGATAGATTACGCATTCTGGCGCTCTCTGCTTTCATCTCTTCATAGCTTGCTTCCAGGATCCACAGACAGGTCGCACCCTGGTCAGTTGCCAGTAGCGCCAGACGGGTTTGTTGATAAAAATCCTCTATAAAGGCTGTAGGTTGCTCAGCCGGAACGCTGCAGACAATGTCTGTACCTGCCATATGGGGCCAGGATCTGGCGTCAATAACCCGGAGCGTCTCCAGCACGCCCGGGGTATTCTTTGCTAACGCCGAGGCAAGGGCATCCTCCATCCGGGTTGCCTGCTGAACATCAGCCGTAGCTGCCAGTTGGGGCACTTTTGCAAGCCAGGCTTGCTCTCCTGACGCGATGCCCTTCAGCGAATTTTCCCAGTCGGATGTATTCGCTCCAGCCCAGACCGCGAAGGGCATAAGGCCAATCAATATCAGATATTTCATCGGACCACCTCCAGCGTCCCGCCTTCCCGCAGCACGCGTCGCCGGGTTGCAAGTGACATAATGATGCAGCCTTCTGAGGCGAAGCCCGCTGGCTTATTGACCCTTTCGCCATGAATGCGAAATGCCGAACGGCCAAAAGACTCTCCGGAAGTCTGCACCAGAATAATGGTCAGGGGTCCTTTTGATGTGGAGTGCCCTGCAATTCTGTACGTTCCCTGAGGAAGGGGCCCCATCCCTCTTACATGCTGGCGATCGGGATTATTTTTGTTAGTCAGACTACCTGAGTAGCCGGCCTCAATAAATTCACTGTTGTGGTATAAGTGACCCGTGCTTTGCTCATATGTCCATGTCATCGTTATATTCCTTTATGCTGTCACTCGATCATTCCAGCTGTCCGAGTGGACGATATTTCCGTCTGCATATCGCCAGGTAATTTTTTCGTAAATCAGCTCTACAGTTTCCAGATGATCCCGCGCCTCACCATAGCGGGATTTAACGTCATACATCATCGGGCCCACACAAATAACGGTTACGCCTTCCATCAAAGTATTGAAATATTCCACCTCCTGCCCCGCGTCATTTATCCGGTAAAATCTTATTTCCGCTGAGCAAAGCTTTTGACCTGAGGTCACAGCCCTGTAAAGGCAGGGACTGGACTTATCGATCTCTTTATCAAAACTGTAAGAAGCGTGTTCGCGGACAGCGGTTGTTTTACCCGTCACGTTGTCTGTGGAGAGCATGACGCCGTGATTCAGGCCGAGGACTTCAATAGCGCCTTCACGACCTGCCACGTCGACTGATCCGACAATAATGTTGTTACCGTCATCTTTAAGCCAGAGATAAGCTGGAATAGCCATCGTTTTAAACTCCATTTTAAAAAGAGAAAGCCAGCCTGTTTTCTGCTGACAGGCCCACTGCTTTCACAGCCTGATTAAACTATCTTCCGGCAAACATCAGATCAATTTTCATACAGCGTGAAATCAACCTGATTGAAGTTTTATTGTTTCAGATATAGAGATCGCGGAATAACCCGGTATCAGAGAAAAAAAACGTGCCCAAAAGCTATTCAGAATAATTTAAAAGTCGCATCAGCAATTCTTCACGCCAACATGGATTTATCATTCGTGCTATGAAGTTCACATTGTGTCGAAATGGAAAGATAGAACCTCTTCCTGTCCAGCCAGTAAACAGCTTTGTGCAGCAAATAAATACAGAAATTACAGACGAAGGTTTACCAGAGGCGTCCGGAGCGCTGAGGAACAACCGCAGGCAAGGATGAGCCGACAGGACGTCGGCGAAAGGGCGGTACGAGCCAGGGATGGCGAGTCCGGACGGTCCGTCGGCCGCAGGGCGTGACGAAGGCACCCCGCACAGCGGGGCGCGCAGGCAGCCGGACGCCGGGATTGTTAAGGGGCGGGCGTCCGCCCCTTGACGCGTCCGCCTGCACCGGCAACCTGAAACTCCCCATCGCCTGGCGGGCGAAACTTCCTCAGTGCATACCCGCTGCTAAAGGCTCACAGCCTCCATCGCCTGGCGGGCATAAACCGCTCAGTGCTAACGCGCGGCTAAGTGACCTGAAACTCCCATACGCCTGGCGGGCGAAACCCGCTCAGTGCAGCCCGCTGCAAAGCGAAACCGGCTGGTTGCCAGCCGCTGCAAGCGCCCTCTTAACTCACTAACATCAACTCCCGCTCCTCACTCAGCGGCTTATTCAGCAGCGACAGCAGAATGTTCTTCACTGCCTGCGCTGAAGGTGACAGCGGCAACCGGGCGGAGACGTTCAGTGACAGCGGCAGACTCAATGACGGGCTGTTAATGCGTGACATCCAGGCATCGGTGGATCCCACCAGCGAACGGGCGGCGGACTCAGGTAATACGGTCACGCCCATGCCGCTGGAAATGGCTGCGGTCAGGGTTGAAATCGATTCGATCTCACCGATGATGCGTGCACTCAGACGACGCAGCGAAAAGGCCTCATCGACCCGCTTGCGTACTGCGCTGTAATCACGCGGTAAGAACAGACTCATCTGCGCCACATCGGCCAGATCGACGCTGGCACCCGGGTAATCGGTGGCGCCTACCAGAAACAGATCCTCTTTCATCAGCGGCATACTGGTGATCCCGGCAGTGGGCGCGCGATCGTACAACACCGCCATATCCAGCTGACCGTTCATCACTTTCTCATTCAGCACGCTGCCGCTATTTTCGTGCAGATAAACCAGCACTTCCGGAAATTGATCGCGAACGGTCTGTAACAGCGGCATGGTCAGCGATGAAGCCGCCGTCCCTGGGGCCAGCCCAATCGATACCTGTCCACTCAGCACCTGACCGGCGTTAATTACCGCAGTCTGGGCCTGCTCACACTGGCGCAGAATGGTGCGCGCATGACCATAGAGAATCTTACCCGCCTCAGTTGGCGTAACGCCGCGCTTGGTACGAATCAGCAACTGCTGATCCAGTTCATTTTCCAGCGTCGCGACCTGCTGACTGAGTGCAGGCTGGGCGATGTGCAACACTTCTGCTGCCTGCGTCAGACTGCCGATATCGACGATTTTCACAAAGTACTTCAGTCGTCTTAAATTCATCTTGCCTCCGTCACTCACCCCGAATAGCGAAATGGGTCTGATCCCATCGCCCTGATAACAGAGATTTTGCAAGATGCAGGCCAGGTTTAAAAAATTCAGGCCATCAAGCAGCCAGATTTTTCCTAACGGCCCGGAAAATAAGCGTTTCTGATTACCTCTTATGGGTTAATAAGGATCAGGAATGGCTGAGAAGAGAGAGTAAAGCCGTCAGGCGCACTGTGACAGTGCAGACGCTGCGAGTCAGACGTGCAGAAAAGTGATGACAGGCTGTACAGTTTGAGTGCAGTGGAAACGCATTGCACCTGATGAAGTCTTGCAGCGCCTGAACAGAGGCGTGAAAAACAGGGAGTGAATGTAACCGCTATCAGCGGGATTTCTTATCGCTGGCGAATGCCGGATGATAAAAAGCAACCGTTGCCCTCTCCCGCATCCGGAAGAAGGCAACGCCTGCTGATTAACGTTTTTTGCGGTTACGGTGCATGTCGATAGAGACCGCAGCCACAATAATCATCCCTTTGATGATGTCCTGAATGTACGCATCGACACCGACGAAGGTGAATCCGCTTTTAATCAGGCCAAGGATCACTGCGCCAATTAATGTTCCGGTGATACGGCCCACGCCACCCATCAGGCTGCTGCCACCGATAACGGCTGCAGCAATCGCATCCAGCTCGTACGACATCCCCATGCTCGACTGACCGCTGCTGACGCGCGCCGCCAGTACTACACCCGCCAGGCCAGAGAGCGCGCCCGCAATGGTGTAGACGATAATCAGATACTTATTAACGTTGATACCGGAGACTTTCGCCGAGGTCATGTTGCCGCCGATGGCGTAAACATATTTACCGTAGCGGGTATGCTTCAGGGCGATATGGAACAGCAGCGCCACCACCAGGAAAATCACTACCGGCATGGCACCCTGTCCGATTGAGGTAAAGCCATCGGAAAGGAAGCTGATCGGATTGCCCTGGGTGTAATACTGCGCCAGACCACGTGCCGACACCATCATGCCCAGCGTGGCAATGAAGGGCGGAATACCGGTGCGGGTAATCAGTACACCATTGACCACGCCCGCCAGCAAACCGACGCCGATACCGGCCGCGATAGGGATCACCGCAGGCATATTCACCAGCGACGGATACATTGGCGACAGGCTGTCAGAGGTCTGCGCCAGGCTCGCGGCCACCACTGCCGCCAGGGCGATAACGGATCCGGAGGAGAGATCGATACCGGTGGTGATGATGACCTGGGTCACGCCGACGGCGATAATCCCGATAATCGCCACCTGCAATACAATCAGGATCAGACGGTTGGTGTTGAGCAGGAAAGACTGGTCACGCACGTACCAGCCGAACATTTCAAAAATTAACGCAATCCCCACCATCACCACGAAAATGCCGGTATCTTTCGGCAATTTATGACGCAGGCTGGCAAAAAAAGAGGGTTGCTGCGGGGCTGCCGGGGTGGCAGTAGCTTTCATATTGCTCATAGTGGTCTCGCGCCTCACTCGGATGCCAACGACAGAATGGTTTCCTGATCGGCTTCTTCTTTATCGAGGATGCCGGTTATACGCCCGCCGTGCATAACCATCACCCGGTCGCTCATGCCAAGAATTTCCGGCAGTTCAGAGGAGACCATGATGATAGCCACGCCACGGTTGGCAAGTTCACTGATTAAGCGGTAAATCTCCGCTTTTGCGCCGACGTCAATGCCGCGCGTCGGTTCGTCCAGAATCAGAATCTTCGGTTGCGCCAGCAGCCAGCGGGCAATCAGGACTTTCTGCTGATTACCGCCGCTGAGGTTATTGATGATTTGATCCATGGTTGGCGTTTTAATGTTGAGACGACGGATTTGATCCATACAGTCCTGCGCCATCTTCACATGGCTGACAAACCCGCTTTTGCCGCTGTACTCCGGCATGTTAACGATGCTCATGTTCTCCATTACCGATAGCACCAGAAACAGGCCGGACTTTTTACGGTCTTCGGTGAGGAACGCCATGCCCTTTTCAATCGCGGTTGAGGGTGAGTCGATTGTCACCGGCACGCCATCAATCAGGATCTCGCCGCTGTCGAAGCTCTCCATGCCGAACAGGCTCTCCATCACCTCGCTGCGACCCGCACCCACCAGTCCGGCGACGCCGAGGATCTCCCCCCGGCGCACACTGAAACTGACGTCGGTGAAACGATCTTTGCAGGTGAGATTGCGCACCGTCAGCACCTCTTCACCAATTGCGCTGTTGAATTTCGGGAACAGCTGGGTCAGTTCGCGTCCCACCATCTGGGTAATCAGCGACTGGCGGGTATATTTCGACGTCTGATCGCTGGCGATCCAACTGCCGTCACGGAAGATACTGACTTCGTCGGTGATGGTGAAAATTTCATCCATCTTATGGCTGATGTAGATGATCGCTTTGCCCTGCTCCCGCAGGTCACGAATGATGGTAAACAGATGCGCCACTTCGGTTTCTGTCAGCGCGGAGGTGGGCTCATCCATGATCACGATGTCTGAATCCCATGAAACTGCTTTGGCAATCTCAACCATCTGCTGCGACGCGATGCTCAGCTCGCCCACCATCCGATCGGCTTTCAGGCGGATATTCAGGCGGTTGAGCAGTTCCTGCGTCATCTGATTAAGTCGGGCGTGATCGACAAAGCCAAATCTCATCGGCTCGCGACCCAGCCAGATATTCTCGGCGACGGTCATGTAAGGCACCAGGTTGAGTTCCTGGTGGATCATTGAAATGCCGGAACGCAACGCGTCCATGGTGTCCTGAAACTGCACCGGCTCCCCTTTAATTTTGATGGTGCCCTGATCGGGACGATACATCCCGATCAGGCACTTCATTAAAGTGGATTTGCCCGCGCCATTTTCGCCCATCAAGGCATGTACCGTTCCCGGACGCACCCGCAACGAGACGTTGTCGAGGGCTTTAACGCCGGGGAAGAACTTGCTGATGCCTTCGGCTTCAAGCGCAAAAGCGTTCATACATCACCTCCGTACAGCTGGGTCGGGAACGACTATTTCAGGTTACGCTTGGTAAACTGTTCCATGTTTTCTTTAGTAATCAACTGGTAGGGGATATTAATGACTTTCTGAACTTTCTCGCCATTCACCAGTTTGATTGCCGTCTGCACCGCACCTTCACCCTGGCCCTGCGCATCCTGGAATACCGTGGCGACCATCTTGCCCTGCTTCAGCATCTGCAGCGCATCGGGTGTGCCATCGACGCCAGCGATCAGGATTTTGTCCGGATTTTTACCCAGTGCCTGCAGCGCACCGATCGCCATTTCATCGTTGTTAGAAGCGATGGCATTGATCTCATCACCGGCGGTCATCCAGTTACTGACTACGTCTACCGCATCGTTACGGGTAAATTTGGCGGTCTGTTTCTGAACAATTTTGATGCCAGGGAATTTAGCCGCAACCTCTTCCACACCTTTGGTACGGTCACGGGTCGCTTCATTCGCCAGGTCACCCATCAGGATGGCAACGTTGCCTTTGCCGTTCATCGCTTTAGCCAGCGCTTCCATCTGTAAGCGTCCGGCCAGTTCCGAATCTGACCCGACATAGGCCATTTTGCCGGTCAGCTCAGCCTGTGGACGGCGGTTGACAAAGATCAGTGGGATACCCGCTTTGCTCGCCTGGTCCATAATCGGTTTTACCGCATTGGTATCGACCGGGTTGACGATCAGCGCATCAACCCCCTGACCGATAAAGTTCTGAACCTGCTGCAGCTGCTGTGAAACGTCGCCTTTTGCATCCTCAACCTGCCCTTTAACGCCATCTTTCTGCATCTCTTTCTGCATAGAGGTACGCAGAATGGTGAGGAAGTTGTCATCAAACAGCGCCATGGAGACGCCAACTGAGATATCTTTTGCCATAACCGCGGCAGGTAACATGCAGGCTAACAGTGAGGCGACAATCGTTTTTTTAATGTTCATAGGGACCCTTCTTATTTGTTAACTTGCTCAGCGGCTGTGACCGCGAATGAAAAATATCTTTTACATTCACCCAGCCTGTCTGGCGTCTGTTTCGGGAAATTTGAGGTAAGACTTCAGGTTCTGACTATTTTTGTGATCGACCACTCCTTTTCACAATCACTTGATCTGCAAACAGTTAACTTCAAAATAGCGTTTCACTTTCAGACGATAATGACGACCGTGATGATAAGCAGTTTATTTATTCCATATAATCACGTTTTGAAATTTTTATCATAAAAGCACTGAAACGGTTGTTTTAACATCGGCAAACAACAAAACTTTGACATGCCTCTAACATCTGCGGAGAAATGCCCGCAAAGTGAGATCCTGTTGGCAGTTTGAAAATCCAGCAGAATCGGGTAAAAATCGCCAATCCGCTGCTTTTACGAGCATCTGAACGCAATTCGGTAAACAGGGCTTTGACAAGCGGGATCTGCGCCGCTAATATTCGCCCCGTTCAAGCGATTCCTCTGTAGTTCAGTCGGTAGAACGGCGGACTGTTAATCCGTATGTCACTGGTTCGAGTCCAGTCAGAGGAGCCAGAATTAGAAAAGCCCGCTCAGGGAAACCTGAGCGGGCTTTTTGCTTTTGATATGAGTTCAGGGACAGAGCACTGATGCCTGGGACAAGATGATTAGCTCATTGCATGCTATTTTCCGAACAGGCGCTCATTGCTTAAGTGCGCGCTTATAGTCGATCATCAGCAGAGCCCCTGAAAATGGCATCTTTTCTAAATGCTTTTCCGATAGCCCAAGTCGCGCTGACGTGACATACAGATAACGATTATCACCGGCAAAGGCACAACTTGTAGGGCGCTGGACGGGAAGATTAATGTATCGCTCAATGACTCCTTCTGGCGATATCCGCGCGATGGCAGCTCCATCAAAGAGTACACTCAGTAGAAATCCATCCTGATCAACAATCAGTCCGTCGGGCTTACCCTTTTTGGGATCAATAGTGACAACTTCCCTTCGATTACTGACTTCACCTGAGCGGAGATCGTTGTCATAGCCGTAAATAATTCCACGTCGGGAATCTGTGACGTAGAGTATTTTCCAGTCTGGACTCCAGCACATTCCATTGATAAGCGTGAAACCCGAATCGACAGTGTGCCATTTGCCGTCTGGATCGAGACGATAAAGATAGCCTGCCCCCTGTTTCAGCTCTTCATCTATCAGGCCAACCCACAGGCGGCCGGATGAGTCCAGGCGCGCATCATTAAGACGAAAGCCCTCTTGTGCGTGTGGCGCAGTGGCGATTCTTTGTCTCTTACCTGCTCTGTCAATTAATTCTATATGGCAACCAATGCCAACGAGTAACTCACCCGTATTTTTCTCCACAACAAAGCCCAGCGGGCCAGGCATAGAATATTCAACATTCCGGCCCGTTGCGGGATCAAAAAAATTAAGAGAAGCACCTGAGGTATCAACCCATAAAAGCCTGGCTCTTGACCGGCTCCAGACCGGAGATTCACCCAGTAGAGCCTTGCCTGAAAATATCACTGATATGCCATTCACTTTCGTGGTTCCACATTCGTAATAGCGATCCACGGCCAGTTCTCCGCAACCTCCTGAGCAGTTAATGCCCGGACAGCGCGAAGATTTCGTGGATAGTCCACATTTGTGGCCTCAATCATTTTGGTCGCATGGAACTGCCCATTCGCGGCACGAAGTATCCATCCCCCTTCTGTGCACGCTGAAGAGGCAAGATAGGCTACACCCGGAGCCACCTCTGAGGGATGCAACTCGGCAGGTTCTCCCTCGATACCCCACATACGTGTCTGAGCGACGGGGGATATCGCATTGACGACAATGCCATCGCTTTTGCCTTCAGAAGCCAGGACATTCGTAAGCCCTATTACCGCCATCTTAGCTGCGGCATAAGAGGCAAGACCCTTTTGAACATATTGCGGATAGAGCGCCCGGCAAGAGGTCGTCATAATGATGCGGCCATAACCCGCAGCTTTCATCGCAGGCCAGGCGGCCTGCGCGAGCCAAAGAGGTGCTTTGGCAGCAATAGCCATCATATGGTCAAAAGCACTTTCCTCAATCAACGCGATATTCTGGTAAGCGACCCAACCCGCATTGTGGATTAGGGCATCCAGTCGACCAGCGACTTTAAGGGCGTCTGTGCAAAGTTTGTGGCAGCCCTCGCGTGAGGCCAGTTCTCCCGGGATCGCATGTACATTCAGCCCTTCCAGACGAAGTCTCTCTGCCGCCCGTTCTGCAATCTGAAGATCGACACCATCGCCCTCAGCGTTGGCACCACTATCGTGAATCAAAACCATTGCGCCGAGCTGACCAATACACCGGGCATATGCGAAACCCAGTCCGCGTCCCGCACCGGTAATAAGTATTACCTGACCTTTAAAATCCACCATTTCATCCTCGTCGTTTCCAGTAACTTATTGAGAAAACAACGTAGCTCGAAGCCTTTGATATATAAAATACTATTTATAGTGTCTGATAATACTTTAATTGTATCGTAAGCAGATTGATACATTAACAAGCGGGAAGGCGGATATGACGACAGATAGTCGGGCACGGATCACTTTACGAAGAATGGAGCAATTCATTGCTGTCGCAGAGGAATTACATTTCCACCGGGCCGCAGAACGACTGAACATGTCGCAGCCTCCACTGACCAGTGCCATACAAAAGCTGGAGGAGGACCTTGGCGTCACGCTTATCGAGCGCGGTAATCGTGTACTTGGCCTGACTCTCGCGGGAGAAACATTTGTTAGTGAGGCACGTGAAACCCTTCGGCAGGCTGAAAAAGCCATCATTTCTACCGTTGATGTGGCTGAAGGACGAACCGGTGTTTTACGCCTGGGTTATGTGGGAAGCGCACTTTATGGTCGCTTGCCTGACGTTATTCGCAAATTCCGGGCAAGCCATCCGAAGGTACGACTTGAACTGCGAGAAGCAACAACCACGGCACAGATTACTGCTCTGCGTGATGGGATATTAGATATAGGCATTCTGATCCCCCCTCTTGAGCAGGCTGAGGATGTCGAACTGGCACTTTTCGACAGAGATCGTCTGTGTATGGCGATCCCCAAAGATCATCCTTTGAGTAAGCGGTCAGAACTGACGCTTGCCGATCTTGCCGATGAACCCTTTATTTTGTGGCCAATGGTTGAGGGGCGCAGCTTTCATCTGCAAGTTATACGCCTGTGTGCTAAAGCAGGCTTTGTGCCCACGATTACTCAGGAAGCACATGGGATGCATGCAGTGCTGTCATTGGTCTCGGTTGGGGGAGGCGTATCTGTCATTCCTCAAAGTATGAGTGGCTTTCGTGGAGACCAGATTAGCTATCATCCTTTATCAGACCCTGAAACTGAATTCGATCTCGTCATAGGCTATCGCCAGCTGTCTCCATCTGCACGTGCCTTCGTTCTCTCTACCGTAAAAAAGGGATAAGGCTTTTCGCATTCAGAATGAATTCTTTCTTGCCATCGCAATATTAAGAGATTGGGGAAAATATGAATGCAGGAATGTCCGCTTCGGAAAAAGAGCAGCGTGTCAGAGGAGCCAGAATTAGAAAAGCCCGCTCAGGGAAACCTGAGCGGGCTTTTTGCATTTATGTTTTCGGTCACGGCGGCATGACATCCCCGCCTGAATGGCTTACACCTCAAACCCGTAGTGCGAGCCGTCCGGCAGTTCCACCACCAGCCGCAGCTTACCCCCTGCCGCATCGATATAGCGCTTGAGCGTAGAGAGCTTCAGGTCGCGGCCCGGCTTCTCCATGCCCGCCACGGTAGGCTGTGTAATGCCCAGCGCCTTTGCCATTTCGACCTGTGTTTTCTGCACTTTCTCGCGCAGCTCGGCAAGGTGAATGTTGAGCAGGATATCCGTCGCCATCGCCTGTGCGTCGGCAACGACTTCCGGTTTTTCATCCGCAATAAGCTGTTCAAGCGTTCTGCCCATCTGGTTACTCCTCATCTTTAAAACTATTCAGCCAGTGTGTAAATTCCCGATCGGCAACCGGAAGCATCTCCTGATAAAAACGCTTTTCATTGCCCACCTTATTTCCGGCACAAAGCACAATCGCCGTTCGGTTTGGGTCAAAAGCAAAGAAAGCCCTTATCGGATCGCCGCGACTCTGAATACGCAGCTCTTTCATGTTGATATAAACAGAGCCTTTTAGCGTATCCGCGTATGGCCTGGACAACCCCGGCCCCTTTTTCGCGCAACACCATTAATGCTGCCAGTACGCAGGCGCGATCGCTCTCATTAAGCAAGGTAAACCAGCGATCAAACCTCTCCGTCGTTTTAATCATCCACACGGGATCTCCTTATTAATATAGGTCAAATACTATATAGGTGTAAAGCGATAATCGAGTGCGATACAGGGGGATTTCAGATGCCTGTGCTTTTAGTGCAAAGTGAGAGAAGCGTTCAGCCGGGTCAGTGATGAATCCACACAACCTTCATCGTTTTGCGAGCTGTACCGGATTGGTTATGGGGTGAGATGATGTGAGGCGTTGTTATCAATAAGAAAGCCCGCTCAGGCTTCCCTGAGCGGGCTTTCACTTTGTTCGCATCGCTTCCCTGCCAATGCAGAGTGACGCTTTTAGCGCGTGATTACGGCAGCGCGATACGGGCAATCTCGTCAGTGCCTTTGGTGGAGGAATCTTTGTTGAATTCCGCCTTAAGCGTGACATAGAGCGTATTGTTGTCCGGGCCAATCAGCAGGCTGTTTGGGTTCTTGTCAAACGACCAGCTGTTTTTCACCGCGTAGGTGGTGGCATCCAGTTGCAGCACTTTCTTCGATTCGCGCTGGCTGATGTAAAGCTCATTGCGTTTAGCATTGAACTTGATGCCCATCGCATCGCCTTCGATGCGCTTGATCACTTTGCCGGTGCGCTCATCAAAGATCAGCGTGGTTTTGCCTTTGGAGTCGTCAGTAACAAACAGGCGACCGGTAGCAGGATCTTCCGCCATGTTCAGGAACAGATACTCTTTGCCATCGCCTGCGGTCCAGCGCTTCTCGATTTTATGGCTGCGTGGATTGATCACCAGAATTTCACCCGAGCCGTTAGCCGCATAAATGCGCTCAGTCAGCGGGGAATAGATGATACCGGTGACCCATTTCCCGGCGTTTTTAATCTCGGTTTTCAGCTTAAAGGTTCGGGTATCTACGACGGAGATATAGCCCGGTTCGGCTACGCGACCGACATAGAGCTCGTTGCCGTGCCACAGGACTTCACGCGCACCCGCCGGATAGCCCTCTTTACTGATCTTGCCCGGGAACACCAGACGCTGCAGCACTTTGCCACTCTGGGCATCCACTTTGGAGATCGCGCCATCCAGTGAGTTGGTGGTGTAGAACACCTGACCGTTTTCATCGATAGCGGTACCGAAGTTTTTCATGTCGGTATGCGTTTCGCCTTTGGTCGTCAGCGTGGCCGGATCGAGACGATAGATCATGCCGCCGTTCACATCCTTAAACGCCTGCGCGCTGGCGACAAACAACGCTTTTGACGCAGGGGAGTAAGCCATTTCGTACAGACCATCACCCAGAGCGCGTTGTGTCACTGCGGTATTAACCGGTTTTGGGGCTTCAGCGGCAGGCGCATCGGCTTTTTTAGCAGGAGCCTGACACGCTGTCAGGCTAAAGGCAGCGGCAACTGCCATGGCAACAGCGGCTTTGCGCGGGCTTAACGATTTCATGCTGAACTCCGTCAGGAAATAAAGAATGAGAATCATACGCATTAACAGCCAGTAATCAAATGGCGACGCTGCTATCCAGACCTGTCCGGTCATTTTACCCGCGTTAAACCGCTTAACTGCCCCGTGAAATTCCACCTGAATGCCCTTTTTCTGCTTTCAAATCTGATAAACACCAGCAACTAAAAGGCTTTAAATTTTCCTATCACATTGAATTATAAATAATTAACATAAGGTTACACTTTCGATTGAATCCTTTGAAGAATATATAAAGCAAATGATTATCATTGGCGTTCTCATGACTGGCTGAGCGTCTTTTTCCAGAAGATGAGTGGATAAAAAATAACAACCAAAGACACAACGGTTTAACTCAATACCAATTTTTAATGGAAAATTTTATGGCTCGTAGTGGCAGGGAATCAGGTTTCAGAAACAGCTTTAGCGTCTCATTACTGACACTGGCGATACACGCCCTCTTCCACCCCGCCCTGGCGGCGGAGGAGACATCGCAGGATATGGTGGTCAGCGCCACGACTGACGAAACCAGTGACAGCGGTAAGCAGAATTACGCGGTGCAGACCACCCGCGCGGGCACCAAATTAATGCTGACACCGCGAGATGTGCCTCAGTCACTCAGCGTGGTGACGCAGCAGCGAATGCAGGATCAGGATCTGCAATCGGTTAATGATGTGCTGACCAACGCCACCGGTATCTCCACCAATCTTATCGACAGTGAACGCTCCGAGTACTATTCACGCGGCTTCAAAGTCAGCAACTTCACTTTCGATGGCATTCCGACCTCGGTTAACGATACATGGAATTACGGCGACGCGGCGTCCGACACGGCAATCTATGACCGTATTGAAATCGTGCGCGGTGCGACCGGCCTGATGACCGGAGCGGGCAGCCCTTCGGCCTCGATCAATATGGTGCGTAAACATGCTGACAGCAAAACCGCGACCGGCACGCTGAGTGCCAGTTATGGCAGCTGGAACAAGCAGCGCTACGTGGCGGATCTTTCTGCCCCGCTTAACAGCGATGGCAGCCTGCGCGGCCGCGTGGTGACCGGTTATACCGATCAGGAGAGCTGGCTGGATCGCTATCAAAAAACCAAAAAATTCATCTACGGCGTGATTGATGCAGACCTTACCGAGAAGACGACGCTGTCACTGGGCTACGACTATGAAGATGACAACACCGGCAATCCAACCTGGGGTGGCCTGCCGATGTTTTACAGTAATAACGCCACGACACATTACGACCGCAGCCTGAATTCGTCAGCTAACTGGGCGCGTTACAACACTAATTCGCGCAAAGTCTTTGCGGATATCGACCATAACTTCGATAACGGCTGGAATATGCATATCAACGGCACGCATGCCGAGAATACCTTCAGCGATAAGCTGCTCTATGTGATGGGCAATCCCGATCAGGAGAGCGGTGAAGGCACTACCGGTTATGGCAGTATGGATCGCGGCAAGCGTAAAATGGATTCAATCGATGGCTTTGCCAGCGGCCCGTTTGAACTGCTGGGTCGTCAGCACCTGTTGATGGCCGGGGCAAGCTACAGCCGCCAGCATAATGCCGCCTACAGTCAGGATGGATTCAGCGATGCGGAGGCGGGTGAAATCACTGCCGCCGATATGGGGATTTTCAATAATAGCTGGAGCGGTAACGTTGCGGAGCCTGAATGGCAGGGCTGGTATCTCAACGATGATGACACTATTCGTCAGAAATCGGTCTATAGCGCTGCACGGCTGTCGCTGGCCGATCCGCTGTCGCTGATTATTGGCGCTCGCTATACCCAGTGGAGCACCCATGGCAGCAGCGGAGAGATGACCAAAAATAACACCACGCCTTATGCAGGGCTGGTGTATGACATTAATGACACCTGGTCCGCCTATGGCAGCTACACCGCCATTTTCCTGCCGCAGACTTATCGCGATACTCACGGCAGTTACCTCTCACCGGTGACAGGTAAAAGTTACGAGACCGGTCTGAAATCCGCCTGGAACGATGGCCTGCTGACCGCCAGCGTGGCGATTTTCCGCATCGAGCAGGATAACGTTGGACAGGCGATTGATGGCGTTTATCTGAGCGGCAATGAGCAGGCCTATGACGCCGCCAAAGGTGCAGTGAGTAAAGGTGCCGAGTTCGAGCTGAATGGCGCGCTGACCGATAATCTGCAGCTGACCTTTGGCGCAACCCGCTATGTGGCACGCGATAAAAGTGGCCGGTTCAACAGCTATCAGCCGCAAACCTCATTCAAGCTTTTCACCCGTTATCAGTTAGCCGCGATCCCCGAGCTCACCGTTGGTGGCGGAATTAACTGGCAGAACCGGGTGTTTAAAGATGTGACCAATGCCAGCGGCGATAGCGTTCGGGTTTATCAGGGCAGCTACCCGCTGGCCTCGTTGTTTGCCCGCTATCAGGTGAATAAGCAGGTTGCCGTACAGGCCAACGTCGATAATCTCTTTGACCGTGAATATTACAGCTATATGAACAGCTACGTTTACGGTGAGCCACGTAACGTGAATGTCAGCGTGTCTTATCAGTTCTGATAATGGTGAGCTGAGAGGCCAGACAGCCCGCGATTGCGGGCTTTTTTGTATTGCAATTATCTCCTCCAGGCCGGAGGTTTTCTCAACCGGGTCGTCATTCCCTCTTTAATGTCCGATAGAAGCCATTATTTTTAATAAAAATAACGCGACAGATTACTGCCTGATCACCGCTAAATAGCGGTACTGCTGCAAACGTTTTTTTAAATCATCGTTCCGGAATTCAAATATGCACATTGGCCCGACTACAGCCCAGGCAGCCCCAGATTCTCCCGCAGCGTAGCAAACTCATACTCATCGCGAAATAGTCCGCGACGGCGCAGTTCCGGGATCACCAGCTCCACAAACAGATCCAGTTGTTCAGGCATAATGGCTGGCATAATGTTAAAGCCGTCCGCCCCGCCCTGCTCCAGCCACTGCTGGAAGTCGTCGGCGATATCTTCAGCGGTACCGACAATCACGCGGTGTCCGCGTGAACCGGCGGCGACGGCGGCCAGCTCACGCAGCGTCAGATTCTCGCGCTTTGCCATATCGGTCATCAGCTTAACGCGGCTCTGATTACCTTCGCCCAACGGAACCTCCGGTACCGGGCCATCCAGTGGATATTGGCTGAGATCCATACTGAACCGCAGTGAGAGCTGACGAAGCCCGTTCTCAATATCCACCAGCGTATTCAGCTTTTTCCACAACGCCTTCGCCTCCTCACGCGTGCGGCCAATAATCGGCATGACACCGGGCATGATCACAACATGATCCGGGTTACGCCCGGCGGCAATGACCTGCTCCTTTTGAGTGCGATAGAACGCTTGCGCTTCCTCCAGACTGGCGGAGGCGGTAAAGATCACTTCCGCTGTCTCAGCCGCCAGCTTCTGACCATCAGCAGAAGAACCTGCTTCGATAATCACCGGACGTCCCTGTGGCGAACGCGTGATGTTCAGGGGGCCTTGTACCTGAAAATGCTCGCCCTGATGGTTGATCGGTTTGATCTTCTCATCAACAAAATAGTCCCCGGTCGCTTTGTCGGGCTGTACTGCCCCCGCTTCCCAGCCCTGCCACAATTTGTCTGCCACCTCAAGGAACTCCCGCGCACGGGCATAGCGGGAAGCGTGGTCGGGCATATCGCTGCGGCTGAAGTTACGTGCAACGTCAGTGGAAAACGAGGTCACGACGTTCCACGCGGCCCGGCCACGGCTGATGTGATCCAGTGACGAGAAACTGCGCGCCAGTGTAAAGGGATCGCTGAAGGTGGTAGAGGCGGTTGCGGCCAGGCCAATACGTCTGGTGTTGACCGCCAGCGCCGCCAGCATCGTCAGCGGTTCAAGGCGTGCCATGGTCGACGGCAGACGATACATGCTGGTTGCCAGTGCATCACCCACAAAGAACAGGTCGAACTTACCCGCTTCGGCTTTTTTAGCCAGCGTGATCAGCCAGTCGATGTCAGTGGGATCGCCCAGCTGTTCCGTCAGACGCCAGCCGCTCACGTGCTGACCCACCGGTTGAACAAACAGGCCGAGCCGCAGGCGACGTGATGGAGTGAAATGATTCATGAACGATTCCTGGTCTGTAAGGTGAAAAGGCGCGCCGCAGCGCGCGCTTAAAAAAGGGTGTCCGTCGCCAGCAGCGCCTGCTCCAGCGCGCGGGCAGAGACGCTAAACGGCAGCCGTTCTGCGCAAGCCTGGGGGAATTTAATCTGCTGCGCGAGGTTGCGCAGCGCGCTATGGCGATCGCCGCGTAACACCGGCAGCTTCAGCGGCATATCGTAGTGACGCAGCAGCACAAGGAGTTCCGCATCCGCGACACCGTCATGTTCTATCAGTGACTGCACCAGCAGGCTGAAGCCGACTTTCTCACCGTGCAGCCAGTGATGCAGCTCCGGCAGGTGCGTCAGTCGATTGTGAATGGCGTGCGCAAAGCCCGGCGTCGGCAGCAGGTCGCGCACACTATTCGCCAGCCCGGCGAGCACGATAGTGGCATCAATGACTCTGACCAGTTCAGGCGTGACCCGCTGCTGCTGACAGGCCAGGATCGCGGCGTCTCCCTGCTGCCGGAAAGTGTCCAGCGCCTGCCGCGCGGTCATCACCTTAAGATCCAAAGCCAGATCATCAGGGTTGTGCTGCTGGTAAGGCCGGAATTCATAATATTTGGCCAGCGCATCCACAATACCCGCTTTCAGGTAGCGCACGTCGCTCCGGGCGATCACTTCACTGTCTACCAGCACCAGCTCCGGCATTTTCCCCAGCGGCTGGCTGCGCAGATGGCCGCCTTGCTCGTTATAGATGATGGCAATCGGTGACCAGGCCGCACAGGTTGCCGCCTGGGTCGCAAAGTTAACCAGCGTGACCGCCGGCAACTGGCTGGCAGCGGCTTTAGCCGCATCCAGCACGCGTCCGCCCCCAATCGCCAGCAGCAGTTCTGCGCCCTGCTGTTCGGTATGGTGTTTTAAGCTGGCGATGGCCTGATCGGTACATTCGCCCTCTAAATAGTCGAGCTGCCAGCGGATGCCATTCTCTTCAAGACTCTGGCTTAATTCCGGATTAACCGCCTGCCACGCCTGAGGAGAGGTAAAAATACGAATATGGGTGGCATAGGGTTTAATAAACTGACCGGCGCGGATGCGCAGGCCCGCCTCATGCGCATAGGCTCGCGGAGATGTAATGGCTAACACAGCAGCATCCTGATTATATAAAATAGAAAAAGACTTTTATTACAGTGAGTTAATAGCGTTTCATGGAATTTAATTTCTTTTCTGAATACTACGACAAATAACAATTTAAGCAATCAAAAACCGGCCATTTCATATTCACAAATCCGCATTAGGTTAGTTATTTTTCACACATAGCGACCCGGCTTTTACTGTTAATCTCTCATTCTGGCTGTATGAATTAACTGCCTGCCTGGCAGTTTTCCGGGAAATATTATGCAACTCGATTTTCGTCAGGTCAGAGAAGATGAGGTAGATGTTTATCTGGCGCTGATGCATGCCGCCTATGCACCCGTCAAAGCGCTGGGCATTAAATTTGATGCCGCCACGGCTGACCGCGCTACAGCATTACGCCATCTGCAGAATCATGGCGTGTATGCGCTCTACATGCGTGACCAGATGGTTTCATCAGTGACCGTTCGCTATCCCTGGGGGCCGCTGCCCGGCCCGTTTGGGCTGCCGCATATCGGCTGGTTTGGCGCGCATCCCGACTATCCCGGCCACCATTTTGGTCGCCAGGTTCAGGATCGGTTAGAGCAGGAAATCCTGATCGATCAGTTGCATGCCCCAGCGGTCTCGCTGGGCACCGCCACCCATCACCCCTGGCTGAAAGAGATGTATCTGAAACGTGGCTTCCAGCCGATGCATACCCGCGATCTCGGTAAAGGTCACATCACCCTCTATATGAAAAAAGTACTGGACCCGGCGGCACATGATGCCTGGCTGAGCCGCCAGACAGCAGCAGAAGGAAACCCGCTATGAGCAGCGATAATCCCGCATCACTGGGCGAACAGCCGATCGCGTTTCGCCACGAACTACACCGTTTTCCGGAGCGACCGCAATGAACCTGAGCGTAATGCTGGCTGAACATATCCTTTATGGTCAGCCGGATGAGTCAGCGCACCAGCACGCGCGTGAAGGCGTGCGGGACTTCCTGGCGGTGAGCTGGCCGGTGTTACAGGGCGAGGTGCCGGATAGCGGCTTACCGGCACTGCGCACAATCTACCGCGACGGCAGCGTGCGCTCGCAGGCGCTGCTGCTGGGCTATGCCGGACATGCGCTGGACTACGATGATTTTCATGCCGATTTTCGCGGTCATCCCAGTGTAGTGATCCTGCCCGCCCTGCTCGCCTGGCAGCAATATCAGCCAAAGCGCCTGAACCGTTTTCTGGATGCTTACGTCACGGGTGTGGAAATGGCTGGTCGTCTGGGACTGGCTGTCAGCCAGCAACATTACGCGCTGGGCTATCACAACACGGCAACGCTGGGCACCCTGGCAGCGGCGGCGGCACTGGCGCGTTTGCTGGCGCTGGAAAGTGATGCAACCGCGACCCTGCTGGGGATCGCTGCCACCCAGGCCAGCGGGCTACGCGCGCAGTTTGGTTCGGCGGTGAAACCACTGCACGCTGGTTTTGCCGCAGAACGTGCGGTGTCAGCGGCTCTGCTGACACTGGCCGGAATAGATGGCCGTCAGGCGGGTGTGATTGAGGCTTTTCTGGCAGCCAGCAGTTCGGGTCAGGCGCAGCCGGAGAAATTGCTGGAAAACTGGGGCCGCCCCTGGCGGATTAGCGCGCCCGGACTGGAGTTCAAACCTTTCCCAACCTGCGCAGGCACCCACAGCGCAGCGGAAGCGGCACAAATGCTGCGCCAGCAGTGGCTGGCAGCCGGCAAACCTCTTGATGCGCTGCTGAGCCAGATTGTCGATATCACCGTCGCCTTCCCGCCAGGCGGTGACATCGCCGCTTCCATATCCGTTCCGACGCACGGCATTGAAGCGCGTTTCAGCCTGGAATATGTGATTGCTGCGATGCTGATCTACGGCGATCTGCGTTTGCAGGATTTCGCCGAAGGCGATCTTAATCATCAGATTATGCCGCTGGCCGCCCGCGTCCGTCGTACTCCCGATAACAGCGCGCCGCCCGATGCGATTAATCCCGCCCTGCGCTTCCATGACGTCACGCTGACGCTGAGTGATAGCACAAAGCTGCATCAGCGCCGCACGCGCCAGCAGTCACTGGCAGAGAGTGTGGATGTAAACAGGAAACTGCTGCTGGCGCTGCAGGCGTCGTCGCCCGGTCTGCTGGCAGCCAGTGAGCTGCGTTCAACGGCAGATTTGCAGGCGCTGGGGCGCGCAATGCTGAGCGCCCTGTAACCGACTCATAACGGGGGAATAAAGGCCTGCACCGGCGTGACTTCCCCGGCAAATTTACGCACCTGTACCACCGTAATCTGCCCGCTACATCCCTGCGCCAGAGATGACGTCCCGATATCCAGCGTCAGCACATTGGGATTACCGTGACGACAAAGCGGACGGGCGGCAGTGGCGTCGACCGGATCGTACCAGGCACCGGTTGGTAGCTGTACCACGCCAGGCATAACCGTGTCGGTGAGACGTGCGCTGGCGAGCACATGGCCCCGATCGTTATAAAGCTCAATGATGTCGCCATCCGCGATAGCCCGGGCTGCGGCATCCTCGCTGTTGAGGCTACAGACTTCGCGCCCGCCACGCTTGCCACTCTGACTGAAATCACCAAAATCGAGCTGACTGTGCAGGCGCGTCGCGGGCTGATTGGCAATCAGCCAGAATGGGTAGTCGGCGCTGGGTTTTTGCTGGGGTTCACGCCATACCGGATGGCCGGGACAGTTGTCATAACCAAAGCTGGCGATAGTGGCGGAGAAGATCTCAATTTTGCCGCCTGCTGTGGGCAGCGGTGCAGCATCAGGGTCAGCGCGAAACGCATTGATCATCCGTCCACCATCCTTCACCTGCGGCAACGCCAGGATGCCCTGCTGCCAGAACTGATTGAAATCCGGTGTCTGCACCTGATGCGCCGCCAGTTTTTCCTGTAGCTGATGGTAAAGATGCTGCAACCAGCCTCGCGCATCGCGCCCTTCGCTAAACGCTTCTTCCCGGCCAAGTTGCCTGGCCAGCTCACGGAAAATCGTGTAATCGTCCCTGGCTTCGGCGTAAGGCTGTGCCACTGGCTGCATGGCGATTAAATGGCGATCGGTCGGCGCACCGCCGATATCCTCTCGCTCCAGGGTCATGGTGGCGGGCAGGACGATATCAGCATGACGCGCACTGGCGGTCCAGACGCTCTCATGCACGATGAACGTATCCAACTGGCAAAACGCCTGACGCAGCCGGGCCAGATCCTGATGGTGGTGAAACGGATTGCCGCCCGCCCAGTAAGCCAGCCGGATATGAGGATAAGTAAGCTGACGGCCATTGTAGTCAAACCTGGTGCCGGGATTGAGCAGCATATCGGCAATACGGGCTACCGGAATAAAGCGGTCGATGCCATTTTTGCCCTGCGGCAGGGACGGAAAGCTGACCAGATTGTGATGTTTGCCATAATGGCCCAGCGCACCCAGTGCATAGGTATAGCCGCCGCCGGGCAGCCCGGGCTGTCCGAGTGCCGCCGCCAGCACCAGGCCAAGCCAGACCGGTTGTTCGCCATGCTCGGCGCGTTGTAAGGCATGGGCGACCGTAACCAGTACGCGCTTGCCGTGCAGCTGTCGGGCGAACTGCCTGATCAGGTCGCTGCTGACGCCACAGATCGCGGCCGCCCACGGCGCGTCACGCACCACGCCATCCTCTTCACCCCGGATGTAGGCCACCATCTGAGGCCAGCCGACACAGTAGCGCGCCAGAAATGCCTCATCGGTTAACCCTTCGGTGATTAATACCGCCAGCAGGCCGAGTATAAACGCCGCATCCGTTCCGGGTCGCAGCGCCAGCCACTCACCCTGTGCTTCCTCTGGCAAATCGCTTTTCAGTGGGCTTACCGAGATAAAACGGGTGCCGCGCTGTGCCGCACGCTGCATAAATCCGCGCTCGGTATGCTCACTCAGGCCGCCGCTGGCCACCTGGGCATTTTTCAGCGCCAGCCCGCCAAACGCCAGCACCACCTCGCTGTGACCGGCAATCTCTTCCCAGCTCACGCCACGCCGGGCGACTTCATTCATGTCGCCCACAATATGCGGCAGCAAAACCGATGCCGCGCCGGAGCTGTAGCTGTTAACTGAGCGAACATAGCCGCCCAGCGTGGTGTTCAGGAAACGGTGCACCTGACTTTGGGCGTGATGGAAACGGCCTGCGCTTGACCATCCGTAAGATCCGCCAAAAATCCCCGCCGGGCCGTAAGCCTCACCGACCCGCTTAAGCTCCAGTGCAACCCGATGACTGGCTTCCTCCCAGCTAACCGCGACATATTCATCTGCCCCACGACGCCGATCCGGGCCAGGCCCGTTTTCCAGCCAGCCACGCCGTATCATCGGCCGTGCGACGCGTGCCGGGTGATTAAGTGCATGACGGAAGTTTTGCAACAGCGGACTGGGGTCGGGATCGCCCCCGAACGGCTCAATAAGCAGTTGATCGCCGCTGCGCTCAGCGTGAAAAGCGCCCCAGTGGGCGCTGTGCATTACCGGTTTTTGCGTCATCCTGCTTCCTGGTTATCACAAAAGAAACGGTGCTCAGAGCACCGTTGCGATAAAGTTTCTGACGCGTCCGTTGTCCGGATCGTCGAGTACCTGCTGCGTCGGGCCAGCCGCCACAATTTTGCCGCTCTCCATAAAGACGATGTTATCGGCGACCTCGCGGGCAAATCCGATTTCATGGGTGACAACCACCATGGTGATACCGGAATGCGCCAGCTGTTTAATGACCTGCAGCACTTCACCCACCAGTTCCGGGTCAAGCGCCGAGGTCGGTTCATCAAACAACATAACGCCAGGATCCATCGCCAGTGCGCGGGCAATCGCAACGCGCTGCTGCTGACCACCGGAAAGGTTTTGCGGCCACTCATCTTCGCGACCAGACAGCCCCACCTGTTTCAGCAGCGCCAGTGCTTTGCTGGTCGCCTGATGGCGGCTCTGCTTTTTCACCCGCATCGGCGCATCCGTGATGTTCTGCAACACGGTACGGTGCGGGAACAGGTTGAATTGCTGAAACACCATGCCGATTTCCGCCCGCTGGCGTGCAATGGCACTGCTGTTGAGTTCGTGCAGCGCCTGGCCTTTTTGTCGGTATCCCACCATCTGGCCGCCGATACGGATGGTGCCACCATCCAGCTTCTCAAGGTGATTAATGCAGCGCAGCAGCGTGGATTTACCGGAGCCGGATGGCCCCAGAATCACCGTGACCGACCCGGCAGGTATATCCAGGTTAACGTCGTCGAGGATGGTTACGCCAGAGAAGCGCTTGGTGACCCTGCGCAGTGCAATTGCTTCAGCCATTGCTCACACTCCTTTGCGTTTTCGGCAGCGAAAAGCGCGGCAACGACGGCCAGAGGCTGCGCTTTTCACGCCGCGTGACACCGCGGCCAAAATAACGCTCCACGTAATACTGGCCCACCGACAGCACTGAGGTCATCAGCAGATACCACAGAGTGGCGACCAGCAGCAGCGGGATCACTTCATAGGTGCGCTGATAGATAATCTGCGCCGAAAACAGCACATCCTGCAGAGAAATCACTGACACCACTGCCGTGGTTTTCAACTGGCCAATGATCTCGTTACCCGCTGGCGGCATAATGGCGCGCATCGCCTGCGGTAAAACGGTATGACGGAAAATCTGAGCCGGGCGATATCCAAGCGCGCGTGCCGCTTCAATCTGCCCATTACCCACGCTCTGGATACCCGCGCGCACAATTTCTGCGGCATAGGCGGACTGATGCATGACCAGCGCGATCACTGCCGCACTAAACGGGCTGACCAGCGCGTTGGACTGTGCACTCCAGATCTCACCTAAACCGGGAATCGACAGCGCTATTCTGGGATAGAGCGCCGCGATGTTGTACCAGAGAAACAGCTGCACCAGCATCGGTACACCACGGAAAAACCAGGTGTAGGCCCAGCTCACCGCAACCAGAACCGGGTTTGATGAGAGACGCATCAGCGCCAGCACCGTGCCGAAGGCAAAGCCCAGCACCACTGAAATGGCGGTGAGCTGCAGCGTCATTAACACCCCCTGCAGAATGGAGGGCGCAGTGAAGTTTTCTGCGATGATCCCCCACTCAAAGCGCGGATTGTTAATCATCGAATGTGCCATCGCCACCACGCACAACAGCACCACCAGCGCACTCAGCCAGCGTCCGTAGTAGCGTTTACTGACGATTTTCAGATCGTCAGTGTGGTTCTGAATCTCACTCATTTAAAAATCTCTTCGTTGCGTCGGGCTTCGGTCACAGCACCAAATCCGATTCCCCAGTTATCGAGGATTTTCCGGTAGCTGCCATCTTTGATTAATGAGTTCAGCGCGGCCTGCACGGCAGGTTCAAGCGGAGAGGCTTTTGGGAAAGCGACAGAGACCGGTGCATCGTTAACGGTGATTTCGCCGCTCATGGTCAGCGGTTTGATTACCTTAACCTGCCACAGCAGCCCCTCATAGGGACCCAGGAACAGCGGTACGCGACCGCTGACCACCGCCTGCACGCCAGCCGGACGATCCGGGAATATCGCTACCTTGATGGGCTGCTTACCTGCAGCCTCACAGGCTTTACTGGCTTCTTCCAGCCGCGTAACCTGGGTGGTACCGGAACCGGCGCCGACCTCTTTGCCGCAGACGTCACTGAGTGATTTAAACGGGGCGATACTGGCGTCTTTTCGGGAAATAATTCCCAGCAGGCTGGCGTTGTAGTAGCCGACAAAGTCGATCTGTTTCAGGCGGGTCGGTGTGGCGTTGATGTTCGACAGCGCCACATCGTAACGTCCGGTTTTCAGACCGGGAATGATGTTGTCGAAGCCGCCCGTGTCGCGCCACTCTACCGCGATACCCAGACGTTCACCCACCGCATTCATGATGTCGATTTCGCGACCGGCCAGCGTCTTATTATCTTCTTTATAAAAGGTAGTTGGCGGCGTATTCGGGTTTGTTCCTGCCACAATGTAGCCACGCTTGAGGATATCCGCAGGAATCAGCGTTTTCAGCGCCGGATCGGCTTTGACATGTATGCTGCTGTCAGCAGGCACTGAGGGTTCTGCCGCAAAGCTGACGGATGCGTTGAGCACGAGTGTGAAAAGGGTCATTCTTTTTATCAATTTCACCGGAACCTTTCTCCTGATATTTAAAATGTTCCCCCAGAGGGAAAAGCGATCGTGACCTGTTGTCAGCGCTGAAAGAAAGCCAGATAAGCGGCGGGCTCCAGAGCTTTTATCATCCTCGTAACGTTCTGTTGTCATTCTCAGTGAAGACCGGCGACGATCACAAATGCTAAAACCGGGAATATTTTGCTGGAATATGGCAATGGCGCGCCTTGCCAGCCTGTTGAACAGGCGCTGGCATCCTGTGACCGAAGAGATGAGCAGTTTGGTAAGGATTGGCGAGGCGAGAAAACGTCATACTGCGGTTAATTAATTGGCACAGCCAGGCTCTGATGATTAATAAAAATATAATTTCATTGATAAGTATTTATTGAAAAATCATCCCTCTGCGCCTGACCGATTCTTTTATCTGGGACTTATTTGATCAAAATCAATAACTATTTATTCAGGTAATGTAAAGACTGCAGCAGGCACGGGAATCATAATTTTAATCAAAATTATCAATACATTACACGAAGTAAATCAAAGATTAGCAGGCAGATAGTTTCCCTTGAGAATAATGAAAGCCTCATTAATCAGATCATTGAGTAAGCATAAATAATATTAAAGATTAGTCTGGCGCTGACGATAAGAAGATTATCTTTGAATTATTTAACAGCCTCTTCTCTGCTTCTGATATCTCACTAAAGGTGAACCTTATGGGCCTTGCTCAACGCATCTCCGATATTAAAATTGGGAAAAAACTGGGCGTCGGTTTTATCGTCGTCATTGCTGCCTCCCTCGCCATTACTTTTATCGCTTTCGATTGTTTTCGCAGTATTAAAGACAACTCCGCCCGGCGCACGATTACCGTGGAGATGGTAAACACGTTAAGCAAGGCACGCCTTAACCGCACCCTCTACCAGTACACCAAAGATCCCAAATTTGCCACGCAGAACGTTCAGGCCCTGAAGGAGTTAGATGCCCTTTATAAACGGCTGGATGGATTCAAATGGGATGAGATGGGCCAGCAGAAAGTCGCGCTGATGGGGCAGTTACTTAACGATTATCAGAATCAGCGCCAGACATTCGTGACGGCTGCGCAGGCGACAAGCAGCGCCTTTGATGCCATTAAACCGGGTGCCCTGATTGCGCTTGCGCATCAGTTTGAATCACTCGATATGGCTCTGACACCCGACGCGGCGCTGCCGGTCATGCACCTGGCCGCAGCGCTGTTTGATGCGGCCAATGTTGAAAAAGCGTTTCTCGATAAGCCGTCTGAGGCCAGCAGAGAGGCGATTCTTGAAGAATACACCGCTATCAACACTCTGAGCGAGCAACTGGATATTTTCGCCCAGCCGAATATTAATGACGTAACGCGAAATGTGCTCAGCACTCTGACGCAGCAACGCCAGGCTTTAACGCGCTATGTCGATGCGACAGAGAAAGAAAAGAGCGAATCGGCGGGCCTGACCACCACCGCAGAGCGGCTCAATGCGGTGGTCTCCGATACCTTTGCCTATCAGTCCCAGCTATCCTCTGAATTTATCAAACAGGCGGAGTGGCGCATTGCTTTTGCCGCGCTGATTTGTGTGGTGCTGAGTCTGCTGATTGCCTGGCGGATCACCCGCAACATTACGCTGCCATTGAAAGAGACGCTGAACGCAGCGCAACGTATTGCCAGCGGTGATTTAACAACCTCACTGAAAACCACACGTGGTGATGAGTTAGGTCAGCTGATGCAGGCGGTAGATGCAATGAACATCAGCCTGCAGAATATCATCACCAACGTGCGTGATGGCGTCAGCAGCGTGGCGCGTGCCTCGGCGGAAATCGCGGCAGGTAATACCGATCTTTCATCCCGCACAGAACAGCAGTCTGCCGCAGTGGTTCAGACCGCGGCCAGCATGGAAGAGCTCTCTTCAACGGTGAAACAGAATGCGGAGAACGCTCACCATGCGAGTCAGCTGGCGACAGACGCGTCAGTGAATGCCGGACGTGGTGGCGAGATTATCCGTGACGTTATCGAAACCATGAACAACATCAGCCAGAGTTCGGGCAAAATCGGCGAGATCATTCACGTCATCAACAGCATCTCTTTCCAGACCAATATTCTGGCCCTTAACGCCGCCGTCGAAGCGGCACGAGCCGGAGAGCAGGGTCGCGGATTTGCGGTGGTTGCCGGTGAAGTCAGAAATCTGGCCCAGCGCAGTTCACTGGCCGCCAAAGAGATTGAAACGCTGATACGCGAGTCACTTGATCGGGTTCATGATGGTTCTGAGTTTGTGGAACGCGCCGGTACCACCATGGATGACATCGTCCGCTCTGTCAGTCAGGTTAAAGATATTATGGGTGAAATTGCTGCCGCCTCTGACGAGCAAAACCGCGGCATTTCTCAGATCGCCACGGCAATGGCCGAGATGGATACCACGACGCAACAGAACGCCGCGCTGGTTGAAGAGTCCTCCGCCGCAGCCAGCTCACTGGAATCTCAGGCTGATGAACTGGAAAAAACAGTGGCCGTATTCCGTCTTTCTCTAGGACAGAGCAGTGTCAGCCGGGGCGCACCTGCCCTGTCACCGCGTTTAGTACCCGCTGCGCCCGTTAATACATCAGCAGACTCAAGCTGGGAAAGCTTTTAACGGTTAGCGAAGCGTTAATTCTGTCTGACGGTAAATAGAGCCAGCCTTAATTGATTGAGGCTGGCTGAAATAACAGCCCTCTTCAGACAAATAAGTGATCTGATTAATCAGAAGATAATAAGCCGTAGCGGTTAACGCGGGAATGACAGGGTCAGGCGAGCATCCGGAAACTGAGGGAAGGTCATATTTCGGCCACGACAGCTGAAACAAGCTGGCTCGTGCCTGATGATTCCGGTTTATATCCCGGCTGGCTTTGAAATGAGGGTAGATAAGAATCGCGATCGGTCTGTACAGAAAGCGATGGAGAGAGAGTTGTCGTCCCTGACAGCTTCTCCGGCCGGTATACGCTTTCGCGCAACCGATGAGGTCATCCGCTTCGTCGTTTTCCGGCCGGAGCCGGACTACGTCCATTGGCATCAGTTCCGTTACTGCTAGTTCAGCTCTTCGTTCAGGCTTGCAAGCGTCTGCAGGTACGGCACCTGCTGTTGAGCAATCGCCGGTGACTCAAAACTACTCAGCCAGCTTCTGGCTTCGGCGATTTTCGTCAGCCGATCCGCGTTGCTTTCAGATTTCGCCATATAACCCAGTTGGGTAAAGAGTGTTGCGATACTGATTTCTTTTTCACCCAGGGCAAGGCTTAGTGCCGCTTCGCCAATAATGACGTGGCCTTTCTCGTCGTTTTGAAATAACACAGAAAATCCTCCATTAGATACGAATTGATGACAACCTCACCAGAGACTGTAGTCGTAAAAGAGAGAACTGCCCGAATTTATCACTAAAAATCGCGCAACTTGCTGAACAAATGTTCTTAATGTTTTTTTTCCGGATTGTTCTGTTTGTCTCTGCCGCCCTTCCTGTCAGACTTGCTTTTAAATTCACGATGGGATGTCACCATGAAACTTTCCATTCTCCTTACGCTGCTGGCTGCGACGGTCTGTTCCGTTTTTGCTGCCCATGGCAAATTTGAAACGCAGCAGGCTGGCCAGTCACTCTTCACGCAAAGCGGGGAAACGATCAGCGAAGAATAATGGCTGCGCGCGGCATCGTCAGTGACTGGCCAATCGGTTATGATCCGTTGCCACTTACCTGCCGGTTACCCGATGTCTGCCATTATCGATACGTTTATCGCCCCGCCCTGCTTTGATGAGATAACCCTCCTCTTTCAGGACGACCATCTGCTGGTGATCAATAAACCCAGCGGTTTGCTGAGCCTGTCAGGCAAAAATCCGCAAAACCTCGATTCGGTGCATCATCGGCTGGTGAAGCTTTTTCCTGGCTGCACGCTGGTTCATCGGCTCGATTTTGGCACCTCCGGGCTGATGGTCGTCGCACGCAGCAAAACGATTAATGCGGCACTCTGCCAGCAATTCAGCCAGCGCAGCGTGCGTAAAACTTATCAGTCGCTGCTGTGCGGGCACCTTGCCGATGACGAAGGCGTTATTGATGCCGCGATAGCGAAAGATCCGGCGCAGTTTCCCCGGATGGTGATTTGCCCGATCCAGGGGAAACCTGCGCGCTCACGCTACCGGGTCATAGAACGCGGTTATTATCAGGAAAAAAAGGGAAAGGGATTGCCGGTCACGCGGGTCGAACTGATGCCGGAAACCGGGCGCACCCATCAGCTGCGCATTCACTGTCAGCAGCTGGGGCACCCGATTCTGGGCTGTGATCTCTACGGCGGGCTTTTGCTGCCTGGCGCAGATCAGGCAGAGAGACTGATGTTGCACGCCAGCGGATTGACGTTTGTTCACCCTGTCAGCGGCAGCACGCTGCAACTCTCTGCCGACAGCCCGTTCTGAATGCGTCAGCGCGCTGTTACCACATCAAATCATCAGGCACTTTGAAATCAGCATAAGGATCATCTTCGTCCTGTGCTTCTTCGCTTAATGCACTGTTTAATACGATGGCACTGGCATCACGCTGCGCAATTTTATCCGCTACGCTGGCCGGGATGATAGCGTACTGGCTCTCGCCATTATTGTCAGCCGCCAGGCGGGCAATGGCGAGACGCCCATTGATCAGCTGAGTCTGCGTCAGTTTATCCACCATAATCTTTTTGATCAGGTTATTGTCGGTGAAATTGAAGCTGATGTTGCCTCTTGCCACGTCAATTTTGTTCATTTCGATCAGCTGTTTGACCTGCGCTTTGTACTCTTTAGACAGCACAGCCAGCTTCTGCTGCTCGTTCAGCTGCTTATCCCGCTCAAGCTGCGCTTTTTTGTTATCTTCCACCGCCGCTCTGGCTTCGCGTGCCTGAACCCTGGATTTCTTCGCTGTCCGCTGAACCTTGTCCATTTTTTTGCTGGATACTAATCCCGCTTTCAGCATCTGCTCTTGCAAGGTGAGTTTTGTCATTGTCGTCTCTGAACCTGTGAAATAATGTCCGGGATTATACCTGTAATCATCCGGGCTGTACCAGGTTGCCGCACCTGCCACGCCCGCGATTGCGGGCAGCCTCTCAACACTGTGCTAACATTCCCCGGTCAAAATCACCTTATTGAGCACCATGTCAGAGCTAACAAAACGTAAAAATGACCCTGAAGGGCTGAAAAAACGCATTATCGCAGGCGCACTGAAAACCTTCGCGGAGTTTGGTATGCAGGGTGCCAGGCTGGAGCAGATTGCTGAGCATGCGCAAACCACTAAACGCATGGTGGTCTATCACTTTGGCAGTAAAGAGCAGCTTTATATCCACGTGCTGGAGCAGGTTTATCAGCAGATACGTCAGCACGAAACCGGCCTGAACCTGGCGGCGATGGAGCCGGAACTGGCCATGACCCGCCTGGTGGAAGCCAGTTTTGATTACCATGTCGAGCATCCCGATTTTATCCGGCTGGTCTGCAGTGAGAACCTGTTGCGCGGGCGCTACATCACCCAGTCGCCGCAGATTAAAGCCCTTAATCGCAGCGCGCTGGATCTGCTGGATGACATTCTGGCACGCGGTCAGCAACAGGGCGTGTTCACTGCCGATGTGCAGACCATCGATGTCCATCGCCTGATCAGCAGTATCTGCGTTCATCACGTCTCAAACCGCTACACCTTCAACGCCCTTTTCAGCCCGGACAACAGCGAAGCAGAGAGTATCCGCCGCAATCGTCAGCTGGCTGTAACCGCAACGTTACGCTATATCCGCAAATAATTGCCCGCAGGCCGGGCTGCGCTTAGCCATAGTCTACGCTTACTGATACTTGTCACTAAAATGCAATAATAAGGAATGCTGTTGTGAGCAGAGATGCACGCCTCTATCCGCTTCGTCAGACCCATGTTGAACCCGATGATGATGCGCTGTGGAACTGGGCGCAGAACGCGCAAATCGGCAGCCGTCACCAGGTTCAGCGTCCCGCCAGTGAAGCGGAATTACAGAGACTTATCCGGGAGTCACACGGCCAGATTCGGGTGATTGGCAGCAAGCTGTCGCCTGGTCGTATGCTGCATGTCAGTGATGACGATGTGCTGCTCGATCTCAGCGCCCTGAGCGGCCAGCTTGCCAGTGATGAACAGAGCGTGACCTTTGGTGGCGCGACCCCGCTTGAGCAGGTCTATCGCAGCCTGACCGAAATGAACCGCATGCTGGCTTCATCGCCAGGCGTGATTGCGATTCAGACGCTGGCGGGCGCGATGGCGACCGGAACGCACGGCCAGGGATTGCAGCAGAGTTCGATTGCCGACGAAGCGCTGGCAATCAGAATGGTGCTGGCTGATGGCAGCGTGCGCGAATTTGTTCGTGGCGACGCTGACTTCCCGGCAGCGCAGGTCTCACTGGGCGCACTAGGCATTGTTACCGCGGTAACCCTGCGTACCCAGCCGTTTAGCATCTTCACCTGCCACAAAAATGCCGTCTCCGCCGATACCCTTGAAGAGGATCTGCTGCGCTGGAACAACGACTATCCGCTGAGCAAAGCCTGGTGGTTTGTCGATGACAACCTGATGCACGTCTGGAACGCCCATGAGGCGAGTGATGAAGAGCGTCAGCGCTACGAAGCGCAGGGTCGTCAGGTGGTGGAACATGACGGCGAAGTTGACGAAAGCCTCAACGACACTATCGACCAGACGCTGGCACATATGCACCGCGATACGCAGATTGAGGGCAAAGGGGGAAAACAGTTTCGCACCGTCACCCGTTTTCGTGATTTCACCGATGTTACCGGTGACATTTACCAGCTCTTCTGCCGCGGCATTGCAGTGCCGCAGATCAATGTGGAAATCGGCGTGCCGCTGGCAAAAACCCCGGCCATCATTCGCCGCATCAAGCAGTGGTATGCCGAGAACCGTCCGCATATGCACTACCCGATTATCCTGCGCTGCACCGGTGCATCATCGGCCTGGCTCAGTCCGGCCGCTGACCAGCCAACCTGCTTTTTCGGCTTCGTTGTCTATTACGCCGACGATGGTTCGCTGTCACAGGAAGGACTGCACTTCCTGACGGAAGTGGAAAAACTGCTGGCCGAAGAGGGCGGACGCCCGCACTGGGGCAAATATTACGATGAAGAACGCTACAACTGGCGTGAGATCTATCCGCAGTGGGATGCCTTCCGCGCCCTGCGCAGCCAGCTCGACCCACAGGGCCGACTGGGTAACGACTACATCACGCCACTTTTTGACTGATTGAGGAAAGTTATGTTTGCCTGGGTAACGCTGTTAACTCAACCCGATTATCTGGTGGGCGTGAAAGCGCTGCACCGTTCGCTGCAACAGAGCCAGAGCCAGTGGCCGCTGGTGGTGATGACCACGCCGGCGATTTCAGCGTCTGACTGTCAGATTTTGCAGGATGAGGGCTGTGTGATTAAACCGGTCGACCCCCTCTATCCGCGCGACGATCTGGATCAGCACTACGCTTCGGCGCAGTTCGGCGAAGTCTGGACCAAGCTGCGCGCCTGGCAGCTCACCGATTATGAGCGCGTCGTGTTTCTGGATGCCGATATGCTGGTCCTTCAAAACATGGATGAGCTGTTTACCCTGGATCTGGGCGATAAACCGCTCGCCGCCTGCCACGCCTGCCGCTGTAATCCCAACCAGATTGCCTCATATCCGGCAGAGTGGCAGCCTGAGCAGTGCCACTATACCTGGCAGGCGCGCGGTGAAAAGGCGCCAGAGAGTGTGGATTTTTACCTGAACGGCGGTTTTCTGGTGCTGAAGCCCGATAATGCGATGTTCGACGCACTGGAAAAGCGTATTGCCGCCATTGATGATCTCAGTAACTATCCCTTCTCCGAGCAGGATCTGCTGAACGAAGTGTTTGCCGATCGCTGGAAGCCGCTCTCTTACATCTACAATGCCTTGAAAACGCTGCCGTTTCAGCACAGCGGTCTCTGGCACGATGAAGAGGTGAAGAACCTGCACTATATTCTGGCAAAACCGTGGAAACGCGATCTCAGCCAGCCCGAGAGTCAGCGCGATCGCTTTTATGCGCTGGATAAATTGTGGTGGGAAAAAAGCGGTCTGATCTGATCGGCTGTGGGCGGGAAGCCAACGTTTCCCGCCCTGCCCGCTTGGGTTAATCAACACATCGGCAATACCCTCTATCCCTCTGATTCTGCCCTATACCTCAATCCAGCGGCGTTGCACTGCTGAGTGAGCAATCGCTTCCAGCACCTTCTGAACCTGCAATCCCTCTGCAAAATCGGGCCACATGCGATCGCCCGCTGCGATGCCGTTGATCAGGTCGCGAATCTCCACCGTTTTCTGATCGTTAAAGCCGATGCCGTGCCCGGCAGAAACACAGAAATTTGCGTAGTCAGGGTGCGCTGGTCCGGTCAGAATAGTTTTAAATCCCTGACGCCCGGCCGGTTCGTCATGCAGATAAAGCTCCAGCTCCGCCATGCGCTCCTGGGTGTAGCGTAGTGTGCCTTTGGTGCCGGTGACAACGTAAGTCAGTCCCATTTTTGCACCACAGGCGATGCGTGAGGTTTCAATGACGCCGTGCGCACCGTTATGGAAGCGAAGCAGCGCGCTGGCCTGATCTTCGTTTTCGACCGGTAACTGCCGCGCAGGCTCTTTCGGGTCAGGCCGTGAGGCGATCACCGTCATCATGTCGCCGCTGACCTCAGCAATGTCACCAACCAGGTAGTGCGCCATATTAACGATATGCGCCGCCAGATCGCCAAGCGCACCGAGACCTGCCAGCGCTTTCTGACAGTGCCAGTCGAGCGGCGTTTCCGGTCGGGCGAGATAATCCTCGTTATGGGTGCCGTAGAAATGCACCACGTCGCCTATCTCACCATTGGCAATGATCTCTTTCGCCAGCTGGCTGGTAGGGTTTTTCATATAGTTGAAGCCTACCAGCGTTTTAACCCCTGCCGCATCAGCTGCCGCCACCATCTCCTGCGCATCCGCCACGCTTAATGACAGCGGCTTTTCTGAATAAACGTGTTTGCCATGGCGTATCGCCTCCAGCGCCATCTCTTTATGCAGGAAGTTGGGGGCGCAGATATCCACGACATCAATCGCCGGGTCGCTGACCAGCGCGCGCCAGTCCCCCGTCGAGCGCGCGAAACCAAAGGTCGCCGCCTGACGGGCGGCCAGCTCGGGGTTCACTTCAGCCAGCATCTCCCGCACGATTTCGCCTTTCAGCGCAAATACGGTGGGAGCCTGCGCATATGCAATCGCGTGGCAGCGTCCGATATAGCCGCTGCCAATCATGCCGATTCTGACTTTGTTCATTTCAACTCCAGAGATTCAGTTCAGGGTTGAAATGGAATCTACGTTTCGTTTTTATTGCTGACAAAGCCAGAATCCACACTTTGTGATGCCCGTAAAAAACTATCCGGTTAAATCACGCGCCTGGCCGCCTGACAAGGGCTATACAGCGCCATAACACCTCATAAAAACCTCAGTTTTACACGTGCCGTTTTGCCGGATGAGTCAGCTGCACAGGCCGCTCTTTCAGTGCTTAAAACGCCATAGTGGCGACTATTTCAGCAGTCGCGCTAATTTATGAAAAAGAGCTTTGACATGGCCCGGCGTGGCCGTTACTATGCGCCCCGTTCAAACGATTCCTCTGTAGTTCAGTCGGTAGAACGGCGGACTGTTAATCCGTATGTCACTGGTTCGAGTCCAGTCAGAGGAGCCAAATTAGAAAAGCCTGCTTAGGAAACTAAGCGGGCTTTTTGCTTTTCATACTTCTGATAATATTTCTGCGTCTTACTCAGTCTGTTTCCTCTTCAAATTCCCGGTTATTTTGGTTATTGCCTGATACTTAGACATTCGGTTCTGCCCTGCCTTAAAGGTTCATTTCTGACCCCTACATCTCATACTCTTTTTAACAAATGCATTAATAGTGACTTAAAGTGTCATAAATGACCTTTCATCAGCATATTTCACAGTCTGGCTGTAAGATGGGAAGATGATGCCGGTAAATAGTTCAAAAATGACCCTTTTAGTACTATAGTCGGACCATATCGTTTCAAAAACGTACTGAAATTACAGAAAAGGTCAAAAATGAACCTTGATGAGATTAAATCTTCGCTGCTAAGCCTTTCTGAGTCAGATCGGCAAAAGGTATTGGCGGGGTTAGCTTTGAGTAGAGAAGTCACAACAGAAGCAATAAATGCGGACAAACCGGACACCCGATCGGAGCTGAGTGATCTGACGTTTCCGACACTGCCACAACTACTGGCCAATGAACTCAAACAACAAAACATCACCTATGAAGAGATGGCGATTCAGATTGGTGTATCACTCTCAACATTTAAACGACTGATTGCTAAACCATCTTCTGCAAAGGCAATAAATCTTCACGCCTTGCTTAAAGAACTGGGTATAAAAGTATGGCTCGAAAAATAGAGGTGTGGCTTTACAACACGCTGGCAGGAACGCTGAGTGAAGGGCAAAACGGTTATACTTTCTGCTACCTGCCCACTTATGCTGGTTGTGCGATATCTCTCAGCATGCCGGTAAGACCTGAGCCCTATTTAAGTGAAGAGCTACATCCCTTCTTTAAAGGTTTAGCGCCGGAAGGCTGGTTGCGAAAACGCTATTCTGAAATTCAAAAAATTGATGATAAAGATCTGTTCGGCTTACTGATGGAAAATGGTAACGATTTGCTTGGGGCAGTCGTCTTTAAAGAGATAACATCATGAATTCAGAACGCTGCCTGATCACATTAAAACGGCTTAAAGAATCTGAGCTAAAAACCGGCTACTCAACAAAAGGCATCCGGCATCTTCTGGGTAGTCTGAATGTGGCTCTTAGCCTGCCGTTTACGCGTAGTCAGTTTATTCAGGAACTCCCTGAACGTCAGAAAGGCATGAGCATTTCAGGCTATCAACCCAAACTGTCGCTTCGCCTGGAAAAGGGAGAACTGGTGGTCGTCAGCAATGATGGCACCTATATCCTTAAACCCTCTCCGGAAGAATACCCACACCTGGCAGAAAACGAGCATGCCACTATGTGCGTTATGCAGCGTCTGAAATTTGACGTACCCCCATTCGGGCTGATGCCATTCAGACACGATGAAAATCGGCCAGGAGAACTGGCGTTTGTCATTAAAAGGTATGACCGGACAGCGTCAGATAACGCGAGATTACATCAGGAACAGCTGGATGGCGCGATGGGTCTCGGCGATAAATATGGCAGGATTGATAATCATAAAGCCATCAGTTACGAGAAAGCCGCTAAGTTCCTGAATACCAGAGTGAACAGCAGCTTAAAGAGTAAACGTGACCTCTTTTTGCGCATCGTGTATGCCTATGTGCTGGGAAACAATGATTTTCATCTGCGCAATATCGGGATTATCCTGCCTCCGCAGGGTTCACCCTGGCTGGCCCCGGTTTATGACTTTATCAGCGTTGTGCCCTACCCTGCAGCGTTTGGAGAGTATTTAGCTTTGCCCCTGCTGGAACGTGAAGAAAATGATGCAGGAAACGCACCGGGAATCAATTCAGAGTACGGAGAATATCTGGGTGCAGACTTTATCCTGCTTGCCCAGGGTATGGATATTAATCCGACACTGGCACGAAAATGGCTTTCCGAGGTGGTGAGTCATCATCAGCTTATTATCGATACTTATAATGAAAGTCATATGCCTGAATCGCAGCGGGAAGCCGTACTTGCCTACGTGGCCCGAAGAATCACGTTACTGGCAGTGACCGAAATTTAAATGATGCCATTAACCTGTTGTACCTGGGTTGTAAAAAGATAGTTAAGCGGTCGAATAACCCACCTGCTCTCATAAAAAAACCCGCTAATATCAGCGGGTTTCAGGTTTTACAACGTCAACAGCAATCAGAGTTCAAACCGATCCAGATTCATCACTTTGGTCCAGGCGGCAACAAAGTCTTTGACGAATTTTTGACGGGCGTCGCTGCTGGCGTAGACTTCCGCCGAGGCGCGTAACACCGCATTGGAGCCAAACACCAGATCGGCGCGCGTGGCGGTGAAACGGGTTTCGCCAGTGACGCGATCCCGTCCAATGAATTTCTCATTGGTCGAATCGGCGGCTTTCCACTCGGTGCGCATATCCAGCAGATTCACGAAGAAGTCTGTGTTCAGCGTCCCTGTGTGGTGCGTGAAGATGCCGTGCTGGCTGCCATCAAAGTTAGCACCCAGCGCACGCATTCCGCCAACCAGCACCGTTAACTCCGGCACGGTCAGGGTCAGCTGCTGCGCTTTATCGATCAGCAGATTTTCGGTGGTGGTTTTGCCGAAGCCAGTACCGTAGTTACGGAAACCATCTGCACGCGGTTTCAGCAGACCGAACGACTCGATATCGGTCTGATCCTGACGCGCATCAACACGGCCCGGAGTAAATGGCACGTCAATTTCAACGCCAGCTGCTTTCGCCGCCTGCTCAACGCCGACCACACCCGCCAGCACAATCACATCTGCCAGTGAAGCCTTGTGCGCTTCGCGCTGCACCGCTTCCAGCATCGGCAACACGCGTGCTGCGACGGCATTGATTTCCCACTCGCGCTGCGGCAGCAACGCCAGGCGGGCACCGTTGGCACCACCGCGTTTGTCGCCGCCACGGAAGGTTGATGCCGAAGCCCAGGCAACCGAAACTAGCTCGCTGACGCTGAGGCCGGTTGCAGCGATTTTCTCTTTCAGCTGCGCGATATCCGCCACGGTTGGATGATAAACCGGTGCAGGCAGCGGATCCTGCCAGATCAGATCTTCCTGCGGGACTTCAGGTCCGATATAACGTGCTTTTGGCCCCATATCACGGTGAGTCAGCTTAAACCAGGCACGGGCAAAGGCTTCATTGAACGCCTGCGGATCGTTGTGGAAACGACGCGAAATCTTTTCAAATTCCGGGTCAAAACGCAGCGTCAGGTCGGTAACCAGCATGGTCGGTTTGTGTTTCTTCGCAGCGTCAAACGCATCCGGGATAATGTCCGGGGCATCAGCTGCCACGAACTGGATGGCACCCGCCGGGCTGCGCGTCTGAACCCACTCATATTTGAACAGGTTCTCGAAGAAGTAGTTACTCCACTGGGTTGGCGTCTGAGACCAGATTACTTCCAGACCAGAGGTAATCGCATCTGCGCCAACGCCCGTGCCGTGGCTGTTGACCCAGCCCAGGCCCTGCGCCTCAATCGGTGCAGTTTCCGGATCAACTCCGACGTGGCTGGCCGGTGCGGCACCGTGGGTTTTACCCAGCGTATGTCCACCAGCAATCAATGCCACGATCTCTTCGTCGTTCATGCCCATGTTGCCGAAAGTGGCGCGAATAGCCGGGGCCGCAGAGGCAGGATCGCCGCTGTGTTCCGGACCTTCCGGGTTCACGTAGATCAGACCCATTTCGGTAGCGCCCAGTGGCGATTGTGCCAGGGATTCCGGGTGACGGTGTTCCAGCCATGCGGCTTCTTCGCCCCAGTTCACATCCATATCCGGTTCCCAGACATCTTCACGTCCGGCACCAAAGCCGAAGGTACGGAATCCGGAGTTTTCCAGCGCGACGTTGCCCGCCAGAATGTAGAGGTCGGCCCAGGAGATTTTCTGACCATATTTCTGTTTAACCGGCCACAGTAAGCGGCGCGCTTTATCCAGACTGACGTTGTCTGGCCAGGAGTTTAGGGGTGCGAAGCGTTGCTGACCACGACCTGAACCACCGCGTCCGTCCACGGAGCGATAGGTTCCGGCGCTGTGCCAGGCCATACGAATAAACAGGCCGATGTAGCTGCCCCAGTCAGCGGGCCACCAGGCTTGTGACTCGGTGAGCAACCCTTTGATGTCAGCTTTCAGCGCTGAGTAATCTAATTTGGCAAATTCTTTACGGTAATCGAAGGATTCATCAAGCGGGTTCGAACGGGATGAGTGCTGGTTCAGCAGGTCAACCCGGAGTTGATTAGGCCACCAGTCGCGGTTAGTTGTTCCGCCGCCCGGCGCCTGATTTTCCTGAGAAGGCTTACCAGCATGAAAAGGACATTTGCCCTCGGGCGCTTCGCGATCGGCTTCGACAATAGGCTTTGCATCTTTTGCATCTTCATCAATGGAATTGCTCATGGTCACACCTCTTTTTTGTATTTTCATCGCTACTCTATAGAGGATTTTCAGGATCGCACACCTGTCTCATCCTATCTGTTTGATAGCTTTTACCTTTTTATACACCTTCTTCAAAAGCTTAAAACAATGGATTGACGGTTACTGCCAGGCTGCAGAGAGCAGCGAAGCGGCAACCGTCACCCTGAGACTATTCCGACAGCGCCGGTTTCACAACTGCCGTTTTGCTGCCCGGCAGGCGGATGCGGAACCAGATAGCGTACATTGCGGGCAGGAAAACCAGCGTGATCAGGGTGCCGCCCAGCGTGCCACCAATCAGGGTATAGGCCAGCGTTCCCCAGAACACCGAGTGGGTCAGTGGAATAAACGCCAGAATCGCCGCCATTGCCGTCAGCAGCACCGGACGGGCACGCTGCACTGTCGCTTCGACCACGGCATCAAAGGGTGCCAGACCCTCCTGTTCATTGTGGTGAATCTGCCCTATCAGAATCAGCGTGTTACGCATCAGGATGCCCGACAGGGCAATCAGCCCGACCAGTGCATTAATACCAAACGGCTGACTGAACAGCAGCAGCGTCGGCACGACGCCAATCAGCCCGAGAGGCGCAGTCAGAAATACCATGATCATCGCCGACAGAGAACGCACCTGCAGAATGATGATCAGCAGAGTGATCGCAATCATGATCGGGAACAGCGGGGCCATCGCCTGGGTCGCTTTACCGGACTCCTCTATTGAACCGGCCAGTTCAATGCGGTAGCCCGCGGGCAGCGTCGCGATGATCGGTTGCAAGGCTTTGTTCAGCGCCGTCGAGACGTCAGGCGGCTCCAGGGAATCGGCGATATCACCCCGAACGGTGATGGTCGGCGTGCGGTCGCGCCGCCGCAGCACGGGATCTTCCATTTTCACCTGCACATCACCAATCTGCAATAAGGGAATACGCTGACCCGCGGCGCCCACCAGCGTGAAGTCGGCGATTTTAGCCGGATCGAGGCGGGTTTGTCCGGCCGCACGCCCCACCACCTGGACCGCGCGGATATCTTCCCGCACGGTAGTGACAGGCACGCCCGACAGCAGAAACTGTAATTGCCGGGCGACGTCACTGGATGTCAGCCCCACTGCCTGCAGCCGGTTCTGATCCAGTGAGAAATGCAGCGTCGGCACGGGGGCGCCCCAGTCGGTGTTCACCGTCCTCATCATCGGGCTGGCCCGCAGGACCGCTTCCACCCGATCGGCAATCGCGCGCAGGCGGGCCGGATCGGGCCCCATCACCCGCCACGCCACCGGATAAGGGGAGTATGGGCCAAACACCAGCTGCGTCACACGAACCTGCGCTTCAGGCACCAGACCGCTGGCAATGGCGGCGCGCAGCTGCGTTTTCAGTGCCTCACGCGCGTCCTGACTGTCGGTCAGTACCACCAGCTTGGCAAAGGCCGGATCGGGCAGTTCCGGTGCCATCGCCAGATAAAAACGCGGTGGCCCCTGACCAATATAGGTGGTGACGATTTTTGCCTGCTGCTGCTGTTTAAGCCAGGTCTCAACCTTTTCAGCCGCTGCGCGGGTCTGTTCTATGGCGCTGCCGTAGGGGAGCTGAACTTCAACCAGCACTTCAGGCCGGTCTGAGGTCGGGAAAAACTGTTTTTTCACCAGCGCCATACCGAGCACAGCGGCGATAAACAGGGCAATCACCACGCCTGCCACCCAGCCTTTACGGGCAATCACGCGGGTCAGCAGGCGGCGAAAGCGGTTGTAGTGGCGGGTGTTGTAGATCGCTGCGTGGCCGCCTTCTACCGTTTTGATGGCTGGCAGCAGCTTTACGCCAAGATAAGGGGTGAACACCACCGCGACGATCCAGGAGGCGATCAACGCGATGCCGACTATCCAGAACATATTGCTGGTGTACTCGCCCGCCGTGGACTGCGCAAACCCATTGGGCATAAACCCGACGGCCGTAACCAGGGTGCCGGCCAGCATGGGTGCCGCCGTATGACTCCAGGCATAGGCAGAGGCCTTGATGCGGTCGTAGCCCTCTTCCATTTTCACTACCATCATCTCAATGGCGATAATGGCGTCGTCCACCAGCAGGCCCAGCGCCAGAATCAGCGAACCCAGCGTGATGCGGTCAAAGTTTTTGCCGGAAGCCTCCATCACCACAAACACCACCGCCAGGGTGAGCGGCACCGCAGCCGCGACCACTACCCCGACACGCCAGCCCATGCTGACAAAGCAGACCACCATCACCACCAGCAACGCCACGACGAACTTAACCATAAATTCATCAACCGCCGAGCGGATATTGACGGACTGATCGGTGACCTGAGTCAGTGAGAGCCCCAGCGGCATCGCCTGGTTAATGCGGGCGGTTTCAGCCGCCAGTGCCTTGCCGAGTTCCAGACCGTTCCAGCCTTCACGCATTACGATACCCAGCAGCAGCGCCGGTTCGCCCTGATTGCGCACCATAAAGGTGGCGGGATCTTCGTAACCCCGGGTCACCGTAGCCACGTCCGCCAGCTTCAGGCTTCTCCCCTGCGCCACAATCGGCGTCTCACGGATTTTTTCCAGTTTATCGAACGCGCCATCCAGCCGTATAAAGACCTGCGGCCCCTGCGTATCAATCGATCCCGCTGGCGTCAGGACATTCTGATCGTTCAGCGCAGCAAAAATTGCCTGCGGAGTGATGCCGAGTGTCGCCAGTCGATCGTGTGAAAACGACACATAGATGCGTTCACTCTGCTCACCGATGATATTGACCTTTTTCACGCCAGGCAGATGCAGCAGTCGCTGACGCAGTGATTCCGCTTCACGAACCAGCAGGCGCTGCGGCTCCCCTTTTGCCTTCAGCGCCAGCAGTGCAAAGGTCACGTCGGAGAACTCGTCGTTGATCATCGGCCCGATGACCCCGGCAGGCAGATTTCTGCTCTCATCACCCAGCTTCTTACGCGCCTGGTAAAACTCATCCTGAACCTGGGAAGGCGGCGTTTTATCCTGCAGGGATAACATAGTGAAAGCCAGACCGGGGCGCGTGTACGTCTCGCTACGGTCATACCACCTCAGCTCCTGCAGACGCTTTTCCAGCGGCTCGGCCACCTGATCCTGCATCTCCTGAGCCGTCGCACCTGGCCAGGCGGAGATAATCGTCATCTGTTTTACGGTGAACGGCGGATCTTCTGCCCGTCCCAGTTCGAAAAAGGACAAGACGCCCGCCACGGTAATCAGGATGATCAGAAACAGCGTAATGGCGCGCTCGCGCACGGCCAGCGCTGACAGATTAAAGCGTCCCTGGCTCATGGCTGGCTCCCGGCAACGGCAGCGTCATCGGGGCGCACGCGCTCCCCCTGCTGCAACAGATGCGCGCCCAGCGCCACTATCTGATCGCCAGCATTAAGCTGACCCGTGACGGTGGCCGCCTCATCACTTATCGACACCACCGTCACCGGCCGCCAGGCAACGGTAGCGGGCTGGCCGGTAATATCCCAGACGCCTGTCCCTTTACCGGCATCGTAGATCGCCGCCAGCGGAACCTGCAGCAGCGGTTGCGACGGTTTATTCGGCAGCGTGATTGTGACGGTGGCTCCCAGCGGTGCGCTGGCCAGTGCGCCCTCCAGCACATATCTCGCCTCAAAGGTGCGCGTCATCGGATCGGCCACATCAGCCAGTTGGCGCAGCCGGGCAGAAACCGGCGCACTGCCCGCACCATACAGCGTTGCCTTTGCCTCACTTCCCACTGCCGGGCGCAGGGTCTCCGGCAACTGAACACTTGCCTCGCGCTGTCCGGCTCTGGCCAGTCTGATGACAGCCTCACCGGCACTCACAACCTGACCCGGCTCCGCCAGCGTTGCCATCACCACGCCATCGTCATCAGCCAGGAGCAGCGCATATCCGCTGGCGTTACCTGCCACGCTGGCCTGCGCCTGGGCGGCTTTCAGCTCAGCCTGAGCGGTGGCCGCAGCGGCCCGAATCTGGTCGTATGCCGACGCAGAAACTGCCCCGGTTGCCACCAGAGTGCGGTAACGCGCCTGATCGGCGCTGGCCTGTCTGACGCGTGCCTGCGCGGCGGCAACGGCCTGCTGCTGAGCCTGGGCCTGCAGCCGGAGATCTGCCGGGTCGAGCCGCATCAGCGGCTGACCGCGCTTCACCCGCTGGCCGCTATCCACCAGCCGTTCGAGGATTTTTCCTGAGACCCGAAAGCCGAGGTCGCTCTGAACCCGGGCAACCACGACGCCACTAAACGCACGGCTGCCATCGGTGGCGCTGATGACCTTTGTGACCCTGACCAGCGGCGGCTGCGTGCGCGGATCGTCTTTGGGTGAATTATCCCGGCAACCCGCCAGCGCCAGTGGCAGCAGACAAACAACCAGAATGGCAGGATTGAACCTGAGCATAGATTACCTTCAACAGTAAGCAGGAGAGTGCCGCCATTCTCTTATCATGTGACCAATACTGTCAATAGTCACAAATTGCGTAAAGGCATTGTCCGTTCATACAGGTTATGAAAACACGTTAAACCAGGGAGATGCGTTGATGAAGGGTTCAGACCCACCCTGAGCAGAGGAAACATCCCATTCAACAATAAGTGACGAAATAAATCATAAGTCACAAAATCTGCATATTCCGTACACTGGAAACAGAGTGACGAAAAGGCTCTGTCAGGGCATGGAATGGCTCGTCAGAGAGAAGTTCAGAGAGGATAAAGCAGAAAAAGCGGGGAGTGATGACGCGCGTTTACAGCAGATTCACCGCAGGCGCTATGTCATCTGCGCCTGCGGTGGATCTCACAGCGCCCTGCTCTTCAGGGCGCTCTGTCACTTAACGCCAGCCGAGTTCCGGGGCGACATACTTCAGGATCGCCTCAATCACATGGGCGTTGTAGGCGACACCAAGCTGGTTTGGCACGGTGAGCAGCAGGGTGTCGGCTTCGGCAATCGCCTCATCCTGCGCAAGCTGCTTAATTAACGCCTCTGGCTCTGCGGCATAGCTGCGGCCAAAGATAGCGCGGGTTTTCTCATCGAGAAAGCCCACGGAATCCTGGTCGTTACCGCTGCGGCCAAAGTACGCGCGGTCCATATCATTCACCAGCGCAAAGATGCTGCGACTGACCGAGACGCGTGGCGCATGCTGATGCCCCGCTGCTTTCCAGGCCTCACGGTAGGCGCGGATCTGTTTAGCCTGCTGAATGTGGAACGGCTCGCCGGTTTCATCATCTTTCAGGGTTGAACTTTGCAGGTTCATGCCCATTTTTGCCGCCCATTCTGCGGTGGCGTTGGAGCCGGATCCCCACCAGATGCGGTCGCGCAGGCCTTCAGAGAGCGGCTCAGGACGCAGCAGGCCTGGTGGATTGGGGAACATGGGCTGTGGATTTGGCTTAGCAAAACCTTCGCCGCGCAGCACCTCCAGAAACTCTTCGGTGTGACGACGGCCCATATCCGCATCGCTTTCTCCCGCTTTCGGTTCAAAGCCGAAGTAACGCCAGCCATCGATTACCTGCTCAGGTGAACCGCGGCTCAGACCCAGTTGCAGACGACCATTGGAGATCAGGTCTGCCGCGCTGGCGTCTTCCACCATGTAGAGCGGGTTTTCGTAGCGCATGTCGATGACACCGGTGCCGATCTCAATCGTTTTAGTGCGCGCTGCAACGGCAGCCAGCAGCGGAAATGGCGAGCTGAGCTGACGGGCAAAATGGTGGACGCGGAAGTAAGCGCCATCTGCGCCCAGCTCTTCGGCGGCGACCGCTAAGTCGATCGATTGCAGTAACACATCCTGCGCGGTACGGGTGGCGGACTGCGACGAGGGCGTCCAGTGACCAAAGGATAAGAAGCCAATATTTTTCATCTGTATTTCTCCTGACAGGCGGTAAACGCCCGTGGATGCAAGGCGATTTCTGATAGAGAAAGGTTACGCCCCCGGAGCCGCCACTGATAGTCAATATCTTTCAGCGCCATATTCAGGAATTTCGACATAGCTAAGCAGATTATCCACTTTGCCTTAGCCCGCCCTTTCTTTCACTGTTCAGATTCCCGCTTCCGCTGTCAGGTGAATCATGCACACCGGTTATCTCTCTCTACAGCAGCGCGCCTGGCTTAAAGCGCGCGCACGCAGCTGGCTCTGGCGCAGCGAACTGCCGACCTGGCTGCTAATCGGTGTGATCTATGGCGGCTGGTTTGCGGTGATGCTGAGCGCGCAGACGCTGGGACGGCTGCCCGCCACCCTGCTGCTGATCGTTTTCACTGGCTGGTATATGTCGCTGCAGCATGAGCTGATTCACGGGCATCCCACACGCTGGCCGCGGGTGAATCAGCTATTTGGCACCCTGCCGCTGGCGGTCTGGTATCCCTACGGACTCTATCGCGATTCTCATCTGGCCCATCATCGCAATCACACCCTGACTGAGCCGGATGAGGATCCGGAAACCTACTATCTCTCCGCTGCTCGCTGGGCGAAGTTGCCGCGCTGGCAGCAGCAGCTGATTCATCTGCGTAACACTTTTTTGGGACGGTTGCTGCTCGGCCCGCTGCTGGATGTGGCGGCGACCTTCGGCGGGATGTGGCAGGCACTGTGCCGCGGCGATCGGCCCGCGATAGCGATGTGGCTGCTGCACGGGGCGCTGCTGGCACTACTGTTTTTCTGGATGGCACGGCAGGGATTTTCGCCGCTGTGGTATCTGCTGACGGTGAGTTATCCGGCGCTGGCGCTGACCAAAGTGCGATCTTTCTATGAGCATCGTGCGGCGGACGATCCGCTGGCACGGTCGGTGAATAATGAAGCGGCGTGGCCGTGGCGCATGCTATTCCTGAATCTGAACTACCATTCAGTGCATCACGACCTCCCCGGCGTCCCCTGGTATGGCCTGCGTCGCCTCTATCTGCGCGACCGCGAGCATTACTACCAGCGCAATCATGGCTTTCGCGTGGCGGGTTATCGGGTCTGGCTGCGTCAGTTCTGGGTCAGACCGGTCGGGGTCAATGTCCATCCGGGACGATCAGCGGAGAAAACGCATGAATAACCTGCTCGCCTTGCCGATGTATGCGATTCACCCGCCCGCCACACGAGCACTGATGCAGGCAGTGGTTACCCTGCTGACGCAGCACGGCATCGCTACGCAGCCGGTCTGGCCTGAGGATCTGCTGACACACTGGCAGGATAATCGATTGCTGCTGAGCCAGACCTGCGGCTATCCGCTGGTCAGCCAGCTTCCTGCGGTTCAGCTGGTCGGCACCTTTCACTATCAGGCCCCAGGCTGCAACGGCCGTGACTATCGCAGCTGGCTGGTGGCGCGGGACAAACAGGCGACGCTGGCCGATTTTAACGACCAGCGGGCCGTAGCTAACAGCCTGGACTCTCACTCCGGCTATAACGCGCTGCGGTTTGTGGCTGCGCTTCAGGGCGTGAGATTTTCGCAGCTACTGCTGAGCGGTGGGCATCGTCAGTCGCTGGCAGCACTGCGTGATTCACAGGCGGATATCGCGGCTATCGACTGCGTCAGCTGGGCGCTGCTGGCGCGCTATGAGCCGGATGCGCTGCGCGGCCTGCATATCATCGGTGAAACGCCAGCCGCGCCCGGATTGCCGTTGATCACGGCAGCCCCGACGTCAGTGGGCCGGCTGGAGAGACTCCGCTCGACGCTGCATCAGCTGGTGAACAATCCCGCCTGCCGCACCGTCTGCGACGACAATTTGATCGGCGGATTCAGCCCGGTGCAGAGAGACGATTATCAGGGCGTGCTGGCGTGGGAACAGCAGGCTGCCGCGCTGGGCGTCACCCGGCTGTAACACCCCCCTCTGTTTCGCCCTGCTGACCGGGCAGGGAAAATCTGATTTCTCTGCATCGTCACCTCCCTGCCCGCGCTTTCCCGACCTCTCATTTCATGCTCCCCGACGCGCTCTGACCGAGGCTAAGACTGGTAAGCCCGGTCACGGCGTTCTAAGGTAGAGGTTTTCAGCAGAGGGAGAGTGGGATGCGTATTCTGATGGCAGGCGCCGGCGCGACCGGTGGATATTTTGGTGCACGGCTGGCTCTGGCGGGCCAGGACGTGACTTTTCTGGTCCGTGAACGGCGTTATCAGCAGCTTCAGGCCAGCGGCCTGGTGTTGCAGACGCCACAGGGCACTGAAACGCTAAAGCCGCAGCTGGCTCAGGCGAGCAGCCTGACGGGCCACTATGATCTGATTATCGTGACGGTGAAGAGCTTTGCCCTTGATCAGGTGATGGAGGATATTGCACTTGCAGTGGGTCCGGAAACGCTGATCATGCCGATTCTGAACGGATTGCGGCACATCGCGACGCTGCAACAGCGTTTCGGCGAAGATAAGGTGATTGGCGGCCTGTGCAAAATCAACGCGACGCTGGGTGACAATGGCGAAGTAATTCAGATGACGCCGCTGCATCAGCTCTATTATGGCGCGCTGGGCGGTAACAACGATGCGCGACTGCAGCGGGTTGATACGGCGCTGCGTGACTGTCAGGTCGATACCCGATTCAGCGATAACATCATGGATGAGCTGTGGGAGAAGTGGCTGCTGCTGAGCACGCTCGGCGCGGTTTGCTGCCTGGCGCGCGGAAATACCCAACAGATACTCACCTCGCGCGGCGGCGAAGCGCTGTTACAGGGTGTTTTCTCGGAGATTCTGTCAGTCATTACTGCCGAAGGCTATCAGACGCGTCCGGCGGCCACTGCCCGCATTCTTGAGCTGTTAAGCGATCCGGCCACCCCGATGACCTCCTCAATGTACCGCGATTTAACCCAGGGCTTTGATATCGAAGCCGATCAGGTGATAGGTGACCTGCTGCTGCGGGCGAAACGCCATAGTCTCGCCACACCCCTGCTTAACGCGGTGGATGTGAACCTTCAGGTCTATCTGCAGCAGCGTTAATGGCCCTGCCAGATACCGTGACCGGGTGCTGCAACGGACCCGGTTTTTGTGGTCGTGAAAGTGTGGTGTGCAGCAGCAGTGCAGCAGGAAAATTTGCTACACTCGTCGCTTCATCTTTTGGAGAGTTCAATGACTTCCCGCTCCGTGACCCTCGATGATGTCGCTCAACTGGCCGGCGTCTCATATCAAACCGTTTCACGTGTTTTAAATCGTTCTGAACAGGTGTCAGCCCGCACGCGGGAAAGGGTTGAGGCGGCGATGCTGCAGCTCAATTATGTGCCCAATCGTGTGGCGCAGCAGCTGGCCGGTAAGGCGACGCGTACGCTGGGTCTGGCCACCAGCGACCTGGCCCTGATGGCTCCTGCGCAGATCGCCTCGGCGATCCAGCAGCGCGCCGCCGGGGCGGGTTATCATCTGGTGATCGCCATGGACAGTGGTAACGATGCGGCAGCAACGGTGAATGAACTGCTGGCACAGCGGGTCGATGGACTGCTGATCAACCTGCCGCTGGAGGCAGATGAGGCGCAACAGATCCAGTTGCTCTGCGGCAGCAAACCGGTGCTGTTTCTGGATGTCGAACCCCAGGCGGCGGTAGCGCAGTGTCAGTACCCGAATGAGTCTGGCGCACGTGCCGCCGTTGAACATCTGGTGGCGCTGGGTCATCGTCAGATTGGTTTGTTAAACGGGCCGCTTCGCTCGGTCTCGGCCCGTCAGCGTGAAAATGCATGGCGTAAGACGCTGGCCGATCATCAGCTGACACCGCACTGTTCTTTACGCGGCGACTGGAGCGCGCAGTCGGGTTACCAGGCGCTGCTGGCGCAGCTTCCCGACGATCTGCCGCAGGCGCTGCTGGTGGCGAACGATCAGATGGCGTTGGGTGCGATGCGGGCGCTGCATCAGTATGGCGTAGCCATTCCTGGCGAGATATCGGTGATTGGATATGATGACACCGCCGAGAGTGCGTGGTATCAGCCGCCGCTGACCACGGTGCGGCAGGATTTGCACTCTCTTGGCGCGCAGAGCGTCGAGCGGATGCTGGCCCGGCTTCAGGGAGCAGAGGCGTCAGACAACGCGCTGGAAACCACCCTGGTGATCCGGGAGACCACCGCCCCGCCTGCTGATGAGCGGGTCAATTTAGTGGCGCTGTCACAGCAGTTACAGGTGATCGCCCGCAGGCTGGCGGGAAAATAACCCTGCGCTGACGCAGGCAATAAAAAACCCGCCCCACCGAAGTGGATGCGGGTTGGCATAAGACGTCTGGCGCTTGCGCGCTGCTGTCTGCCCTTACGCTTTCGGGTGTTCGCCCACGCCCATCGCTTTGATCTTTTTCGACAGCTCGCGACGCTCTTTAGACAGGTCGGCGTTTTTGATGATGTACTCATCCACGCGATCTTCATAATCCACACGCATGCTGGCGATGATTTCCTGAATAGCCTCAACGCTCATGCCGGGTTTGATATATTCGCTCAGGTTGTCGAGCAGCAGTACGCGCTTCTGGTTGTCGCGAATTTTCTTCTCGTTGTCGACAATTTCACGCTGCAGTTTGTTTTTGCGGCGGAACATACGCACGAACTCCAGTACGTCCTGAAATGATTGCTTGGCATTTTCCATGATGGCACCTTTCTTTGAGCCTGCTGACGCAGGGAGAGAGTCAAAACGATCAGCTTAGCGGCTAGCCCGCCAGGTAAGCAATTTTCACAGCTAAATTCAGACTGGCTCTTATCTTAGCGCAAAGAAACCCTGTTTCACATTAAGTCATTGTCTGAGGTGATTATTTGCGCAGCGCCATCCGCATCAGGTCGGTCATCCGTTCCAGCTGTTTCGCCAGTTCCAGTGTCAGCCAGACGTAGCCGTAGATCGGCGTCTCCTCCAGACCTTCGCTGCCCGCTTCCGCGATCAGTCGCCGCAGTTCGCCACTGATTTCGGTCAGCTCGTGACTGTTAGCCACCACCTCTTCCGTTTCCCCTTCAATCGCCATGACCGACAGCGCCCGCAGCGTGTTCTCAGTCATCTGCTGGGTGCGGCGCAATGCAGGCGCGTTAAGCATAATCAGATGGCTCTCGCGCGATGCCCACCAGGCATTAATCTGCATCTCAATGGTGTAAACCATATTACGGTTGATGGTCTGGATCGCTTCAAGCACCGATTTTGGGATGCGCGTCTCTTTGCTTGACGGCTCCAGCAGCGCCCGCATTTTGATCACGCTGCTCAGCAATTTGCCCAGCGGCTTGTTCAGGCGTGGCTTTTCAACCAGGTTGGGTGAGAAACCGGCGTGATAGATTTTTGCCATTTCCGCCAGCGCGTCGGAGAGTTGAATGCGCCAGTGTGTATAGGCACGCTGCGCCCAGATAGCGGTAAACAGCAGCGCCATCAGCGATCCCAGAATCACATCACCGCCGCGCCACAGTGCCATCGTGAAATCGCCGGTTGGTGCGCCCACGACCACGCTCAGTGTAATCCCGATCAACAACGCCATGTAGGGATGTTTGCCCAGCGTCAGGTAGCCACTGATCATCATGATGATGCCGCACCAGGCCAGCATCATCGGCATCGAGATCAGCTCCAGCTTCAGGGCGATCAGACCGGATATTGACCCGGCGACCGTGCCGCTGATGCGCTGCAGTGCACGTGGAAAGACATTTCCCCAGGTGGAGATGGGCCCCATCACCACCACCAGCGTAATCAGCGGCCAGGTGCCTTCAGGGATATCGGTCGCCCGCACAAAGATAAAGCAGAGCAAAAAGGCGATGGCAATACGCACACCGTGGACGGAGCGATAATGGCGATAAAACCAGAACTCCAGTTTTGATATGGGCTTATCGGGACGCAAAATGACTTTCCGGTTGCGGGAACATGGTGTGGCTATCTTAACGCTGAACGCGGCTCAGGCTTAGCGCGGGCCGGATATTTAAAACAGTTTTGACGTTCGCTTACAATTATCAACATCCGCCTCACATAATTTCCCGGAAGTTAAAAACAACTTAATGCGATTTTTTAACCTTTATCGGCTCTCAGTAACACGCTCAGAGCAGCCAGCGTGCAAGTAAAAACGGGCAGCCCGCAGGCTACCCGTTTTAGTGCTGACAATCGGCTAATCAGAACTTCTGCTTGAGATAATCCGTCAGGCGGGTAATCACACCTGCAGGTTCAACCGCACTCAGCGCCACCAGCGGATAGTGGGCAATCTGCTGATCTTTATCCATCACCTGAATCTCACCAATGACTTCGTTGGCTTTCAGCGGGGCTTCCAGATCTTTGCGATCGATGACGTACTTCGCCTTCACGTTCTGCACTTCACTGCGCGGCAGTGACAGATAAACATCTTCTGCGGTACCCACATCCACCTGATGAGGATTGCCATACCAGACGTTTTCGCTGCCAATTTTCTTACCGGCATGGAACAGCTGAACGGTATCAAAGGTGTTCTGGCCCCAGACCAGCAGTTTACGCGCCTGCTCTTCGCGGCCTTTCGGGCTTTTACCGCCCATGACGACGGCGATCAGGCGATGCTTGCCCACCACATTCGAGGCGATGATGTTAAAGCCCGCGGTCTCAGTGTGACCGGTTTTCAGCCCATCAACGTGGAGATTATTATCCCACAGCAGGCCATTACGGTTGTTCTGGGTAATGCCGTTCCAGGTCAGGGTCTTCTCACTGTACATGGCATAAAAATCAGGCTCACCATCAATAATGGCGCGTGACAGTTTCGCCATATCCAGCGCGCTGGAGAACTGACCCGGCGCATCCAGACCATGAACCGTTTCAAAATGGGTATTCTGCAGGCCGAGCTTCTCAACGTAGTGATTCATCATGCCGACGAAGTTCGCTTCACTGCCCGCCACATAATCAGCCAGGGCAACGCAGGCGTCGTTACCGGAGTCGATGATGACGCCACGGCTTAAATCCCGGACGCTCAGCTTATCGCCTGGCTTCAGGAACATCAGCGAGGAGCCTTTGAACACCGGATTACCCGCCGCCCAGGCATCTTTTCCGACCGTGACCATGTCGTCACGGCTGATTTTCTTCTGGTCAATGGCGCGATCAACCACGTAACCGGTCATCAGTTTGGTCAGGCTGGCGGGATTACGGCGTTCATCGGGATTGCCAGCGGTCAGAACCTGTCCTGTGGTGGCATCCATCAGCACCCAGGAAGCCGCATCAATCGCCGGAGGCGTCACAGGAAAGGGAATCGCATCAGCCTGTGCCAGCGAGGCCCAAAAAACAGTAGCGGTAACGGTGAACAGCAGACGCCTTTTCAACACTTCATCCTTAATTGCACGGGAGAGAAAATTTCTAAAACGAAACGGAAACAGCCGCACGTTTTACGGCAAAAGCGTTGTGAAGGTTTGAATAAATTGAAAAAAAGTATGAACTGCGACGGGTATGGCTGATGCCTGCAGGGGGGAGGTAACGCCTAATTGATGCAGGAATTGAGACTGAATATTTCAATATCATCCTGAAAAACGTTAAGGTCACCACGGTATCGCCCTGCCTTTCACCCAGCGGCATGATCAGCACGCATCTGGAAACACCGGAATTACGGTATGCAGCAATAACCTGGAAATATGCCGAAGGGAATATTATCTATCGTGGCACATGGAATGAGCGAGCTACAGCCTGAGAGGTAAAAAGTCCGCTTTACTCCTTGCCCCTGACCGCTCAGTCAGATACTACGCCCCCCGCTACCATCCGAAACTTCAGACCAGTCGGATTATGGTTTACCATGTAGTGAGTGAAGCCTGAGCCTGCATGACCTTGCCCGGCAAAGGCACCGCTCTCGCACCAGCAGCCAGGCGCCGATGAAGAAAGGCATCCAGCGAACGGGAAGCCTGATGACTTTCTGTTCATCAGTTTAGTGAACGCAATGAACGGATATGAAATTTGAATAACGACCGCGTACAGCCCACTTTCCTCTTTCACGATTACGAGACCTTCGGCACCAGCCCCTCTCGTGATCGGCCAGCCCAGTTTGCCGGCCTGCGCACCGACAGTGAGTTTAATCCGGTCGGCGAACCCGAAGTGTTCTACTGCCGTCCGCCTGATGACTATCTGCCACAACCCGAAGCGGTGATGATCACCGGCATTACCCCGCAGATAGCAATGAGTCGCGGCGTGATCGAAGCTGAGTTCGCTGAACGCATCCACGCGTTGTTCACCACAGAGCAAACCTGTGTGGTGGGCTACAACAACGTGCGTTTCGATGATGAAGTGACGCGCAATATCTTCTATCGCAACTTTTACGATCCCTATGGCTGGGCCTGGCAAAACGGCAACTCACGCTGGGACCTGCTCGACGTGATGCGTGCCTGCTACGCGTTACGGCCAGAAGGGATCAACTGGCCGGAGAATGAAGAAGGTTTTCCCAGCTTCCGACTGGAGCATCTGACCAAAGTAAACGGCGTCTCCCATGAAAATGCGCACGATGCCATGTCCGACGTTTACGCCACGCTGGCGATGGCGAAGCTGGTGAAGGAGAAGCAGCCAAAACTGTTTGAGTTTTTGTTTACCCATCGTAACAAAAACAAGCTGATGAACCTGATTGATATCCCGCAGATGAAACCGCTGGTTCATGTCTCCGGCATGTTCGGTGCCGCGCGCGGTAACACCAGTTGGATCGTACCGCTGGCCTGGCATCCCGATAACCGCAATGCGCTGATTGTGGTGGATCTGGCGGGCGACATGTCACCGCTGCTGCAAATGGATGCCGACACGCTGCGTGAGCGTCTTTACACGCCGAAAAACGATCTCGGCGATCTGCCTGCGGTGCCGGTCAAACTGGTGCATATCAATAAGTGTCCGGTGCTGGCGCCTGCCAGTACGCTGCGGCCGGAAGATGCGGCCCGGCTGAATATTGATCGTCAGCACTGCCTGGCGAATCTGGCGCTGCTGCGTCAGCAGCCCGACGTGCGGGAAAAACTGGTCACGCTATTTGCCGAAGCGGAGCCGTTTGCACCGTCAGATGATGTGGACACACAACTCTATGATGGCTTCTTCAGTGATGCCGACCGGGCGGGGATGAATATTATCCGTCAGACCGCGCCCGCGAATCTGCCTGCGCTGGACCTGAGCTTTGAGAGTGCACGGGTAGCGAAACTGCTGTTCCGCTACCGGGCGCGTAACTTCCCCGGCACGCTGGACGATGCCGAGCAGCAACGCTGGTTGCAGCACCGTCGTGACGTGCTTAATGCCGATCGGGTGCAGGCGTTTATGCAGGAACTGGAAGCTCTGGCGAATCTGCATGAAGCGGATGCAGAAAAGGTTGGGCAGCTTAAAGCGCTCTATCTCTATGCGCAGGAGTTGGTTTCCTGAAGCACTAAGAGTCTGACCCGGTATCGCCTGCCGGGTCAGACTTTCTGATGCTGCTTAATCAGAGCACGGTCCACGCCAGCCAGGTCAGCGCAAAGCCGCTCAGCCCCATTAGCGTTGTCAGCACCGTCCAGGTGCGTAAACCGTCGGCCACCGAAAGTCCCAGATAACGGGTCACCACCCAGAATCCCGCATCATTGACATGCGACAATCCCAGACCACCAAAACAGGCCGCCAGGGTGACCAGTACCCGTTGCATATCCGTCACGCCGGTCACCGCCTGGGTCAGCAAACCGCTGGTGGTCAGGATCGCCACCGTGGCGGAACCCTGTGATGCACGCAGCGCCAGCGACAGGATAAACGCCGCGGGCACCAGCGGCAGATGCAGCGTTTCAAGCGTGACCGCCAGCGCTTTACCCACGCCCGACTCCACCAGCACTTTGCCGAATGCACCACCGGCCCCGGCCACCAGAATCACGCTGGCTGAGGTGGGAATGGCCCGGCCGGTCAGATCTTCCAGCTTATCTTTGCTCCAGCCACGCCTTACGCCCAGCAGCCAGGCCGCAAGCCCTAAGGCAATCAGCAGGGCAATCGGCGGTGTGCCGATCACGGTCATCACACTACGCAGCAGACTCCCTTCAGCCAGCAGTGTGTGTGACAGAGTTCCCAGCACGATCAATACAATCGGGACCACAATCAGGCCGCTGATGGTGAGCGCACCGGGTGGTGCCGGTTCATTCTTCTTTTCCTGCCCTTCCGGCCTGGCCATCTGCAACTGTTCCAGCACCTCCACCGACAGAGGGTAGTGGCGACGGTTCATGAATTTCGCTACGTAGTAGCCGATGATCCCGACCGGCACGGAAATCGCGATTCCCAGTATCATCAGCCATCCCATGTCGGTGTGCAGGATCCCGGCTGCCGCCGCTGCGCCCGGATGGGTCGGCAATGCCACATGTACCGTCAGCATCACGCCCGCCATCGGCAGGCCAAACTTCAGCGGCGAGACCCGCGCCACTTTGGTAAAGCCATAAATCAGCGGAATAACAATGATAAAACCGACTTCAAAAAATACCGGGATGCCAAGGATAAAGGCCGCCATGGTCAATGCCGCAACGGTACGCTTCAGCCCCAGCGTTTTACTGAAACGCTGCGCCAGCGACTCGGCACCGCCCGAGGCTTCAATGATCGCCCCGAGCATGGCACCAAGCACGATGATGATGGTGATGTGACCAAGCAGGCCGCCCATCCCGGTGATAATCGTCTCCATGATTTTTTCAGCCGGAATGCCGGTGGCGATGGCCACCAGCAGACTGACAATTAACAGGGCGACAAAGGGATGAACTTTGGCTTTGATGACCAGCAGCAGCAGGATCACGATGCTGGCGGTCGCTATGGCTAACAGCAGTGCGGTGGACATAGTAAACCTCAGAAATTGTTATATTTTTTAGGTTATCGGCGTACAGAATAAACAGGTGCAGGGTCAGAAAAAGGACGAAAAAATCTCAACCGGTGCCGAAACACCGGTTTTTTTAGCCCGTTAAATCAGGTTTTTCTCGCCCAGGGCGCAAACCAGCCAAGGCCCGCAGTAGTGTTGCCGCGCGGGATATATTCGCAGCCCACCCAGCCGGAATAGCCGACCTCATCCAGCAGTGAGTAGAGATAGGGGTAGTTGATTTCACCCTCATCCGGTTCATGACGATCCGGTGCCGAAGCAATCTGCACGTGCCGATAGCGTCCGGCATAGTGGCGAATCAGATGGCTGAGGTTGCCATCCACCCGTTGCGCATGGAACAGGTCGAGCTGAGTGAAGACATTGGGTCGATCGATCTGTTCGACCATCTCCAGCGTCTGATACTGGCTGGCATAAAGATAGTTGGGTTTGGTGGTGGGATTAAGCGCCTCAATCAGCAGGATGATGCCGTGCGGCGCAAAGCGCTCAGCGGCATAACGCATATTGCTGATAAAGGTCTCAACGTAGCGCTGACGATCAGCGTCGGGCGGCACCGTCGCCGCCATGATGTGCACCTGCGGGCAGTTCAGCGCCAGCGCATAGCTCAGGGCGCGATCGATATCCGCCTTTGCTTCCGCTTCCCGTCCGGGGATGGCCGAAACGCCCCACTCACCCACTGCGACGTTGCCGGGTGCGGTATTGAACAGCACCAGTTGCAGCTGGTTATCATCAAGCCACTGCTTGATCTGCGTGGCGGGATAGTCATAAGGAAACAGAAATTCGACGGCGGTGAAACCGGCTTCTGCCGCTGCAGCGAAGCGTTCAGCAAACGGCAATTCAGTAAACTGCGTCGAAAGGTTAGCAGCAAACTTCGGCATTATCGGCTCCTTAATTCTGCCACTTCGGCATCATTGAGATAACGGATCGGGCGGTCGCCCAGGGTAAAGATCAGCCGGGCGGTCTCCTCCAGCTCTTCAGTGTTGTCTGCCGCTTCCTGCAACGATTTCCCCACTACCACCGGGCCATGATTCGCCAGCAGGAAGGCACGGTAACGTGGAGCCAGCGCCGCGAGATCCTCGGCCAGTCGCCCATCACCCGGCTTGTAGTAAGGCACAACCGGCACATCACCGACACGCATCACCACATAGGGGGTAAACGGACGGATGCAGTTGTCCGTGTCCAGCCCCTGTAAACAGGAGAGCGCCGTCAGGTAGTGGCTATGCAGATGCACTACCGCCCTGCAGTCGGGATTATTCAGATAGAGCGCGCGGTGAAACGCAATCTCTTTGGAGGGTTTATCGCCCGAGAGCCATTCGCCGTCAGGCGTGACTTTGGCCAGCCGGTCACCCTGTAATTCACCCAGGCATGAACCGGTGGGAGTCGCCAGCAGATTGCCATCCTCCAGCAACATTGAGAGGTTGCCCGCCGAGCCGGTGGCATAGCCGCGCAGAAAGAACGAAGCGCCAAGACGCACCATCTCGTCACGCGCCTGCTGTTCTGTTAAAGAGAAAGATTCAGACATCAGTAAACTCCGTTTGCGCGCGGCGGAAGAAATCTTCATCGCCAAAATTGCCCGATTTCAGTGCCAGAGAGAGCGGCTGATGAATGTCGCGCACCCAGGGCACGCCGGGCGAAATCGTCGGGCCGATGTGAAAGGCCGTCACACCCAGGCTCTGTGCGACCACGCCGGAGGTTTCGCCACCCGCCACGATAAAGCGCTGCCATCCGCGCCGTTTCAGCTCGCGGGTGACGGCAGCAAACAGTTGCTCAACCGCTACGCTGCTGCGCTGAGCACCATAACGCTGTTGAATCGCCTGCAATTGTTGCGCGTCAGCGGTGGCAAACAGCAGGGGTGCCAGCGTCTGATCGCTGTTCGCTTCCACCCAGTCGCATAACTGCCTGGCATAAGCCACGGCATCTTCCAGACAGCGTTCAGTCTCAACTTCGCAGGCCGGTGCCAGCTGGCGGTACGCGGCGACCTGACGATTGGTCATCTGTGAACAGGAACCGGAAAGCACCACGGCGCGATCGCCCTGCGGACGGCCTGCCTGCTCCGCTTTTGCATCACTCTCAGCCGTTGCCCACTGCCGTGCCAGACCGATGGCCAGCCCGGAACCGCCGGTGACCAGGCGCAGATCGCTCAGTGCTTCGCCCAGGGTCAACAGATGTTCCTGATGCAGGGCGTCAGTTACGACGTAGTTGATCCCCTGCACCGCCAGCTGACCCAGCGCCTGCCGTACTGACTCAGCGCCCTGATCGACCTGTGCCGCAGCGATCAGCCCGGCTTTGCCCGTCGCCTGTGATGTCATCAGGCGCAGCAGGTTACTGTCGTGCATCGGTGTGACCGGATGATGCCGCATACCGGAATCTGACAGCAGCTGATCGCCGACAAACAGGTAGCCCTGATAAACGGTGCGGCCATTCACCGGCAGCGCCGGACAGATTACCGTCTGCGTTTCACCCAGCGCCTGCAGCAGAGCGTCGGTTACCGGACCGATATTGCCCTGCGCGGTGCTGTCGAAGGTGGAACAATATTTGAAGTAGAAACGCTCACAGCCTTGCTTCTGCAGCCATGCCAGCGCAGCCAGCGACTGAGCAACCGCCTGGTCTGCCGGACAGGAGCGGCTCTTCAGGCTGACAACAATCGCCTGCGCCTCTGTGATTTCCTCGCTGTCAGGAATGCCGTTGAACTGAATGGTGGTCAGCCCGTTCTGCACCAGAAAACTGGCGATGTCAGTCGCACCGGTAAAATCGTCCGCTATCACGCCAAGCCGCATCAGATTTTCTCCTCTGCCTGCGGCAGCGTGATGCCGCTGAAGATTTTAATTACTGCACTGTCATCTTCCCGGCCGTAACCGGCGTTGCTGGCTTCGGTGAACATATTGAGGGCGGTTGAGGCCAGCGGCAGCGGGAAGTGCAAGGATTTCGCGGTATCGGCCACCAGGTTGAGATCTTTCACAAAGATATCGACCGCCGATTTCGGGCTGTAGTCGCCATCCACCACATGCCGCATGCGGTTTTCGAACATCCATGAATTGCCTGCGGCGTTGGTGACCACTTCATACATGGTTTCCAGCGGGATGCCGGCACGCGCCGCCAGCGCCATCGCTTCTGCCCCGACCGCGATGTGAACACCTGCCAGCAGCTGATGGATAATTTTGACGGTTGATCCGAGGCCGATCTCACTGCCCACGCGATACACTTTGGCTGCCACGGCATCCAGTACAGATTGCAGTTGCGTAAAGGCCGCTTCACTGCCGGACGCCATCACCGTCATCTCACCGCTGGCCGCTTTAGCGGCACCGCCGGAGACCGGTGCATCCAGCATCAGCAGCTGATATTGCGCCAGCTGTTGTTCAATCTGCTGCGCATCCCGGGCGGACAATGTGGATGAGACCATGACCACGGTGCCGGGACGCAGTTTTGCGGCCAGGCCCTCTTCACCGAACAGAATGGCGTTAACCTGCTGCGCATTTACCACCAGCAGCAAAACGGCATCAAGCTGGTCTGCAAAGGCGGATGCTGAAGGCTGCGCATCACGCGCGCCTGCCTGGCGTAAGTTCTCAAGCGCGGCGGGATTCAAATCGACACCCCAGGTATTGAGACCGGCACGCAGGCAGGATTTCGCGGCACCCATGCCCATGGAACCTAACCCGATAACGCAGATATTTTCAGCTGGCACGATACGCCTCCACTGTTAATTTAAGTGATTATTTGTTTGTTACTGTTAATCCTGCCAGTTTACTGCCGGCAAAAATGTGTTGCCGCTCCCAAAAAAATATTCCCGATGTGAACCAGAACAATTTTTAACATTACCAGATTGGTAGCACCGGCACTGCCGCAGTGCAGTTACCGCCGCCGTTGCCGGGATTGCCGCTGTTATTATTTGTTCTGGTTAACCGGCAGATACTTTATAATGTGAAAAAATGGTAATCATCAGGGAGCCGATATGATTCCGGTTGAACGTCATCAACAGATTCTTGCGCTGGTGGCCGATCGTGTCGTGGTGAGCATTGCAGAACTCACTGAACGGCTGGGTGTGTCACACATGACCATACGCCGTGATGTGCAGAAACTGGAGGAGCAAGGGGCCGTGCTGTCGGTCTCCGGCGGCGTGCGCTCAGCCGACCGGCTGGCGGCTGAGCCGTCACATCTGACGAAAAGCGCCCTCTACAACGAAGAGAAGCGCGCAATTGGTCGCACCGCCGCCCGACAGATCCCACGTAACAGCTGCATCTACCTGGATGCCGGAACCACGACGTTAGCGCTGGCAAGAGAAGTGGTGGATCGCGATGATTTGCTGGTGGTGACCAATGATTTTATGGTGGCGAATCTGCTGATGGAGGCCAGTCAGTGCCGGGTTATTCACACGGGCGGCACCGTTTGCCGGGAGAACCGCTCCTGTGTCGGGGAGTCGGCGGCACGCAGCCTGCGTCATCTGGCCATTGATATTGCCTTTATTTCCGCCTCCTGCTGGGGGCCGCGTGGCTTGTTTACGCCGGATGAAGATAAAGTGATGGTGAAGCAGGCGGTGAGTGAGGTGAGCAGTAAGCGGGTATTGCTGAGTGACAGTTCGAAGTACAACAGGATCGCGACGTTTCTGGCTTTACCGCTGGAGAGCTTTGATCGGGTAGTGACAGATACGCATCTGAGTGAGTCGGCGCGGGAGTTGTTAAGTGCGGGGAGCTGTGAACTGGTACTGGCTGGTTAAGCTGTCGCCGCCTTCCCTGAGACCGGGAAGGCGGCAACGTGAGCGTAATTAAACTTCTTCGCTGAACTGCGGCACCGGATTACGGAAGCTGCGGGTTACGAACGCCAGGTAGATAATCCCGATGGCGGCCCAGATCAGGCCCAGCTCCATAGAACTCTCTTCCAGGTTCACCCACAGCGCTCCCACCGTCAGCGCGCCAAGCAGCGGCAGCAGCAGATACTGAACGTGATCTTTCAGCGTGCGGTTACGCTTCTCACGGACCCAGAACTGCGCAATCACCGACAGGTTAACGAAGGTAAACGCCACCAGCGCACCAAAGTTAATCAGCGCGGTTGCGGTCACCAGGTCGAAGTTAATCGCCATCAGCGCAATCGCACCCACCAGCAGCACGTTGAGCGACGGGGTACGCCATTTCGGATGGATGTAACCGAAGAAACGCTCCGGGAACACACCATCACGGCCCATCACATACATCAGACGCGAGACGCCAGCGTGCGCCGCCATACCGGATGCCAGCACCGTGACCACCGAGAAGATCAGGATGCCGACCTGCAACGCTTTACCGGCCACGAACAGCATGATTTCAGGCTGCGATGAGTCCGGATGCTGGAAGCGTGTGATGTCCGGGAAGTAGAGCTGCAGGAAGTAAGATGCCGCGATAAAGATCACACCACCAATCAGCGCGGTCAGGAAAATAGCGCGCGGAATGGTGCGTTCTGCATCTTTGGTCTCTTCGGACAGCGAACTGATGCCATCAAAGCCGAGGAACGAGAAGCAGAGTATCGTCGCACCGGTAATCATCGGCACCACATGCGCATTCTCAGACCAGAATGGACGGCTGCTCACCAGCGTGCCGGAACCCACGCCGCTTGCCACACCGTAGATTACCATCGCGGTAATCCCGACCATGACAACCACCTGCAGCACCACAATCACACTGTTGAAGTTGGCGACGGTTTTGATGCCCTTGAGGTTAGAGAGCGTCATAAACCCGACCAGCAACACCACAAAAATCCACGACGGAATGCCCGGCACCAGCGATTCGAAATAGTTTTTAGCCAGCAGGATGTTGATCATCGGCATGAACAGGTAGTCCAGCAGTGATGACCAGCCGACCATAAAGCCGACGTGCGGACTGATCGCCTTCTGAGCGTAGGTATAAGCGGAGCCCGCAGAGGGGAAGCGGCGTACCAGCTTACCGTAACTCACGGCAGTGAACAGAATCGCAATCAGCGCGAAAGCATAAGCGGTGGCGACGTGACCTTCGGTCAGCCCGGAAACGATGCCAAAGGTATCGAACAGGGTCATAGGCTGCATGTAGGCTAAGCCCATCATGACGACCGGAAGTAACGTGAGTGTTTTTTTGAGTTGCGCACGCTGCGGTGCGGCGGAGGTATTAAGCGACATGCTTCAGTCCCCCATGTGCGACAACCTGGCTGGGCTGGGTCACAGGGCAACTGCGCATTAAGCGACAGGGAGTAAGGTTAGCGGTTAACGCGGCGCCGTAGTCATCACGAAAACGCGTACCAGCGTTGGCTGGCAGAGTGTAAAACATCCCCATCTTTTAATCCTCAATCTCACGCTTATGCGTGTTTTCAGTGTTTATCTATCCGGGTGCGTGCCCGGCCTCGGTTAAGTCAGCAAAAAACGCTCTAATAAAACTGGATGCAAAAAAATAACCGGCGCGGTTAGCGTCGGTTATCATCTGATTTTGCAGGCCGCGTATTCTGCCCTAACCCGTGGCAGGAATACAAGCCATCGGGGCATCTTATGCAAAAAAAAGCGCGTCAGATGACAGGTAAAAAAACCTGTCAGGCATTTTTCAGCATCCAGTCGATCTCGGTCGACGTAATCAGCCGTTCAAACTGCATCAGTTCATGATGCTTACAGCTGTGCCAGACACTGGCAAAGCGTTCGCCCAGTAACTTCTGCAGCGGATAGCTGTTGTCAAACTCATACAGCGCATCGCTCTGGCGGATCGGCAGTGCCAGACCCTCGGCATGGTGACCGTTGCCGGTGACCGGATGGGGCAACGGCAACTGGGTATCCAGCCCATGCAGCATCCCCGCAAGAATAGCCGACACCACCAGGTAGGGATTAGCATCCGCGCCCGCAACCCGGTACTCAATACGATGATTGTCGATATCCCCGCACGGCACCCGCAGCGCAACGGTCCGGTTGTTATGGCCCCACGATGCCTGCAACGGCACATAGGCGTCCGGAACAAAACGGCGATAGGCATTCACATTGGGTGCCAGCAGCGCCATTGAGGCGGGCATCAGATCGATCATCCCGGCCAGCGCCCGTTTCATCAGCGGCGAATCACTGCCGTCATCGCAGGCGAAGGCGTTGTGATCGGCGGCATCCAGCATGCTGATATGCACATGCATGCCGCTGCCCGCATACTCCTCATAGGGCTTCGCCATAAACGTGGCGGTCATACCGTGATTTTCTGCCACCTGACGAATCAGGCGTTTCAGCTGCACCGCATGGTCACAGGCCCGCAGCACGTCGCGGGTATGATGCAGGTTAATTTCAAACTGTCCGGGCGAGGCTTCCGCCAGCGCACCATCGGCCGGGATGTCCTGCTGACGGGCCAGATCGTCGATGTCACGCAGCACATCGGCGAAGTGATCGAGGTTATCTACCGAGTAGACCTGGCTCTGCATATTGCGTTCATCACTGCCGGGCGAACACGGCGGCTGGATAAAGCCTTCCGCATCGCGCTTTTTGTCCACCAGATAGAACTCCAGCTCTACCGCTACCACCGGGAACAGACCTCGGTTACGCAGCTGTTGCCACAGCCGGTTAAGGACATTTCGGGGTTCAACGTCAAAGGGAGTGCCATCTTGGTTGCACATGGTTAACAGCAGTTGCGCAATGTGCTGAGGGTCAGACGCGGAGGGAACTAAAGTACCGGTGACGGGCAGGCAGAGATTATCGGGTTCGCCCAGTGACTGGCCGAGTCCCGCTTCTTCTACTGTGTTGCCGAGGATATCCATGGCAAACACCGAGGCGGGGAAATAACACCCTTTTTCCAGCTTAGGCAGCGCAGAGACCGGAATGCGCTTGCCGCGGAACACACCATTTAAATCATTTAACAGGATGTCGACATACTGCGTGTCAGGATGGCGCTCCAGCCAGGTTTTCACCTCAAGCTGGAACGCGCTGGTTCGTTTCTCTTCACTGTGAAGCGTGAAGTCTTCCACTTCTACCAGGTTAGTCATGATCTCACCCGCCCCTATTAGGTTTGCGTAATGCTCAAAATAACAGCCACACCACTAACATAGCGCCAACATAAAAAGTGTGCAAATGTAACAAATCTGTTTGAAGAACAAACAGCAGATTGCTAGATTGAAAAAATATTGCACACTTAACCGCCAGACGTGCCCTTTCGGTAGATATTTCGAACAGCGATGCGAGGACGTGAGATGGGCATTATTTTTGACAAGCCGTTGATCGGCGTAGTGATGTGCCAGAAGGATCTGGGCGGCCATCCGAGCCAGACGGTTCACAATAAGTATACCGATGCGGTTGTCCTTGCGGGTGGCGTACCGCTGGCCCTGCCCCACAGTCTGATGAAAGCGCCTCATCTATTAGAAAACGCTATGGCTGTTCTGGATGGCCTGCTGCTGACCGGCAGCCCCAGCAATATCGAACCCTGGCATTATGGCGAGGCGGGCGAAGAGCCGCATGCCGATCCGGGCCGTGACCATCTCGCCTTTCAGCTGATCACCTGGGTCACCAGCCACAAGATGCCGATGTTCGGGATCTGCCGTGGGCTGCAGGAGCTGGTGGTGGCAAATGGCGGTGCGCTGTGGCGGGAGCTCAGCGGGCAGCCGCCGTTTCAGCGTCATCATGAAGATGAGACGCAGCCGCTGGAGCAGCAGTATGCGCCGACGCATCCAATCACTATCGAACCCGACGGCCTGCTGGCGACGCTGCTGGACAGCAACAGTCCGCTGGCGGTCAATTCACTGCATCATCAGGGGGTACGCGAACCGGGCCCGCAATTGCGCGTTGAAGCGCGCGCGCCGGATGGCCTGATTGAGGCGGTGAGTCTGCGCCATCATCCCTTCGCCCTGGCGGTGCAGTGGCATCCCGAGTGGCAGCCGGAACACACGGCGGGATCGCAGGCGCTCTTCAGCGGCTTTATTCAGGCCGCCATTCGTTATCACAAGGAAAAAGAAAATGAGTGATGCCACGCTGGCGCCGGGACGACGGCTGGCGCAGATCCGGCAGACACTGGGGCTGTCGCAACGCCGTGTCGCCGAACTGGCCGGACTGACCCATAGCGCCATCAGCACCATTGAGCAGGATAAGGTCAGCCCGGCGGTCAGCACCCTGCAAAAGCTGCTGAAAGTCTATGGGCTCTCGCTATCAGAGTTCTTCTCGGAACCCAAACCGGACGCGGAACCTAAGGTCATTGTCCGCGCCAGCGACCTGCTGGAGATTGGCAGTCAGGGGGTTTCGCTGAAGCTTATCGACAATGGCCGTACACAGCGCACGCTGGGCATGCTGCTGGAAACTTATCAACCCGGTGCCAGCACTGGCGAGAAGCTGCGTCATCCGGGCGAAGAGACCGGCACGCTGCTGGAAGGAGAGATTACGCTGGTCATCAACGGAGAGCACTATCATCTCTCCGCCGGAGAGAGCTACGTCATTGATACGGGCTTACCACACAGTTTCACCAACCGTGCTGAAATCCCCTGCCGCATTGTCAGTGCCCATACGCCAGCCAACTTTTAGGCGTTTCCGGAGGTTGTTATGAATTACGTGGAGAGTTATTACGCAGCGACCGCCAATCCGCATGCGCCCTGGCCGACATTACAGGAGAGCATTCAGTGTGACGTCTGCATTATTGGTGGCGGTTTCACCGGTCTTTCGGCGGCGCTGCATCTGACCGAGGTAGGCTATGACGTGGTCGTGCTGGAAGCGGCGCGGGTCGGCTTTGGTGCCAGCGGGCGTAACGGCGGTCAGGTGGTGAACTCCTACAGCCGCGACGTGGATGTGATTGAGCAGCGCTACGGTAAAGAGAGCGCCCGTATGCTGGGCAGCATGATGTTTGAAGGCGCTGAAATCATCCGCGATCGCATTAAGCGGTACGCGATTGACTGCGATTACCGGCCTGGCGGCGTTTTTGCGGCCCTGAATGCGCGCCAGATGGCACATCTGCGAAAACAGAAAGCGTTATGGCAGCAGTATGGGAATCATGATCTGGAACTACTGGATGAGCGAGCCATCCGCCGTGAAGTCGCCACCGAACGCTACGTTGGCGGGCTGCTGGATCGGCGCGGCGGCCATCTGCATCCGCTGAACCTGGCGCTGGGGGAAGCGGAGGCGATCCGTCGACATGGCGGACGCATCTATGAACAGTCCGCGGCGACCAGTGTGGTTTATGGCACACCAAACCGGGTAAAAACCGCCCAGGGCGAGGTCAGCGCGACCTTTGTGATCTTCGCCGGGAATGCCTATCTGGCCCCGCAGCTGGAACCGCGACTGAGCAGGAAAAGCATGCCGTGCGGATCGCAGATTGTGGCAACCGAACCGCTGTCAACCGACCAGGCGTTGTCGCTGATGCCGAACAACTACTGTGTGGAAGATTGTAACTATCTGCTGGATTACTTCCGTCTGACCGCGGATAACCGGCTGCTCTATGGCGGCGGCGTGGTTTATGGCGCACGGGAACCGGCCGATATTGAAGCGTTGATCCGGCCCAAGCTGCGCCGCACTTTCCCGCAGTTGCAGAACGTGAAGCTGGACTTCAGCTGGAGCGGCAATTTCCTCCTGACGCTGTCGCGCATGCCGCAGTTTGGCCGACTGGAGAAGAATGTCTATTTTATGCAGGGTGACAGCGGTCATGGCGTAACCAGTACGCATCTTTCCGGCAAGCTGATCAGCGAAGTGTTACGCGGCGACGCCGAGCGTTTTGATGCCTTCGCCCGCCTGCCTCACCTGCCGTTTCCCGGTGGGCGACGATTTAAGGTGCCGCTGACGGCGATGGGCGCAGTGTGGTATGCGTTGAGGGATCGGTTAGGGGTGTGAGGCTGAGGGCCAGACCTGGCTGTCTGGCCTGATGAAAACAGGTCTTTCAGCGGGGCACATTCTGCCCTGTTGTTCAACCTCTTTAGTATGTTGTAACTACAGGAAAAGCAGAACTTTCACATGTCAGAGCGGGAGCACTCAGCCCCCGCAACAGCGCCAGCCGCGTATCACTCCAGCGGCATTTTAATCGGATCGTCATAGCGGTACTCAAAACCGAGCTCGCTACAGATGCGGGAACCATCAATCAGCTTGCCGCTATTCTTTTCCTCCTCGGGTGCGAACTGCGGCGGCTGCAGCCCAAGCTGGTGCGTGACCGCAGGATAGAAGGTGTCACGCGAGGGATGTTTCGAGGCACACAGATTATAGACCCGGCCCCCTTTGGGCGACTGCAGTAGCAGCGTGATCGCCTCAACGACATCATCCAGATGCACCAGATTGACGCCCTGCGAGCCATTGGCCACATCCTGCTTACCGGCGAGGAAGCGTCCCGGATGGCGCTTTGGTCCTACCAGACCGGCCAGCCGCACAATATCTACGCTGGTGCCTGGCAGATCGTGCAGCCAGTTCTCCAGTTTAACCAGCGTCTTTCCGGCCACCGTTTCTGCGTCCAGCGGGCTGTTTTCCCGCTTAGCGCCGGCGCTGCTGCCATAGACTGAGGTGGAACTGGTAAAGATAATGCGCGGTACCTTATAAACCAGCGCGGTATCGACCACATTCTGCACCGCCTGCAGATAGGCTTCGCCCCCTTCCGCAGTGCGGCTGGCGGGCAGTGTAACGATCAGCGCATCGACGTTGAATAGCGGCTCAATATCGGCAGCATCACAGAGCAGTTCCGGCGTCAGTTCCAGCTGGAACGCCTCAATGCCGCAGCGGCGTGCCGCGTCTACACCGTCTGGCGTGGTTTTGCTGCCGGTAACCTGCCAGCCTCGCGCCGTTAACGCCGTGGCCAGCGGCATACCCAACCAGCCCAGTCCCACAATCGCGACCTTCTTCATTTTGACTCCTGACGTGAAACATCAACCCTGACTTCACCGTAGTTTGCCCCCGGATTGCAAACCAGAACAACCTGTTTCAGCGCTTTCCGAACCGCCCGTTTAAAAAAGTGTTGCCAAGCGCAGCCATCTTCGCTAGGTTAAACCCCACAAATGAATACTCATTCATCGACGAGATTATTATGACACGCGTTCAGTTCAACCATCATCACCACCATCATCCTGACTAGTCTTTCAGGCGATTGGTGCTGGAAGACTTTCAAGATCTTCCAGTGGTGTGAACGCAAGAGAACCCCCGGAAGATCGTCTTCCGGGGGTTTTTTTATGGGCTGACGTAACCACACATTCAGGACCGAATTAAGAGGACAGGAACCATGTTAGATAACACCCGTTTACGCATAGCTATGCAGAAATCTGGCCGTTTAAGTGATGATTCACGCGAACTGCTGGCGCGCTGCGGCGTTAAAATCAACCTTCAGCAACAGCGCCTGATTGCGTTTGCGGAGAACATGCCGATCGACATCCTGCGCGTGCGCGATGACGATATTCCTGGCCTGGTGATGGATGGTGTGGTCGATTTAGGCATCATCGGCGAGAACGTGCTGGAAGAAGAGCTGCTGTCGCGCCGTGCCCAGGGTGAAGATCCGCGCTACTTTACGCTGCGCCGCCTCGACTTCGGCGGTTGCCGTCTGTCACTGGCGATGGCGACAGATGCCGAGTACACCGGCCCGGAATGCCTGGATAAATCCCGTATCGCCACCTCCTATCCGCACCTGTTAAAACAATACCTCGACAAAAAAGGCGTCAGCTTTAAGACCTGTTTACTGAACGGTTCCGTGGAAGTGGCGACCCGCGCCGGTCTGGCTGACGCCATCTGCGATCTGGTCTCTACCGGTGCTACGCTGGAAGCCAATGGCCTGCGCGAAGTTGAAGTAATCTATCGTTCAAAAGCGGTGCTGATCCAGCGTGACGGCGAGATGCCTGCCGCCAAGCAGGAGCTGATCGACAAGATGATGACCCGTATTCAGGGCGTGATTAAAGCGCGTGAATCGAAGTACATCATGCTGCACGCGCCGAGTGAGCGTCTGGAAGAAGTAATCAGCCTGCTGCCTGGCGCAGAGCGCCCGACCGTGCTGCCGCTGGCAGGCGATGTCAGCCGCGTGGCGATGCACATGGTCAGCAGCGAAACCCTGTTCTGGGAAACCATGGAAAAACTGAAAGCGCTGGGTGCCAGTTCGATTCTGGTGCTGCCTATTGAGAAGATGATGGAGTAAGCCATGGCCTTTTCTACCCCGATTGAGTGGCAGCAGTGCACCCCCGAACAGCAGCAGGCGCTGCTGTTACGTCCTGCTATCGCCGCCTCTGAAAACGTGACGCTGACGGTGCGCGATGTGCTGGAGCAGGTAAAGCTGAACGGTGATGACGCTCTGCGCCAGTTCAGCGCCCGCTTCGACAAAGCGCAGGTGGATAACCTGCGTGTTACCGCGCAGCAAATCGCAGAGGCCAGCTTACGTCTGAGTGACGAGCTGAAGCAGGCGATGGCTGTCGCGGTGGGCAATATCGAAACCTTCCACAACGCGCAGATCCTGCCGCCGGTGGATGTGGAAACCCAGCCAGGCGTACGCTGCCAGCAGATTACCCGTCCGGTAAAATCGGTCGGACTCTATATTCCTGGTGGTTCCGCCCCGCTCTTCTCCACCGTGCTGATGCTGGCGACCCCGGCCCGTATCGCTGGCTGTGGCCGCGTGGTGCTCTGTTCGCCGCCGCCGATTGCCGATGAGATCCTGTATGCCGCCCAGCTGTGCGGCGTAGAAGAGGTGTTCCAGGTAGGCGGCGCGCAGGCCATCGCCGCGATGGCCTTCGGCACCGAAACCGTGCCACGCGTGGATAAGATTTTTGGCCCGGGCAACGCCTGGGTAACAGAAGCGAAACGTCAGGTAAGTCAGCGACTCGATGGCGCGGCGATTGATATGCCAGCGGGTCCTTCTGAAGTGCTGGTGATTGCGGATGAAGGCGCCACGCCCGCGTTTGTCGCGTCTGATTTACTCTCACAGGCAGAGCATGGGCCCGACTCGCAGGTCATTCTGCTGACGCCTTCATTTAAGCTGGCCGAGGCGGTCGCGGTCGCGGTTGAGCAGCAGCTGGCGCAGTTGCCGCGGGCTGCCACAGCGCGTCAGGCGCTGGAAAGCAGCCGCCTGATCGTGGCGCGTGACCTTGAGCAGTGTGTCGCGATCTCTAATCTCTACGGCCCGGAGCACCTGATTCTGCAAACGCGCCAGCCGCGCCATCTGGTGGAGTCGATCACCAGCGCCGGTTCGGTATTTTTAGGCGACTGGTCGCCGGAGTCCGCGGGCGATTACGCCTCTGGCACTAATCACGTGTTACCGACCTACGGTTACACCTCGACCTGTTCCAGCCTGGGCCTGGCCGATTTCCAGAAACGCATGACGGTGCAGGAGCTGACGCCGCAGGGCTTCCTGAACCTGGCCGCCACCATTGAAACCCTGGCCGCCGCCGAGCAGCTGGATGCCCATAAGAATGCCGTCACCCTGCGCGTTGCCGCACTGAAGGAGCAAGCATGAGTCAGGATATTGAGCAGCTGGCGCGCGCCAATGTGCGCGCCCTGACGCCCTATATGTCGGCGCGTCGTCTGGGTGGCAACGGAGATGTCTGGCTCAATGCCAACGAGTTTCCGCTGCCGGTGCCGTTTGAGCTGTCGCAGCAGACGCTGAACCGCTATCCGGAATGTCAGCCTAAACTGGTGATTGAGCGCTACGCTGCTTATGCAGGCTTAACGCCGGAGCAGGTGCTGGTGAGCCGTGGCGCAGATGAAGCCATCGAACTGATCATGCGTGCCTTCTGTGAGCCGGGTCAGGATGCGATTCTGTTCTGTCCACCGACCTATGGCATGTACAGCGTCAGCGCCGAAACCATCGGCATTGAATACCGCACCGTCCCGGCCCTGACCGACTGGCAGCTGAACCTGCCTGCCATTGCAGAGCAGCTGGATGGCGTCAAAGTGGTTTACCTCTGCAGCCCGAACAACCCGACCGGCAACCTGATCAATCAGGACGACATCCGTCAGCTGCTGGCAATGACCGCCGGTAAAGCGCTGGTCGTCGCAGATGAAGCCTACATTGAGTTCTGCCCGCAGGCGACCCTGACCGGCTGGCTGAAGGATTATCCGCATCTGGTGATCCTGCGTACGCTTTCTAAAGCCTTTGCGCTGGCTGGCCTGCGTTGCGGCTTTGCGCTGGCGAATAAGCCGGTCATCGACCTGCTGATGAAGGTGATCGCGCCCTACCCGCTGGCCACACCGGTTGCCGATGTCGCCGGTCAGGCACTGAGCGACCAGGGAATTGCGCTGATGCGTGAGCATGTGGCACAGCTGAATGAGAACCGTAGCTGGCTACAGGCCGAACTGGCTCAGCTGGCCTGCGTTGAGCAGGTTTTCTCCAGTGAAACCAACTATGTGCTGGCGCGCTTTACCAATTCACCAAAAGTCTTCAAAACCTTATGGGATCAGGGCATTATCCTGCGTGATCAGAACAAAAATCCGGGCCTGTCGGGATGCCTGCGCATCTCTATCGGCACGCGTGAAGAGTGCGAACGAGTGATCGCCGCGCTGCAAGCCTTTTCTGTGGAGCAAGCATGAGCCAGAAGACCCTTTTTATTGACCGCGACGGTACGTTAATCTCTGAGCCGCCTGAAGATTATCAGGTGGACCGCATGGATAAGCTGGCGTTTGAGCCAGATGTTATCCCGGCGCTGCTGGCACTGCAGGCCGCCGGTTATCGCCTGGTCATGATCACTAACCAGGATGGTCTTGGCACCCCGGGTTTCCCGCAGGCCGATTTCGATGGCCCGCACAATCTGATGATGCAGATCCTGACCTCGCAGGGCATTGCGTTTGACGATGTGCTGATCTGCCCGCACATGCCGGACGATCACTGCGACTGTCGCAAGCCGAAAACCCGAATGGTGGAAGCCTGGCTGGCCGAAGGCGCGCTGGATACCGCCAACAGCTACGTGATTGGCGATCGCCTGACCGATGTTCAGCTGGCGGAGAACATGGGCATCCAGCCTATCCGCTACGGTGCTGATGGCCAGAACTGGCAGACTATCCAGCAGCGTCTGACCCAGCGTGACCGCCATGCGCTGGTGCAGCGCAACACCAAAGAGACACAGGTGCGGGTAGAACTGTGGCTGGATCGCGAAGGCGGCAGCAAGATTAATACCGGCGTGGGTTTCTTCGACCACATGCTGGACCAGATCGCCGTGCACGGCGGGTTCCGCATGAATATCGAAGTGAAAGGCGATCTCTATATTGACGATCACCACACGGTGGAAGATACCGGTCTGGCACTGGGCGAAGCGCTGCTGAAAGCGCTGGGTGACAAGCGTGGCATTGGCCGTTTTGGCTTTGTGCTGCCGATGGATGAATGTCTGGCGCGCTGCGCGCTGGATATCTCCGGCCGTCCGCACATCGAGTTCAAAGCGGAGTTCAACTATCAGCGCGTGGGCGACCTCAGCACCGAGATGGTCGAGCACTTCTTCAGCTCACTCTCCTACGCCATGATGAGCACCCTGCATCTTAAAACTAAAGGCAAGAATGACCATCACCGCGTCGAGAGTCTGTTTAAAGCCTTTGGCCGTACGCTGCGTCAGGCGATCCGCGTTGAGGGCAATACGCTGCCAAGCTCGAAGGGAGTGCTGTGATGAACGTGGTGATCATGGATACCGGTTGCGCCAACCTGTCGTCGGTGAAATGGGCGATTGAACGTCTGGGCTACACCCCGGAAGTGAGCCGCGACCCCGATGTGGTGCTGCGTGCCGACAAACTGTTTCTGCCCGGCGTCGGCACCGCACAGGCGGCAATGAATCAGCTGGAAGAGCGTGACCTGATCGATCTGGTGAAAGCCTGTACCCAGCCGGTGCTGGGGATCTGCCTGGGTATGCAGCTGCTGGGTCGCGGCAGCGATGAAAACGGCGGCGTGCCGACGCTGGGGATTATCGATGAGCCGGTGTCATTAATGGACACGCACGGCCTGCCGCTGCCGCACATGGGCTGGAATCAGATTACCGCGCAGGCGGGCAATCATCTGTTCCGTGGCATCGACGAAGGCTGCTATTTCTACTTCGTCCACAGCTATGCCATGCCGGTCAACGCCAGCACCATCGCCCAGTGTCACTACGGTGAAGCTTTCACCGCCGCGGTGCAGAAAGATAACTTCTTTGGCGTCCAGTTCCACCCGGAACGCTCGGGCAAAGCGGGCGCGCAGCTGCTGAAAAACTTCCTGGAGATGTAATGATTATCCCCGCGTTAGATTTAATTGACGGCAAAGTGGTTCGTCTGCATCAGGGCGATTATGGACAGCAGCGCGATTACGGCAGCGATCCGCTGCCACGTCTGCAGGATTACGTTCGCCAGGGCGCGACCGTGCTGCATCTGGTGGATTTAACCGGCGCGAAAGATCCGGCGAAACGCCAGATCGCGCTGCTGAAAACCCTGCTGGATGGCGTTGATGTGACGGTGCAGGTCGGTGGCGGCATTCGCAGCCGTGATGATGTGCATGCACTGCTTGAAGCCGGAGCGAGTCGTGTGGTGGTCGGTTCCACGGCGGTGAAACAGCCTGAAGAGGTAAAACGGTGGTTTGCGGAATTTGGCGCAGAGGCGATTGTGCTTGCGTTAGATGTGCGCATTGATGCCAGTAACCGCAAAGAAGTGGCGATCAGTGGCTGGCAGGAAGCGGCGGGTGTCACGCTGGAAGAGGTGATTACCGACTTTCAGCAGGTGGGCCTGAAGCACGTGCTGTGCACCGATATTTCTCGCGACGGCACCCTGAGCGGCTCCAATGTTGCGCTCTATCAGGAAGTGACGGCGCGCTTCCCGACGATTGCTTTTCAGTCCTCGGGTGGCATTGGCGACCTCAATGATATCGCCGCCCTGCGCGGCAGCGGCGTTCAGGGCGTGATTGTTGGACGTGCGCTGCTGGAAGATAAATTCACTGTTTCGGAGGCGATCGCATGCTGGCAAAACGGATAATTCCCTGCCTGGACGTACGTGACGGCCAGGTGGTCAAAGGCGTACAGTTTCGCAATCACGAAATCATCGGCGACATCGTGCCGCTGGCGCAGCGCTATGCCGCCGAAGGTGCCGACGAGCTGGTGTTCTATGATATCACCGCCTCATCCGATGGCCGGGTCGTCGACAAAAGCTGGGTCTCGCGGGTTGCGGAAGTGATCGATATCCCGTTCTGCGTCGCGGGCGGCATTAAAACCCCGGAAGACGCAGCGCGCATTCTGGAGTTTGGCGCAGATAAGATTTCGATTAACTCGCCGGCGCTGGCCGACCCCACGCTGATCACCCGCCTCGCGGACCGTTTTGGCGTGCAGTGTATTGTGGTCGGGATCGATACCTGGTTTGATGAAGCCAGCGGTAAATATCAGGTGAATCAGTATACCGGCGACGAAGCGCGCACCCGCGTGACGCAGTGGGAAACGCTGGAGTGGGTGCAGGAAGTGCAGAAGCTGGGCGCAGGCGAGATCGTGCTGAACATGATGAATCAGGATGGCGTGCGTAACGGCTATGACCTGGTGCAGCTGAAGAAAATGCGTGAAGTCTGCAAGGTCCCCCTCATCGCCTCTGGCGGCGCAGGCACCATGCAGCACTTCCTGGATGCGTTTACCGAAGCTAACGTGGATGGTGCTTTAGCCGCCTCGGTATTCCATAAGCAGATTATTAATATTGGTGAGCTGAAGAGCTTTCTGATCGACAACGGAGTGGAGATTCGCGCGTGCTAACTGAACAACAACAGGCCCTTCTCGACTGGGATAAAACACAGGGCATGATGCCGGTCATTGTCCAGCACTTCGTCTCAGGCGAAGTGCTGATGCATGGCTACATGAACCCGGCCGCGCTGGAGAAAACGCTGGCAGAAAGCAAGGTCACCTTTTTCTCCCGCACCAAAAATCGCTTGTGGACCAAAGGCGAAACCTCCGGCAACTTTTTGCAGGTCGTGAGCATCACGCCTGACTGCGACAATGACACTCTGTTAGTGCTGGCGGATCCTATTGGCCCGACCTGCCATCTGGGCACCACCAGCTGCTTCTCACCGGCGGTCCCTGAATGGACGTTCCTCTATCAGCTTGAGCAGTTGCTGGCCTCGCGTAAAACCGCCGATCCTGAAAGCTCCTACACCGCACGACTCTACGCCAGCGGCACCAAACGCATCGCGCAGAAAGTGGGTGAAGAAGGCGTTGAAACCGCACTGGCCGCCACGGTCAACGATCGGGATGAACTCACCAACGAAGCTTCTGACCTGGTCTATCACCTGATGGTGCTGTTGCAGGATCAGGATCTCGACTTCCGCGCCGTGATCAACAACCTGCGTGACCGCCATAAGTAACTGTGCAATATACTGCTCAGAATTTCGTTTTTTATGCGGATTCTGAGCAGTCTTCAGCTCATTCCTCACGTCCATCCGGCACAATGACGGCAACTCAAACCTCAGGGAGAGAACCGTGACCACCCATGAGAAATTAATCGCCCTGCTCGACCAGCACCAGGCACGCTATCGCCTGATGGAGCATGAGGCGACCGGTAAATGTGAAGCGGTCGCGGCGATACGCGGCACCGAAATCGGCCAGGGTGCTAAAGCGCTGGTCTGTCATGTGAAAGGCAACGGCGTTAAACAGCATGTACTGGCGGTTTTACCTGCCGATCATCAGGCCGATCTGGGCAAAGTCGCGGCCGCGGTCGGAGGAAGACGCGCCTCACTCGCCAGTCCGGCGGAAACCGATCGGCTGACCGGCTGCGTATTCGGGGCGATTCCGCCGTTCAGCTTTCATCCCGACCTCAGACTGGTTGTTGACCCCGCGCTGTTTGAACGTTATCCGGAGATCGCGTTTAACGCCGGTCTGCTGGAACGTTCAGTGATCCTGAATACCGAAGATTATCGCGCGTTATGCGCGGCTGACGTGGTGAAGATTACGCAGTAATTGCCATCCCGGCAGCCCGGCGATACTCTGCATAATCACTCATCACGACAGAATAAGAGCAAAATCATGAACATTTTCACTCAACGCCTGCGTCAGACGCTGGCTGTGGCGGTTATGGCAGGCTGCGCTTTTGGCGCGCAGGCAAAAATCGAACAGGTGCGTTTCGCGGTCGATCCGACCTATCCGCCATTCGAATCGAAAACGCCACAGGGCAAGCTGGTCGGCTTTGATATTGATCTGGGCAATGCACTTTGTACCCAGATGCAGGCAAAATGTGTCTGGGTTGAAAGCCAGTTTGACGGCATGATCCCGGCCCTTAAAGCACGTAAATTTGATGCCATTCTGTCCGACATGGGCATTACCGAAGAGCGCCTGAAGCAGATTGATTTCACCGCGCCGCTCTATGATACCCACACTCAGCTGATTGCCCGTAAAGGTGCTGGCATACTGCCTGACGTTGAATCCCTGAAAGGAAAAACGGTCGGCGTAGAACAGGGAACGGTTCAGGAGCGCTATGCGCTGGCGAAATGGCAGCCTCACGGTGTGACCGTGGTGCCTTATGGCGATCAGGCACAGGTTGAAAGCGATCTGGTTTCAGGCCGACTGGATGCGGTATTCACCGATGCGGCACAGGCGGCCATCGGCTTCCTGAAGCATCCGCAGGGCAAAGATTTTGAACTGGCTGGCCCGATTATACAGGATCCGATCATCGGCCCCGGTACGGCGATTGGCCTGCGTAAAGGTGATACCGAGCTGAAAACCGCACTGGATAACGCCTTCGTCGAAATCAAAAAGAATGGCACCTTTGACCAGATTCAGAAGCGCTATTTTGCTACGGATATCTCTATCCAGCCTTAACCTCGCGGTCGCCCTTTTTCATCCTCAACGCGATCCGGCACTATACTTTAACTTTTTCAGGACGGCGCGCTGTCGTCCTTTGCCGATTAAAGGACATTAACACGGTATGCATCAACAACATCATCCACTGTTAAGCGCCTCTTTAGGCACCCAGCGTGAAATCATCAGTTTCCATTTCGCGGAAGACAACGAGCGTCAGGTCTACATTCAGGCTGCGCTGCATGGCGACGAACTGCCCGGTATGGCAGTGGCGTGGTTTTTAAAGCAGCGACTACAGGCGCTGGAGTCCGCCGGTCAACTTAAAGCCGCCTTTACCCTGGTACCGGTTGCCAATCCCCTGGCGCTGGGACAGCACTGGCATGGCACCCATCTGGGCCGATTCCATACACTCTCTGGCCAGGACTTCAACCGCCGTTTCCCGTCACTGGGCGCAACCCTGGCGGCCTGGCTGGCTGAGAGTCTGACCCAGAGTGAAACGCAGAATAAAAGCCTGATCCGCGAGGCGATTGATCGCCACTATCGTGATACCGTGCCAAAAACCGAGCTGGATGCGCAACGCCACACGCTGATGCGGATGGCCAGTCAGGCCGATCTGATGATTGACCTGCACTGTGACTGGGAAGCCGTGCCGCACCTGTACACCACGCCGCACGCCTGGCCGGACATTGAACCGCTGGCGCGCTGGTTAGGCAGCGAGGTGCAGCTGCTGGCGCAGATCTCTGGCGGTGAGCCGTTTGATGAAGCCTGTTGCGAACCCTGGCTGACGCTGGCGGAACGGTTTGGCAAAGATTATCCGATGCCACGCGGATTGCTGCCGGTGACGCTGGAGTTGCGTGGCGTGCGTGATGTGTCGCCTGAACAGGCGGAGAAAGACGCGGAGGCGATTATTTCAGCGCTACAGGAAGGCGGTTATATCGGCTACAGCGAGCCTGCGATTTCCGTGGAGGTGGCGGCACCCGTGATTGGCGGCGACGAACTTGTCCCGGCGAGCGCGGGCGGAGACGATATCGTGGCTATCAATGACGGCCCGATTGGTTTAAACGTGCCAGATATCGCTGAAGCACCTGGAGAGGCTGGCGTAATCAAAGAGCGTCACAGCGAAGGATCGGCGGCGGCCTCCCCTGCCCTGAAAAATCCACCTACGCCGTTAGCGGGCTGTGAATATATTCATTCGCCGGTATCCGGACTGATCCTGCATCGTAAACCGCTGGGCGCAAAGATTCGGCCGGGAGAAGTGGTGGCGGAGATTGTTGACCCGATAACTGACCAGATTACGCCGCTGGTGACGGAACATGGCGGTATTCTCTATGCGAGACACTGGGCTAAGTTTGCGACAGCAGGCATGCTGGTTGTGAGGCTGGCAGGTGAGCGAGAGATTCGGAGCGGGGATTTGCTGGTGGTGTAACAAAAGTTAGTTAAAGCATCTATTCATTCCATAGCTCGGCAGCAGTTAAGAGATTTTAACAAAAAAGCTCTTAGTGCTTGCTTATTGTAACAAATTAAATTAAAAAGCCTTACAATTTCCTTACCTTTTACGCAGTAGATTTGAGGATATATGAAGCAAAGGCTATTGGAGCTTGATGGTTGCAGAGGGTTACTATGCTGGACAGTGGTTGCGGGGCACTGGATCGGTAGCAGGATGGGATGGGGCAATGTCAATTTTTCTCATTCCTACATATCTGTAGACGGTTTTTTCATACTGTCTGGTATAGTACTTTCTTACATCTATAAAGAAAAATTATTGAGTTCCAGCAGAGAGTTTTTTAAGTATTCATTACATCGCTTAGAGCGACTTTACCCTTTGCATATCCTGACTTTTGTAATTACTTATCTGATTTATAGTAAATTCTTCGATAGCTTCCCTTTCGAAAATCCAGGCCTTACCGCTCTGTATAATATGCTTTTAATACATGGCTTAGGTTTTGCGTCATCCTGGAACTGGAATGACCCGAGTTGGTCAATATCAGTAGAGCTATATGCATCTATTTTAGCATTCCCTTTATTAATAAGAATCAAAAATAATTTCACGCTGATAGTCATTGCCGTTATTTGTTATATTCTTGTTTATGCAAGACATCATAATCTTGAAGCAGCAACAGATGTTCATTTGTTTTTATTCTCATCGGGCATACTTAAATGTATCGCAGGCATCTCACTGGGAGTATTGATATCAAACTTATCGAATTATACTTCTTCTAAAAACAATGCTGGTTTCCTGACCACGGTTTTCCAGACAGTCGCCGTCGCTATGTCTGGATTCTTCATTTATTCAAAAGACACTATCCATGCTTATGACGGGCTGGTAATCGTTTCTTTCTGTTATATATTCTTTACACTGATAAATTATTCCAGTTTCTGGAATACCCTGGCATCTAACAAGGCTATGGTATACTTCGGCAATATCAGTTTTTCGATATATTTACTACATACGCCTTTGATGTTGCTTCTTGACCAGGCCAACTTCTTCAGGAAGAGCAATACAGCAATTCAAACTCTCATTTTCATAACGGTGTTAATTTCCATTTCACACTTCGTATACAACCGTTTTGAATTGCCGATATATAAGAGACTTAAGAAAACCTCTGATAACTCAATTAATAAACATCATAGTCCTAATGTTTTGTAATTTCTGAGCGTTGTCTGAAATAACTTACTTTAAAGAGTACAAAAAATAAAGGCCTCCGAAGAGGCCTTTACAATTTTAGTTAGTCTAACCACTCGGTGTGGAACACACCGTCTTTATCAATACGCTTATAGGTATGCGCGCCGAAGTAGTCACGCTGCGCCTGAATCAGGTTAGCAGGGAGCACTTCTGAACGGTAGCTGTCGTAGTAAGCGATCGCCGCAGAGAAGGTTGGCGTCGGGATACCGTTCTGAATCGCGTAGGAAACCACATCACGCAATGCCTGCTGATACTGATCGGCGATATCTTTGAAGTACGGTGCCAGCAACAGGTTAGCGATGCCTGCATCTTCTGCGTATGCATCAGTAATCTTCTGCAGGAACTGGGCACGGATGATACAACCAGCGCGGAAGATCTTCGCGATTTCACCGTAGTGCAGATCCCAGTTGTTCTCTTCTGATGCGGCACGCAGCTGTGAGAAGCCCTGAGCATAAGAAACGATTTTACCCAGATACAGAGCGCGACGAACTTTCTCGATGAACTCCGCTTTGTCACCGGTGAAGGCCTTCGCCTGTGGACCGCTCAGTACTTTAGAGGCTGCCACACGCTGGGTTTTCAGCGAGGAGAGGTAACGAGCGAACACAGATTCAGTGATCAGTGACAGAGGTTCGCCGAGATCCAGTGAGCTCTGGCTGGTCCATTTACCGGTGCCCTTGTTCGCTGCTTCATCCAGAATCACATCAACCAGGTATTTACCTTCTTCGTCTTTCTTGGTGAAGATATCTTTGGTGATGTCGATCAGGTAGCTGCTCAGTTCGCCGTTGTTCCACTCAGTGAAGGTCTCAGCCAGCTCTTCGTTGTTCAGACCCAGCGCGCCTTTCAGCAGAGCGTAGGCTTCTGCGATCAGCTGCATGTCGCCATACTCGATGCCGTTGTGAACCATCTTCACGTAGTGGCCCGCGCCGTCCGGACCGATGTAAGCCACACAGGCTTCGCCATCTTCTGCGCGTGCAGCAATTTTATCCAGAATAGGAGCAACCAGCTCGTAGGCTTCTTTCTGACCGCCAGGCATGATAGAGGGTCCTTTCAGTGCGCCCTCTTCACCACCGGAAACACCAGTACCGATGAAGTTGAAGCCCTGGTCAGAAAGCTCTTTGTTACGACGGATAGTATCTTTATAGAAGGTGTTACCGCCATCGATCAGAATGTCGCCTTTATCCAGGTGTGGGGTCAGGGAGGCGATTGTCTTATCGGTCGCTTCACCCGCCTGAACCATCAGCAGGATACGACGAGGTTTTTCCAGCGATTCGACAAACTCTTCAACGGTGTAAAAAGGAGCAAGTTTCTTGCCCTGGTTCTCGGCGATGACTTCATCAGTCTTTTCGCGTGAACGGTTAAAGATAGAAACAGTGTAACCGCGGCTCTCAATGTTAAGAGCCAAATTACGGCCCATCACTGCCATACCTACAACGCCGATCTGTTGCTTGGACATTATTTACTCCTGTCTGAGTTTGATACTAATAATCATTCAAAAAAAGCACTTTTGATGATACATGATGTCATTTAAAAATTAAATCGGCTTATAAAATCAAGCACTAACAGACAAAAAAATTAGAAGATGTCATTGTCAAAAGCTCGAAATGACGCTTATTTTCTATTGCGTAACTGTTCTAACTCTTCTTCACAGATTCTTACACGTTCAATGTATTGTTGAAGTTCTGATGCTATGCTTTCCTTTTCATTCTTAAGGTTTTCGTACAAATCTATTGCTGCATAAGCATCGAGAGTAGATTGCTTTGCCTTGCGCTGCTCGTATTCGAGGCGCCCGTGAAGATCCAGTATGATCGGTAATAATACATCTGAGTGATTTATATGAGAATCTACATCACCATACCCAGGATCAAAGTTTGCTAACGCATTATCGATAGCATCATCATAATTTGAAGGAGACGATGGATCGATCCAATAATCTGTTAAAAGGAAGGCCAGTGTTTTTTTCTGAAAGGCATTCATTTTATCAGGGTAATGTAAGAACGCTTTCTTAAGATCGTTTTTATCCTTAACGATGTTACAACAATGCTGCCATTCACACTTACCTGCACAAAAAACAGAAGCTCCATCAATTAATGCTTCAATTCCGACTCCAGAATTCACTGTAATAACTGAGTTAGACTTCCTAATTAAAGTGTGAATATTACTATTAGTTCTAACCACCCAAGGATTGTTTTGAGTTAACAAAGTAATAGTTTCTTCAACGGCAAAAGACTGACAGAAAGGATGCCGTTTGACAAATAAATAAACTTTATTTTCTTTGGCAAGCTCGGCAGCTTCCAGAAGTAATCTGATACCATCATACTCACTGTGAATAGCGACGGGATCATTTTGAACCTGCATCGGATAGAAAACGAAACCCTGAGTAATTTCTGGCAATTCTTCATCAGACTGAGGGTATTTTGATTCATTTTTTTCGATAAACTTCAACTTCCAGTCATTTAGAGTTTTTTCAACATCCTTTTCATCTAAACTCTCAATTTTTGATTTGTATTTATCAAAGTTTAGCGAAATATCTGACCAACCGGAATAGCCTGTGAAATCCATTGAAAATAACGGCGTGACAGCAGCTTCTTTCATCCTCACAATATTTTTTTCATCACCCCATGAATGATATGAAAAAACTAATGTTCCTTTTTCTGGTTTCCTGGGCGCCTCATCTGCTCCGAACGGAACTTCTCTAAAGTAAAGTGGGATTTTTCTTTCAGTCAAAGATAGAATGAGATTAGTAATAAAGGACTTATGCTTGTGACCATCGACTGGGTTTTTCGTCCAGGAGACAGGAACCTCTACAACTATTTTTGAAGGCATTGATCTCTCGACTTTGTCACTCAAGTTCATTGTATACTCCCAATGTTTTTTCTATTACAAATGTTAAGCAAAAACGCGACATCACCCAAGCTCGAGCATTGATACCAAAATCCAACCTCATTTCCTTACTTTTAATCAACATTTCAAGTTTGCAAACAAGATCTTCCAGATTTTTATTAATTATAAAACCCGTAACATCATTAACAATAATACTACTGCATCCGCCAGTGTTATAGGCAATTGAAGGACGACCGACGGCCGCTGCTTCAATCAAAATCCTGGGCACACCCTCGGCATATACTGAAGGTAATGCAACAATATTAGACTCTTCGATTAGTGTCTTCATATCATCGCGTTGACCAAGCCAGACAATATCATTTGCATCTGACCATTTTTTTATAACGCTATCAGGAATAGAGTCCGGATCATTCTTAACGCTAATACCTGCTACTTTTAATATAAAAAATACGCCTTTTTTCTCCAGAATCTTCCTGGCTTCGATTAAATCGGACAGACCTTTACTCCAGATAAGGCGACTGGCAAATAATACAACAGGAAGAGAATTATCTGGATCAGGCGTATACTTAAACTGTTCAGTATCGATTCCCGCACCATCGATCACCATGGTCTTTTGCGAATCAATACCCGTAATTGAGATGATTTTCTCGCGATCTAATTCATGCTCGAATATAAAAAAAACATCGTGTTTTTTACTAATCCAACGGTAAAAAGCTGATACATTAAATTTTATGAATTCGTATTTAGCAGACTTCGAGGAAAACACACGCCCCAGTCCAACGAAACTTAAAACAAGCTTTTTATGAAAAACTTTCGCATAGAAGCCGCCGATAATACACGACTTAATGGTGATGCAATGTAAAATATCAGGATTAATTTTCCTGATAATATGAAGTGATTTGAAGAAGTCTCTGATGATTACAAATGGGTTCAGAGATTGTTCAGACATCCTGGAGTTGTGGGGTATAAGGCCTGACTTTTCAAAATCATTAAAGATTTTTTGATTCTCGAAATTACAGACGACATGAACTTCATATCCATTCTCTTTTGCTGCAAGGGCCCGCTCTTTCCAGTGTAAATTGAAATACCAATCAGAGTTGATATAAAAACAAAGTTTTTTCATTACTGCCTGCCATTTTTAACACCATTGACTTTGAATAAACATCCATCAACGATACCCTTAGTCAAGGACGTTAGATACTTGAACTTATTTTGGGACTTCAAAACCATTAAATAATATTTAATTAGCCGTAAGAAAATAGAGAGGAGACTAAATGGTTTATTTTCAGGAAAAAGATAACGTGAAGATATTAAGTTTCTGGATAAATAATATATTTTCCATGGCATCATGGCAGTGCTGGATTCAACAACATCATGGTAAAAAACAAGGTCTGGATTATAAAGCAACTTACATCCAGAAACCTTTAACTTCCACGAATAAAAAACATCATCAAAGTAGATGAAAAGATCTTTGTTAATAAATTTATATGACTCTTTGAGTGTATTAAAAGCAACAAAAACCCCAACAAAAGAAAATGCCTCAATTTCTGTCACATTCGACTCAATGGCTTCAAACTTATGACTTTTCCGTGGATATTCTAATAATTCACCAAAAGAATTGGGAATTTTCATCCAAGGGATATTCATTTTGCAGCGTTTACCATGACTATCTAATACTCTGGTAGCAATGGCCTGAGCATTTCGCTTGTCACTTGCCATAAAGATTTCAAGCAACAGCAAATCCGGATAAGCATCATCATCGAAAAACAGCACCCAATCTGGGGTGCTGTTTAATGCTATCCATTGAGAACCTCTAAAAAAACCTCCAGCTCCGCCATCATTCACTTCACTGGAAATTACTTTTATTCGAGGATCACTTAAGTTCATTAACCAATCAAAGGTGCCATCAGTTGACGCATTATCCACTATAACTATTTCATGAAAAGGTAAAGACTCTACAGCGGCCCAACACTTTTTAAGCTTTTCAATACGATTATAGGTGACGATTAAAGCGGCAATTTTCATCTGGGATTAACCGAGAAAACAGGCATTTTCTGATTATTATTCAGAGCGTCACGGAATTTATCAACTACTTCTAAAGCTTCTTTTATAGTAACATCCATGTCCAGATAACGATAAGTACCAAGACGACCAATAAAAGTAATATTTTCCTCTTTTTCCGCTTCATCCAGATATTGATTCAGAAGTTGCATTTCTCCCATCTGGCGAATTGGATAATAAGGGATATCTTTATCGGTACAAGACCGGCTGAATTCTTTATAACATACAGACTTATCGTGAGACTCCCAGGGAGCAAAATATTTGTGCTCCGTGATTCGCGTATAAGGAACGTCGACTTCGCCGTAGTTCATCACTGCACAGCCTTGATAATCACCTTCGGCATCAAAACGTTTAAAATCCAGAGTCCTATAACCCAGACGGCCTGATGTAAAATCAAAATAACCGTCCAGCGGACCACTATAAAACACATGATCATAGTTTTCTTTTTCACTTCTATTAAAGAAGGTGTTCAATTCAACTTTGATATTTTTGTGCTGCAGGATCGACTCAACAATAGGTGTATAACCCTCCTTTGGCATACCCTGAAACTTATGATTGAAATAATTATCATCATAGTTAAATCTTACTGGCAGCCTTTTCAAGATGGAGGCGGGTAACTCTTTAGGTTCCATTCCCCATTGTTTTATTGTATAGCCTTTAAAGAAAGCTTCATATAACTCTTTTCCTACAAAGCGTAGAGCTTGCTCTTCAAAAGTTTGAGGATCAAGGATAGATTTATCGCCTTTCGACTCAATGAGCTCTTTGGCTTCAGCTGGGTTACATGTTTTGCCAAAAAATTGATTGATTGTATGCAGATTAATAGGCAGTGAGTAAACACTCCCATTAACCGTTGCTTTGACACGGTTAATATAAGGCATCATTTCGCAATGGGCATTAATATAGTTCCATACTTTTTCATTGTCAGTGTGAAAAATATGGGGTCCATAGGTATGCACCATTACACCAGTGTTGACATCTCTTTCACTGTAACAGTTGCCTGCTATATGATTACGTGCATCGATAATACGAACATTGTGCCCATCTTCTGCCAGTTCGCGGCCAATAACTGCACCCGAAAAGCCAGCACCCACAATTAGAATATTCTTTTTCATAAGTTAACCTAAAATCACGCGACGAATTTTGTAATAGTTACGAGCAATCATTTGCCTGCGCTTACTTCCAACCGGGGCAAACTTATTGAAATAAGGCATGATTTTTCTTTTTATCCTGGTCTGAAGTAAAACCTGCTGATGAACTATCACAGAGGGCATTGCCACACCTGTTTTATTTAAGCGGTCATAGACCTCTTTCTGCCAGGGTGTCTCATGAATGTAGGACATAAAGTTATCGAAGAAATCAACATGAGGTGCATCCCATGGTTTATTTTCCCCAGCAAAGTGAATCATTTTAGGATTTTTACGTGACTTCAAAAAACCCATATACGTTTCAAACTTCAAATTGGGGAAGAAATCATCTGTATTTCCGTTACCATGATAGACATTCCATTGCCCTGGAAGGTAGTGGACACGGCCGTAGAATACTTTATTCATAATATCCTGATCGAGGAACCAATATCTGCGCGCTTTCATTGTTTCCATCAGACTTGCAGACGTATTCTCTTTTCTCATTTGATTAATGTTAAAAAGAATAATACCAGCCTGAAAATAATTGTGCGTTTCCTTCATTCCTAACACTTGTTCGAGATACTGATTCGCAGTCAGGTCTTTAGGTTCATCTATGTGTGCAATAGCCCCAAATTTTACGAACCCTTCCATCACAATGTCTCTGACAGCAGCGATTAAGTTTTCCCCAAGCTCCGTATGAACAAGTTCCGCGACGTCGCTTTCAACTATCGTGTCAGCATCTATAAACAGCACTTTTTCGAAGTTGTAGAAAAGAGATGGTATGAAAAGTCTTGCATAGGTTGCAGCACTAAAATGAGCGCGCGTATAGACGCTTTTCATTTCACTAAATGCATTCACATCGAAGAAACGTAACGAAAAATTCTTTCTTCCTTTCAGCAAAGAATAAAATCGGGATTTATTTCTGACTGAAACACCATTCTCTAATATGACGATATCATAATTGTCGCTCGAATTACTATTTTTAATAATAGAATTAATAAGTGCGCCACCGCTTAAAGAATAATTGTCATCGAAGCAAATAACAATGGGTATGTTGTTTTCTGTGAAAGCTGGCTTTAGCTTTCCATTGAAAGTTTCAGTTTTGACAAAAGTCCTTTGCAATTCCTTTTTCGTTAGCCCGGAAACTTTCTCTTTATGGATTAGAAATATATTGAAAAGGCGCTCTGAAATGTGCCCGATCACTCGCTTCTCTTGCGCGTTATAATTTTTCATTGAAAAATTAACTTCAAGATCATCGAATATGCTAAATAACCATTCTGAATATTCTTTAAAAAGCCCGGACTTCATGACAAACATATTAGTATAATAACCGTCATGCGCACTATTAAACGCTTTTACTGCCGCTGCATATTCTGGATAGAGATATAACAGACTATCTATGGCTGATTGATAGTCCTCAATATGCAGGTGTGGTGAAATCTTGTAATGCTCATAGTTATTTTTACTGCCTGCCTGCCTGACACTCCATTTTTTAGGTAATAAAATATCATTATCAGCAATCGCCCGGATAATTGACTCTTCATTCAAGCCAAATTTTTCTTCGTACTCTTCAGAGATAATTTCATCATTCACTACGCCCCAGACATCTTCTGGATAATCTTGTTTTTCTGAAAAATTAAGATGACGCCTGTAATGCATAAATCCTATATATTCAGAAGAAACATCATTCTTCCATACCCAATATTGTGCAGTCAGCTCACAATAAAATGGATTTTTGATTGAAATGTTGTAACCGGAATCATCACCTTCACAACAAATATCATTATAGTTATTGGCTTTGCCAACATGGATAGGTTTAATAACCGGTGACGAGAGGAAAGCGCTCGGTTTATGATGACTTGTATAGAGTTTAACTTTATCTTGATGAGTAATCATTCGATGTTTCCTTACATTGAAGAACGATATTGTTGTAATATATTTTCGGCACTACCACTCGCTTTTAATCGGTGGTTTTCAATCCAGATGACGCGGTCACAAATTTTCTCGATGTCGCCAAGATTATGGCTGACAAATAAAATCGTGACGCCTTTATCTTTAAATTTATTTATGGTTTCGATACATTTCTTTTGAAATGCATAGTCCCCAACTGCTAAAACCTCATCAATAATGAGAATATCAGGGTCTACCTGCGTGATGACCGAAAAACCTAACTTGGCCAGCATTCCACTTGAATAAACACGAATAGGTTCATCAATAAATTCACCTAATTCGGAAAACTCTATTATTTTATCTATTCGCTCATTGAGTTGTTTACGTCGCAATCCCAGGAGAGTGGCGTTCAGGCGAATATTTTCCCGGCCAGTAAGTTCCGGATGAAACCCCCCTCCTAATTCCAGCATAGAGGCAACTCTGCCATTGGTCTTAACTGTGCCTGTAGTAGGTTTAATGACTCCAGCAACCAGTCCAAGCGAAGTACTCTTTCCCGCACCATTCCGACCAATCAGTGCTACAGACTCGCCTTTCTTGACAGTAAAGGAGATATCTTCAATTGCCAGATAACTTCTGCCAGAGAGTAGTGTCAACGCGCGCCTGGGATTGAAAATCAGCTCTTTTATTCCGGAGCCAATGTGATGATATAAAGGATAACGCTTTGTAACGGATGTGAACTCTATTGCAACTTCCATTATAAGATCTCTGCAAACCGAAATTTTAATTTATTAAATACCCAGGAACCAACAATAACAGTGATTATTCCCATCCCATACAGAGAAAGGATTTTTTCATAATCAACATTACCGTTCATAAACAATTCCCGCCAGCTCAATACCATATCCGCCAAAGGATTATATTCAACTAACCACTGGTAATTCGCTGGTATCATGTCTCCTGCGTACAGTATTGGAGTACAGTAGAAAAGCAACATGATCCCTAATGTAACAAACCTTTCTAAATCTCTGAAAAACAGGTTAAGCGTTGAGAGGAAAAGTGCTATTCCATATGAAAATAACAACTGACCTATACCAATCAATGGTATTCCATATATCCAGTTCCAATGCGGCGTCATGTCATAAATATATAAGAAAACTATAATTACTGGAATAGTACACAAAAAGTGTAAACACTCCATCATGACATTACTGAACGGAATAACCGATCTGGGAAACACCGTCTTTTTTATTATCTGTGCATTAGCAATAAATGAAAAAAGAGAATTCGATGTTGTGCTTGCGAACCATTGCCATGGGAATAATCCGGTAATGATGAAAATTGTGTAATTGGGAATTTGAACCCGCATGATCAGTTTGAAGATAAAGTAGTAAATCATCGCAAAAAGAAGGGGGTTTGCTATGGACCATAAATAACCTAAAAAACTACTTTTATATCTAACCTTAAGCTCTTTCTCAGTGATAACTGTCACCAAATCAATGAGATAACCTAGACTATACTTCATAAATTACGCTCTGTTTTCAACTTTTAAAATGATTAATTTATGTTCGACAGGTGCATAAACCACGCTACCGCCCCTGGCTTAACAGCTACCACAAGACTACATACCAAGCCAAATTTTAGAATTCTGTCGTTACATTGCAGAGGTGCTGATTACTTACAGACAATCATCCTCTTTAGTAGACAATTAAGGATATTAAACCTGCGATATTATCATTATCCTGGTGTAGTTCAAAGTCTGTAGATTTCTTTGATTCATAACGCAAAAAAGCCTGTCCAGAGACAGGCTTTTTTAACTATTTTTTCAACTACCTGAACCCATCCGGGTTCTTGCTCTGCCAGTTCCACGTATCGCGCATCATCTCATCGATGCCGCGCGTCACGCGCCAGTCGAGCGTGGTGTTTGCCAGTGACGCATCGGCCCAGAACGCAGGCAGGTCGCCATCGCGACGTGGCTTGATCTCAAACGGGATCGCCTTGCCGGACGCCTTCTCAAACGCTTTGATCATCTCCAGCACCGAGAAGCCTTTGCCGCCGCCCAGGTTAAAGGCGGTGTAGCCCTCAACTTTGCTCAGATAATCCAGTGCTTTCAGATGCCCTTCCGCCAGGTCAACGACATGGATGTAGTCACGCAGACAGGTACCGTCTGGCGTATCGTAATCACCGCCAAACACGCCCAGCTTCTCCAGACGGCCAATCGCGACCTGTGCAATGTACGGCAGCAGGTTGTTTGGGATGCCCGCCGGATCTTCACCGATTTCGCCTGACTCATGCGCGCCAACCGGATTGAAGTAACGCAGCGCAATCGCCTTGAACTTCGGCTCCGCTTTGGCGAAGTCGCGCATCACGAATTCGGTCATCAGCTTAGAGGTGCCGTATGGACTGGTGGTGCCGCCAATCGGCGTGGTCTCAACGTAAGGAACCGGGGCATCTGCGCCATAAACGGTTGCTGATGAACTGAAGATGAAGTTCCAGACGCCGGCATCACGCATCTCTTCCAGCAGCACCACGGTGCCCGCGACGTTGTTCTCGTAGTACTCCAGCGGCATACGCGTAGATTCACCGACTGCTTTAAGCGCAGCGAAGTGGATTACGGCTGAAATGCTGTTGGATGCAAACAGGTCACGCAGACAGGCGCGATCACGGATATCGCCTTCAACGAAGGTCGCTTTTTTGCCTGCCAGTTTCTCAACGCGGTTAATCGCTTCGCGTGAGGCATTGCAGAGGTTATCCAGAACCACAACATCATCACCGCGCTGCAACAGCGCCAGTACCGTATGGGAGCCGATATATCCTGCTCCGCCCGTGACTAAAATTGCCATGTGAGCTCCTTTCAATCTGCCGCGCAGGGCGCGACAAATAAATTACTGTTGTTTTGCGAGGATGGTCTGGATAGCTTCGCGGAAATCGCGACCCTGCGCGTTGCTGCGCAGGCCGTAAGAGACAAACGCCTGCATGTAACCGAGCTTACGACCGCAGTCAAAACTGTGACCGGTCAGCAGCGAAACATCAACGGTTTTATGTTTGCTCAGGCTGGCGATGGCATCGGTCAGCTGGATACGGCCCCACGCGCCTGGCTCAGTGCGCTCCAGTTCGGCCCAGATATCAGCAGAGAGGACATAGCGGCCTACCGCAGCCAGGTCAGAGTTCAGTCCGGCGGTATCTTCAGGCTTCTCAACGAAATCGGTAATGGTGCTGATGTCGCCAGGGTGATCAATCGGCTCTGCAGTGGTGATTACCGAGTACTCAGTGAGATTGGACGCGGGCATATGCTGTGCCAGGACCTGGCTGTGGCCGGTCTCTTCAAAACGGGCAACCATTGCTGCGAGATTGTAACGCATGTGGTCAGCGGTGGAGTCATCCAGCAGGACGTCTGGCAGCACGACCACAAACGGATTATCACCGATCATCGGACGGGCACAGAGAATCGAGTGGCCCAGACCCAGCGGCTGCGCCTGGCGCACGTTCATGATGGTTACGCCTGGCGGGCAGATAGACTGCACTTCGCTCAGCAGTTGACGCTTCACGCGCGCTTCAAGCAGCGCTTCGAGCTCATAGGTAGTGTCAAAGTGGTTTTCTACGGCATTTTTCGATGCATGCGTGACCAGCACAATCTCTTTAATACCCGCGGCAACACACTCGTCAATGATGTACTGGATCATCGGTTTGTCGACGACAGGCAGCATCTCTTTCGGAATGGCTTTAGTCGCAGGGAGCATATGCATACCGAGGCCCGCAACCGGGATTACTGCTTTAAGCTTGGTCATATTTATTCCGTTTAATAAAATGAAGATGTGGGTCGATTATGCAGGATCGGCCGGAAGAGCAAGTATAATCTTTATCTGAAAATCGGACAGTAACTCTCTGTCATAACTTGGAAATTCGGCATTTTGCCCATTGCCAGCAACGGCATAAACTGAATAAAGACAATCAGTAATCGAATATCGCCTCTGTTATTCCCACCCCGGGTCGCCGCGCGGCTGAGACCAGCCATAAATGAAAACGGGCGACCCTGAGGCCGCCCGTTGATATAACGCAATTGTGATTACAACCAGCCTTCAAACCACTCTGGCATCACAAACAGATTAAAGTGATTGACCAGCAGCATTATGCCGACAAATACCACCGACACCGCCACCCATTGCCGGGCATAAGGGATAAACCGAATGCCAATCACCGGCTTAATAAAGAACGGATGAGCCAGTGCCGAGATCAGAATCTGCGAGATGGAAAGCGTCAGCGCCACATAGAGCACGTTCGGCCAGATAAAGGTGGTTGCCAGCACCGCCAGAACCACAATACTCGCCACGATGTTCCAGTAGAACTCAACGTTGGTCCGTCCGTTGGCCTGGGAAATCGCTCCGGTCAGTCCGCCCATCGGCCGCAGCATACCAAACAGCAGCATCAGCGGAATCAGATGATAGACCTGCTCGTGGGATGCGCCGTAGAGCACACGAACGATAACCGGCGAGAAGATGCCAATCACCAGGTACATCGCGCTGCTGAACAGCATAATCCCCAGCGTGCCTTTGAGGAACAGCTTCTTCAGCTGCTCGGCATCGTGCTGCTTCTCTGCAAAGCGCGGCAGTGCCAGACGGTTAATCACCGGCGTCACCAGCTTCAGCGGTTGCAGCACCAGCTCTTTCGCCAGCGAGTAGACGCCCAGCATCTCTGCGCCCATCACTTTACCGACCACCAGCGCATCGGCCTGGGTTCGCAGCTGGTTAATGGTCTGCGAGCCGAGCTGATAACTGCCGTAGCGAATCGCGCCAATAAAAGTCGCTTTATCGAACTCCCAGGTCGGACGCCACGACTTCTCACCCAGCGCAATCATGCAGAGGATGCGGGTAAAGGCGTTGATGAACAGACCGAGAATCGCCGCCGCTACGGTGAGCGAGGTGAACTCCAGCATCGCCACCACACAGAGGAAGGCAAACAGCTTGGTGCCCATCTCAATCTTCGCCAGCGAAACCATCCGCTTGGTTTTGATGTAGTGCGCCTGATACTGCGACAGATGCCCCAGCACAAGGAAGTTCAGGCTGGTCAGCATGATCAGACCCACCAGCTCCGGCAGATGATAGAACCAGGAGACCGGGAAGGCGATCAGCAGCATGATCAGGCCAGTACACAAGCTGAGTGAGACGTTCACCCAGTAGATGGTGCTCTGCTCACGACGGGTAATGTTCTGGCGATGCACCAGATAACTGCTCATCCCCATATCCTGCAGCACACCCGCCACCGCCAAGATGGCGTTGATGATGGCTAACAGACCCAGCTCGTGGGTTTCCAGTTTGCGGGCGAGAAAGCTTAGCTGTGCAACCTGCAGCACTGCCGAGAAGCAGGTGCTGCCGAACAGCCAAATCGCCTGTGACTTAAATCCACTCACACCAGTCGCTCCAGAATCTGTGCCAGTTCGCCGTAGGCGATATGCTGATTAAATTCAGTCTCAACTTTGTGACGGGCGGCCGCGACCACGGGCGCCACATCCACTTCACCCTGAGAGAGCTTCAGCAGCGTCTCCGCCAGCGCCTCAGGATCGTCCTCTTCCACCAGCCAGCCAGATACGTTGTTTTCGATCAGCTCCGGAATGCCGCTGTGGAAGGTTGAGACCACCGGCAGGCCGACCGCCATCGCCTCCATCAGTGCAACCGGAATACCTTCCATATCGCCATCTGCGGCGGTTTTGGAGGGCAGCAGGAAGATGTCAGCCTCACTCAGCGCGCGACGGATCTCCTCCTGCGGTTTAAAGCCCGGCATGCTGACGCAATCTTCCATCCCCTCGCGGGCGATGAAATCACGCATCATCTCATCCTGATCGCCGTTACCGATAATGGTGTACTGAAACTGACCGCCACGTTGCTTCAGGATGGCGCTGGCTTTGACCGCCACATCCAGCCCTTTCTTCTCGGTCAGACGAGCCACCGAAACGATACGCAGCGGCGTCTGAAACGCCTGGCGCGGCTGGAAGTTAAACTTCTCCGGCTCAATGCCCATACGCGTAACGTGAATTTTTTCCGGCGGGCAGCCCATCTCAATCAGCTTGTTCTTCCACAGATTGCTGATAGGCAGCATCAGCTCACTCTGGCGGAACAGATTCACATAGTCGAGTTTGTGCTCTTCCAGAATGTGACGACGGGAAATATCGGCGCCGTGAAACACGGTCGCCTGTTTACCCTTGAGCACGCCCAGCTCACGCAGCTTGTTCGCCAGCGCACCGGCATAGCCGAAATGCACCAGGAACACATCTGCGGTGAAGGTCTGCTTTGCATTCGCCACAATCGACGGCAGCAGCAGTTTGCTGGACTGTGCGCCATAACGGCGCACATTCAGCGAACGCAGCAGCGACGGCTTCGTCACTTTTGGCAGCACCAGCTTGATGCGCTGGTTCAGCTTATCGACAATCGAGATCTTCTCTTCCGGCAGCAGATAATGCGTCTTCGCCGCCAGACCATACTCATCAAAAGCGGCATGCCGGTTCACTAAATCGCCGGGAAAGACTGAAATAATCTCCACCTCGTAACCGGCATCAATAAAGTGGGTTACCTGATTTAATACGAATGTCTCAGAGGCAACCGGGAAACGCATGGTGAAAAAAGTCAGTTTCATCACATTACCCTAATACTTTGAGAATCTCTTCAGTGATCCGGTTGCCAATTTCCCTTTCATTCGCAACGGCCGTGTCGACCTTAAGCTTGATGTTGTCGTAATCGGCAAGCACAGTTTTCACCTTGTCGATTAGCGAGCCATCCATCAGGCTTTTCACATCGGTTGCCATCTGCGGCAGACCAAGCTGGTTCATCACACCCATCGACTTGTGCTCGTAGTTGATCGCCACAGCCGGGGTGCCAAAGTTCATGGAGATAATCGCCGAGTGCAGGCGGGTACCAATGGTCAGATGACAATGATTCAGCAGGATGCCCAGTTCCAGGTCATTAAACTCATCCATAATGACATGGTAATGTTCAGGCTGCGTCACGTGGTCACGCAGGGTCAGTGCAACCATGCGGTCATCTTTGGCATAGCTGTCGATGCCGGTACAGGTTGAGAACGCCACAACCTGATAGCCTTCAGCAATCATGGCATTGATCACCCGGCCAAATGCCGCTTCATACTCTTTCTGCGTCACACCCAGACGTTTATCAAACGGTGCCAGTTCACGCACGGTGATCGCGATGGTTTTACGGCCATCGATAATGCCCTGCCAGTAGAGCAGGTTATGGCTCGGATTTTCGACTTCGCGTGCCCGCACCAGGAAAGCGGTATCAACGCCAGACGCGACTTTAGAGCTGGTCACGCCATCACGTTTCATCAGGTCAAGGCTGACCGATTCACGCAGCACCAGGCTGTCGACCCGATCAAAGACAAAGTTTGCCAGCGCATTGACGCGCGGGTTCTGGAACGGACCCACCGAGTGACCGATCAGGTAGATCGGCTTTTTCGCCATCAGTGCACAGAGGGCATGGTCAAACTGGGTCACGCCATAGAGGTCAACGAAGAACGATCCGCCAACCTGAATAATCGCATCATATTTTGCCAGACTGTCAGTAAACGCCTTCAGGTGCGGCGGTACAGCGAACGACTTAAAGATCCCGCCCTTGCCCAGATGCGCCATCATGATATCAGGCATCAGGCGGTTCGCGACTTTACGCTTGAACGAACCGACCAGACCTTTGCCTGATTTGCTGTTGTGCAGATACAGCGCATCCTGCTTAATATCCTGCTGAAGCAGATAACCGGAGCTGGTTGGATAACGGCTTATAACATCAATTTCTAAATCACTGCGTGCAGACTTCATTGAATCAATCAGTCCACGAAGAATCGCGCCATCCCCGCGATTTCCACACGTATGGTTACCCACCAATAAAATTTTCATAACAACTCCGAATGAATTTTTTTAATTCTGTAAGCCGCCCAGATCCGCAATGGGCAAAATGAACTCTGTTTAAAGTAATGCTTTACGGGATAACGCACCCAAAGGTAGTGCTCCTGTTAAAACCGGCCGCCTCCGTTGTGGCGGCCGTGATGCAAGGTGTTACGACTTAATGGCGAAGTAAGGCAGTGCGACCTGTTTGCCGTTGATCACGACGGAAACAAAACCTTCTGGCTTGCTGGTATCGACCTGATCGGCGGAGAGCGGACGGGAAGCCATCAGCAGGTCGCCCTGCTCATTAGCGCCCACGCCCGCTTTGCCGTTGTGCAGGCTGAAGCGCTGCGGCGCGCGTTTAGTCGCGTCGCCCGCCGGAGGATTGCCCTTCTCCATCTTCGCGTTAACGCGCGCACAGCGACCGGTGACAAAGCGATCTTTACCGGTGGTTTTCACCAGCACGGCCACCGACGGCGTCCAGCCCGCCAGTTTGACGAAGATGCGGACATCGGTGTCATGCTCAGCCACATAGCGCACATCGACAATCGGGCTGCTGCCTTCGGCCGACCAGCTCGCTTCAGAGCGATCTTTTTTGCGCTGTACGTGGATCATCGCGCGGCCACCGGTGGTCTTGTCACCGATCAGGTCCATCAGCGGCTTATCGCCACTGCCGTTGCTGAACTGCGACTGACCAAAAATTTCGATCTCCCACGAATCACCCACGGTCGGGGAGTAGAGGCTGCCGAGATCAAACCAGGTTTCCTGATTCGTGTTGTTCTCTAAACGCCAGCGCGAGGTGATGTAGTTGTACTTCAGGCTGCCATCCAGCGCGACGCCATAGGACTCCACGCGGGTCGATCCCATCTCCCAGACGCTGAGCAGACGGTCGCCCTGCATGGAGTTGTCGATCCAGCTGCCCGACTGGAGGCTGGTCTGGCGCATATTCAGGCGCGTGTTATGCGCGATCAGCGGATTCTTACAATCCTCCAGGCTCAGCGCATCGACAATCCACTGACCGTTGGAGAGATCACCCGGGTTATCACAGTGCTCAATCCAGCCGTTATGGATAATCGACTGGCCGCAGCGCGGCAGGTTGAGGACTTTGCCACCACGACAGTACTGCGCATTAAAGTTCGACAGCTCAATCGCGGTGCTGTGGTCCCATTTGCCCTGCTTCTGACCTGACCAGCCCGATTTGATCACATCGCCGCTACAGCGTGAGGCGTACCACTGGTCGATTTTACAATCCAGAGTATCCTGCAGGCTGATGGCGGTGCCGCCGACTGCGTTAAAGCGCAGGCAGGCACCACGGAAATATTGTCCGCCAGGGCAGTTGTTATGGAAAAAGCCCTGCTTGTTGGGGCTTTTATCGCTGTTGCCGTTAAAGTTCAGGTTGGAAAGCTCAACCCGACGTGCATTCATCTCAAAGACGAACTCTGACTTACCATCCGAGACAATCGTGGTCGCCGGGAAGTAGCCGAAGTTTACCATCGCACCGGACATGCGGAAGAAGTTGAGATACTTATCGCCAAGGTTACAGGCTGAGACCATGAAGGTACCGGCCGGGAACTGGACACAGATCTGCTGGTTAGCCTGCTGTGACCACTGGAACATCGCCATAATGGCGGGTGCCGTATCGGTTTTGCCATCGGCAATCGCACCGAAATCAAACAGGGTCAGGCGGTTAAAATCGTCTACCACGCGACGCCAGGAAAAGCCCTCACCGGCAAAGTTTACGCCGCCATCATTCTGAGCGGGCTGGAAGCTGCCGACAAACTCGCCGCCGCCGACTTCCCGTCCTTCATGCCAGCTTTTCAGCTTAACCTTGGCCCCTTCAAACAGCGGACGGGTTTTGCGTAACTCTGCTACGGACGGGATCTCACCAATAAGCTGATAACCCGCTGGCTGCGCCAGACGCTGGCTGAAATCTGCAGCGCCCGGACGGCTGACATCCGCGATGTTGAACAGCGTCTGACCGCTGCTGTCCTCGACTGCCATCGAATGCGACGGATTGGCAATCAGCGCAGCATTGTCCTGAATAAACTGGGCAAAGTTGCCTTTGTTCAGCGCGATAGGCTGAGCAATCTCCGACACTTTGCCGCTGGCATCACGCAGGAAGACCGGGATCTGATTGCCCGGTTTGCTGGCATCTGCACCTGCTTTACCAATCCAGAGTTTGCCTTCAAAACCCTGCCAGAACTGCGGCGGCATGGCGTAGACATTTTCCGGGGTCAGAATTGGCACGTCGCCTTTAGGCACGTCAGTGGCATCGACCGGCTTCAGGGCGATACCGTTACTTTTTGCAGCGTAGCTGGAAAAGGTGCTCACGGAGAGAGCCCCCACCAGAGCGGAGGCGGCGGTCTGTAAAACTTCTCTTCTTTTCATGCATCAATTCCCGTAGTCAATAAGGCCATTGGCCATGGCGGTGTCCCTGAGGCACGTCGCAAGTGAGCTTTTCCAGCTCCGGTTAAACCAATGACAGCCAGCTTTGCTTAATCTGATTACCGTCGAATTTCAGCGCGGTCTGTTTCGTTTTTTCGCTCATGGCATAGAACAGCGCGTCATCGCTGGCGAGCTGCTCCATTCGGGCCAGAAACGTGGCTTTGTCGTTCATCGGAACCAGGAAACCATCTTCACCGTGATTGATGATCTCCTGTGGACCGGTCGGGCAGTCATATGCCACTACCGGCAGTGACCAGGATTTTGCTTCCAGCAGCACCAGTGGCAATCCTTCATAGCGCGAGGTCATCAGCGCCATATCGCTGTCGCGATAGTAGTCGTTGATATTGCTGACCTTACCGACAAACTTCACGCTGTCGGTGATGCCCAGCACCGCCGCCTGGTCATGCAGTTGCTGACGCAGTTCACCGTCACCGGCAATCACCAGCGTCCAGTCAGGATGGCTGCGGGCGAAGTCGCGCCAGATATCCAGCATCAGGTCAAAGCCCTTCTGGTTATCCAGACGGCCTACGGCCAGCGCCTGGCGATGACGGGTCTGGCGCTGATAGTCTTTGTAAACCACCGGGTTGGGGATTTGCTTGCTGGGAATGCGCCAGCGGCTGAACACCTGATGATCTTTGTCGGTCAGAACAATCACGCGGTCGTAGTAGCGCAGCAGCAGAAACTTGAGGAACTTAATCGGTTTGCTGAAGGAGTTAATGGCGATGTGTTCGCAGGCGTAGGCTTTGCCCCGCTTCTTCTTCATCGCCAGCAGATTCCAGAAAGCGAACATCACGCTCAGGCGGCCCATGCTGATCAGGAAGACGGTATCGAAACCCTCTTCGTGAATCCGGGCAACCGCGCTTTTGATCGGATTGCTCTGCCCTTCAAAGCTGACGATCTGTTTGACGTGCTCAAACGGGTAAAAGGTTTTTCCACTGCCTTCCAGCGAGTAGATGGTGACTTCATGGGTCTCGCCAAGACACTCTGACATGAAGTTACAGATGTTCTCGGTGCCCGCATACGAATAAGCATCTTTGATCACCAGGACAATTTTTTTCATGAAACGCTATCCACCTCAAATTTTAAAGACAATCCTGCCGACAGGCTTAACGATGCTTAAGGGTAAACAGCACACCATTCACCATATACCAGGCGTAATAGTAATAGATTTTTAAAGGATTGTTTTTATAGATAATTCTTAATAATTCAAGGTGCCACTGGGCCGCTTTGTTCTTATTACGGGAAAGGGAATCGCCTAATTCGTAATAGTTGACCAGAATCGTCTGAATTACGCGCGCCTGCTTATAGCGGGTGAATAATTCATACAAAAACAGGAAATCTTCGTGGCCTTTGCGCTGGAAGAAAAGCCCCTGCGGCGGACGGCGGAAACAGACGGAGGAGAAGCAGACGCGATACTGCTTCTTCACAAAGTTTTCCTGCTGCAGATAAGGTTTGCCGTAGGTAATGTCGTGCTCAGCCTTGCGGGTTTTATAGTGATATTCGGTAATCACAAAATCATCACCGGCCGCGATGGCAGCGACCTGCTGGGTCAGTTTATCCGCATGCCACTCATCGTCGCTGTCGAGAAAGGCGATAATCTCTTCAGTGGCCGCGCGCAGCCCGACGTTTCGGGTCTCTGCTGCGCCCATGTTGACCGCGTTATCCAGAATGGTAATGCGCGGATCCTGACAATGCTCACGCACAAATTCCAGCGAGTCATCGGTCGATTTATCGTTGACCAGATAGAGATGCCAGTCGGTATAGTGCTGATTGATAACCGATTGCACCGCGCGTAACACCGTCTGACGTGCATTATACATAGGCATGACAATGCCAACGGTTCCAACAGAAGTATTCATCTTCAACCCTGAATTAATCGTAAAAAGAGTCGCTCCTGGCATCAGGAGCAGAGCGAGGCGCGCGTCAGGAGATCGCTTTCTCACCGCCGAAACGTGCTTTGACCTTGTCTTTTACCCGGTTCATAAAATAAGCACGGTTGTCTTTGTTGGTGAGGAAGAAGTAGCGCGCAAAGCTCAGGCTTGCCATCAGCGACTTACCATCCATCTTGTAGCGCAGCGGCAGCTTAAAAGCTTTGTAGGTGTGGATGTCACGCGGGGTCAGATGCGGCTTCATGCTATCGAGCCAGAACATCGAGTAGTTCACCGATTCGCCTTTGTGTTTCGAGCCAAACTTAGTGACCAGATGGTAGTTCGCCAGCGGTGCGGCGATCATCACAAAGTCATAGCCCATGCGGTCGGCACGAATGCAGAAATCATAATCCTGATGACGGATGTAGCGGGTATCGAACTGAATTTTTGCCGCGTCTTCCCGCTTCAGCACAATGGTGCTGGTCTGGATAAAGCCGTAGCAGCCGAACAGATACTCCGCGACCGTTTCATTTTTGCCTGGCGGCTGCATCGGCATCACTTTCAGGAACGTGCCATCCTGATAGATATTCACCTGGCTGAAAATGACGAAATTCTTTTTGCCCTGCGCGTCCAGCTGAGCAATTTTTTCGCTCACCTGCTGCAGTTTGTCCGCGGCCCACTCATCATCGGCGTCAAGGAAGCTGACGTAGTCACCGGTCGCCAGCTCAATGCCTTTGTTACGCGCACCAGCGCCGTTGAGTTTGACCTCGGAGAGCACCAGATTGATATCGAGATCCCGGTAGCGTTCGCTGCGCACCACATCCGCCAGCGCGGCGGCATCCGCAGATTTATCATCAACGATGATGACTTCGAAATTGCGATACGTTTGTGCTTTAACGCAATCCAGCGTCGTGACAATCGATTCTGACGCGTTATAAGCCGGAATTACGATGGAGAAACGAATGTCCTTCATTGCCAGCACCTCATTAAAGTAGTTCAAAAATAAACAGTTCATTCGACAACGGTCGATGAAAAACCTGTGTTCTGACCGACGACCGCCCCTGGGTGAAACTCGTCACCCAGAGGCGGTCGTCAGATTGATTAGTGGATCAGCCAAAACTCCCGCGCCACTTCATAACCGGTAACGGCCTGTTTGGTTGAAATGGTGTTGTAGTAGAGGTAATAGAGCAGGAAGAACACCAGCATGGCATACAGCGCTGGCTTCCAGGATCGCCTTGCCTGATAAATCAGCGAGGTCAGGATGATCGGCTCAACCTGCTGCAGATAGTTGGACAGGCGCGAACCTGACGGGAAGTTGTACAGGAAGATCCTGATCGCCCCGCCGATGGCAAAACTTAAAATCAGCAGATAGTTAAGGCGATACTGGGCGTAATTCTCGCGCTTCAGCTTATCGGTCAGCATGAAATAGAAGAAGACGAACACCAGCATGATGTTTTTCAGGTTCGATACGGCCAGGATGCTGCCACCCATTGCATAGGAGGGGTCATTGTTATAGCCCGATGCCCTCTCTCCCAGCGATCCCAGATGACCGGCAATCAGGGCAATAAAGCCCGAGCCACCCACAACCGATAGCGGCAGACTGGCAACGATGATAATGACCGGCCACCAGCGCCAGTCCCGGATAAACAGGAACGGCACAAGCGTCACCACCATGACACCGGTGTTATGGCTCGTGAACGACAGAATAAAGAAGGCAAATGCCCACCAGTAGCGCTTGAGATAGATCGACCAGAGAACGCCAAGGAACAGCGCAGAACTCAGGCCAAAGCGAATCTGGTTAATGTCTTTGTTGATAAAGATGTGCGCCGAATAGAGCACCAGCGCCAGCACCGGATACGGAGACATCTTCCTGAAAAACCAGGTATTGATGGAAACGGCAATGGCGCAGAAGACAAACAGGAAGATGCTGGCATTGTGCGAAAACAGGCTGGTGAGCCAGGCCATCGCAAAAATCAGCGGTTCGTAACGGAAAAACGCAACGGTATTAAAGAAGCCATTAATCTCAATACGTCTTACAAAGTCTTCGAAGAAGCTCCGGTACTGAAAGTCATCCATGCCGGTACCAAGACCGCGTATTCCCCCGAAAATAATCAAAGTCACGGCGGCAAAACAGAGTAGCCAGGTCAGAATATAATTTGTGCGTTCGTCTTTTTTTAGCGCTATTTCAAACAGCGAAAGCAGCAGTAAAAAGCCTGATACATACCAATATGGAGCCATGGTGTGATTCCTTAATTCCACAAGTTCTCATGCCAGCAATAATCACGCTTCGCCTTACCGACTGGCTTTACAGCGAGTCTGATTGCACGGTCACAAATTGCGTGCGGGCGATGCCTGCTGGTGATGAATTCTGTTGAGTGACGCTCGCCATGCGATTTATAGATGTATCGCTTTTGTGGGTTTGGACAGAATAACCTGTGTAAATTGATGCGTGTCGTCATTCAAAGGGACGATAAAAAGGGGCGGTCAGACCGCCCCCTGTTTTATTGCTCAATGATCAGCTTTTGTTCGTCTTGCCGTAGTCATAGGCGTAGTAGTCATACCCATAGCCATACGCATTAGCGGCTTTACGCACCACGGCGTTGAGGATCACACCTTTAATCTCAATACCGTTCTGGGCAAAGCGTTTGAAGCTGACGTCCACTTCTTTGGTGGTGTTGGCTTCGAAACGCGCCACCATCAGTGAGGTGCCGGCCAGCTTACCGATGATAGAGGCATCGGTGACGGCCAGGATTGGCGGCGTATCGATTAACACCAGGTCGTAGTTCTTGCTCGCCCACTCCAGCAGCTCACCCATGCGACGATGCATCAGCAGCTCAGACGGGTTCGGCGGAACCTGACCACGTGGCAGGAAGTCGAAACCGTACACGCCCTGCTGAATCAGCGCCGGGCTGAACTCAGTTTTACCGGACAGCACGTTGGACAGACCTGATTTGTTATCTGCGCCCAGCAGTTCGTGGGTATAACCACGACGCATGTCGCCATCGATAAACAGAACACGCTGACCCGCTTTCGCGACCAGGGTCGCCAGGTTGGCACAGATAAAGGTTTTACCAATACCCGGGCTGGCACCGGTGATCATCAGGATATTGTTTTTCGCTTCCATCATCGCGAAGTGCAGGCTGGTACGCAGGCTACGAATCGCTTCAATGGAGAGGTCAGTCGGGTTACCCAGCGCCAGCAGCGTTTCGTGCGGATCGGTTTTCACCTTGCTGCCACGACGCGCCAGGGCTTCGGTATCCTTCTTACGCTGCCAGTCTGACAGTGGAACGCTGGCATAGACATTCATGCCCAGCTCTTCCAGCTGATCCGGGTTCTCGATGCCGTGATGCAGCAGCGCTTTCAGCAGAACCAGACCCACTGACACGAACAGACCGAAAATCAGGCTCGCGGCGATGATCAGCAGCTTCTTCGGTGCAACAGGCGAGTTAGCGGTCTGCGCGCCATCGATGATGCGGACATCACCCACGGTGCTCGCTTTACTGATACCCAGCTCCTGCTGACGGTTCAGCAGCTGCATGTAGATCTCCTGACCAGACTGAACGTCACGGGTCAGACGCAGGATTTCCTGCTGAGTCTGTGGCATGCCAGCAATTTTCTTATTCAGCTGAGCCTGCTCACCTTCCAGCGTTTTGCGTTTTTCAAGCAGCGCGCGATACGTCGGGTGATCTTTGGTAAACAGCTGAGAGACTTCGGCTTCACGGAAGGTCAGTTCGTTCAGCTGACTCTGCACGCTGACAGAGGAGTCCAGAGCGGATTTCGCTTCCAGTGACAGGTCAACAGATTCGTTCTGACGACGGAAGGTGTTCAGCTTGTCTTCCGCTTCATCCAGCTTGCTGCGCACGGCAGGCAGCTGAGTGCGTAAGAACTCCAGGCTTTTCTCTGCCTGCGCTGACTTGCGCTCAACGTTCTGTAACAGATAGTTATTCACAATCTGGTTCAGCACTTTGCTGATCTGCTCTGGATCTTCACCCAGATACTCCAGACCCAGCACACCGGTATCTTTACCTTTGTCTGCCACGGTCAGGTTAGAGAGCACTGAACGGATCGCCTGCAGGTTATTCAGCTTGGTCACGGTGAAGCTGGTGCCTTCATCAGCGTGGATCTCGCTGACCAGCATGCTGATGTCGCCGTGCGACTCCAGCTGGCCGACTTTACCTTTGAACAGCTCATCGCCATCTTTTGAGACGGTGTAGCTATCCGGACCGGTCACTTCCAGTTCAACGTTACGTTTGTCGATAGTGCGTGGGATTTCCAGGCGCGAAATCGCGATACTGGCGGGTTTGTTGCCCATCAGGCGCGACAGACCTTTACCGATAACCGGGAAATAGTTCTGCTCAACGACGGTATCCAGACCCAGATCGTCAACGGTTTTGCCGATGACCATACGGGATTCCAGAATCTCGATTTCCGTATCAGAGGCTGGTGTCGGTGGCAGAATGCTATCAATTTCGTTCAGAACGGTGCTGGCATTCTTCTGCTCAACCTGAACTAACGCATCTGCGCTATAAATGGGTGTTGCAAACAGTGTGTAGAGTGTTCCCGCCAGCATGAAAAAAGCGGTAACGGCAACAATGATCCAGCGATGATCAATTAGCTGTCCCACAAGATGCGCCAGATCCCATCCATTCGAATCCTCTCCCGGCGCGGTTCTGACCTTATTTTTTATATTCATGGATAATCCCAACTATCGGCTTAATACGTTCACCCACTTCTGGGTAGCGTTTTCCAGTAATCCGTAAATCTCTTCAAAGGCCTCACGGCTTTTTCTGTACGGATCCGCAATTTCTTTCTGATTGAGCCAGTGCCCAAGCAGCATGGTTTTGCCACGCGCGGCCGGGTCGATGCGATTCACCTGTTCAATATGTCGCTTTTCCATCACCAGAATCAGGTCAACGTTGCGGCACATCTCTGCCGTCAACTGTTGCGCCTCATGTCCTTCCAGCGACAGACCCTGCGCAGCAGCGACTTCAGACGCCGTCTTGTCGGCCGGGTGGCCGACAAGCGCCCCCAGGCCGGCAGAGCGAACGTCTAAATCAGGCAGCGCATGTTTAAACAGGCGCTCTCCGGTAGGAGAGCGGCAGATGTTGCCAACGCAAACGACTAACACGGACTTAATCATGACGGGACCTTAATTACCCCAGGTACGGATTCGCGATGCGGCCTGTGTTGCATCGTTGATACCTGCGATGGTCGGTATCAACTGCCCAATCACACGGTTCCAGCGCGTCAGCGGCGTAGAGGTGACATAAACGATGTCGTAAGGCTGGAGCTGGAAATCGGTTCCCATCACCATGGATGCCGCATCTTTGGTGTTCAACTGATAGATGTTGGCAATCTTGTTGCGATCGGTGCCGTGCAGTGGACGGATAACGAATACACCGGTGGCGTCAGAGGTGGTTTGATCCATCCCGGCCGCATTGCCCAGTGCTTCCGCCAGCGTCATGCCGCTACGGTCCATTTTCAGGGTGGTCTGCTGCTTCACTTCACCCATCACGAAGATTTTCAGATCATCGTTACGCGGAACGTAAAGAATATCGCCTGGATAGAGGAGGTGGTTCTGGCTCAGGTCACCATTCTGCATCAATGCCTGCAGAGAGATACGCTGTTCACGACCGTTGTGCGTCAGCACCACGTTGCGCCAGTCAGCATCAGCGGCCAGGCCGCCAGCGGCGTTGATCGCATCCAGCACCGTCAACGGAACGTTGGTGATGGGCTGCTGACCAGAAGTGGTCACTGAACCCGTCACATAGGTTTTCTGTGATTTGAACGAGGCGATGCTGACATCAACCTGTGGGCTTTCAATGTACTGAGCCAGACGACGTGACACTTCGTCACGTACTTCGCCGACGGTACGGCCCGCTACACGCACACGACCGATGTAGGGATAGAAAATGGTGCCGTCAGAATGTACCCAGTTACCGGTGTCGCTGGCGCTACGGTACTGACCCGCTGGGGTGGTCAGTTCCGGGTGATCCCAGACCGTTACGGTCAGGACATCGCCCACACCGATACGGTATTCGTAGTTCTGAATTTCGTTCTGCAGGGCAGGATTCGTCTGAGCCACCAGTGGCTTCGGACGCATCCTTTCAACCAGTGAAGGCGTTAACGGGAAGACGTTGACATATTTATCGATGTCAAAGTTGCTATCCTGCTGTTCAACAACATCTTTTCCTGATGTAGAAAGGTGAGAACCTGGTTCGATCGTACACCCGCTAAGGAATGTGGCGGATACCAGCAAGGGTATCAATTTCATTTTGATTGTAATCATTTAGATCTTCGCTATCAGTTATTTATTGATAGAGGCGAAACCGCCGCTGTGTAAGCGTCCAACAAAAAGTAAATCCTACCTGACTTAAGCACTGAACCTGTCGTTCATTATCCTTGCTCCACTTGTTATAAGTAGCGGCCATCTACCAGGGTGTACCCTGAACGCCACGCATCATAGCGGACTATGGATGCACAGCGATATCCCTGATGATGGCCACTATCAACGACACGCCTGACAACGGCAAAACACCTCTGAGCGCGCATTAACGCGCTCATTCCGACTCACGATTAATAGGCACCATCGCGTTTCAACACCACGCCCACTGTTTTAAACAGAATCGCGATGTCGTTCCACAGTGACCAGTTTTTCACGTACCACGAGTCGAAATAGACGCGGGTTTCATAGTCAACATCATTACGACCGCTGACCTGCCACAATCCCGTCATGCCTGGCTTTGCCATCAGGTAATAATCAACATCACCGGCATAACGACAGAGTTCATCTTCAATGACCGGACGCGGTCCGACCAGACTCATATCACCGCGCACCACGTTCCAGAGCTGAGGGAGCTCATCGAGGCTTGTTTTACGGATGAAGTGGCCCACTTTAGTAATACGTGGATCATTTTTGAGTTTGAAATCTTTATCCCATTCCGCACGGGCAATCGGATCAGTGCGCAGCACCTCTTCCAGCACTTCTTTTGAATTAATGACCATCGAGCGGAATTTCAGGCATTTGAATTTACGGCCATTCATTCCCACACGCTCGTGACCATAAATCGGTGGTCCACCGTCACGACCCACCAGGAAGCCCAGTACCAGCAGCGCTGGCATCAGCATCAGGATAATCGAGAGCGCACCCACGATATCGAATGCCCGCTTCAGGAAGCGCGACGTGCGTTTAGCCAGGTTGTTCTGAACCCGCAGGATCATCACTTCATGGCTGAAGATATAGGCCATGTCGGTACCGTAGAGCGGTACACCACGCAGGGTTGGGATCACTGACACTGAACGGCAGTTGTGCATCGCCAGCGATTTAAGCCAGACATCACGGTACTGACTCTGCTCATACTCAACCGCAACGATAAACTGCGTTTCGCTGTTGGTGAGGCTCCAGAGCTCCTGCTCGTCGCGCAGCACCGGCACGCCGTTCATGATCTCCTGCGGACAGGTTCCATCAACGTCATAGAAGGCGATAACGTCAAAACCCATGACCTCTTCGCTTTGCAGTGCCTGCCAGGCTTCATGCGCATTTTTGCTGCTGCCGATAATAATGGTCTGTTTTTTCCACAAGCCATTTTTATTCAGCAGACGTTTAGAAAGCGCGCGGCAGGTCGGAATTAAAATCAGCGCCAGGATCCAGGTCAGTAACCAGACGAAACGCGACATCTGCCACTGCGACAGGGCGGTAATCGACAGGTCGATAACAGAAAATATAAGAATGGTACGAAAAACTTCTTTTAATTCGAACCAGAAAGGTTTGCGGTAAGTGTAGTGACGCAGCCTTACCCAGAACCAGCCAATACAAATTACCGACAGACAAATGTGTGTGGCAATTTTTAAATTCATTTCTTTTTCAGAAATATCTGCCAGCGGCGAATCTGACTGCAAATTAATTAGCATCATCGCCAAAAAGAACGCTGCGTTGAAACAAATTAAGTCTGAACATGCCAGCATTAATTTGGTAATAAGACTTTTAAACGTAAATTCTGTATCGCGCATATTTAACTCTTTATTTTATTTCCTTAAACCCGCAACGGCTATCGCCTGTTTAATCATTAAGCGACGAAACCTCTCCAGAGTGAGCCGTTTCTAAGGGGAGCTCCTGCGGCGTTTACGCCAATGATCTTAACCATGAAACCAATAATATCGTGATGAATACCAACAGATTACTCTGACTTAACCACCGCCAGCGCTGCTCACTTTATCAACAAAAACGCGATTCGGGCACGCTACCGCCCTTGGCTGTCGCTGCCAATATCGCTGTCATCATTCATAATGCTCCCCGTAATGTGTTAGCGTTACCGCAACGCATCATACAGACGTTCACAGGCGAATTACTCATTCGTGACATTGCGATTAATGTCGAATAGGTACGCAGATTACGACTCTGGGGCAGAGTTTGCTAACTTGTTGCTATACTAGTTATTACTGGCTTGTTTACAAGCAGGTCCCGCCATCCCTGGACTATTTTAGGAAAAAGACTACCAGCAATTAGTATTGAGGCCTGACGGGCAGTGCAATCCTTTCTTCACAATTCGGATTAATGCCATACTCCCGATGAGATAAATCGCATAAGCCCGACAGGTGAATATCTCTTTCCTGTAAGCCAATGACTAAGAATTATCTCTACTGCGCCCTGTGAAGTTAATCAAAGCGTCACACTATTATGTTCATATTTTGCACGATATAGCGCGGTTATCTGAGAACATGCCCCCTGCCCTGCCATTTGTACGTGGCTTCGCACTCCACTATCATCAGAGAAAACTCAATTTAAGACATTCAGGTGAACAACGCATGCTGGAGGTAATTGCAGATCCCTCGCTATGGGCGGGATTAGTAACGCTAATCGTTCTGGAACTGGTTTTAGGCATCGACAATCTGATCTTCATCGCCATCCTGGTTGAGAAGCTTCCAGGACCGCTTCGCGACCGCGCGCGCGTGATTGGACTGCTGCTGGCGTTATTGTGCCGATTATTGCTGCTGGCATCGCTTTCCTGGCTGGTTACGCTGAAAGAACCCTGGATTACGCTTATGGGCCACCCCTTCAGTGCGCGCGATTTACTGCTGCTGACAGGCGGGATTTTCCTGCTATTTAAAGCCACCACAGAGTTGAATGAGCGTCTTGAAGGGGGTGATGAGGCGTCCGGTCAACAAAAAGGCGGCGCTAAATTCTGGCCGGTGGTGGCGCAAATCGTGGTGCTGGATGCCATCTTCTCGCTGGATGCGGTGATTACTGCCGTCGGCATGGTTAATGACTTACCGGTCATGATGATTGCGGTCACCATCGCCATTCTGCTGATGCTGCTCGCCAGCAAGCCGTTAACCCGCTTCGTGAACAACCATCCAACGATTGTGATCCTCTGCTTAAGCTTTCTGCTGATGATCGGCTTCAGCCTGGTGGCGGAAGGCTTTGGCTTTGTGATCCCCAAAGGCTACCTCTATGCGGCAATCGGCTTCTCGGTGGTCATTGAGGCACTGAACCAGCTGGCGCACTTTAATCGTCGTCGGGTGCTGTCGGCCGGTCGTCCGCTACGCCAGCGCACGGCGGAAGCGGTGTTACGGCTGCTGCGCGGCGCGGCAGAACCGGCGGAGCTGGATGCGAAAACTTCGTCACTGATTGCTGACAGCGATGACAGCATGCTGTTTAACCGGCAGGAACGGGTGATGATTGCCCGCGTACTGGGCATGGGTCAGCGCCACATTAACAGCATCATGACCTCGCGCCACGACGTCGAACATATCGATCTCAGTGATGATCCGGCAGAGATTATGTCGCGCCTCGACCGCAATCAGCACACGCGAATACTGATCACAGATCACTCCAGCGAACCGCTGGGCGTGGTTCACGTTATCGATCTGCTGCACCAGTCACTGCACCACAATTCCCTCGATTTACGCGCCCTGATTCGACAGCCGCTGGTCTTTCCTGAGCGGCTGACGGTGCTGCAGGCGCTGGAACAGTTTCGTCAGGCCCATACTCACTTTGCCTTTGTGGTTGATGAGTTTGGTTCGGTTGAAGGCGTGGTGACGCTGAGCGATGTAATGGAGACCATCGCCGGCAATCTGCCGAATGAGGCGGGTGAAATCGATGCTCGCTACGATATTCAGATTCAGGATGAAGGTCACTGGATTGCTAACGGTCATATGCCGCTGGAAGATCTGGCGCTCTATGTGAAATTGCCGCTCGATGAGCAGGGTGACTATCATACGCTGGCGGGATTACTGATGGATAAGCTGCAACACATCCCTCAGGAAGGCGAAGTGTTGCAACTGGGTGACTATCTGCTGCGAACGCTGCAGGTCGAAAATCATCGGGTGCAGAAAGTCGAGATCCTGCTGCAGCCCGATATCAGTTACGAGGTCTGAGCAATTAGCTGGCTGAAGGAAATGCGCCCGTTACGGGCGCATGATTTTCTTCAGGTTCTCTTTGTTCTCGCCCTCTTTCTGGCGATCGATCCACTGATTCAGCCGTGATTTCGCCTCACTCTGCAGCCGGTTACGCAGAACGTCATCCACCGGCAGAGAGTATTGCAGGCTGTCCCAGCGACCATACATGCGCAGCGGAACCGGCTGACTGGATAGCGCCTTCACCAGCGCATCATCGCCACGCCAGCCGCTGATTTTCAGCCCCAGGGTCATATCCAGCTGTTGCTGCACCATGTCGACTTTGCCCGCGCCCTGCAAGCCCAGATTCTGGCCGTTGCCATTGATATCGCTGAAGCTGATTACGCCCTTATTCAGCGCCACCTGTGCGCTAATCGACTCAATCCCCTCATCCACCGCCTGATCGCTGCTGACCTTATCGCTGACTCGCGCCACGGCACGCTGCACCATCTGCTGCAGATTCAGCTGTGCCAGTTTCAGGTTGCTGGCGCTAATGGTCGCCCTGCCCTGCCAGCGACGTTTGGCTGCTTCGACCGTCAGCGTATCGCCCGACAAATCGCCATCCAGACTCAGGTTCCCCTGCACGCTTTCCGGCAGTTCAAACGCTTTAAGCAGCGGCTGAATCGCAATTAACCGGAGTTGTGGTTTAAGGCTGACCCGCGTCTCTGGCTGACGGATATCGATACTGCCGGGAATGGAGAAGCTGCCATTGCCCAGCTTGCCGCTGAGCGTCTTCAGCGTCATCACTCCCTGCTGATTGCTGGCGTTCACCGAAAGACTGGTCAGAGAGAGTCCGCGCCATACCGCATTGTCAGCCTGTAACTTCAGCGCCAGATCCAGGTCATTCAGCGGAGAGTCGGCGTTGCTGCGTTCCCGCGGCGCAGCAATCACCGGCGAACGGGCCACGGTGGCGTGCTGCACGCCAGGTACGTCAGAGACGGACGCACTGGTGAGTAAATTATCGACGTTAAGGTTGCTGGCTTTCAGATCCAGCGCCAGCTGCTGCGGTGGCGCAATATGGCCACTGCCCTGCCCGGTCAGGGTGCTGTCATTGGCGGTGAGCTGCAGATTACTGAAGGAGAGCTGCTGGCGGTCACCATCCCACTCGCCCTGCAGGCTCAGCGAGCCTTTGATCCCCTGTGCCGGAATATCGGCGCCGGACAACGTGTAATCAAGCTGCTGCAACTGGCCGCTGAGGCGATGGGGATATTGCGCGGCATCCAGCTGGCCTTTGAGATTCAGTGTGGCGTTGCGCTGGTTGCGCATCAGCGTAGTGCTCAGCGACAGGGTCGCCAGCTTGTTCGCGTCCTGTTCCATATTAATGTTGAGGTCGCGGAAATTATATTCGTCGCCGCCTGGCTGCTGCCAGATCAACAGACTGTCTGCTACCCGCAGTTTAGCGATATCAAATGACCAGCCGCTGGAAGGCGAAGCCGGCTCCGCATCACGCGGACCCTGGGGCGCATTTCTGGCACGCTGCGCGCGGCTATCTGGCGTCACCCGCACTATCGCATTTTTCAGCATCACCTGGCTGACGCTGAGCTGATGGGATAACAGTGGCCAGAGATCAACATCCAGCCGCATGTTTTCCGCCGAGACCATCGGCTGGCTGGCGCCCGGCGCGGTAAGGCTCATCCGGCCGGCAAGGATGCTGAGCTGAGGCCAGACGTGCCAGCGCAGATCGCTGCTGACCTCAAGGCGATAACCACTGCGTTGTTCGACCTGCTGCACCATATAGGCACGAAAGTCGTTGGGATTGACCAGCAGCACCAGCGCGCTCATTCCCGTTACGACCACCACTAACAGGATGGCCAGCGTGGTTATCACTCTTTTCATTACATCCTCAGATCAGTCTTTGTCGATACGGCTGGCATCAGCGCCCTGCTGACCGCGATATTTCGCATCTTCACGCCGGTTGTAGGGACGCGCAGCCGGGCCTGAAAGCGGTTCAAAACTCAGCGCGCCGATCAACATGCCGGGACGCAGAGCCAGCGGCAGTTTACCTGAATTGTAGAACTCCAGCACGATACGGCCCTGCCAGCCAGGATCAATGCGGTGAGCCGTAACGTGTACCATTAACCCAAGTCGCGCCAGCGATGAACGGCCATCCAGCCAGCCGACCAGATCGTCAGGCAGCGTCACGGACTCCAGCGTCACCGCCAGCGCCAGCTCTCCCGGATGAAGGAAAAAGGCTTCGCCATCAGGCAATACGATCTCATCGCTCATGACCCGATCCAGTGCCGCGCTCACTTCCTGTTTCGGGCCGCTCAGATCGATAAAGGCCGCGGTATGACCGCTGAAGGTGCGGAACTGATTACCCAGACGCACATCGACGGTGGCTCCGTTAATGCGCTCGACCGGCGGGCGTGGCTCAATGGCCAGTTTGCCATTGTCCAGCCAGGCTTCAATATCGCGATCGCATAATCTCATTGCGGTAACTCCATGGCATAAGTGTAGCAAACCGGCATGCGTGCCTGCCGCCGGTCTGCACCACGTCCGGACGGACGTGCGTTATTCAAAAAACTGGTTGATTTTCGCCTTGAGGATATCGATGGCGATACGGTTTTTTCCGCCGCGCGGCACAATGATATCGGCGTACTGTTTTGATGGCTCGATAAACTGCAGGAACATCGGACGCACGGTCTTCTGATACTGACTCATTACCGAATCCATTGAGCGGCCACGCTCATTGACGTCACGTTTCATACGACGCATCAGACAGATGTCGAGCGGCGTGTCCACGAAGATAGAGAAGTTGAGTTCCTGGCGCAGACGGGCATCGGTTAACAGCAGAATGCCTTCAAGGATGATGACCTTTTTTGCGCTCAGATGATGCGTTTGCTGGGTGCGGGTGTGCTCAACGTAGCTGTAGACCGGCAGCTCAATATCCTGACCGGCTTTGACCGCCTGCAGATGCTGCAACAGCAAATCATGATCCATCGCGCTCGGATGGTCATAATTGGTTTTAACCCTCTCTTCCATGGTGAGGTGACTTTGATCTTTGTAATAAGCATCTTCCGGGATGACCCCGATGTGCTCGCCACCTACCTGATCACGGATTTCACGATAGAGCGTGCTGGCAATTAAACTTTTACCGGATGCGGAAGCGCCGGCAATGCCTACAATCACGCACTGATGAGACTTGTCAGTCATACTTTTTTAAGACCTGATAACTGGAGCCTGCCACTGGTCACACATTACGCGGGCAGCGGACGGGCCGAAATGGAGAGGGTGTGTTCGCGCTAAGTATAGGGATTTCGGCCTTTTGATGCCAGAGAAATGGCGTCGGCGACTTTTCAGACTTTCTCCTTTGGACGCCACTCATTTCACCGATAAACTAACGGCACACCATACTATAAAAAAAATGGCCTGCGCGGCGCGCTGTTCAGACAACGCGTGTCGCTAACGTGACGACCGAAGATGCATCAGGAGTGGTATGCACTGGAAGACTTTGACCTATTTTGGCGACAGCATGCTGTTGATTCCAACAGCCGTGATTATTGCGCTGATTTTGCCGTGGAAGAGTGATAATCGTCATACGGTCTTTTACTGGATTGTGGCATTCGGCCTGGCTGGCCTGACCGTCAGCATCTCTAAAATTCTGTTTCTGGGGTTTGGCATCGGCAGCGCCCGCTTTAATTTTACCGGTTTCAGCGGCCACAGCGCCATGTCCGCCACGCTGTGGCCGGTCATGCTATGGCTGATTTCCGGGCGCTGGTCCGCGATGTGGCGCATTGCGGCGATTGGGGTTGGCTATCTGATTCCCCTGATGGTCGGTTTCTCCCGCCTGGTCATCCACGCACACTCAAAAAGTGAGGTGGTCACCGGGCTGCTGCTGGGCTTCACGCTGAGCACGGCGTTTCTGATATCCCAGCGTCGCACCTCGCTCAAAGGCTTCAGCTGGCCGCAGGTCGGTGCTGCGCTGTTAGTGCCGTTTGTATTGATGAGTCACGGTCGTGTCGCCACCACGCAGCAGTTCCTGGAGCGTTTCGCCGCCAGCCTTGCGGGCATGGAGAAACCCTATACCCGCGCCGATCTTTTCCGCCAGTAATCAACGTGCTGGCAATCAATCTTAGCGTGCCCGTCAATTCGCCGAATAACGGGCAATATTGATTTCACCCCTTTTTTCTTTGCCGGATGTGCTAGCATGCAGTGAGAGAATGACTGGTGCCTGATACGCCATTGTGGAGCGCTGCACCCTGCCGGAAGTCCGCATGACGATAGAGATCCTGTCCCCGCAAAATAGCACGCCAAACCGCTGGCTCTCGGCGCTGCTCCTTGGCTGCGTGGTGTTTGTCCTGACACTCTTCTGTCTGGAACTGATCGTCGTCAGCGGCAAAATCTCCCCGCTCTGGTTTCCGACTACGTTAATGACCGTCGTGGTTTTCCGCTGCCCGTCACGCCAGCTCCCGCTGCTGCTGACAGCCTGCGTGCTTGGCACCGCCGGGGCTAACGCCATCATCATCGGGCCTGCCCTCTCGAACATTAAATTCGCCCTGCTCAATCTTATCCAGGCCGGTGTGGGTGGCATGCTGCTGCGCGCCCTGCTGGATCGGCGCGCGCCGCTGGATTCACTGCATGACTGGGCACGGATGGTACTGTCGGTGGGCATCGTGACGCCGGTGCTCGGCGGCCTGCTGGCACTCTGGACGCTACAGGTCAGCGGCCACGCCTCGTTTCCCTTCTTTTATACCTGGGTGATCTCCGAAATCATCGGCATGCTGGTGTTAGGCCCGATGCTGTTACTTCTGCCGTGGCCGCTGCGTCGCACGGGGTTCAGCAATCTGCGCCTGGCCGAAGCTCTGCTGACGCTTCTTCTCACCCTCGGGGCCAGTTATCTGGCGCTGCGCTTTTTGCCGTGGCCCTTTACCTTTATCGTGGTGATCCTCTTCTGGTGCGCGGTCCGCCTGCCCAAGCTGCAGGCGTTCGTGCTGTTCTTCCTGAACGCCAGTTTTATCTCGATACTGCTCGCCTTTGATCTGGTCACCGTGGTGAACAACAACAGCGCGCTGGGCCCGGTCTCCAGCTGGCTGCCGTTCCTGCTGGTGCTAATCCCCAGTCACATTATGTCGCTGGTGATGGATGCGTTCCGGCGCGAAAAGCTCCATATCACTGACAGTGAAACCCGCTTCCGTCACGCCATGGAGTATTCCGCCATTGGGATGGCGCTGGTGGCGCCCCACGGCATCTGGTTGCAGGTCAACCGCTCGCTGTGCCAGATCCTGGGCTACCCGGCTGAGGAGCTGAAGCGGCTGACTTTTCAGCAGATCACCCATCCCGACGATCTCAGCCTCGATTTGCAACATGCGAACCGACTGCTGGCGGGTGAGATTGATACCTACACCTTTGAGAAGCGCTATTTCCGCAAAGATGGCGAGATTGTCTGGGCGCGGCTGACGGTATCGCTGGTGCGCGATGGTAACCAGGAACCGCTCTACTTTATTGCGCAGATTATCGATATCTCTGAGCTGAAGCAGAGCGAGCAGGTGAATCGCCGGCTGATGGAGCGTATTACGCTGGCCAACGAAGCGGGTGGCATTGGCGTATGGGAGTGGAACCTGCTGACCGGCGAGATGTTATGGGACAAGCGCATGTACGCGCTGTTTGGTCTTGCCCCGCATGAGTCACCCAGCTATGACCTCTGGATCCATCTGCTGCATCCCGCCGATCGCGAGTATGCCGCACTGACGGTGCAACAGGCGATTGAGCTTCGCAGCGCGTTTCACATGGAGTACCGCGTGGTCGATGACCAGGGACATCGCTGGGTGCGCACTCAGGCCAACCGGCTGCTAAGCAAAGAGGGGCGCATTGAGCGCATGCTGGGCATCTGTCAGGACATCACGCCGCTACGCAATCTTAATGAGGCGCTGTTTCAGGAGAAAGAGCGCATGGCGATCACCCTGGATTCCATCGGCGAAGCGGTCATCAGCACCGATAAAGAGATGCGCGTTGCCTTTATGAATCCGGTGGCGGAGAAAATGAGTGGCTGGTCGCAGGAGCAGGCCGCCGGTCAGCCGCTGAGTGAGCTGCTGCATATCACGCAGGGACGTAACGGCCCTGAGGTAGAGAGTTTGCTGTTATGCCAGCTGCCGCCGGAAAAAGTCACCCCCGGTCTCGCTGAAGATCTGGTGCTGCATACCCCGGACGGCGGTCATATCGATATTCACTACAGCATCACGCCGCTGCGTTCGGAAGCGGGTCTGGAACAGGGGGCGGTGATGGTCATTCAGGATGTGAGTGAGTCACGCAAACTGATGAAGCGCCTGAGCTACAGCGCGCTGCATGACACCCTGACCCGTCTGCCTAACCGCGCCAGCTTCGAACTTCAGCTTAAGCGTCTGCTGTTTGATGCCGCTGAACATCAGCATCAGCATGTGCTGGTGTTTATCGACCTTGATAAGTTTAAAGCGGTCAATGACAGCGCCGGGCATGCTGCAGGCGATGCGTTACTGCGCGAACTCTCCGATCTGATGCAGCACCCTCTGCGCAGCAGCGATTTCCTTGCGCGACTGGGCGGTGATGAGTTTGCACTACTGATGCCCGATTGCGATATCGGACAGGCTCATGATGTGGTGCAGCGCATTGTCGCCGCGGTAAATGATTACCGGTTCCAGTGGCTGGGACGCCTCTATCAGGTCGGTGCCAGCGCGGGCGTGACGCAGATTTCAGCAGAAAACTGTCAGAGCAGCGACGTGCTTTCGCAGGCGGACATCGCCTGTTACAACGCCAAACGCAGCGGGCGCGGACGGCTGGTGGTCTACGAACAGCATCGCTTACCGCTGTCGGGCAACCATCAGGGCATGGATGCGGCGATGATTGATGCGCTGCAGATCGAACTGCCCGCCTGGGCCGTTGCCCCGCCAAAAACGCCGCAGGCAGCCTTTATCTGGCTGCTTGAGGTACAGCTGTTAACCGCTGACGGATTGCTGCTGGATGAGACACTGTTACGCAATAACCTGCCTGATGAAACGCTGCGTCGCCGGCTGGATAACAATATTGTTGAGGCTTTTTTCCGCCACGACGTGCAGCGGCTCAATAACAAAGGCATTCCGGTGATTCTGCCGCTTAATGCCCAGGTGCTGAGTGATGCCGCCTTTGTGCAGCAACTCTGTCAGCGCTTTGTCGCCGCCGGACTCTCCAGCAGCGGCTGTGGTTTTGCTTTCCCTGCCGCCAGCGTGCTGAGCCAGGGCGATCAGCTCTATGCCGCGCTGCTGCAACTGCGGCAGTGCGGCTGCCGCATCGTATTGCAGCATTTTGGCCGTAATCTGGATGCTTTCAATCTGCTGAGTGACGAGGTGGTCGATTATCTGGTGCTGGCACCTGAACTGGTTGCCAACGTTCACAATAATCTGATGGATGAGATGCTGCTGACCATCATTCAGGGCCAGGCAACACAGCGCAATATCTCGGTGCTGGCCGGTCCGGTTTCGGTACCGGCCCTGCTCAGCACCCTGGCTAACCTTGATGTTAATGGCGTCTGGGGCAGTGCCGTGGCGGAGCGCCAGCCGTTGCGTTCACTGGCTGAAGATCACATCTTCGCTATTCGTTAATTCCGGCGCTGCCCGCTTGCCACCCTGCTGAAGCTGCGCTAAAGTCGCCCCCTTTTTTCCGGCATGGGGGCGAAAATGTTCATAGGATTCGATTACGGCACGGCTAACTGCTCTATTGCAGTCAGCGAAAATGGCACGCCACGTCTGTTAACGCTGGAAAATGATCAGCGCCTGCTGCCGTCGATGATCTGTGCGCCGACCCGCGAGTCGATCAGCGAATGGCTCTATCGTCATCATCAGGTCGCGACACCTGACAGCGAAACCACGGCGCTGCTGCAGCGCGCGCTGCGATATAACCGCGAAGAAGATATCGATGTCCAGCCCAATAGCGTGCAGTTTGGCCTCACCGCGCTGCAACACTATATGGTCGATCCCGAAGATGTCTGGTTCGTTAAATCCCCCAAATCGTTCCTCGGTGCTACTGGCCTGAAGCCACAGCAGATTGCCCTGTTTGAAGATCTGGTCTGCGCAATGATGCTGCACATCCGCAAGCAGGGTGAAAGCCAGCTTGATCAGGCTATCGATCAGGCGGTAATCGGCCGACCGGTCAACTTCCAGGGTTTAGGCAGTGAAGAGTCTAACCAGCAGGCTGAAGGTATTCTGCTGCGCGCCGCTCACCGCGCCGGTTTCCGCGACGTAGAGTTTCAGTTCGAACCGGTGGCGGCCGGACTCGATTTCGAAGCCACGCTGCAGCAGGAGACGCGGGTACTGGTGGTGGATATTGGCGGTGGTACTACCGACTGCTCAATGTTGCTGATGGGGCCGAAGTGGCGTGATAAAGCTGACCGCCGTGAAAGCCTGCTGGGCCACAGCGGTTGCCGCGTCGGCGGTAACGACCTGGACATCATGCTGACGTTTAAGACCCTGATGCCGCTACTCGGTCTGGGCGGTAACACCCAGAAAGGCACCGCCCTGCCTGCGCTGCCGTGGTGGAATGCGATCGCCATCAATGATGTTCCGGCACAAAGTGACTTTTACAGTCCCGCCTGCGGAAAGTGGCTGCGGGATTTAGTGCGGGATGCGGAACAGGGTGACGTAGTGGCTCGCCTGCTGAAAGTGTGGCAGCAGAAGCTCAGTTATCGCCTGGTGCGCGCAGCGGAAGAGAGCAAGATTGCGCTGTCAGCCAGCCCGGCGCATACCGCTTCCCTGGACTTTATTGCCGCCGCATTAGAGACAGAGATTGGCGTGGATCAGCTGCAGGACGCCATCAGTCAGCCGCTGGAGAAAATTCTGGAACAGGTGCAGCTGGCATTAGCCACCAGCCAGATTAAGCCTGATGTGATTTACCTGACCGGCGGCAGTGCGCGTTCGCCGTTGCTGCGCGCGGCGTTGCAGCAGACGCTGCCGGATACACCGATTGCGGGTGGCGATGATTTCGCCTCCGTCACCGCTGGGCTGGCCCGCTGGGCGGAAGTGATGTTCCGCTAGGCTTGCACTGTAATAACAAAGACGGCCCCTGAGGGTGTAATGCCAGTCAGTTAAGCGACAGGTGATAACGCAGTCTGGTGCCGGGCCTGCTCTGAAGCTTGAGTGCATGTTGTCAGAAAGGGCACGAGAGTAGAGGCCTGAGCGCCTCTGCTGCTGAAAGGGCTATCCGCAGCGCTGAGGCGTGACGGTGGGCCAGAAGTCCACGCCGG